>JALWPV010000044.1 GCA_027080775.1 Acidilobaceae archaeon
GCTTAGAGGGGGGAGGCCCCCGCCCGGAGGATCCCGGGCGGTCTATGCGTTGTCTCCGAGGCCCTCCGGGCCAGCGTTCACCCTATATCCCCCGCCCCCCACCAGCCCTGTGGCGGGTGGGCGGCGTGGCTGTGAGGGCCGTGATCGTCGGCTACAGGAGGGGCTCCAACACCCAGTACCCCCGGCAGGTCATACTCAAGGTGGAGGGGGTCCCACTTAAGGTGGCCAAGGGGCTGGCTGGTAAGAGGGTGGTCTACAGGGACAGGCACGGCAACGTCTACCGGGGCAGGATCCTCAGGAGGCACGGGGCCAGGAACCCCCTCCTCCTAGCGAGGTTCGAGAGGCCCCTCCCAGGCCAGGCCATAGGGGGCACCGCCGAGATACAGGACTAACCCCCCCTAGCCAGCGCCGCTGGGGGCTGGGAGGGGTGGGGGGCATAGAGTCCCTGAGGAGGAGGCTCGACTCCCTCCTCGAGAGGTTCAAGTCCGGGAGGCGTAGGGGCCTGGTCCTGACACTCCTCGCCGCCGCGAGGCTCGCGGAGAGAGGCGAGGAGATAAGCGCTGAGACCGTGAGGAGGGAGGCCCTGAGGCTGATGGAGGAGAGGCCCGACGTTGACTGGGGGGTCGGGCGCGGCGAGTACACCACAGGCCTCGCCGCCAGCCTCCTCAGGGAGCTAGTGGAGATGGGTGTCCTCGAGCCCCAGGGGCCCTGGGAGTCGGAGCTGGAGAGGCGCTACAGGCTAGCCTCCTACAGCGACGGGGACCCCCTGAGGGAGGTCTACGCTAGGTTCGGCTACCTCCTATTCTACGGGGGCCCCTCCCGCTAGCTCCCCCTCTTTAAATCAGAGACGCGGCCGCCCCCGGGTGGAGGGGGTGCCCCTGGGTCTTGGCTGGGCTTAGGAGCGAGCACGTGGGTATAGTCCTTGTAGTCGTTGGGCTCGCGCTTGTCCTCTTCGGGGCCTACCTGGCTTACGCGGCCTACACCGCCTACAAGCCCTTAGCAGTGAAGGGCGGCAGTCTCGAGAGCGTCGTGAGCGTTAGCGTCATGAAGCTGGTGGACCTAGCCTTCAAGCTGGCCTACATAGGCGTCATAGTGTGGGCGGGCGGGATCCTCCTCAAGAACGGCATAGAGGCATACAAGATCAAGGCCCACCAGGAGGCCCCCGCGGCCCCCCAGGCCCAGGGATAGCGGGGGTGCCCCGGGGTTGATGACCGGCTACAAGCTCGCCCTAGGCTTCGGGGGGGCCGCCATACTCCTAGCGCTGCTAGCGCCACTGGCGCTCTTCACCGCTGAGGCTGTCGAGCACCCAGACATACTCACGATAAAGCTCGAGGAGACCCCCAGGGGCCCCGTGCTCGTGGTTGACTACAAGGGCTCCGTGCCACTCTACGACTTCAAGGTGTACGCTGGCAACACGGTCATAACGGTAGGCGCCATACACCGGGGTGAGACGAGGAAGCCCCTAACGCCGCCACAGGCCCTGGCGCTAGAGAAGAACGGCGTCACAGGGGTCCACTACAGCATAGCCGGCCTCTACACAGTCCAACAACAGCAATCCCGGGAGAGCCGGGGGGCCGGGCCTTGAGCCGCGGCAGGGCCTCGAGGGCGGCCTGGATAGCGGTTAGGGGCGTCATATCAGGCTTCCTATACTACCTAGTATACGTTATAGCCCTCCCCCTACTAGCCACCGCCGCCGGCACCCAGCAGGCACCAGCCCCACCCTTCGCCAGCAAGGAGTACCTAGCATACCTGGCAGTACTCACAGCCCTAGGAGCCGGGGCAGCCCTGGCAAGGGGCACGCCCGCAGCGCTCCCGCTAAACATACTAACCTCGATAGTGAGCTGGCTCCTAGCCTACACACTACTCACAGGCGGCATCCTCCACGGAAGCCTGGGAGACACAACCGTAACAGTAGACATCAGGCCACTACTCTACGCAGCCCTAATACTAGGACTACTCTACAGCACAGCATCAGGACTAGAATCCATGACAACAAACCAGTAACACCTCCAATTTCCTTTAAAGAGTATGACAGCATACTCGCCCTCACTCACAGGGCGAAGCGCGTGCAGTTACAATTCCCTTTGTAGAGTATGGGATCGTAATGCCGAATGGAGACCAGGCGCTGCTATACAACTTCTTGCAATTCCCTTTGTAGGGTATGTTGTGGTAGAAGATGACGACCCTAGGAGAGTCCATGGCCTTCTTGCAATTCCCTTTGTAGGGTATGCCCTCGGCGGCCTCGAGCCCAGGCTCTACTGGTGGCGCACGTGCTTGCAATTCCCTTTGTAGGGTATGTAGCCATGGCTTCAACGTTGTAGCTGTTATAGTCTGCGATCTTGCAATTCCCTTTGTAGGGTATGGTGGCCGATAGCGCAGTCTAGCTCCCCACGGCTTAGGTGGAACTTGCAATTCCCTTTGTAGGGTATGAGTCAGACCTTGTCCGGCCAGACCCAAGAAGCCAGCGAAGCTTGCAATTCCCTTTGTAGGGTATGAAAAGTGGCCTGAGAGAGGGTGAGAGGGCGTGCTACTCACTTGCAATTCCCTTTGTAGGGTATGTGTAACCCTAGAGGACTTCCTCCTAGCCGCCTACGTTCCCTTGCAATTCCCTTTGTAGGGTATGTAGTCTACCGGGACGGCGACCAAGCCGTAGCGGTTGACTTGCAATTCCCTTTGTAGGGTATGAATGATTAACGAGTACTGGAGAGTATATGATGTGAGAGCTTGCAATTCCCTTTGTAGGGTATGGGGAGGAGGCGTATAGGAGGGGCGTTGAGGCGTGGGATCACCCTTGCAATTCCCTTTGTAGGGTATGAGGCGATACTCTTCGTTGTTCCATCAACCAGCGCTACATACTTGCAATTCCCTTTGTAGGGTATGGCAACCCTTCACGCGCCACGACACGACGTATAGGCCGAGCCTTGCAATTCCCTTTGTAGGGTATGGACGTAGCGGGCGTCCTCGGCTGGCACCCCGGCATCAATTAGCTTGCAATTCCCTTTGTAGGGTATGTGAGGTCTTCCTTGAGCCTCCTGCTCGCCTTCCTGCTCTTGCAATTCCCTTTGTAGGGTATGGCTCTTCAAGCAGAAGCTCGAAGAGATAGTCAACCTCAGGCTTGCAATTCCCTTTGTAGGGTATGTGCTCGGTTTCCCTCTAGGGGTATGAGTCCACCCCTCGTTGGGGGTGGGCCTCGTATTTATGCCTTAGCCCAGCCTTGGGCGTGTAGAATACGCGGGACCAGGTGGGATTCCGGTGGGCACCATCGGCAGTTTCCACCCCCCATGGTTTGCATAAAACGGCCCACCACCCAGGTATAGCCAATCGCCTGGAAACACTCAACCATTACGTTAAGTTTCCAATTTAGAGAAACTAGTATTTAAGCGTTACGCTCCTATAGCCAATCGCCCAGAAGTAGGCGAACACAATGTTCACAGTAAACACACCAAGAGAAAAATCAAACACAAAGGATACGGTGGGACGAACCCACAACATGCAAACGGGAGGCCCACAGGTGGGAGACATTAGGCAAACACTATATGCAAACGGCTTTCCATTCCCTCGTGTGACGACTTGGCTTTTTTGGCTAGGGGTTTTGTTAGGGGTGTAGGGTTGGTGTTATCCATATGAGGGTGTTTGTGTAGAGTAGGTGTATGGCTTTGTTTATGTGGTCTGGGTTTGGGCATGGCTTGCCCGGGTTTATGGTGTAGTGGCCCTTCTTTTCTAGGCATACTCCTAGGGCTCCGGCTATTGCTGAGAGTGGGTAGCCGGCGTTCCTGCTCTCGGTGGCTGCGTGGTTTGCCGCTATGGTTTTGAGTGCCTCCGCTGTGCTCCCGCCTGCGAGTGGGGCTGTTAGTGCTATTGTTAGGGCTGCGAGCCTGGCTGGTATGTAGTTGAGTATTGTGTCGGCGTAGGCGCTTGCCTTGCCTGCCCTGATGTATTGGGGGGTCTTGAAGCCTAGGGCGCCGTCTAGGGTGTTCGCTATCCTCTGCGCTAGGGCCCCCAGGGGGCCAAGGATTGCGGCATAGAAGAGGGGGCTCGCGACGCTGTCGACGAGGCTCTCCGCCAGGCTCTCGATAACAGCGCTGGCGACGTGGCCGGGGCCTAGGGTGGCGGTGGGCCTCCTGACGAGGTTCTGGGCCTCCCGCCTCGCATCCCCTAGGCGGCCCTCGCGGAGGGCCCGTGAGGCCCTCGAGGCGTGGAGGGCTAGGAGCCTAACCGCTATGGAGGCCTTGTAGACAAGCGCCGCCGCCACGACCCAGCCCGGGGGGCCGAGGAGCCTCCAGGAGGCGTAGAGGAGGAGGGCCGCCGGGGCTAGGTGGGTGGCCATAACCGCGAGCCACGACGCCACCCCCCGGGCGGCCCCGCTGTAGGGGGGCGCGAGCCTCCTCGCCATGAGGAACGCCGTGTGGACCGGGTGGAGCGCCAGGGCCAGGCCCTCGTGCCTGGGGTAGAGGTAGTCGAGGGCCAGCGCCGCGAGCACGGCGATGGGGTTGTACTTGTTCAGCACCCACGGGGGCAGGTAATGCAACCCCCGCACCCCCGGGGGCTAGGCTGGGTGGAGGGCCGCGGCGGCGAGCGCCGCTGCTAGTAGGCCTGTGAGCCTCGTGGCCTCGTAGGTGTAGCCCATCACGTCGCCGTTGGCGAACCCCAGGACCCTGACGGGGCCCCTGAGACCCAGGGCCACCCCTATGGATGGGGCTGTGAGTGGTGCGAGGGCCGCCGCCAGGGAGCCCCAGGAGGCGCTCGCCGCCGCTGCTGCGAGGGCCGCCGCCTCGGTCGCCGCGAGTGCAGCGAGGGCCTTGGCTAGTGCCCTGGGTGCCCTGGCGGCCCTGTGGAATAGTGTTGAGAGGCCCCTGTATGGGGGTGGCTCCGCCCTCCTGGCTAGTAGTAGCATGGAGGCCCCTGAGGCTGCGTGGGTTATGGTCGCCGCTAGGGCTAGGCCTAGGGGGCCCGCGTCGGTGTAGATGGCTGCTGCGGCGCCCGTCGAGAGTAGTAGGTTGAATGCAACCATCACGAGGGCGTGGGATCCCCTCCTGGGGTCCTTGAGTACCCTGAGGGCCTCGCCGCCGGTGAGGCCGGAGCCTAGTGTGTCCTCGACATCTGCGTAGCCATCCAGGTGTAACCCCCCGGTTAACAGGATGTATGCCGCCGAGTAGAAGACCCCCGCCACGATGGGGCCCCAGAGGATCCCTGCGGCCGCCCCAGCGAGCCCGGCCATGAGGCCCACGACGCCCCCGGCTAGGGGCGCTAGTGGGAAGGCCTCGGCGGCGCCCTCGAGGCTCCCCCCGCCGCCTATGGGTAGGGTTGTGAGGAATGAGAGGAGGTCCCTGAAGCCCATCCCCCGGCGCCCCCGGGGGCCGGGGGGCCGGGGGCTTATAGGGGTTGGACCCGGCGTCCAGGCCGGCTAGTCGAGGCTGGCTGCGAGTGCCTCTAGGAGGGCGGCGTTCTCGCCTGGCAGCCTAATGGAGATCCTCGAGTACTCGGGGCCAAGGCCGTGGAAGCTCGAGGCGTCCCTGACGTGGAAGCCGCGGGCGTGTAGGGCCCTGTTGAGGTGTGGGTGGGGCTTGGATGGGTGGTGCACTAGGATGAAGGGTGGGCCGCCCCACCAGGCGGTCAGGCCCAGGGCCCTTAGGCCCCCGAGGATCCTGGGGGCCTCCGCCGCTATGAGCCTCCTAGCCGCTTCCAGGTGGGCCGCTAGGAGCCTCCTGTTCTCGGCTAGCGCCTCGCCCGCCGCCGCGGCGAGGGTGTTCACGTTCCAGGGCTGCCTGGCCGAGTCTAGGGTGGCTGCGACCCTCCTGTCGTGCGCTACCAGGTAGCCCAGCCTGAGGCCCGGCAGGGCTAGGTCCTTGGTTAGGCTACCCACCACTATGGTGTTGGGCGGGGCCCTGCTGGCCATGCTCCAGTGGGGCCTCTGGGATAGCCGTAGGAAGGCCTCGTCCACGAGGAGCCAGGCGCCCCTCTCCCACAGGCAGCCGGCGAGGGCCTCAAGCTCCTCGGGTGGGGCGTGGTGGCCCGTGGGGTTGTTGGGGTTCGAGAGTAGCACCAGGGCGCCCGTGAGGCGCTCGCGGGGCCTCATGCAGAGGGCCTCGGGGTCCAGGCTCCACCCCTGGGGGCCGCGGCGCATCAGGACGGGCTCGTAGTCGACGCCGGCCGCCCCGGCTTGGAGGGCGTTGTCGCCGAAGGTCGGCTCCACCACTAGGAGCCTCCTGGGCGCGAGTGCTAGGAGGGCGAGCTGGAGGGCCTCGGCGGCGCCGTTGAGCGGCACAAGCATGCCCGGGTCGAGGCCAGGGTGGAGCCCTGCCAGGGCCTCCCTCAGGCGCTCGTAGGATGGGCGGGGGTAAGCCGCTAGGCCCCCGAGGGCGCTGGTGAGGGCCTCGAGGAGCCATGCGGGGGGGCCCAGGGGGTTTAGGGGGGCGCTGAAGTCTAGGGTGCCCCGGGGCGCGTCGCCGCCGTGAGCCCTCGGGCTGGGGGCTAGGCGCACCTCCTCCTCGCCTCCTCTAGGTCGCCTGGGGTGTCGACGTCTATGAGCCTCCACTCCTCGACTCCCTCGAGCTCGACGTTGGCCCACCTATCCGTGGGGGTCCTCCTCCTGTGGAGGCTTATGCCCGTGAGGCCCCTGGGGCCTACGAGGTTGACTATGTCCCCCTCGGTGGAGCATAGCCTCTCCGCTATCCTCGCCACGAGCCGGGGTGTGAGGTGGGGCATGTCCGCTGGCACCACTAGGGTTGGCTGGGGGAGCTCCTGGAGTGCGCGGGGCATGTCCTCGGGGTAGCCGGCCCCCAGCGTCTCTATGAAGACTATGCTAGCTGGGACCTCCTCCCAGGGCAGGGAGAGGACCGCCCTGCTCCTAGGGGAGTACGCTATAGCCACGAAGGGGCAGACGCCCGAGCGTGCGAGGGCCCTGGCGACCCTGAGGATCATGGGCTCCCCGCATACGTCCACGAGGGGCTTACTGGGGCCCCAGAGCCTCTCACCCCTCCCCCCAGCCATGACCAGGCAGGAGGCGGGGCACCTCGAGGCCACCCCGCCCCTCCGGCGCCCCGCCCGGGCCTCCGGGCTCAAAGGCTCACCTCCGGCTCGGTGCCGAGGAGCCTGTCTAGTATCCTGGCGAGGGCCGAGGCTATGATGGCCGAGGCGGCGTCGTCCTCGAACATTGGGGCCTCGGGTATGACCCCCCTCTTCTTGAGCCTCTCCACCCAGTACATGGCCAGCACCCCGCGGGCCCCCGCTAGGTATGAGGCTAGGGCCATGCCTAGCAACTCGTCAGCGACAATCCTCGGGGTGTCGGAGTGGAAGCACTCCTCCCTCAAGCCCGGTATTCCCCCGGCCGAGCCGTGGATGTCGACCTCCCTCGAGGCTATTATGAGGGCCTGCACGTTCGGGTCGCCGAGCCAGGCCTCTATGAGCCTCCCAGCGGCCTCCTCGACCCTGGAGCGGGGCACCCCGGGGACGGGGGACTCCTCGTAAACCCTACCCACGAGGCCCGCGAGCTCCCGGGGGCTGAGGCCGAGGGCGTTCGCCGCCAGCCCCCCGGGGCCGAGCCTGGCCAGGCCGGCCTCTAGGATTAGCCTGTAGACGGCCTCGCCTATGGGGCCGCCTATCCTGGTGGCGTGCCCGGCTGTCTCCGCCCCCGGCTTGCTGGTGTGTGCCGGCCAGAGGACCGCTATGGAGTCCGTGACAGTACCCAGGGGCCTCCAGGGCCCCTGGGACTCGGGGCACCTTAGGAGCAGCTCCGAGGCCGCAGCCGCCTTCGCCTCGGCGACCGCTCTTAGGAGGTCAGCCGCCCCCGCCGGGCTCAGGTTGTCCTCGACTATGACTGCCACGTTTATAGTGGAGGCCCTGAGGGGCTCGTGCCCCTCCCCCGAGCCCCCGGGGCACACGGGTGGGGTGAGGCCTATCGTAGCGTAGACCCACGCCCTCGGAGGGCCCTCGATGCTCCTCCACTCGACCTCGTCCGTGGAGGCTGCGGTGAGGAAGGCCAGGGCCCCCGGCGCCCCGGCGGCCTCGGCCTCGACCCTGAGGGCCTCCCGGAGGCTGCGGGGCTCTATCCTGTAGCCCTTGTGGACGTGTATGAACGCCACGCTCCTAGTGGAGCCGGCGCCTGGGGGTATCGTTGAGAGGAACCTGGCCTCCCAGGGCAGCTCGATGATCGCGGCCCTGCCGGGTGTGATCCTCAGCCGCGGGACTTGGCTCAAAGCCTGGCACCCTTGACCCTCTCGTACTCGGCCTCCACGGCCCTTAGCACATCCTCTGGGCCGAGGCCCCTCCTAGCCATTGCGAGGGCGGCCGCGGCCCCGGCGCCGACGCCCTCCTTGACGTAGCCCCTCTCGTAGTACTTCAGCCCCTCGTATCTGGCCCCCGAGAAGTCGAGGGGGGCCGCGGCCAGTGTCACCTCAATGCCGAGCTGGTCGACGAGGGCTAGGATGTCGCTCGTGGGATCCTCCACGAGCCACCTCGTGGTCACGAGGGCCAGTCTGCCCCCTGGGTGGACTCCGAGCCTGTCTAGTATAGCGGCGGCTGCCGCCATCTGCGTGCCCCCCGCCAGCACGACGAGGGGCGAGCCGGCCTCGAGGGCGCCCGCTGCGAGGCCGGCAACGCTGACGTGGACGGGGTCGCCGACGGCGTCGACTACCCTGAAGGGCTCCCCCCGCTTCCCTATCAGGCCTGAGGCCTCGAGGCCCCTGCTGGCGAGGCTCCACTTGAGGTCGTGCGGGTTCTCCGGGCCAGCGCTGCTCACGAGCCCCCGGGCCCTGTAGCCTAGGCCCTCCATTATCGCCATGGCCACCGTCGTGCCGCCCGGTATGCTCTCCCCTATGACTACCACGTGGCCCCTCCCCAGCTGCTGGCCGAGGAGCCTCGCCTCGCCGTAGAGCCTCTCAGCCGTGCCCTCGGGCAAGGCGTGGCCGGTGTCTATGCGCTCCCCCACCCTCCTCGAGGGGAGGGCGACGTGGGGCACCCTCGGGGCGGCGTGGGCTCCAGCGTCTACCACGAGAGCCGGCACGTCGCCCGCCAGGCCCAGGGAGGCCCTGGTGACGAGGGCCGGGGTGGGTATGCCCTCCGGGGTCACGGGTATGACGTCGAGGCTGAGGGGCCTCCCGGCTAGGAGGTACTCCACGTCCAGCGTGGGCGTGAGGAGCGTCGCCTCCGGGGTTGCGCCGGCGATGCTCACCCCCGGTACCGTGGAGGTCCTAGTGGAGCCTATCACGACCGTGAATACCGCGGCCTCCGAGGCCAGGGGCCTCAGGGAGTCGGGGGAGCCCCTGTAGACGGCGAGTGCCTCGAGTCCTCGGGGAGCCACGTCGCCGCACCGCCCCGGGCCGGGCGCCCGGGTTTGGATAAATAGCTGGACGCCCCATCCAGCCATACCTGGGGCCGCCTTGGGGGAGTGCCTCTCCATAGCCTCGAGGCTAGCCCGCATCGTGGCCCGCTACGCCGCCCTGGAGGGCTGCGACTGCGTCCTCCTCAGCGGGGGCATAGACACGTCGTTCGTGGCCACGGCCGTGGCGGCCCACGCCCCGGGCCTGGTGAGGCTCGCCGTCAGCGTGCTACCCGAGGGCAGCCCCGACGAGGCCTACGCCCACAGGGTCTCCGAGGCCCTGGGCCTCAGGCTCGCGGCCCTGAGGCCCTCGACGCCCGGCTTCAGGGCTGCGGTGGACGCGAGCCTCGTGGCCCTGGGCATAGTCGACCCGGTCGAGGTCGCCGGGGCCGCTGGGGCCGCCCTGGGCCTCGCCGCCGCGAGAAGCGAGGGCTGCGGGTGCGTGCTGACCGGCGACGGGGGGGACGAGTTGTTCCTCGGCTACGAGTTCCTCCTCAACGCGGGCCCCCGGGAGATAGGGGAGTGGAGGGCCAGGATGACCGGGGGTGGAGCCCACTTCGTGGTAGACGACTTAGCCGGGGTGCTCGGCGTTAGGGTCTGCCACCCCCTCTACAGCCCCGAGGCCCGCCTGGTGGCCCGGGAGGCCCCCCTGGAGTGCCTCATATCCCGGGGGCCCGGGGGGTCTAGGGTAGGCAAGTACCTCCTAAGGCTCTACCTCGACGCCATGGGCCTCCCGTGGGTGGCCTGGAGGGGTAAGACACCCATAACCATGGGCTCGGGCGCCCTCGGGCTCCTCGAGGGGCTCGCCAGGGGCTCGAGGCCCGTTGAGGGCTGGGAGCCTAGTGAGGCACACGCCTACCTTATGGCTAGGATGCTAGACTTGGGCCTCGAGCCCCCGGGGCCCTGCCCGGACCCCGGGAGGAGGTGCCCAGTCTGCGGCCGCTGCCTCGAGGGGGGCCGGTGCAGGTTCTGCGGGGCCTACCTCGGGGGTGGGGGTGTCAGTGTTTACCGCGGCCAGCCGAGGAGATGACCGCCATGCATAGGGTGACGTAGGCTGAGAGGGTTAGCACCCTGAGGACATCGTGTATCTTGGCTAGCACCACGGCGGCCCAGGGGCTGGGGGACCCGGAGATTAGCTCCCTCACCTCGCCCCTAAGGCTTGAGAGCTCCGCTATCAGCTCCCCCGCCCTCGTGAAGCTGGGGTTCGCTATTATCCTGGCCTCCAGGCTTATCAGCTCGACTAGCCTGGATAGGAGCCCCTTTATCCTGGAGGCCTCCTCGGCCTGGAGGGTGAGGCCCCCCTGCTCGGGGAGTAGCTTGACCATGTTGTCTAGGAGGTCGACGGCGAAGCCCAGGTAGCCCGTGGCTAGGGCGGCGTAGTAGTTCGCCACGAGGTTGGGGGTGCCGGCTCTCCTAGTCATGAGGTACCTTATTATGGCGTGCTGGTTCCTCAGGAAGTCCCTCTCGAGGACCTCTAGCTCCCTGAGGTCCTCTTCGCTGGAGCCCCCCCTCTCCACTATCCTTGATAGTATGCCTAGTATGCCCTCGGCGTCCCTGGCGAGTACCCTGATCATGTGGGGCACGTCTAGCTTCTCGGAGTCAAGGGCGACCTTGACCACGGCCGCCCCGTCCTCGGACTCCCCCACCTGGACCCCGAGGAGGCTGAGGGCCCTCTCCTTGAGGGCCATGAGGGCCTCCCCGGCTAGGGGACCCCTGAGCTTTATCCTCGCCTCGCTCAGGCCGCTGAGGTAGATGCATACCACCATGTCCCCCGCAGCCTTTGGTATGGGTGGGGCCACGAACTCCGGGGGCTCCCCCGAGGACTTGGAGAGGGGGACTATCCTCACGCTATCCCCCTCGTCTATCAGGTAGACCCTGCTACCAGCCTCGAGGCCCAGGCGCCTCGCCCACTCCTTGGGTATGGTTACGACTAGGCTGCTGGCGCCGAGCCTCTGGACCCTCCTGACCTCAATCGACAACTCCCGCACTCCCCACGGGGCCCGGGGGCCTTGCGGCTGGTGTTAAGCCTTGCTCTTGGGGCAATGGTTGGGGCTCCCCTCTATAGCGCCGCCCAGTAGTTGCACCTTAAAAGGCTGGACACCCCGTCCAGCCTCGGGTGCCCGGTGGCTTGAGGATAGTCTCGCTCACACCCATAGCGACTGAGACCCTCGTCCTCCTAGGCCTCGAGGACGAGCTTGTCGGCATAACACCGTACTGCAGGGTCTACCTGAGGAGGCCCGAGGACAAGGCCATAGCTGGGACATGCCTGAAGGCCTACTATGACAAGATAGCGGAGCTCAGGCCGGACATAATCTTCACGCAGGCCCCCGTCGAGGATAGAGTCGATGAGAGGCTGAGGGAGCTGGGGTATAGGACATTCAAGGTGCGCTCCCACACCAACGTTCACGATATAATAGCTAACATCGTCGACATAGGCCTCGTCACCGACCGGGCTGCCGAGGCGAGGGAGCTGGCCTTCAGGCTGGAGGAGAGGCTCCAGGCCATCTATAGGAGGACCTCGGGGAGGCGCGCGAGGCCCCGGGTGTTCGTGGACCACTTCTGGCACTACAAGTCAAGCTCCACAGTCGGGGCGCTCACCTACGTTGACGACGGGGTCTGGATAGCGGGTGGCGTCAACATATTCCACGACGTCCAGAGGGGCTTCTTCGACGTTGACTACGGGGAGGTCGCGCGGAGGGACCCCGACGTTGTGCTCGTCAGCTTCGACCCCGTCCAGAAGCTTACAGTGGAGAAGTACGCCAAGCTCAGGCCAGCCATAGCGGGGCTCAGGGCCTACAGGGAGGGCAGGGTCTACCTGGTGCCCGAGAGCCGGAGGGTCAACCTGAACCACCCCGGCCCCTCCTTCGTCGACACCATAGAGTACCTCGAGGGCCTGCTCTCCAGGGCCGCCAAGAGTTAACCCCCACCCCAAGCCCCCGGGGCTGCGTGGGTGGCGGCTATACCCACGGCTAGGGTCGAGGCGGGCTCCAGGCTCCACGCAGGCTTCTACCACGCAGGCCCGGGCAGGCCCTACTCCTGGGGGTCGGCCGGCTTCTACTCGAGCAGGCCCAGGCTGGTCGTCGAGGCCCGCCCCTGCCCCGGGGAGACCGTGGTTGAGGGCCCCCGGGACCACGCCAGCGTAGCCAGGAGGGCCCTCGAGGCCCTGGGCCTCGGGGGTGTGTGCCTCTCCATAGTGGAGTCCATGCCCCGCCACGCCGGCCTGGGTAGCACGACCCAGGTAAGCCTCGCCGCCGCCTGCGCCGCCAGGGCCGCCCTGGGCATGGGGGGCTGCAGTCCCGGGGAGGTTGCAGGGGTGGCGAGGCGCCTTGGTAGGGGTAGGGTCTCCGGGGCCGGCACGCTGGCCTTCGCCTACGGCGGCTTCGTAGTTGACGCTGGGGCCCCCGACCCCGGGGGCCCGAGGCCCCTGGTGAGGCTCGACGTCCCCCGGGACTGGAGGTTCGTTATAGTCCTACCCAAGCTGGAGAGGGGGCTGGGGGAGGCCGAGGAGGAGGCGCTCCTATCCAGGCCCTGGAGGCCGAGCCTCGAGGCCGAGAGGCTCATGGCAGTGGGGCTCCTGAGGCTCGCCGCTGGAGTGGCGCGGGGGGACCTGGGCGAGGCCCTCGAGGGCCTCAGGGCTATCCAGCTCGGCACGGGCCTCTACTTCAGCGGCCACCAGGGGGGAGTCTACCGGGGCGACCTCCAGGCCATCGCCGGCGAGGCCGCCAGGAACGGCGTGGTGCTCGCCCAGTCCAGCTGGGGCCCGGCCCTGTACACGATAACCACTAGGGATATGGCCTGGGGGGACGCCGCCCTCCTCAGGTCTATACTCTCCGAGCTAGGCCTCGGGGGCGAGGTGGTCGTTGCCGAGCCCCTCAACGGGGGCGCGGGGATCCTAGTGGGTGAGGGGGGCATAGAGGGGGAGGGCCACGAGGAACGTGAGGGCTAGCCCCGCGGCGACGAAGGCCGAGGAGTACCTGAGGAACTCGAGGGGCCCCACGCGGCGGCCGCCCCTCTCAGCTATGACGAGGGCCACGTAGAGCGCTGGGGCCGCGGCCGTGGTGAGGTTGCTCGCCAGTGTGGCCCCCCAGGCGAGGGCCCAGTAGAGGGGGTGCGGGTCCACGCCGGCCAGGGCGGCGGCGTCCCTCACGGTGTAGAGGAGCGAGAGGAGCATGGCGTCGTGCTCCACCACCGTGGATGGGAGGGCTGCGAGCCAGTAGGATGCGGCGAAGGCCCTGGCCCCGCCCCCCGCTATGAGGCTCCTCAGGTGGGAGGCCAGGGAGGCGAGGGCCCCGGAGTACTGGAGGGAGCCTACGAGGGCGAAGAGGGAGGCGTAGAAGAGTAGGGCCCTCCACTCCACGTCTGAGGCCACCTTCTCGAAGGAGGGGTAGTCCTCGTGGCCGAGGCGCCTCGCGGCCTCGGCAGCTAGGGCCATGGCGGCCGCGCCGCTGAGGGTTATGTAGCCGAGGGGCACGCCTAGGAGGGGCCTGAGCGCCATCGCCGCTACCGTGGCGGCGAAGACGGAGGCGCTCACGGCTAGGGGGCCCCTCTTGACCCGGGCCTCGGCGCCGACGGGCTCCACGGGGGTCCTCGGCTCGCCCCTGAGGAATAGGGCGTACATGACCGCCATGGTGGCTAGGAAGGAGGCGGTTAGGACTATGAAGCTCCCGGGCCTCCCCCTCCACCATATGAAGTCGAGGAACTCGTAGCCGGCTATGCTGTGGAGGAGCTGGGGGGGCAGGTCGCCCATCAGTAGGGCCGTGCCCATGTAGTTGGCTGCGAGCCCTACTAGTATCACTGCGAGGGCCGGGTTGCCCCCGGCCCTCCGGGCCGCCTCGAGGGCTATGGAGCCGAAGAGTAGTATCACTAGGACGTTGTCAACGAACATTGAGACGAACCCCGCTATCAGGGCGAGGGATAGTATGAACACCCTGTACTCCCCCACCCTAGAGGAGACCCACGAGACTATGGCCTCCGCCACCCCGGCCTCCGTCATGTAGCCCGTGAGGATCCACATGCCCAGGAGTATGGCCATCACGTCCCAGTCTATGAAGTGGAACGCCCTCGAGGCCGTGTAGCCCGAGACCAGGGCCACGGCAGCGAGGGCCCCCGCGAGGCCCGCGACCGCCTCGTCCACCAGCCTGAGCACTATGACGGCCACTGTGGCCAGGAATACCGCTGAGGCCACAGCTGCAGGGGCGGCCGCCACCATGAACCCTAGCGGGCCCCGGGGAGGGCTTTCATAATAAAATACCGGGGCCCGGGCGGTCTGGGGGATGAGCGTAACCTCCGACTCCGAGCCGCCTGACGGCCATGGGGATGCCCTGCGATGGTGACCCCCCGCGGCGAGGCTAGGGGCCTCCTGGGGCTGCTACCCTACCTGGGCTTCATGATAGCTACGACCAGCACGTCCATCGTGGCCTCGGGGATGTATGGGGCCTACCTCTACTTTTTCAAAGGCGCCGTGGGGGAGGAGTATGCGACCTTCGTCTACCTGGTGATAGGGGCCATATACCTGGGCATAGGAGTCGCCCTGGCCTCGCTGCCGAGGGCCCCCCTGAGGCCGGGCTCCGCGATAGCGTTGACCGCCGCCACCTGGGTCTCGATACCGGTGCTGGCGGCCATACCCTTCATGGTGGCCGCTAGGATACCCTTCATAGACGCCCTATTCGAGTCGGTCAGCGGCTGGACGACGACTGGGCTCACAATACTCTCTGGGACCCCGAGCAGCTCGGGGGGCGTCTACGTCCCGAGGGTCGAGCAGCTCCCCAGGACCCTCCAGGTGTGGAGGACCCTCATGCAGTGGGAGGGTGGCCTGGGGATAGTGGTGTTCACTATCGCCGTCCTGGCGGCCCCGGGGATAAGCGCCGCGGCCCTCTACCTAGCGGAGGGGAGGGTCGAGAAGATTGAGGCGAGCGTGGCTGCGACGGCCTGGAAGATGTTCGTTATCTACGCGACCCTCACGGGCATAAGCGCCTCGCTATTCTACGCCGCGGGGATGAACCTCTACGACGCCATAAGCCACGCTATGACGGGCATCGCCACCGCGGGCTTCTCGACGCACACCCAGAGCCTGGGCTACTACCTCCACAACAAGTGGGTGCTCATAGCGGGGATCATAACGGTCTACATGGGCTCGATGAACTTCAAGGACCACTATAACATACTGACCTTCCGCTTCAAGGCTCTCAAGAACGCCGTCGAGACCCAGGCCCAGCTCCTAATACTGGCGCTCTCCAGCCTCGCCGCCCTCTACATATGGGAGCACGACCCCGGCTTCCACAGGACCTTCAGCGCCCTCCAGGTGGTGTTCCACGTATTCTCCTCGGCCAGCACCGCGGGCTTCCAGGCAGGGGACCTGAACGCCACCCCAGACGCCTACAAGGCCATACTAACCTTCCTAGCCCTCCTGGGGGGCAGCGCCTTCTCAACAGCGGGCGGCATAAAGGTCCTCAGGCTCGTGGTCCTCTCTAAGGTGGGCTGGGTAGAGGCGACCTCCTCGATGAGGCCGAGGGGCTACAGGCCCCGCATGAGGCTGGGGGAGAAGAGGCTCACCGATAGCTACATACGCTCCGTGGCCGCGACCGCAATGATATTCGTCATGACCCACTTCATCCTCTCCGTCGCCCTAGCAGCCCTCTACCCCAGCAAGTACAGCTTCATAAACGCCGCATTCGAGGTCGCAAGCGCCATGGGCAACGTGGGCCTGAGCGTTGGCATAAGCTCCGCCTCGGCCCCCCTAGGCGCCAAGATAGACCTCATACTGGCAATGCTCCTCGGCCGCCTCGAGGTGGTGGGCTACATAGCAGCCATCTACTACACAGCCCAGAGGACAGCCGCAGCCCTTAGGAGGAGGCCCAGGCCCCCGGGGCCGAGCTTCTAACCCCCACACCCCCAGCTCAGGGGGCGGTGCCGGGGCTTGGGCGTGGAGGAAGTCCACGGCAGCCTTGGGAGCGTGCTCAGGGCGCTCTACAACCTCGCTAGGACTGGGTGGATGCTCAGGGGCGTGCCCCCCTCCCAGGCCGAGACTGTGGCGCAGCACTCATTCCTAGCATCGATCCTGGCCCTCGAGCTCGCCGAGGAGGCCCGCCAGCGGGGGCTCCAGGTGGACCCCCTGAGGGCCTCCACTATAGCGCTGCTCCACGACGCCGCGGAGGCCTGGGTGGGCGACATACCCAAGCCCGCGGGCCTCGACGAGGCGAAGGTAGAGGCCGAGGATAGGGCTATCGCCGCGGCGCCCTTCTCGGGGCTGGCTAAGGGGCTCTACAGGGAGTTCAACGAGCGCTCCACGAGGGAGGCCCTCATAGCGAGGGCCGCTGAGCTGCTGGCGACCCATTTGGCTGCTACCTGGTATAGGGGCCTGGGCTACCCGGTCGATGACATCCTAGAGAACACCCTGGCCGCCGCCCGGAGGGCCGCCGGGGAGGCCGGCGCTGGTGAGGCCCTCGAGGCCCTCCTGGCCAGGCTGGGCCTCGGGGGTGGGTTGTGAGAACGCTTTAATAGATGTGGGAGCCGCGTGGGATTATGGTGCGGCCCGTGTCGGCTCTGAGCTACCGCGATGAGGTCGTTGGAGGCAAGTACCGGGTGAGGCTCGTCTACTCGGGGGACCAGTTGCTCGGGGCGATAGTCGAGGTCCCCGGGAGGGGGAGCTACTACATACCCCGCTTCGGCGATGTGGTGGTGCCGCGCCTGCCCAAGAAGATCAGGGTGTACCTGCAGAGGCTCGGCTTCCACGTCCCCTCCTGATGCCCCTATACCTAACCCTCACGAACCCCACCCCGGCCTCCTCGCAGGCGAGCTGGAGGGCGTAGTCGTCCGTGGCGACAGGCGCCCCCAGCTCTATGGCGAGGGCCAGCACCTCGAGGTCGGTCCTGCTTAGCCTCCCGTGGACCCCGGCCCTCCTCGCGGCCCTCAACGCCTCCTCTAGGGCCTCGGGGCCCGGCTCGAGCACCTCGAGGCGACCGTAAGCCAGGGAGTCCTCGAGTATCCTCCTCGACTCCCTGTCCCTCACCTCCCCCACGACGCTGGGAGTCGTAGCGTGGATGCCGGGCACGCTCAGGGGTAGGCCCGCCATTATGGCTCCCGTGTCCATGACTAGCCTCCTGCTACCAGTACGCGAGGATCCTCGCGTAGAGCCTCTCATAGTAGTTCTCCCACCACCTGAACCTCGCTATCCTGGCGGGCTTCTCGCACCTCTCTATTGTGGCCACGGAGCCGGGCTGTAGGTCCTCGAGGTACTGGCCGTCTATGCTGACGTAGAGGGGCCCGCTGGCGGGCCTAACCTCGACCTCCACCTTTGAGTCGGGCGAGACGACGACGGGGCGGAGGTGGAGCTGCACGGGGTTCATCGGCGTCAGGATGAGGACGTCGAGGCCCGGGTCTATTATGGGGCCCCCCGCGCTCAGGCTGTAGGCTGTGGAGCCCAGGGTCGTGGAGACTATGAGGCCGTCCCCGTCTATGGTGAAGACCCTCTCCCCCCCAACGTAGACCGTCAGCTTGACTAGCTTAGCCATCTTCGTTATGAATACGACGTCGTTCATGGCGCATGGGAGGGCCTTGCTGCCGAGCCTCGTGGAGACCCTAGGGTACTCCACGACCCTATAGCGGCCGTTCACGAAGTCCTCAACCCTATCCTCTATCTCGTAGGGCTCCACGTCCAGCAGGAAACCCCTCTTACCGGCCCTAACAGCCATGACCACGACCCTCGAGGGGTCGGGGAGCTTCTGGATCGACCTCAGCAGCGTGCCGTCCCCCCCGACGACGACGAGCCGCTCCGGGGGGTTCCTTGATATCTCGAAGACAGGGTAGCCCCTGAAGCGAGCGTAGCTCATGGCAGTGTCGCGCTCAACGAGGACCTCCACCCCCCTCTCCTCGAGGGCAGCCACGACCTTAGCGGCGGCCTCCTCGGCCAAGCCGCTACCCGGCTTGGCCACGAGGCCCACGGGGCCACCGGGCAACTCCTAGACACCCACGATCCCCACGGGCCTGCTGGGGGTATTAGTGGGGCGGTCAGCCCGCGACCTCGCTCCCCACCCAGCGTCGGCCGCGCCAGGAGGGTAACCGCGTCATCACGCCTGGGGAGGGGCTCGGAGCGCGAAAACCTCCACACCAGCCCCCAGGCCTTCGGGCGTGCTCGCCGCGCTCCTCACCGCCCCATAGGGGGTCCCCCTGGGGGCTGATTGGTTTAACGCCTACGCCCCCGCGGTGCCCCAGGGGAGGGCGTGGGGGTGGCTAGGAGTCCCTGCGTGGCTGTGGAGCCTGGGGATGCGGAGAGGGCTAGGAGGATCCTGGTGGCCGAGGGCCTCCTGGCGCGGGGCTTAAGGGCCTCCAGGAGGGGAGGCAGGATCCTCTTCCCGGTGGTGGACGCCGAGAGGGCCGTGGCCGTGCTGAGGGGGAGGGG
>JALWPV010000045.1 GCA_027080775.1 Acidilobaceae archaeon
GTGATTCCCAAAGTAGAGGCGATCGAAATGGGAACAGCCTAAACCATTTATGTTTCGGCATAGGTGGGGTTGTAGGGCTACCAAAAAAGTTATAAAAGAAGCGAGAGGAACATGACTGGAAAGCATGACCGAAGAGGGTGAGAGTCCCGTACTCGAAGCGGGAATTATAACGAGGTAGTACCTGAGTACCACGGGACACGAGGAACCCTGTGGGAATCAACCGGGACCACCCGGTAAGGCTAAATACTCCCGGAAGACCGATAGTGAACCAGTACCGTGAGGGAAAGGTGAAAAGTACCCCTGTTAGGGGAGTGAAATAGTACCTGAAACCGTGTGCTTACAAGCGGTCGGAGCCCTTTCGAGGGTGACGGCGTGCCTTTTGCATAATGAGCCTACGAGTTATCTTCGTTAGCGAGGTTAATAGACTCAGTCTAGGAGCCGAAGCGAAAGCGAGTCTGAATAGGGCGTTTAGTTAGCGGGGATAGACGCGAAACCAAGTGATCTACCCATGGTCAGGGTGAAGCAAGGTTAACCCCTTGTGGAGGCCCGAACCAGTTGACGTTGAAAAGTCTTTGGATGAACTGTGGGTAGGGGTGAAAGGCCAATCAAACTTGGAAATATCTCGTACTCCCCGAAATGCCTTTAGGGGCAGCCTCGAGGAAAGTGTTATAGAGGTAGAGCTACCGATTGGGTGCGAGGGTTTCACCGCCTATCAATCCCTGACGAACTCCGAATGCTATAACATATACTCGGGAGTGAGGCTATGGGTGCTAAGGTCCGTGGCCGAGAGGGAAACAACCCAGACCATCAGCTAAGGTCCCTAAATGTAATCTAAGTTGATCTAACGAGGTCTGTTTGCAGTGACAGCTAGGATGTTGGCTTGGAAGCAGCCATTCATTTAAAGAGTGCGTAACAGCTCACTAGTCGAGCGGACGGGCGTGGATGATAATCGGGCATCAAGATTACTACCGAAGCTATGGACTTATACAAAAAGTATAATTGGTAGGGGAGCATTCCGGCGACGTCGAAGCAGTATCGTGAGGTATTGTGGAGTTTCCGGAAAAGCAAATGTAGGCATAAGTAACGATAAAGAAAGTGAAAAACTTTCTCGCCGATACTCTAAGGTTTCCTGAATCTACGTTAATCGGAGCAGGGTTAGTCGGGACCTAAGGCGAACCCGAAAGGGG
>JALWPV010000046.1 GCA_027080775.1 Acidilobaceae archaeon
ATCATTTGCTTGGTTCTTCAAATCGTTAATCTGGCTCTGCAAGTTATTTATGTTTTGTTCAATCTTGTTTACCAATGTTGTATTTAACTCCTCAATTGCTTTGTTAAGAGCAGTAACATTCTCTTTTAAATCATTTTGTAGCATGTTAATTCTAGAATTTAGGGTATCAAGCTGGGATTTTATATTATTTATATCACTGTTAATAGTGGATATATCACCCTGGATAGTAGATATCTTACCCTGGAGAGATGAGATTTCATCTTTCATGGTAGTTACCTGACTCTGTAAATTACTTATCTCAGAGTTAATAGCATTAATCGCATTCAATATTTCAGGTATCTGGGGTAAATATAAAGCAGTAACTATTTCCGTAGCGGAATTGCCTGCCTCATCTGTGGCTACAACCCTGAACACATTTTCACCGTTGACCAAGGTAGTCTTATATGCAAAGTTTCCATTTGGATCAACAGGGACATTTACACCATTTATGGTAACTGTTGCACCAGGTTCCGTGGTTCCATTTATCCAGAAGGTAGATGTATATGTTATAGGAGTATTTGTGGATGTGGTTATCTTCAAACTTGGCGGTGTAGCATCCACTGTAAATGTCCAACTTTCAGTCACTTTATTCCCTCCATTATCTACAAGAGTTATTTGCACAGTATGCTTTCCATCAGCTAGCAGGAATGGGACATTTGCAATTACATTTCCACTATTGCCATTAGCAATTACCCTCGCAGGTATTGTTATACCATCTATCTGCACACTCACCTTAGAGAATCCACTATAAATTTCATCGTACCATGTAAAGTTAAGCTCTGGACTTCTATCATTTGTAATGGTATTCGCCAAATGGAAAGATTCTATCTGAGGAGCTATTGTATCTGTAACATTAATTGTTTGATAAATAATATTATTGCTTGAACCTCCTGTGATCAGTGTTGCACTCTCGCCCGGAGTATTTGTAGATATCTTATAATAGTGCACTCCAGCAGTAGTATTACCTAGAGACATAATAGCAGTTATATAATCTCCGGAACCTATAGCACCCACCTGGGTACTACCAATATGAGAGATCCCTGTAGAATATGCGTCTATATAGAATCCAGTATAATTAACAGATTCATCAGATACTAGCTCCACATACACAGTAGAGCCGTTTATAAATGGAGTCCACAGATC
>JALWPV010000047.1 GCA_027080775.1 Acidilobaceae archaeon
CACACACACACACACACACACATATACATGCACACGAAATAGGAAGGATATATATACACAGGCACACACACACAAACATACACACACACATATTGACATACTGACATATTGACATACTGACATTCCTATCAATAAAAACAACACCTCTCAGACAGCTTTTGTAACGTAAAGGTTAATTCACTGATCTGCAGTTATGAGAAATGATGTCTACCAGTTGTCCCACCAATTCTGATTTCAGAAATGTTTCCACAGTTTCATAAGTACCAATATTCATTGTCTGTATCTTGGTCGCTAATTTAAGTTCCACAACAAACAAAAAACAACAACAGACTTTTAACTCCTATCCGATTGACACAGCTCTTACAAAATGATTTATCATTCAAAGTGAACTATGATGGAGCTGGATGCCAGTGGTTTCTTACCAGATAAATAATGCCTGGAAAGAGTTTAGGATGCTTTAATTAAGATTTGATCTTCTCGCACTAGTCATTGTTGGTTGACCTAAACTTGTTGTTGTTGTTGTTGATCATGTTGTTGTTTTTGTCATTGTTGTTGTTGTTGTTGTTGATGTTGTTGTTTTCGCTGTGGTGGTGGCGGTTCTGGTGGTGGTGGTGGTTGTCTTGGTGGTTGTTTTTGTGGTTGTGGTTGTTGTTGTTGATCATGATGATGTTCGTGTTGTCGTTGATGTGATGGTCGTCGTTGTTGTCATTGCCTGCACAGTCAGGTGATCACACCGGGAGCGCAGTGAGACGCTCGTTTCACGGTGTCTTCTGCGACGGAGGTGACACCTATCCCACAGTGTGGCGCTGCTGAGAGTCAAGGCTACACTTGGAAACGTCTGGAAGATTGCAGTCGAAATATTGCTTCGACCGAAGATGTGTAATGGAGTTTAGCGTTAGAGGAATTGTCATAATTACTATTAGAACATCGCAACTGTTTGTTTCGTCGGAGAAAGCGATTTACTGCTTTCCGTTAGCAGACACCATAATGTTAGTTTCACTCCTTACATATAGAGCCCGGACTGGAACTATCCAATTGACGACGAAGTGCCGTGGTTATCACCGTTTATGGGTTAGGGCCTGGTGATATTCCTCCCTAATAATCCACTTAGCAGCGTTAGGCGAAGTGG
>JALWPV010000048.1 GCA_027080775.1 Acidilobaceae archaeon
TCCCCCGGGTGGGGCCCCCATGGCTGGGGGTCTCACCGGCTAAATACCCCCCACGTTTTCCCGTCTCTCAACGGCCCATAAGAGGGGCGCATAGGTGAGCATGTCATGTCGAGGGCAAGGGTAATTGCATCGCTGGCACTCGCGCTGCTCATGATAGCGGCGCCCCTAATGGCGCTCTATCACGCACCGACCGCGGCAGCGCTACAGCCTAACACGACGATCAAGGTCTACCCCTACAAGATAGTCAAGGGCCAGGACGTCCTATTCACCGTAGTACAGACAGGCGGCGCCTTCACCCCCGGCGCTACCCTATACGTGAAGGTGAAGAACCAGGACTCCTGGGGCACCGGCGACGGCTATGCCTGGATAGGCCTACCCTCAGGCCAGTACAAGATACCCAAGGGCTCCTACTTCTACCTACCAGCCAACTACTATGACACAGACCTAGAGGGCTCGAACAACCTCAACACGGGAAGCGCCTACTTCCTTGTCTCAGACAGCTCCGATGGCAGCAGTGGAGTGACGGGCGCGCAGATAACCGTTGAGAGCGGGAGCGTGCCCTACATCAGCGTGGGTGTGCCGCCCACCAGCGCTGCTTCCTATATGCCGAGCGATATACTAGCTATATCTTACACCACTAACTCGCTCCCAGAGTTCACTGTCAACGCTAAGCCCTTCGAGTACTCGCCCGGCAGCGTGGTGACACTCTACTACTACGTGCCCGGTAACACCGTCTACTTCTACTGGGACTACTACGGAGGCCAGCTTCTAGCAACAGCTAAGGGCGGCGTAGGCGAGGTCCACATAAAGGTGCCCGACGCTCCCGAGGGCTTCCACTTCATAGTAGCCGTGAGCGACACTGGCTACGGAGCCTTCAACGTGATATACGTGAAACCCGAGCTGATAGCGAGCCACTTCTCCATAGCTGGCGTAGCAAATGAGACCGTGACCTTCACAGGCAGGGGCTTCCCAGCCAACGCCGAGCTAGACACCACCCAGTACGTGACGCTAACAGTCTATGACGGCGTCAACACCGGCACCATGAGGGCCCAGATAATCTCTGGTGGTACAGCAGATGCCCTGGGCAGGATGACACTAACGATAAGGCTAATTGACAGCAAGCCTCCGACCGTGAAGGGTGGCCTAGTAGACATAACACTCTACTACAAGTCCGGCGACATAGACGACGTTGTCGGCGGGACCTTCCAGCAGGGCCAGCTAGGCCCCGCTGGCGACGGCCAGGACACTATAGAGAATGTGCTAGCCATATCAACCCCCACCGCCTATGGGGACGAGGTCCTAATCGCTGGCTACTACCCGGGCAGCTACTTCACGCCCGGCACACCGGAGCCCAGCTCTGTCGGCAACTACATCTTTGTAACCGTGGTTAACTTCCCAGCCAACACTAAGGTCGGCATCTACGTTGGCTACAAGCTAGCGGGCACGCTCGTGACAGACAGCAGGGGAGCCGCCACCGGCTACATAATGGTGCCCGACCTACCTGGCGTCGACAACAGCGGCACCCAGATAACCTACACGGTCAGGGCTCTAGCCCAGGACCCCAAGACCCATGGCACCCTAGTCGGAGTGGCCGCCAACGGCCAGGACTATATGATAACCATAAGCACTGACGCTGAGGCCTACTACGCGCCTTCGGGCTACGGCGCCTACGGTGACTACCTAGCAAGCGGCCAGCACACGGTCACCGTGGAGATCTACGGCCTCTCACCCTTCGCCAAGGTAGACATCTATGAGGACATAACGGGCCTAGGCACAATCAACATACTGGACTTCGCCGACGTATACCAGCCCGTGGTTCTAGAGGGAAGTGAGACCCCCTACTACTTCGTGGCAAATGCTGACGGCGTACTCGAGGTCAAGTACACCGTATCGTACCTAACGCTATTCGACATACTCGGCGCCGCCTATGGCAACACCGGTGACAATGTGACGGTCTACGTTGACGCCACAACAGCAAGCGGCACCCCGCTGCTGACCAACTACAAAGTGCTCACCTACCACATGATATTCCCCGCATACGGCGAGATAACCCAGGTAATTAGCTCCCCAGCCAACATAACACCCGCGCTCGACTCAGCAGGGCCCTTCCAGGTAATCCACCCAGGCGACTACATCGAGGTGCAGTTCTACAACCTAGTGCCTGGCACCTGCTACACTCTAACGCTCAACGGCGCCCCCGTGCAGCTCTACGACACCACCAACGCGCCGGTCTCCTGCGTGAAGGCAGACAACACTGGCACCATAACTGCCAGGTTCACGGTACCCAACAGCAGGTCAGTCATAGGCTTCGACGAGGTCGACGTTGTATACCTATCCGGAGTCCTACAGGGCCAGAGCGCTGGCTCCCACCTCTTCATAGCCTCGAGCCCGAGGGAGGACCTCTACGGAACCGCCAAGGTCTTCGTATTCCCAACTGAGGCCAGCCCCGGCGACACGATATACATCGTGGGCGTGAACTTCGAGTCCAACGAGAACCTAATAGGCGGCTTCTCCACAATCGGCACCCCGCAGAGTGGTACCGCTGACGCCCACGGCGCTGTAGCATTCAGCGTCACGGTGCCCAACCTGCCTGCTGGTACCTACACGGTCTACATCGAGAGGACCGTCACCTACGAGACCTTCAACGCCATAATACAGATCGTGCCCAAGGTGGTAAGCGTCTCCTCGTCAAGCGTGCTGACAGTGCTCTACAAGGCGGCTGGCCAGACCGTGAGCCTCCAGGTGGTTGGCGTCGAGCCCAACAGGGCCTACATGGTGTACTGGAGCGACAACCCCAACGTGCTGGGCGAGCCAATAACCAGCACTGGCGTCCCCGGCGTTGGGACCCCGCTCACCTGGTTCAGCGACTCCAACGGCGAGCTAACTGTGACCTTCACCGTGCCCTTCGGAGTAATAGGCAAGGCCTACTACGCAACCATAGTCCCCGCTGACAACCCGACGACCGCCATACTACCGCCTATAGAGGTTAAGATACTCCCGGCGCCATACTTCGACGTCGAGGAGTCGCCATACGTCATACCCGGCCAGGTGTTCAGTGTCGACTTCAACCTCACTGGAGCACTGGCCGACACTGCTACGGGCCTCTACAAGCTGTTCCCAAGCTTCTACAACACCAGCCTGCAGCAGGCTGACCTAACAGACATGATAAACTACTTCGTGGCCAATGGCAGGGCCTTCGCCATAATAACGATGCCCGACGGCAGCCACGACGTAGTACCGGCCACAATGCAGCCCATAGGCAATGGCATGCTGAGGATATCCTTCAAGGTGCCCAACGCCCAGGAGAGCGGCGTCATAGGCCTCGAGATAGGCTTCGCCCTAACCACGGTGCCCTCCATCTGGAACACCAGCAGCCAGTTCGACTACCCGCTCTACAACACAGCCTACACCCAGCTCACAGTGGGCGGCCTCGAGCTAGTGCCCGGCGGCGGCATATTCCTGACTAGCGTGAGCGGCCAGCTGGCTACCGTCGTGAACACCGTCAACTCGGCCGTGCAGGTGATAACCACCACCGTGCAGGAGATGAAGCCCGTCATAATGAACATAAGCGACACCGTTGCCTACATCAACACAACCCTAGGCGTAATGACCGCCAAGCTAGACGAGATAGAGGGCATGATAAGCGACTCCACCGCCAAGCTGGTGCAGAAGGGCGACGAGATCATGGCTGAGATCGACTCGCAGAGCGGCCAGGTGCTCATGGAGCTGGACGCCCTAGCCAAGCTAGTGAACGGCGCCTACGTGAACCTAACCAGCGGCCAGGCCGAGATAATGACGAGCCTAGGCGAGATCAACATGAGCATAGGCGACCTCGCCACCTTAATACACAGCATGGGCAACAACGTGATGGCAGAGATTGATGCAGTCAACGCGAGCCTAGCCAAGATAGTGGTGAGCGAGGGCGACCACGTGATAGCCGAGCTATCCGTGCTAGTCAACCAGCTACAGCCCCTGATAACCAGCCTCAACGGCACCATAGCGACTCTCCAGACCAGCATAGGGGAGCTGCAGGCCAACGTGACACAGCTACTAGCCGGCCAGGCCACCATAGAGAAGCTTGTGGTCAACCAGAGCGGCGCAGTGATAGCCGTCATCAAGACAACTGCTGGCCAGATGAACGCCACCCTAGCCTCCGCCCTAGAGATGCTGGGCGAGGGCCTGGCCAACGTGACCTCCCAGGCAATGAGCCAGCTACAGGCCATATCCAACAAGATAGACACCGCTAGCGGTGCCCTATCCAGCAAGCTAGACTCCGTGTTGGCAGCCGTCAACAACGTGAACAGCGCCGTCTCAACTCTGGGCGACAAGCTAGACAGCCTCTCCAGCGCTGTCTCAACCCTAGACTCCAAGGTTGGCAGCCTAAGCGCCGCAGTCAGCACGGTGAGCGGTAAGCTAGACACCGTCTCCAAGAAGCTAGGCGACATCTCAACGAGCCTAAGCGATGTCTCCGGCAAGGTGACAACCATACAGAGCAACGTGGCCGACGTGAAGAGCACTCTAAGCGACGTGAAGAGCACCGTGAGCAGCATATCCAGCCAGCTGAGCAGCCTATCCAAGAACGTGAACAGCCTGAGCAGCAAGGTAGACAAGGCCACCACTGAGAGCAGCGCAGCCAAGAGCAGGGCAACAGTGCTAGGCGGCACGACCGCTGGCCTAGTCATAGTCAACATAATCATAACAGCCCTCGCTATGGCGAGGAGGCCAGAGTAGCCAGCACGGTCATAACCCAAATCCCCACTATTTTTAATGTTTTTAATTTATATTAATTTATGTTTCTTCTAGTCTATTTCTAATTAATGAGGCAGTTTGGCCTGACGCTGCATCTGGCTCCCCCAAGCCGCTATGAAACCGCGAGCTGACTAAGATCGACATAGACAGATAACACATGAGGATCGGGGAACCCTCTTCCCTCGGCGTTAAATAGGGCCAACACCTACTAAACCCCGAGTAGGGCACCCTCCACTGGGGTTCGACCGGGGGAGTGCCTAGCCCCCCCCGGGGTGTGGGGGAGTGGTCGTATCAGTCGAGATCTCCGGCATCCTCGAGGAGAGGCTCCGGAGGCTCGTGGATCTAGGCATTTACGCTACCGTGGCGGAGGCTGTTAGGGAGGCTGTTAGGGATTTCCTGAGGAAGGTTGACCTCAAGGATATAGCGTTCAACCTCTACGTCTCCCGGGGGGCTAGCTTCCAGTATGTTGCTGAGTTCACTGGGGAGACCTTTGACGCCCTTATAGACTACTTTATCTCGCGGGGTGTGATACCGCTCATCGGGGTGTCCACGCGGGAGGATCTCGTGATACTCGAGCCTGGCCCCTACGTGCTGGATGGGCTCACGGTCTACGTGGCTTACAAGGCGGGGCTAGTCGATGCTATGGTCGAGCTCCGAGAGCTGGGCTATAGGTTCATTGCTCCCCGCAGTGTAGAGGGTCTCGTAGAGCTTCTCGAGGCTAAGAGGCTGGCCCAGGGCCTCCTAGAGGCTGGCGTCGTGGAGTTCATGCAGGCCAAGCCCTCCAGGGCTCCCTCGGATCTGGTGAGCGCTCAGGAGGCCTCCGCTGTAGCCCTAGCGAGGAGCCGGGGATTCGTGTTGCTCAGCGATGACTCCCGCACAAGAGGTTACGCTAGGAGCAGAGGCGTCCGAGCTTATAGCCTGGCATCTCTGATATCCACGCTCTGGTCCATAGGGCGGGAGCCCGTGGAGGACTATGTTTACTCCTACAAGAGCGTCCCCGCCCTCCTGCCGGAGGAGATGCTTAGAAGCCTGATGGGCCTCGAGGAGCGCGTTAGGGGAGAAAGGGCTTGAGGGACACCGTGATAGCACTAGACGTGTCTCCAAGCATGGGGAAGCCCTCCGAGAGGATAAGGCCCTCGAAGCTCAGCGTGGCAAGGGACGCCCTCGCCTATGCTCTTTCAAGGCTCTTATCCCGGGTGCCCCGGGCCCGGGTGGGGCTAGTGGTCTTCTATAGGCGGGCCTACCCGCTTCTGCCCCTAACCTCTGATGCCCGCGCGGCCCTGAAGGCCCTCTCCCTCGCCAGGATCCTCGGGAGCGGCACGGCGCCGGGGGAGGCGGTGATAGAGGCTGTTAAGCTCCTCAGGAGGTCCCACAGGGAGAAGAGCGTGCTCCTAGTCACTGATGGAGGCTTCAACGAGGGCATACACCTAGAGTACTCGGCGTACTACGCGCGCTACAGCGGCGTGCGCCTAGACGTCGCCACGCTGGGCGAGGAGCCCCACGGCAGGGATAGGGCCTCGATAGAGGAGGCGGTGAAGCTTACTGGGGGCACCTGGCTACACGCCTCGAAGAGGGAGGAGGTATACTCCGTACTATCTAAGATCCTAGCCCCTCCCGGGGCCTAAGGGCATCAAGTATGGCCTGGCCACCCCTAGAAGGCCTCATGGGGTCCACCTCGACTATCCTAGCCCCGGGGAAGTACCGGGGCAGCCAGGGCCTCCTCTTGGCTGTGTAGGCCACCACCAGGAGGCCCGCCCCCAGCGACTCGATGTAATGGGCCAGTATTCTCAGGAGGTGGCGGGGCCTTGACTTGAGGCTCCAGAGGAGCACCACCAGCCTCGGCCTCGTGAGAGCGTTGCTATACTCGGCGATCATATCAGCGGCCTCCCTGAGAGCTGCCACGGGGTTCGGCGCCTCATCGAGTATTGGCGCCTCCTCATATGCCCTGACAACGAGCCCGGGATCCCCCTGGGGGTCTACCAGCGGTAGTGCATGGGCCGCGTAGGCGACCAGGCCAGCCAGGACCGCGCGGCCAGCTAGGCCCTCCCTCCACGATGCGAGCGTGGCCTGCACCTTGTAGGGCTCCAGGAACCTGCTCTTCTCAGCAGCTACTACTACGAGTGGCACTCCCACCGTGTTACTGCTGGACTCCAAGGGAACGCGCCACCACCACGCCCCACCAGGCCTGGAACCGTATAAACTCGCGGTAGAAACCCACTCTGGGGGTTCTAAGTGCAGGAAGGATCAGCTGTAGCGGTGATAGGAGACTGGGACGCCGATGGGGTCGTGTCATCGGCGATCATATACTACACCCAGGCTAAGCTGGGAGTCTTCCCACTGAGGGGCAGGCTCAGGCCTTGGATGTCACCCGGGGGGCCGAGGAGCTTCCCTGAAGTCCTCGCGGGCCTCGGCTGGTGCCCCCAGGTCCTGGTGGTGCTCGACATACCATACACGGAGGAGGTCTCAGGGGGCCTGAGGGACTTCAGGGCCCGGGGATGCGCCAGTAAGATCTACTACTTCGACCACCACCCCTCCACCGTTGACTCTCTACCAGAGCTTGAGGAGGAGCTGCGGGTAGAGGTCGTCGTTGGGAGGAGTGCCACGGCCGTGCTGCTCAGGACATTCCTGGCAGGCATGAACGTGAGGCTCACCCCCAGGCTTGAGGGCTTCATAAAGGCGGTGGCCGTGCTCGAGGGCTCCAGGAGGAGGGCTGAGAGCCTCATAGGGGATCAGATAGTGGAGGAGAGGCTCGTGCAGATAGCGGCCTCCATGTCTAAGGCGCTCAACATGATGAGGAGCGAGGATCTCTGGAGGGGCTACGTGGAGTGGCTGGCTAACCCGCTCCCCTTCGAGGCCCCTAAGATACACTTGCCGGGTATAGAGGGCGAGATAGACCTCATAGAGGCAAGCGTCGACATGGGCAGGGAGGCGGACGAGGAAGCAAAGCAGGTGGCCATGGACCTAGCCATGGGAGCCGAGAACCTGGGCTACATGAAGTTCGTGGACGCCCGTGGCAAGTGGAAGAAGAGGGGCGCCACCGCCCTGGCAGGCTACATATACAGGATGACGGGCCAGCCCGTGGCGGTCCTAGTCGAGAAGAGGGACGGCGGGCTCCTCCTCGTGATAAGGGCCCCGCGCGGGGCGGCGGTGAGGATAGCAGAGATACTCAAGGCAATGAACGCCCTCGAAGACATTGGAGGCCACGGGAACGTAGCAACAGGCAGGCTACCCCCAGGCTTAAGCATAGAGAGGCTGAAGACCCTCCTCAGGAGAGCCGTCTTCCAGGCCCACCAGGAGCTCTACCAGGAGAACCGCAAGTAAATAGCATAATGCATAAAGCCCCGAAACCCCCAATCCACTACACCACGGCGCGGCCGTCGTCTAGCCTGGACTAGGACGCCGGCCTTCCAAGCCGGCGATCCCGGGTTCAAATCCCGGCGGCCGCACCATAGTAGTCAGAGAAAGGAAGGCGCTAGCCCTGATAGGAGGCCGTGAAGAGTCCTGCCAGTCTTCCATCCTCTCTGGGGCTGAGTCCTGCTACCCCTAGCCCGAAAGTGTAGCCTTTCCACTCTAGGTAGGTGCCGCCTGGTAGTGGTAGGAAGCGGTCGTTCCAGCCTAGCCTGCAGGTGGAGGGCTCCAGGCCGGGGCAGAGGTTCCTGGTTTTCTCGGATGGCATCTTGAATGCCGAGGCTGTCCAGGCCTTGCTGCGCGCTAGCTCGACTAGGCCTGGGGGCGCGTTGTCCTGCCGGTATATGAGTACTAGGCCGCCCCACTCATCCGTCACCGCTACCGCTATGGGCTCGTAGTGTATCCGCGAGGCCTCCTCTAGAACCCTCTCAGCTAGGCTCCTCGCGGCGGCCAGCCGGGGGTCTATGGCTCTCAGCTTCGGCGGGTCCTCCCTGTAGACTGCTGCGAGGCCAGCCTGGGCTATCCTGAGGTCGTTCTCGGCTGAGTCCCCGCTATGGCCTATGCCGCCTATCACCCTTGAGCCCGCTATTATGGGTACAGTGCCGGGTATCACGGTGAGGCGGCCGCCGTACTTCACGTTGAGCCTCCACCCCTGCCCCCTGGTTATGACTTCGAGGAGCCTGCCGGAGGCTCTCATAGTGGCCGCAGTCCAGGCTTTGTCTATCGCTATGTCCGCCGTGGCCGGGGGCGCTAGGTCGCGGCGTTCAAAAGCTACTACATGCCCACCAGGGTCTGTGACGGCGTAGCTCCCGGGCATGAGCCCATTGTCCATGGAGAACGCTATCATAGCGTCTATGATGCGCCTCGCCAGATCCAGGGTAACCCTCTCCGGGATGCTCAAGGCCCTCACACCCCCAGGCTAGCTCTAGCCCTCGGGTTGAAGCCCCTCTTCTCCTCGAGGTGCAGGCCCGAGAGCGATAGTAGCTCCACGACCCTCCTGCCGAGCATGGGGGAGGCCGACACCCCCGCCGGGCCTAGTACGATATTAACCCACCTGGGCACTAACTCGGGTATATCCACTATGTAGTCGTGCCATCCCGTCTCAGCGTTAGTGAATGGCATGATGCCTACTATCACGCGGGCCACGTGACTCCGGTAGTCGTGGCCGGGCACGATATCGCTCATTACGCTGAGGTCGTGCTCCACAGCGCCGGACGGCACGCTCTTGTCGCTCCTGAGGCTGGGCTGGAGGTATATTCCCAGCCGGAGGCCGCCGTGGATGAGTGGTACGACGGCTCTCACGTGGGGCTCTAGCGGTGACGCCAGGAAGTAGGCTTGGTGCCTGAAGAGCTCTCCTGCCTCCTCGTCTAGGTCTACGAGCACGCCCTTCAGGGGGACATAGGAGAAGTTCCGCGCCCCCGGAACCATCTCGGCCACGCGGTCAGCGTCGATGCCAGCGGCGTTGACTATGAAGCCTGCCCTGAAGACCTCACTGTCAGTGTTAACCATGAAATGGTCTGCCCTGCGTTCGATAAATTTAACCTCAGCGCCTAGGTATAGGTCAACCCCGTTTGCCTTGGCGTTCTCGGCCAGCGCTCTGGCGTACTCGACGGGGTCTACCACGGCTAGGTTGGGGTCGTAGAGGGCCCCCTCGATGGAGGGGTTTATATTAGGCTCCAGCTCCCTCAGCTCCCTCCTACCAAGGAACCTCAGGGGCTCGAAGCTGCCCTCCGGGATATAGTAGGGCGCGCCTGGCTTCGTGGATGACCTGAAGGCCCTATTGTAGGCCTTCATGAACCTCTGGAAGTCGGCCTTATTCCTGATAAGGCCGAGTCCTCCGACCCTCCTGAAGCCTATGCCCAACTCCTCGGCGAGCCTGGGCCAGAGGGGTATGCTCTTAACATTCAACTCCGCGTGCAGGGTCCCAGGCCTAAACGTGAGCCCGTCGCCCCCCTGGCACACGAGCGTCATATTTGTTGAAGTCATCTCGAGACCCACGCCCTCCCTCCTATCGACCACGGCAACGCTCACGTCATAGCGGGAGAGCTCACGGGCGACGGAGAGGCCCGCCACCCCAGCGCCTATCACGACTACATCATAATCCCTCAAGCGGCTCCCCCAGGAGTCCCACGCCACACCAGGGGGAGGCCCTCCCGAGAGATTTACTTCTACAGGCGAGCTATTGATGGCGGCATAGAGTGCCCCCCTTAATATAGACCGGGTGGACCCGCCCATGGGGCACCGGGTAATGGACTACGCAGCGCTCGCGGTCTCACTCGGCGTGGCATTCGCCGTCACGCTAGCCCTGCTACCGCCGTGGATCAGGGCGGCTCATCGCGCAGGCCTAGTAGGCAGAGACATGAACAAGCCAGGCAACGTAATGGTAGCAGAGGCCGGGGGACTCACGGCCGTCCTCGGCGCCCTCATGGGCCTCTACATGCTAATCCTCTACTACAGGTACATAAGGAACGCCGACTTCCACTCAACAGAGGTCTTCGCCCTCTCATCGCTACTCCTCCTCTCAGCACTCATAGGCTTCCTAGACGATATACTAGGCTGGAAGAAGGGCCTGCCCCGGTGGATAAGGATCACAGCGATGGCCCCAGCATCCACTCCCCTAGTGGTCATAAAGGCGGGGGTACCTACGATAGAGCTCCCCCTGATAGGCGTCGTGAACCTGGGCGTCCTCTACCCCCTGGTCGCCGTGCCCATAGGCGTCGTGGGAGCGGCTAACGGGTTCAACATGCTGGGAGGCTACAACGGCCTGGAGGCTGGCATGGGGTTCCTGCTGATGGCCAGCGCCGCCATATACGCTGCCCTCAAGGGCCTCACGCTTGCCTGCATGGCCTCCCTCGTGATGGCCGCTGCACTCGCGGCCTTCCTAGTCTACAACTGGTACCCCGCAAGAGTCTTCCCGGGGAACACGCTCACCTACGCCGTGGGATCCTACTACGCAGGCGTCGTCGTGCTAGGCAACTTCGAGAAGTTCGGTGTGGCACTCTTCACCCTCTACTTCGTGAAGGCGATCCTCTACTTCTTGGGCCTACTCAAGGGTGTCTGGAGGGAGGGCGTCGAGGACTTCGCGATCCCACAGCCAGACGGCTCCATCAAGGCTCCGATAAGCGGCCCCTACAGCCTCCAGCACATAGTGATAAGGCTGCTCGAGAGGTTGAGGGGCAGGGCGACTGAGGAGGGCGTCGTGGTCTCGATACTATCCATCCAGGCACTGCTCAGCGCCGCGCTCCTACTCCTAGCTTGGCGCGGGCTCATCTAACCCATTATACACCCCCTCGGGGCCCCCAGGAGGCTTGGCTGGAGGAGGGTCGCAGGGTTGGCCCCTCCTAGGGCTAGGATAAAGATAGCGGAGCCCCAGATCGGCGAGGAGGAGGTGGAGGCCGTCAGGAGGGTCCTCCTATCCGGGAGACTAGCGCATGGCCCCGTAGTTGAGGAGTTCGAAGAGAGGTTCGCCGAGTACGTCGGGGCCGATTACGCTGTGGCGACCTCTAACGGTACCACAGCCCTCTTCCTCATGCTGAAGGCTGCTGGTATAGGTGAGGGTGACGAGGTGATAACTACGCCCTTCACATTCATAGCTACGTCGAACTCCGTACTCTACGTTGGGGCCAGGCCCGTCTTCGTCGACATAGAGCCGAGGACGTATAACATAGACCCCGACAGGGTCCTCGAGGCCCTGACTCCCAGGACGAAGGCTATACTGGCAGTCCACCTCTACGGGCACCCAGCTGACACCAGGGCCCTCCGGGAGATAGCGGAGGACCACCACCTTCTACTCCTAGAGGATGCAGCACAAGCGCATGGCGCTGAGGCCTATGGAGAGAGGGCTGGAAGCCTGGGCGACGCCGCAGCTTTCAGCTTCTACGCTACGAAGAACATGACTACAGGCGAGGGGGGCATGATAACAACCAACGATAGGAAGCTGGCGGAGAGGGCCCGCCTCCTCAGGTCCCACGGCGAGTTAGGTAAGTATAACCACGTCGAGCTAGGCTATAACTTTAGGCTGACGAGTATACAGGCCGCTATAGGCCTTGTGCAGCTGGAGAAGCTCGAGAGGCTAAACAGAGCCAGGAGGAGGAACGCCTCAATCCTAAACGCCGAGCTTGCAGGCCTAAACGGCGTTGTGACCCCTCACGAGGAGCCCTGGGCCAGGCACGTCTACCACCAGTACGTAATAAGAGTCACGGCGTCTCCGGGCAGGGACGTCCTCAGGGAAAGACTCGAGGCGCTTGGTATCGAGACAGCGGTCCACTACCCAAGAGCCATACCTGACCAGCCACTCTACAAGAGGCTTGGCATTGACTGCGTCGACGGGTGCCCTCACGCCCGGAGGGCTGCCAGCGAGGTCCTGAGCTTGCCTGTGCATCCAGGCCTGGGGCCGGAGGAGGCGCGGTGGGTCGCCTCCAAGGTAAAGGAAATAATTATGGAGACCATATAGCACTCGATGGTGCCAGCTTTGTACGTCTCGCCCAGGGCCAGGCTGGGGGAGGCGGTGCGCCTCTCCCCTAGGGCAGTCATATTGGGCTCCAGCAGGGTGGGCCCCCACACCTACATCGGGGACGCCGTGGTAGGCTACCCCACAGCAGGCACGCTCAGGGCCCTCGAGGATCTCTCCTACGAGTCCATGGACTCCTCCCAGGGAGCCATAGTTGGGGCCGGGTGCATAGTGAGGGACTACACTGTCATATACGAGGGCTCGGAGCTAGGGGACGGCGTGCAGACCGGGCATCACGTCCTCGTTAGGGAGGAGGTCAGGGTCGGGCCGCACACCATTATAGGATCCTCCACAGTCTTGGATGGCAGGGCCGTTATAGGCTCTAACGTCAGGATAGAGACGGGGGTCTACATCCCACCCTATACAGTGGTGGAGGACGACGTATTCATAGGCCCGCGCGCGGTCTTCCTAAACGACAAGTACCCCCCATCGAGGAGGCTGAAAGGAGCCCACGTAGGGAGGGGGGCAATCATAGGGGGGAATGCCACCATACTACCCGGGGTCGAGATAGGTGAGTACGCCGTCGTAGCTGCCGGGAGCGTTGTCACCAGGAACGTGCCCCCCCGCACAGTCGTGGCGGGAAACCCGGCTAGGCCTATCGGGAGCTATGACGAGTACATCGAGAAAAAGGCGGTGTGGGAGAGGTCTTAGGCCCTACTTCTTAGAAGCAACTGCCTCCAGGTACTCATCCACCCGTACTATCCTGTAAGTGGCTGTCCTTATCGTGCCCCTCATGTTGAGGTTCGTTAGGGCCGCGAGGAGGGTGGGCTCATCCGGTGCCTCAACGATGTTAAGGAAATCCCACTCACCCAGCATGACGTACTGCTCCTTGACCTTGACTCCCATCTCTTCCAGCTCCTTGTTAACCTCCTTGACACGCTCCGGTTTAGTGAATATGGTCTCGGCCCCCTTATCGGTTAACTTTGAGAATACAACAAATGTGGGCATATAGTACCACCAATTATTCAATAGCCGAATCCCATATTTACACGTTTCTCTCGAGGAGCTTGCTGTGAGGCTCCGGGGGTGCCGGGCCTTAGAGCGCCTCAGGGCTCTCATAGGTCCCTCGCTTAGAGAAGCGGCCGGCCTGATGGAGGCCCTGCTAAGGGAGAGAGGCTGGATGCTCCTCTGGGCTTCCTGTCGGGCCTACTATGAGGGTAGGGGTGCCTCGGAGAGCAGTAGGGGCGACGTGCTGGTTATGGTGAAACCTGATAGGAGCGTTATAGTCCATGGGCCAAGAGGATTCAAGCCGATGAACTGGCAGCCCTCGGGATCGACGGTTTCTGTGGGGGTTGAGGCTGGCTCGTTAGTGGTGAAGGCCCTCAGGCGCAATCCCAGGGAGCTCCTCGTGCTGGAGTGCGGGGAGGTCTACCTGGTGGGGGGCCTCTTGGAGCCTAGGAGCCCCGAGTTCTACATGTACATGAGTGAGTCGGAGATTAGGGATGTGCTGGCGGCGAATCCCGGCCTGATAGAGGATGGGCTGAGGATCGTGGGAGTCGAGCTGCCGGTCGAGCCCGGGTTCGTTGACATGTACGGGTACGATAAGGATGGGAGACTGGTCGTCTTTGAGATCAAGAGGGTTAAGGCTGGGGAGAGCGCTGCCAGGCAGCTGCTACGCTACATAGAGGCCCTCCGCTCTAGGGGGCTGAGTAACGTGAGGGGCGTGCTCCTAGCGCCCGACTTCACGGAGTCAGCTATAAGGCTCCTCGAGACGAGTGGCCTCGAGTATAAGCGCATCGACCTCAGGAGGCTCTACGAGCTGGCTAGTAGGAGGCTGCTCGGGAGGGGCTCGAGGGATCTCTTGGACTACCTGGGCCGCGGCTAGGGCGTGAATGCTGGGGCGGCCTTGTCGGCGTCGAAGCTTATGTAGAGTATCATGCTCCCTCTAATAAAGACGTCGCCGTACCTCGCTGCTATGGCCTGGCCCGAGTTCTTCAGTTCCGCCGTGTCGCCAAGCACTATATTCATGGTTCTATCCGTGACTCTTAGTATGCCCACGTACTCCGTTCCATCCTTGAGCTTAACGTACACGGGCTTACCCAGGGCGCTACGGAGGTAGCGTAGCGGCGGCACCATCTTGCCCTCAGCCGTAGCCAACTCCTCAGCCCCCAAACGCCACGCGCCCCGTGTTAGGAGGATTATATAACGATGCTCCCCCTTAGAGGGCCTCAATTAAATTGTTGACCACGGCCTTCACCGCCTCCGGCAGACGCTCGGGCGGTTCCCTGGTAACTCCAGTCAACACTAAGAGGCCATCCAGGCCTGCCCGGCGGGCCATCTCCATATCGGTGTCCAGCCTGTCACCTATTACGAGGGCCCTAGCGCCGCGGCGCCCCCTAAGGGCTAGACTAGCTATATAGGGTGACGGCTTGCCAGCAACAAAGTCGGGCTCCCTCCCGGATGCCCTGGAGAGAGCGGCCACCATGGCCCCAGCCCCCGGGTCGAAGCCGTCCTCGCGTGGCAGCACGTGGTCCTCATTCGCGGCAACGAAGAGCGCGCCCGCCAGCAGAGATCGTAGGGCCGCCGCCAGCTTGGTGTAAGTGAAAAGCCTGTCAAGTCCTACTATGACGGCCTCGGCGAGGCCCTTCCTCGCAGTCTCCGCGTCAACGACGTTGAGGCCAGCTAGGTGGCACTCGACAACCAGGCCCTCCTCACCCACAACGTAAACCCTAGCGCCCGGTGCCCTCTCCGAGACCCAGGTGGCCGCGGCGAAGCCGCTTGTCACCACGTTATCCTCGCTAGCCGGTAGGCCGAGCTGGCGGAGCCTCCAGGCGTAGTACCGGCGGGTCCTCGTGCTATTATTGGATACAAACACTAGCTCGACGCCCCTGCGGGCCGCCTCCCTGAGGGCCTTCACATTCTCCTCTATGATCCTCGAGCCTAGCCAAAGGACCCCGTCAAAGTCAACCAGCAAGACGTCATAGTCCAGCAGGCTGACGTCAGCCATAGGCGAATCCCCTCCAGAGAGCCGCCAGGAGTACTAGGGAGAGCGCGATATACGTGACTGCCCAGAGGGGCCCTGCCCACCTGAGATCAGCGGCTCCGACGCGTATAGCCGCCGGCTCCCAGAGAGCCCTAGCTTCCCGTGCCTCAATGCCTAGAGGCGAGGCCCTCACAATTATGGCGTGTGGCCTCGGGACGCTGATGGTCTTGACGTGGAACGAGTCCGGCTCTGGCACCCTGTCGATATGCATTATGCTCTCATTGCCGAGCCAGTAGTGGGCTGGTGTAAGGCTACCTATGCAAGCTACCACCACGTACCTCGAGCCCCTGGGCGACGTGGAGAGTGTTATAGTCAAGGCCCTACCCTCCCGGTCGAAGAGTGCCTCCTCGACGCTATGGGAGCCCGACCATAGGAGCATGGCACCCCCAACCAACGGCACGCGCCCAGGCCTTAGGCTAGCCAGGGCGTCCCAGAAGGTCCCCGGCCTATAGTAGAGGAGCCAGCGGTCACCCTCCCAATGAGCGTCCAGTGCCAAGCCGCCATGGCCATCAGAGTAGACGAGGTACCCCCGCCCTCCACTGAGGGGCGCGAGGGCCGCGCCGGCCACGCCGCCCAGCCAGGCGGTACCGACAAGCCATGTCCCCCCAGGGCCCTCTGCTATGGAGTGCCAGGTGGCGTTGCCGAGGCCCGACTTTACTTCGAGCGCCCAAGTAGCGTTCGCGGGGCTGTACTCTATGATAGCGTCGGTGGTCAGGACGTAGGCCGTCGCCCCATCAGGGCCTCCGAGCGCGACCCCGTAGACCGGCAGGAGGTACCTAACGAGGCCAGCCCTAGCGAGGCCTCCCGAGTCGATGAGGACAACTATCCCCTCCGGGCTGAAGCCTGCGGCGGCGAAGCCGGACCTCGCGCATCGTACGACGTTGAAGCTCGAACCCTCTACTCCCTTGACTGTTAAGTACTCCACGGCCCCACTCGCCAGGCTGACTACCGCCACTGAGGCCTCTCCATCCAGGCTGCCAGCTATGACTACCTCGCCGTTGCGGAGGCAAGCGCTCTCCCCCCTGAAGGAGCTGAGCTCTAGCATGCGCCCACTGCCGCTGGCGCCAAGGTAAATGTAGGTGGAGGGCAGCCTAGACGACTCGTTAACGCCTACAAGCGCGACCCCCGAAGCTAGGCACCCGCCTCCCACCGGCTTCAGGCTCCCCGGCCATGGGGAGGCCACGTAGACGCTATCCCTCGGGCCATTCTCTATTGTCGCCCAGGCAGAGGTGAGCCCCCACGCGAGGCTGAAGCCTACTATGAGCGCGGCGAGCAGCCAGTAAGGCAGCGGGTACGCTCTTCTGTTACTCATCGCTATCCGCCCACGTGCTCTCCACGAGCCCCCTGAGTTCCTCGAGTGCGCGTCCAGCATCGTCTGGCGACTTAAGCTCGAGCCTGGCCATGACGCCCCTAATATAGAGGGGGACGCCGCCCCTAGGGGCAGCCATGAGCCCCTCAAAGACCCTCACGCTGCCCTCCGCCCTCCAGCGCCCTATGAGGGTGCGGAAGCAGGTGAAGTCCCTTGGAAGCCCCTCAACCCCCGCGGGGGGCTGCGAGACGCGGCCCCTAGCATAGGCTAGCGTTGCATAGGTTGAGTTGAGACAGGCCACCTCGGCAGTCCCCCCCTCGAGCTTGAGGCAGTGGGCCTCCCGCTGGGGATAGAGTGAGACGAGTCTCTCACCGCTGGTGCATGCCCTCTTCAGGAACGCTGCGAGGGCTTTCCTCTCATTGTCCAGGCCCCTCACAAGCCATAGGCCCACAGGGAAGCCTATGCAAACATATACTATAGCCAAGGCCGCCGCCCAGTGTAGCGTTGTAGCGTTGTAGCAGGCGTAGGCACAGTAGGCCACCAGCAAGGCCGTTGCCGCTGTTAAAGTCTCGATTAAGGCTAGGAGCCAAGCACCCTTGAGAGTCAGCGCTCAGCACCTCCCGGGCCTGAGTGTGGGGTAGTCTAGACTAGAATATTGGGGGCTCCATGCTCCTAGGGAGCTAAAAAAGAGGGATGTAGCGGTTGCCTAGGCTTGGGGGGCTCTAGGCCTTCCTTATGCCCCAGAGCTTCCTGACAGTCACCTTGACGCCAGCGCTGATGCTGTCTAGTATCTTGGGGTTCAGCTGCATCCTCACCCTCTCGGGCGGGGGCTGTATCTGGCTCAGCTCTATGGCCAGGGCTAGGGCGTGCGTTAGCAGGGCCGTGCTGCCCTTGTACTTCTCGCCCGTTATTAGGTCCTCGAAGTACTTAGTCCAGGCTGTGGGATCCCTGCTCCTGCGCACTAGTACTAGGAAGCCGCCGACAGCCGGGCCTATCTCCTGCTTGAGCCTGTAGTACTTGTAGTTGTCAGTTCCACCCTCCTCGGTCACGAAGCCGTGCTTCTTCAGCACGTCTACCATGGCCTTGAATACTTCCTCGGCCTTCTGGCCGCCCATCCTTATTAGCGTGGCCTCCCTGACCTTCTCGGGTATAGCACTCCTGAACTGAATCACGGGGCCCCTCGCAGTCCTCCTAAGCACTAGCTTGTACGTCCTCTCGGCGAGCACCTCGCTCATTTAGGTTCACCCCTCAACGCTAGGGGGTTCCACCCTTACAGTAAGCCGCCAAGGGTTAAAAATTCTCTCCCCCAACGCTACTATCGGAATCACGGCGTACAACCGCCTAGGGGTAAACACCGATTAACCCAAAGTGGCTGGCGACATGGGGTTAGAGGCATAATAGAGGCCATACACTAGATCCTAGCCCTCCAGGGACCCCCATGGTATTACCCGCTGCGCCGCACAAGGCCGCCGGGGGTGCTCGACGCCTTGAGTAGCGGGGTGAGGCCTCTGGTAACAGTGTTTGCAACCGAGACCCTCGATGGAAGACTAGCGCCTCCAGGCGTTGGGCGCTACAGGCTAAGCTGCGAGGATGACTTCGAGTTACAGCATAGGCTAAGGGCCTCTAGCGATGCTGTAGCAGTTGGAGCCAGCACCGTTATACTCGATAACCCTAGGCTCACGGTTAGGAGGATCCCAGGGAGGAACCCGGCCAGGGTGGTCTTCGACGCTAGCCTTAAGGTCCCAGTCTCCGCGAGGGTCTTTGATCCACCGGGCAGGAGGATCCTCATCACGTCGGAGGGCCACGACCCCGCGGAGCTAGCCCCCTACCGCGAGAGGGGCGTACTCGTCCTCGAGGTGAGGGATTCCGATCCAAGAGAGGCGTTAGTTAGGCTGCGTGAGCTCGGTATAAAGAGGCTCCTAGTCGAGGGAGGCGGGGGCCTGATAGGCTCCCTCCTAGTGGCTGGCCTCGTGGATTACATTCGTGTGACCATAGCACCCCGGGTTCTAGGCGACGGGGTTCCACTAGCCAGGATAAGCGGGTCCCTAGAGGTGAGGCTACGGCTAGTGAGCTTAAAGAGGCTCTGCGGCTCATGGATTCACCTAGTCTACTCTGTAGAGTCCCCCAAGTGGGGGGTGTGGGGCTAAAGGCCCCCTGGGGCAGGCTACTCTTAGTAGATGATGCCCTTGTAGGCCTCCCTGTAGATTGGGCTACTCCTTATGAGCTTGAAGTACTTGGCCCTGTTATACTTGGCGCCAGGGCCTATGCCTCCGGAGCCGAACTCGCGCTCGTAGTCCTCGATTGGCACCTGGTACTTGGCTTGCACATAGTCCCTGTAGAGGTCCTCTAGCACATTGAAGGCGCAGAAGGGTACTATACGGCCGTCGGGGAGGAGGTAGTGTATGTTGCACCTGCGCACCCTGGTCACGTCGTAGTTGTATAGGTCCATGAAGTGCATCATCCCTATGAACATCATGTGGTAGTGGAGCTCTCCTAGAGCGTCGTAGTTCCTCTTGACGAACACGTTCCAGAGCAGCTTAGTGATGTTCAGCTCCTTCGGCATCTTCTTCGTATCGACGAACTTGCGCAGGTCTATGAGGCCCTTGAGGGCGGTCAGCTTCTTGCTGGCGCCCGACTCGAGGTCTATCCTCTTCTCGTCGAGCCACTCTATGAAGCCGTCTACATCGAAGAACTCCGTTATTGGTATGAACCTCTTGGGCACGCCGTCGGGGCCCCTCTCAACGAAGACGTAGGTGGCGGCACCGCACATGGGGTGGTTCGCCATGCAGAACTGCTCGGTTCCAACGTAGGCCTCAACGAACTTGGCGAACTTCGCGGCGACCGGTATGGGATACCACGCCTCGGGTGGTATCTGGTAATCGGTCTGCTCCGCTATCTTGTTTATCGCATCCGCAATGGTGATCCTATAGCGCTCCCTCTCACGCTTCCTCATCTGGCCCGTGAGGCTTACCGGCTGGAAGTTAACCGCCCTGACTATATCCATGTGCTTACCGGCGAACTTTAGTATTAGGCCAAGCTCGTGGTCATTAACAGTCTTTATAAGGGTGGGCACTAGCACGACGCTTGTCATCCCGGCCTTCCTGAAGACCTCGAACGTGAATGGTACCTCCCAGTGGTTCTTCCAGTTCGTCTTTGGAGTGACACCGTCGAAGCTCATGTATACAGTATTAACGCCCGCCCTCCTGAGGGCGCGGGCGTATTCTATGGCCTTCTGCGGATCCTCGAAGTAGAGCTTGGCGAACTTGATGCCGTTAGTGTTGAGCTGTATGTGGCGCACCCCCTCCTCCTTGAGTAGCTTCACTATGTCTACTAGGTCCTCGCGCATAGTGGGCTCTCCACCCGTTATCTGTACCGCCATGGTGAAGCCCTGCTTCTTCAGCTGCCTTATCATGTACCTTATCTGATCGAGGCTCGGCTCGTAGACGTATCCCGCCTTCTCGGCGTAGAAGAAGCAGTACCAGCAGCTCAGGTCGCATCTGTTGGTTACGACGAGGTTGGCGAGGGCCGTGTGGTTCTCATGCATGGCGCAGAGCCCACAGTTGAAGGGGCACGGCGCGGCAAGGGGGACGTAGGGCCTCTTAACGCCCTTGCCTGTTTCCTCGTAGCGCATCATCCTATAGTAGAGCCTCGCATCGCCATAGTAGAGCTCCTCTATCTCCCCATGCTCGGGGCACACCCTCCGGATCCAGATCTTGCCGTCCCTCTCAACTATCCTGGCTGGCAGGAGCCTCCTGCAGTAGGGGCAGAGGCTGGTCGTGACGGCGACGTGCTTCTCACCAGGCTTCAGCTTCGGCAGCTGGCCGCCTAAGGGGATCCTCTTACCGGCTATCTCGACGTAGACCCTGCCGTCAATCTTCACAAGCCTCGAAGGAGCTGGCAGCACGTCGGGCTTGCTAGGAGTCTTTGCCTCGCCGCGCGTAATGCCAACGGCCATACTACCACCGACTCACCAGACCTTAAACCATGCATGCATTTATAAAGCGTTAGTCCTGACCTCCCATTACTATCAGGGCAAAACTCGAGGTGGAGCGCCTTGAGCGGTAACACTGGTGGAGTGAGAGAGATCGCGGCCAGGCTGGCCCGGCTGCTCGAGGAGAGGGCGGACTTCATACAGAGGCTCGAGGACTCGGTGGCGGAGGTGAGGCCCCGCGACATAGACGAGATACTCTCCAAGCATAGGCTGGTCCTACTATTCTTCACGGCGAGCTGGTGTGGTCCCTGCATATCGTTCATGCAGACCTTCAGGGAGGTGGCCGGGAGACTCGCGGATCCGAGGGTCTTCTACGGTTACGTTGACGTGGACTCATCCTACTCGCTCGCCGATAGGTATAACGTGAAACATATACCATCGATAGTGGTCATCGTCGATGGTAAGCCAGTGGATGTAATAATAGGGTCGCTGAGCCGCGAGAAGCTTGAGGAGAAGGTTAGGGCTTACATGAAGGCTGCATGCATAGCTGAGGTGGCCAGCTAGGGGAGCTAGTCCTTGAGGAGGCCCATGTCCCTCAGCTGCTTTAACACGTAACCCCTGATCTCCTCTATGCTGGGGAGATCCACGGTTAGCCTGCCATCCTCCATCACCTTCGATAGTAGGGGCCTGGCTTCCCCCTTCGGGCACGAAGGCTTGGGGTCGCTCCACGGCCTTACTATGCGTGTACCATCGGGGCAGAGGTAGAGCTGCTTGAAGCCGGGCAGCTTACCCCTCTTTGTCACGGGCTTCCAAGTGCCATCTTTATTGATCTCTACTATGTCCATACTGAGGTCCACGCTGGGGGCCGAGGATATAGCCGTCCCGACGCCGAAGCCGTCTACGACATCCTTCAACTCTAGGATTTTCTCCTCATCTATGCCGCCGCTTACTATGATCTTCACGTCGCTCCTACCCATTAAGTCTAGGGTCCACCTAACCTCCTCGACTATGTCCCTCATTCGCCCCCTACGGCTGCCTGGCGTGTCGAGCCTGACGGCTACAAGTTTCTCGCCTAGGGTCTCAGCCGCCATGACGGACTCTATCCTCTCGTCGTAGAATGTGTCGACGAGGGCGATAGTGTCGCCGTATAGCTCTGCATAGGCGCTCCACGCCTCTCTCTGATCACCGAAGATTATTATGAGGGCGTGGGGCATGGTTCCCCTGGGCTCGAGGCCTAGGTACTTGCGGGCCTCGACACCGCTCACACCGTCAGCGCCGCCTATGTAGGCTGCCCTATCGGCTGCAGGCGCGACTGCCGGGTGGAGCGCCCTAAGGCCGAAATAGAGCACGGTGCGGTTACCCGCAGCAGCCTTAATCCTGGCCGCCTTAGTGGCTATGCTAGAAGAGAAGCGTAATATGCCCAGGAGCGCGGTCTCGAACACCCCGAAGTCGGAGTACCGGCCCTCTACAACCATGAGCGGCTCCTTCCTACGGAAGATCGTGCCCTCCGGTACGCTATACACGGTCACAGGCTTCCCCTCGAGGAGCGCCAGAGCCTCCTCCAGCCCCGCGAAGACAGCCCACTCATAGCCCTTGGGGAGGCTGTACGCGTGTATCTCCATCCTAACCCTAACATCCCTCAGCCCCTTCCTCTCCACTATCTCCCTAGTCCGCTCGAAGTACACGTCGGTGATCAGGCCCGAGCGTATCTCCTCGGGAGACGCCGCGTAGAGCCTGGGCTTCAACCCCAAGTACACCCCACGCCCTTGACCTACGCCTCTAGCCCCCCTCAAATAGGCGTGAGAGAGCTTCTTGTATTAGCGAGTATAGACCTTTTACTGACTTTACTGTGGTAACCTATATAATCCATTATCTGCTTGCTATGAATTAGAACAGGTGAGACAATGCCGGGCAAGGTCAGGACCGTGAGGGTTAGAGAAATAAAAGGGAGGAAGGTGCTCAAGGGTAAGATCTACGAGTATACCTACTACACTCTACCACTCAACATCTACGTGAGGAAAAGCGTGGTCGAGCGCTGGGGTCCCGAGTTCGTAGTCGAGTCGGACCCCGATAAAGGTATAGTTATAGTGAAGCCGAAGAAGCTCGCTGAGCGCGAGGAGCCTTAAGAGGACCATGCTAGCAGGCCTCGGAGGAAGCCAGCCTGCTCATCAGCACCTCCCCTCGGGGAGGCTCGGCACTCCGCCGTGCCAGCCTCACAGGCCCTATTTTGTGTATCTGAGGGTCGGCACTATTTTATTAGTTTATTAGTTCTATAAGGTGGGGGGCGTAGGGATTCCTTCGCATTCTAGCTAGTAGGCACCCCCTTATAGATAGGGGTCTGGTCTCCAGCGCGGAGTTTATCGCTAGAAAAGCGTTGCAGCGGCGAGTTCGTGCTTACCTGCTATGGGGGTCGCTAGAATCCGAAGAGGCCGCTTAGCCCCTCGCTTATGTCTACCTCCTTCTCCTCTTCTTCTTTCTCTTCTTCCTCCTTCTTCTCCTCTGCCTCGCCTCCCTCAGCCTTCTCCTCGGCGGCAGCCGCCGGGGCAGCAGCTGGTGCTGCCACCGGCATGGCTACGGCGGACTTCAGTACCTCCTCTAGGTCTATCTCGGAGAGGCTAGCAGCTATCATCTTAATCTTGGCCTCGTCAACCTCGAGGCCTAGGGCCTCAATGACCTTCTTCAGATTCTCCTCATTAACCTCCTTACCGGCGTAGTAGAGAGCTAGAGCAGCGTGGATATACGCCTTGCCCTCCTGCGGCATCTCCGGCACCCCTTTAGCTACCCAAGCAAGCCGCTGGGCTTAGTAGGCTTTAATAAGCATTCCTCGCGCCCCTGGCTTCATGGGCCCTTAGGATGGCGGGGCTAATGATGATAGTCATGCCCTCGAGGGGGGTACCGATGAGTTAGACCCTGGGGTATCTGAAGCCTCCCAGGCCTAGCGGGAAGCCCTGGGCTGGCTGGTACACTTCCTCAGCGCCCAACAAGCCTCCTCGGAGGCGTAGGCATGGGATAGGTGCACTATAATCTGGCTAGCCCCTGGGCCCCTGCTCTCTATTAGCACTCCTTGGCGTGAGCCTGGATGATCCAGGAGGGTGCTGTGGCCTGCTGTGGTGCGGGGGGTGGGATTTGAACCCACGCAGGCCTACGCCATCGGGTCCTAAGCCCGACCCCTTTGGCCAGGCTCGGGCACCCCCGCGCCGTGGCTTCAAGGCTGGCTGGATAGAGTATTAAAGACTACCGTTGCTGAGTCACGGTGGCGTGGGTATTTAGATCTTCAATTAACACGGCGCCTGGGAAGTCCCTCAGAGTGGTGGTTTAGGATAAGGCAGAGGGCTGGCGTGGCCTGTAACTATATAACATCAACTCTTCCCTCTAAGCAAGCTTTTGTAACTCTTCCTCGCGCAGGGCCCTCCTCAGGATCTTGCCTACTGCAGTCTTCGGCAGCTCATCCCTGAACTCCACTTCTTTTGGAACCTTGTATGGTGCCAGCTTTGTTCTGGCGTACTCTATTATCTCCTTCTCGAGCTTCTCCTTGCCGCCGGGCTCCTGAAGCCTTGTCTTGCACTCGGGCTTGAGTACTATGAATGCTTTTGGTATTTCGAAATAGTCCGGGTGGGGCTTCCCTATTACAGCGGCCTCGAGCACGCAGGGGTGCTTGTAGAGGACTTCCTCTATCTCCCTCGGGTACACGCTGTAGCCCTTGTACTTTATCATGTCCTTCTTCCTGTCTACTATGTAGAAGTAGCCCTCCTCATCCATATAGGCTATATCGCCAGTCCTGATCCACCTCCTGCCGCAGCACTCGAAGAACACCTTCTCGTTCTCCTCGGGCATGTTATGGTAGCCCTTCATCACCTGGGGGCCGCTTATGACTAGCTCGCCGGTGGCTCCCAGTGGCAGTAGCTTGGGTTCCTCGGGATCCGCCACAGCCGCTATTGTGTTGGGTATGGGTAACCCTATGCTCAGCTTCTTCGCCCTACCCAGTATAGGGTTCACGTGCGTCACCGGGCTGGTCTCGGTGAGCCCGTAGCCCTCGCGGAGCTTAGCCCCCGTTATCCTCTCGAACTCTACGGCCACGGCCTCCGGTAGGGGGGCCGCCCCGCTTATGCAGGCCTCGAGGCTTCTCAGGTTGTACTTTGAGACGTTAGGGCTATTGATTATCATCTGGTACATGAGTGGGACTCCGTGGAAAAGGTTCGCCTTGTACTTCTCGATGGCCCACATCACTAGGTCAGTGTTAAACCTGGGGAACACGAGTATCGTACCAGCTCTTAGGATGCCAGTGTTCATGACAGTGGTCTGGCCATATATGTGGAACCAAGGAAGGGCGCCGACCAGTACATCCTTCCCCCTCTGCCCTCTCTTGTACCAGGCGTCTATCTGGTAGACGTTGGCGACTATGTTGTAGTGCGTGAGCTCCGCACCCTTCGGCACTCCTGTCGTGCCCCCAGTATACATTATCGCCGCTACGTCCTCCCGGGGATCTACCTCGGCGTAGTCTCTTGGGTCTAGGGGTCTGTACTTCCTCATTATACTCGAGAACTTCACATTGAAGTCATCCTCTCTCACCTTATGGAGCTGGCCGCGCATCTTCACCTTATAGAGCAGGCCTGTGAAGCCTGAGAGGACGTCCTGGAAGCCGGTCCACACTATCTTCTGGACTCTTGCCCCCTTAACGCCGGCCTCAACCTTGCGGGCAAAGTCAGTAATATCGATGGCTACGAGAACTCTTGCCCCACTATCATTAAGCTGCCTTGAGATCTCCTCAGGCGTATACAGAATGTTCATGGGACTCACACTGGCACCAGCCATTAAGGCCCCGTAGTAGGCCACTATGAACTGAGGGCTGTTGGGTAGGAAGAGACCTACAACATCACCCTTCCCCACGCCCTCCCTCTTCAGGAAGGAGGCGAACCTCCGCGCCATATCATAGATTCTCCTATACGTCAACTTGGCCTGAGCCTTCTCCGTCAAAATGAAGATGGTGGCTAATCTATCGGGGAAGTTCTCCGCGGACTCCATAAGTAGCTTGTAGAGCGGTATCTCGGGTATCTCTATGTCGGGTGGCACGCCCTCATCATAGCTCTTGAGCCAGGGCCTTGAGAGGTATGCCCTAGCTGCCTCAGGAACCTCCGCGCCCTGCTCCCTACTATCTGGCATGCACTGCACCGCCTCTCTGCAAAGATGAGAGGCCCCTTTTTAGTATGGCGGCCCAATATAAAGGTAGCGTCGCCTCTCAGAGCGGGAGGCGGTGCCGGGCGTCTTGAGGAGGATAAAGATAGTGTTCTTCGACGTCGACGGGGTTCTGACACCTGTCAAGAGTAGCTGGGGCTACATACACAGGTATTTCGGCGTTGAGGAAGAGGCGGTGAAGGCGGTCAAGCTCTTTGAGGAGGGCAGGATAAGCTATGAGGAGTGGATGCGCTTCGACACGAGCCTCTGGATAAGGGCCGCCGGGGGCCGCTTGCATAGGAGTGTTCTAGCCAGGATCGTGGCCGGTATCCCCCTAAGGGAGGGGGCCAGAGAGATCGCGGCCCGCCTCCACAGGAGGGGGGTGATAGTTGCGCTTGTGAGTGCTGGAGTAGACCTTCTCGTGCAGAGGGTTGCCAGGGAGGTGGGGGCTGACGTCTATGTGAGCCCTCGCCTTAGGTGGGACAAGAGAGGCTACCTCCTGCCGGGAGGCCACCCCCTTGTGACGCCCGCAGGGAGGCACGGCAAGGCGTGGGCCGTCAGAAGAATAGCTGGCGAGTACGGCGTCCCCCTGAGCAGGGCTGTCTACGTGGGCGACTCCAAGTGGGACGCTGAGGCTATGAAGGCAGTCGCCTACCCCATAGCGTTCGGGGACGAGTGCGAGGTTCTGCGTAGGATCTCTCTCTGCATAGTAAAAAGCATGGAGGAACTCTGGGATGCCTTACTCGCAATAGAGGAGGGCACGTGCACTGAGGGATCGCACCATCAAAAAGGAGGAGAGAGCGGTTAGACAGGCTATCACATGGACTCGATATACTCGATGAGTGCTTGTGTGTATTCGCTGGTCTTGAGGGGTGTGACGCCGGGCATGTGCCTGGCTAGGTCCTGGGTAACCTTCTTGTCAGCGATGGCCCTCCTTATGGCCTCCTCTATGATCTTGCCTACCTCGCTCCAGCCGAGGTGCTCGGCTATTAGTAGTACACCGCTGAGTATCTCGGCGGTCGGGTTGGCTACGTCCTTCCCAGCATACTTCGGCGCCGTGCCGTGGACGGGCTCGGCCACCGCTATGTAGTCGCCTGCGTTCATACCGGCTGCCATGCCTATTCCTCCAACGAGGGCGTTGGCCTCGTCGCTTATGTAGTCGCCGTTGACGTTGGGTGCCAGTATTATCTCGTAGTCCCAAGGCCTTGTTATGATCTGTTGTAGCATGTTATCGGCTATCCTGTCGTTGACGAGTATCTTGCCCTCGGGTAGCTGGCCGTTGTACTTCTCGTAGAGCTCCTGCTCCGTTACGATGTACTCTCTGAACTCGGTTGTGGCCACCTCGTATGCCCACTTCATGAATGCGCCCTCAGTGTACTTCATTATGTTGCCCTTATGCATGATCGTCACGACCCTGTTCTTGTGCTTGATGGCCCACTGGAAGGCCTTCCTCGCCAGCCTCTTCGTCGCGAACTCGCTTATGGGCTTGACGCCTATGCCGGTGTTTGGCCTCAGCTCTACCCCGAACTCCTTCTTGAGGAATTCCATCACCTTCTGGGCTTCAGGGCTCCCCGGCGGCCACTCGATGCCAGCGTAGAGGTCCTCTGTGTTCTCCCTGAATATGACGAAGTTGACCTTGTCAGCGTACCTGTGGGGCGCTGGCTGGCCGTAGTAGCGGACGGGCCTTATATTGGCGTAGAGGTCAAGGGCCATCCTTATGGCTACATTGAGGCTCCTGTAGCCCCCACCCACGGGGGTGGTGAGGGGCCCCTTCATCGCGGCCTTAGTCATCCTTATGGCCTCTATGGTGGCCTTCGGGAGGAGTTCGCCACAGTGCTCCTGGGCCTTCTCACCGGCTACGATCTCCCACCAGACTATCCTCCTCTTATTGCCATAGGCCTTCTTTACGGCGGCATCTATGACGGCCTTGGCGCTCCTCACTATCTCGGGCCCGATGCCGTCGCCCTCGATGTAAGCTATTACAGGGTTATCGGGAACCTTGATCTGACCATTAACGATCTCTATCAGCTGGCCCTCGGCAGGGGGTTTGAGGTCCTTGACGTCACAGGGGACAGATGTCATCGCCTAGGCACCTCCATTTGCCGTGGAGGGTGGAGGGTTGCTTGGGTATATATCATGCAACACTATGGGGGAATGTGCCTGTATAACGAGGAGTGGCTATAGGCGTCCCCAGTTGCCCTGCTATCTTTACGAGGACCCTAGGAGCGCGGGGAGCGTCTTCTCGTATGGGGGTCTGGCTACACCTCTCTCTGTTATGATACCTGTTATCAGTGCTGGTGGCGTCACGTCGAAAGAGGGATTGTACACGTCAACGTCAGGTATTGTGATGAGGTATTTACCCATGACCCTCCTGACCTCGTCTGGGTCTCTCTCCTCTATTACAATGCTCCCGGGGTCCCAGGTTCTCTGTATTGTGCTTGTGGGTGCGACAACGTAGAAGGGTTTTCTATTATCCTTAGCGGCCAGGGCCACCATGTAGGTTCCAATCTTGTTAGCTGTGTGCCCAGTCAGTATGATCCTATCTGCACCGACGAGTACGAGATCGGCTAGCCCTCTCTTGAGTACGATGCCTACCATACCATCGGTTATGAGCGTAACGGGTATGCCCTCCTTGCGCAGCTCCCAGACGTTGAGGCGGGCCCCTTGGAGGAGGGGCCTAGTCTCGGTTGTTATGACTTTGACCTCCTTCCCCTCGTAGAAGGCGTACCTCACGACGCCGAGCGCCGTGCCGAAGCCTGCAGTGGCTAGGGCCCCCGTGTTGCAGTGCGTTAGGATCGTGGCCCCGTCCTCGACGAGTCTACTGCCTATACGGCCCATCTCAACGTTATTCCTTATGTCCTCCACGTATATGCGTAGGGCCTCCTCCTCAACGGAAACCCGAACCTCGTCGGGGTCCCCCTTCTCGGCCGCCTCCTCGACACGCCTCCACACACGATCTAGGGCCCAGAAGAGGTTGAAGGCCGTGGGCCTAGTTGATGCCAGTATCTCCTTGGCCTTCTTTAGCTCGCTCAGCAGGGCGTCGATGTTCCTAGCCTTGGAGTAGTGGGCCGCTAGGGCCATACCGAAGGCTGCTGAGACGCCGATGGCGGGGGCGCCGCGGATCTCCATGTCCTTGATGGCCCTCGCTACCCTCCTGTAGTCTCTCGTCTCCCTATAGACCTCCTCGAATGGTATGAGACGTGTGTCGAGCCACTTAAACTTCTTGGACTCGGGATCCCACTCGAGAGGCTTAATCTTAAGGTAAGACTCGTACCTCTCGAGATCTCTCAAAGCGTCTCCTATGGGCATAGCTGGACACCACGAGCTAAACCTGTGAATGAAGAGTGGTTACAGGGCCCGTTAATAAGCTCTGGCCCACTCCGCTTGGCTGCACAAGGCGCTACGTGGTGACGGAGTTGCCGGCAGCCCTGGAGGCCAGGGTAGACGAGGGGAGGGTAACGCTTGTGGCCTGCCATGCAGAGCAGTTCTGCAGGACACTCGAGGAGAGGGGGTACCTGGAGGGTGGCAGGCTCTACCCCCTGGAGGCGGCGTTCCAGGCATCGCGGGGTAGGGTGGCTCTAGCAGGCGGCCAGACTGGCTGGGAGGCCTTCCTGGATATCATAAGGATCACTGGGGTGCCCCTCAAGCTTGCCATTGTCTATAGGCTACTCAGGAATAGATACCCCGAGGTGAGGGAGTGGACCAGGCCCTCGACGCTGCTGGCGAGGCCTCGCAGCGGCAGGCCACTCGAGGTCCTCGTGCTCGAGGAGGGGGAGGAGATAACTATCGAGGGCCTCCTCGAGTGGAGTGAGGCCGCAGCCAAAGACGGCCACGAACCGGTGATAGCCGTGGTTGACAGGAATGGTCAGACAACCTTCTACGAGGCGAGGAGTGTAGGCGCTATAGTCTAGCGGGTGCGGCTAGGCTACGTGGAGAATCCCCAGGAGCCTCGGTGCCAGCGCTGTGGAGGCGAGTAGCACTAGGGACGGCGTGAGGCTGGGCCTCTGGGGTCTCAGCAGGAGCCCGGCTGGCACGCCGGCCAGCGGCGCGACCGCCTCGAGCAGGCTGAGCACGCCCCCGACGTTAACCCTAAACAGCGTAGGCCCCATCTGAGCGGCCTCTGGCATAGCTGAGACCATGGCGATTGTGTAGTAAGCCGTCAGCACTGACATCAATGTTACAGCTAGTGATAGTACTGCTGTACCCCGTAGCGAGTCCATGGCCCCCTTCGCCTCTCTATAAACCCTCTCCAGTACCTCCACGCCCACCCAGACCCTGCTGAGGCCAGCAACTCTTATGGAGCCGATGATCGCCTCTATGACGGGTGGGTCGACTGGCCTGGCATCCTCCAGTAGCGCGTCGACGGGCCTCCCCAGCCTCGCCTCGCGAGCGGCTCGTGAGAGGGCGGCGAGTGCCCTGGAGAGCATTCTCGAGTGCCTGAAGCCGAGGACCTCGCCTACGGCGGCCGCTGCTCCTAGTAGGGCTAGGGCCGCCCACACGCTCCTGGCATAGGCTACAAAGGCAGTTACGCTCGCGACGCCGAGGGGGGCCAGCCTCGCCGGCAGCGAGGCCCTCCCAGGGCCCGTGGAGGGCTGTGTCAATGCTAGGGCCAGGGCGAGTAGGGGAGGAGCTAGGACCACAGCGTAGAGCGCTCCCGTCCAGGACCCGGTGAACGCGGTTATAGGGGCCAGCGCTCCCATCGAGACTATGACGGCCGCGTTCACCTCAGATATGACCTTGGCTGTCTCGGAGTATGACTGCCACCTCCTCTTGATGGAATTAAGGGCTCTTGGGACGAGGCTGGAGAGGAGCATGGTCCTGGAGTAGCCAAGCCTGGAGGCGTGTATGATCTCCTCTAGAGACTCCCGTAAAGCCCTCGAAGGTGTCGTGCGGGCCAGCTCCCTCAAGGCAGCTAGCGGGTCCATGCCATAGTCAAGCATAGCCTTGAGGCGAGATGCCTCCCGGCGTATCCACTTGAACGCAGAGGATCCTGACTCGGCTAGCCTCGCTATGAGATCCGCCACTGTATGCGTCGACCAGGCGTATGGTAACAGGTAGAGCAGGAGGCTTGGAACCTCGTCGTCGATGCCACTGGATGCTATGGCATCATAGGCCTTATCGACGAAGAGGGCCAGAGCGAGAGCCCCAGAGGCTAGAGCCGCCCGCAGGGCGGTGTGTATGGGTGCTAGTGCTAGGGCTAACGCGGCGGCGAGCATGGAGGCCCTAGCTACGATTAACCCCTTGAGGACTCCGGGGGTGTAGCGTTTGGGGTCTAGGGAGTAGGAGAGAAGCCGCCACGCTGCGGTGGTGGGGCGGGTAAGCACGCTCCTCAGTCGGAGGCCAGCCCTCACAGCTCCTCACCTGAAGCCGTATTTGACGTTGTAGAAGCGTAGTAGGGCTTCCTGGAAGCTCTCTGGGTCATCCTCCTTGTGCCTCTCCAGGAATGAGGCCCTCTCAGCGAGCTCCCTGGCGGGATCTGTGTGAGGGATCCCGAGGATCTCCCAGGCCCTCTTGATCCTCTCGCTAGCGTCCAGGACGGCCTCGGGCTCGCTGGGCTTATGGGTGTCCGTGTGGGGGTCCCATGTGAACACGTCCAGTAGCTCATCGTCATTAGTGACCTCAGTTATGCTAACGACTCTCCTTCTAACGCCACCCATGTAGTCGGGCATCCTCCTGATGAGCACAATGGCTGCGATGGAGCGCAGGAAGAGGCGGGGAAGGTCTATGGGGTCAAGCAGCAGCCTCATTATCGCCGCCTCGGGGCTATCGGCGTGGAACGTTGTCATGCCGCCGTGGCCAGCCGCTACCGCCTGAGATAGGAGGCGCGCCTCCCTCCCCCTCACCTCTCCTACTATTATGTAGTCGGCGCGCCTCCTCAACGCGAACCTTAAGAGGTCCTCGAGGCTGATCTCGCCTATATCCTCCCCCGGGAGGGGTGGGCGGGCAACTAGGGCATCCCAGTGCGGCGTGGGGAGCCTTATCTCGGGTGTATCCTCTATCGTGACAACCCTCCTGAACGGTGGTATTAGGCTCGCTAGTGCCTGGAGTAGGGTAGTCTTGCCGGAGGCCATGGGGCCTATTATCAGGATGAACATCCTAGCCTCGAGGAGTAGCCATAGGTAAGCAGCCTCGAGGGGGCTTATGACTGACTGGGCTATGAGGTCGGCTATTGTGATTGGCCTGCTCGGGAACTTCCTCACGATGAAGCTGCTCCCGAACCTGCTTACCTCCCTGGAGAAGGTTACCGCGACCCTATGGCCCTCTCTGGTGAGGCCCTCGGCTAGGGGCGCGGCTAGGCTGACAGTCTTCCCGGCGAGCCTTGCGAGCTGGATCGCCAGGGAGTCGGCCTCCTCCTCGTCCAGGACTATGTCGGCGTCAACCCACCTATCCGGCACGAGTTTGTGTATGATAGCCAGGGGCTTGCCGGGGCCTTCGCACGCTATCTCCTCGACGTGGGGGTCGATGATGAGGGGGTAGAGGGGGCCGTAGCCGCTTCTAGCCTTATCGAGCAGGTAGGACTCTCCCTCGTTCCTGGGAGAGTCGAGGCCAAGCACCAGCTCCTCTAGCCGTTCCCCGCTAATTGGGGGCTCCGCCACGTGTAGCCTTACCCTACCGGACCTCACGTATAGCGTGTAGGTCGCCGCCCTGATCCTATACGTGGCTATGACCCTCGTACCCGGCCCGCCCAGGAACTCCAGGCTCTCTCCACGGGCCTCCTCGCTCGGCTGGCCTAGCCTTAGAGTCTCGGCCTTCCGTGCTTTCCCAGCTTTCCCCTCCTCCGTCCTCCCAGCCAGCAAGTTTCGGATGCTGCGTAGCTTGATCAAACTGGGACCCCCACTAAAAAGAAAAATTAAATAAAGAATATAAAGAAAATTTAGCCTATGCTAACAGGGTTTGTTTCTAGCTTGTGATTATTATATTCATACCTTACATATACTAGCTTCGCATCGGCAGGCGCCGTTATGACAAGTGAAGCCTTTGAGCCTGGCGCGACCGTCGTCGATTGCGGCGTGACCGCCACAGTGCTACCGTTATCTAGTACTAGGACAACGCTTCTTATCGTCACGGGCTTCTGATAGGTGCTAACAACGCTTATGTGAACAAGCTTGGATGTGCTATTGATGTAGAGTGACTCGGCGCTTACCTGCAGCGAGCCGCTTGAGGCAGCTATTGTGTTGACGCTGTTCTGGAAGTAGTTGTAAACGATTATACCGCCTATTATGGCGGCACTTATCAGGACTATTGTAGAGACCAGGGGAGAGAGGGCCCTCCTCGTGCTCCTCCTCTCCACGCTCTCAGCCCCAGGCTTAGGAGTAGGGGGTGTGGGAGAGATGCTTTAGTTAGTCTTAAAAATTAAAAGCTTATCCGGCATATGAGCCGCTCTCCGGGGAGGGGTCTCAGCGGCGCTGCAAAGTACCTAACGGCTTGTATAATGTGCGCGTGTAATATTCGAGGGCGCGGTCCCAGTTTTAACCCGCTTTCTATGGGCTTCAGGTTTGGCGGGGCGTTTGTAGAGGCTGGGGGGAGGAGTTGAGTAGTTTTAAGATAACGGAGATAGGGATTATCGCGCCTAAGAATATCGTCATGGAGAAGCTCTTGGATAAAGCGGAGATCCTATCCAGGCTCCCGGCAGGTATCGTGAAGCCGAGGGATCCCGCCTATGACACCGTGGAGGTAAGGGTGGGCCGCGCGCTATTCTCCCTGCACGACGTCTTCAGGGTCAGAGTAGAAAAGGAGGGCAACGATACAATAATGTATATTATGGAGTCGAGCAGGTCCAAGATAAAGATACGCTTCCTTGTCGAGGAGGCGGGAGTAACCGTTTCAAAGCTATACGTAGGCGTCGAGAGCGAGGGCATAAACGTGGCCAGGATAGCATCTAGGATATCATCTATTCTAATAGAATGGATAGACTCTGTAAGAATCTATATAGAAGAGGAGGCACGCAGGGCCAGGCCTAGAGCAGTGGCACCGGCGAGGAGGAGTCCAGCCCCCAGGAGGCCCGCACAACCTACAGCACCCCAGGCCAGGGAGGAGCCCGTCGCTACCGTCTCCTCAGCGGGGCCCTCCAGGGCCTCTCCCCCGAAGCCTGCCTCGGAGGCGCAGCTGTCGCCCGAGGAGATAGCGGAGGGTAGCCGCAGATTGAGCGATCCACTCTTCGAGGCCGAGGTGCTTGTCAAGGGTAGGGTCGTACTGGCGGATAGGATGCTACTAACGAAGGTAGCTGACGTGATTGATAGGCTGGGTGCCCTAGAGGAGTTCGACCCATCGAAGACCTATCTCGTAAAGATAACGACCAGCAAGGCGGAGGCCTCCATACTGATTGAGGGGGGTAGGATCCGCGGGGCACTGCTCTCCGAAGGGGACAGGAGGGTTGAGGGGCTCGAGGCGCTTGCAGCGATCCAACGGATGCTCCCTGGGGAGGCATTCATAACGGTGATATCCCTGGGATAGTGGGCGAAGCTAGGATGGGAGGCGGAGCGAGGGGCTACTTTAGCTTGCCGCCCTTCTTCTTGGGCCTCAGGTTCTTACTACCGCACCTCCTGCACTTGGTTGCGCCCGGCGGGTTGAGGGCCCCGCACTTCCTGCACACCATCTTGTTGAGCACGCGCTTCTCGACTATCGCTATGAGTTCGGGATCTGTCACAGGCATTCCCTAGCCCCCCTCGGGCGTCCCCTGGCCCGGGAGCTTTAAACCTATCCCACCGAGACACCGGCAGGGCTGGGGGGCTTGCAGGCCTCTAGGTTGGAGGTAAGGATACCCGAGGCTCTCTGGGCCCGTAGAACCAAGTGGCGCGGGCGCGTCGTGGCTGTGCATGTCGCTCCCGGTGTGAGGGTGTCCGAGGGGGACCCCCTGGTCGAGGTCGAGGTTGAGAAGGCAGTCATAGTAATCGAGTCCCCCTACGCGGGCCTCGTGGTAGAGGTGCCCGTGTCTGTCGGCGATGAGGTAGGGCCAGGGGACGTGGTTGCGGTGGTCGAGGTTGCCTAGCACTTCAGGGCCTCAGAGCTGGAAGCCGAGGGTTAGGGTCAGACCGGGAGGGACTCTCGAGAGGGTCTCAAGGGTACTCCGGAAGTATCGCCTTGCAACGGTCTGCGAGTCCAGCCTCTGCCCGAACATAGGGGAGTGCTGGGGCTCCGGGACGGTTACATTCATGATACTGGGGGATACGTGCACGAGAGCCTGTAGGTTCTGCTACGTTAAGAGGGGGAAGCCGGCGCCCCCCGAGCCAGACGAGCCCCTCAGAGTCGCCCTCGCCGCCAGGGAGCTAGGCCTGAGATATGTGGTCGTCACCAGCGTGAGCCGTGACGACCTACCCGACGCTGGCGCCAGCCACTTCGCCTCAACGATAAGGGAGCTAAGGAAGACTCTACCGCAGGCGAGGATCGAGGTTCTCACGCCCGACTTCTGGGGTAGGGAGGACCTGGTAGCGATGGTTGCAAGGGAAGGGCCGGACGTCTTCGCCCATAACATAGAGACTGTTAGGAGGCTTACACCCAGAGTGCGTGACCCCAGGGCGGGCTATGAGAGGAGCCTCGAGGTTCTCAGGCTAGCCAAGAAGCACGGGCCCCCGGGGATGCTAACGAAGAGCAGCATCCTCCTAGGCTTGGGGGAGGAGTGGGGAGAGATCCTGGAGGCTATGAGGGACCTCAGGGAGGCGGGCGTGGACATACTGGTGCTCTCCCAGTATCTAAGGCCGAGCCCGGCCCAGCTGCCGGTGGCGAGGGTCTACACGCTAGGGGAGTTCAAGCGCCTCGAGGAGGAGGCCTATAAAATGGGCTTCAAGGCGGTAGTGGCCCACCCACTAGCCAGGACATCGTATAGGGCTGAGTGGGCGTACCTCAAGGCGGTGGGCGCGAATGCGCCTAATAATAGACGGGCCCCGTAGCCCCCAGGCTAACATGGCCATTGACGAGGCCATACTGGAGGCTGGCCCCGACACTCTCAGAATATACACATGGAGCCCCTCAGGCCTAAGCCTCGGGAGAGCGACGCCAGCCAGCGCGGTCAACCTCGGGGGGGCAGAGCGCCTAGGAGTCACGCCCGTCAGGAGGCCCACCGGGGGCGCGGCCCTCTACCACGACGAGCTAGGGGAGGTGACCTACTCCATTGTAATAAGCAACGGGGATCTGCTATCCCTCAGCGTGGAGGAGTCGGCAGCCAGGATAGCCGAGGCCGTCGCCCTGGCGGCGAGGATCCTCGGGGCTGCGGATGCGAGGGTAGGGGGCTTCCAGGGCCCCGGCGGGGAGGCGCTATGCTACCTTAACCCTGGCGCCTCCGACGTTGTAGTCCTAGGCAGGAAGGTATCGGGCTCGGCGCAGCTGCGGCGGAGAGGCAGGATTCTCCAGCAGGGCACGCTGCTACTCCGCTTCGATCCCCTGAAGTGGAGCAGGCTCATACCCACCAGAACCCCCCCAGGAGAGCTGGGCCGCTACGTGGCCGGGCTCTCCGACCTACTGGGGAGGCCCCTGAGTGTAGAGGAGGCCGTGGAGGCCCTAGTCAGGGGCTTTGAGGAATCTCTAGGTCTCAGTCTAGAGCCCGGAACACTAACGCCGAGGGAGGCGTCGATAGCCTCCAGGCTGGCCAGGGAGAAGTACTCCTCGCGGGAGTGGCTCCATGCAGTCCCGTAGGATCCTCCTCGTCGAGCAGCCCTACACCTCCACCCCCCTCCTCCTAGCGCTGGAGGAGGCCCTCATGGCGGCCTCAAGCGCCTGCAAGGCCCCCCTAGCCATGGTGTGGTGGGATCAGAGGTCGATAGTGCTTGGTAGAACCACGCGCATCGAAAATGAAGTGAGGCTAGACGAGGCTAGGACCTGGGGGGTGCCACTCTATAGGCGGAAGAGTGGCGGCGGGGCTGTGTACCACGACCCGGGGAACCTCAACCTCACGCTCGTCGTCCCGAGGAGGCTCCCCCCACGCGAGGCGGCGGGCCTGGTGGTCTCCGTTGTAATAAGGGCCCTGCGCCTCCTAGGCCTAGATGCCCATGTAGAGAATGAGGGGGACGTTGTAGTCGGCCGCCGTAAAGTGTCGGGCTCCGCTGTCTATATAGGGAGAAACTCTACCCTGGCGCATGCGACGCTGCTGGTCAGCGCCGACGTCGATGTCCTCAGGAGGGTCCTAGTGCCCCGGTGGGATAGGGTGCTGAGGGGCGAGGTAACGCCCTCGAAGTACATGCCAGAGAACATCTCAGCGCTTAGGCCCGGGGTGAACGTGGCGCGGGCCAGGCTAGCGCTCCACGCAGCCCTCACCACAGGGGCGGGGGTAGTGAGCATTGACCCCTGGCCGGGCCTCCTAGAGCTAGCCGAGGACCTGGCAGTGCTCTACCTCGACGAGGACTGGACATACAGGGGCCTCCTTAAACCCATAAAGGCTACCCCCAACCCCCAATTATGCCCGGGTTGGATGCATGAGTATAACCACTAGGACTGGCGACGACGGCACGACCTTCTGCGCCTCCCTAGGGGCTAGGGTGGACAAGGACCACCCCGGCATAGAGTTCATAGGCACCCTCGACAAGGCTATTAGCGCCATAGGCCTCGCTAGGGCCCTACTGCCAGGGGACGCTAGGGAGGAGGACGCCGACCTAGAGATCATACAACGCATCCTATTCGTCCTGGGAGCCTCCCTGAGCCGCGGAGAGGCCGCCCCGGAGAAGGCCGTGAAGGTCCTGGAGGCTATGGTAGAGAAGTACTATAGGGAGCCGCTCAGGCACTTCATCCTACCAGCCGGGGGGCCAGCGGCTTCTGCGACACACCTCGCGAGGACCCTCGTCAGGGAGGCCGAGAGGAGGCTGGTAACACTCCGCAAGAGCTCCCAGATAAAGGTCGACCCCAGCCTCATAAGGGTCCTAAACAGGGCTAGCGACGCCCTATTCGCAATGGCAGTACACCTGGCAAGGAAGTACGGTGGGGGACTCGAGAGGGTCGACCTCAACTGGGACTTCCTAGAGCAGGGCTAGCAGGGCCCTCTTGGGGACGGGCTCGCCTCACCAATCGGCCGATGGCGTAGCCCTTCATCGGGCCCGAGTTCTCGGGGTAGTGCTGCCCGCCACGGTATTATTTTGTGCCCACCCGTTCCTCCACTTAATACTCCACAGCCCCGGGGACACACTGGGGTGTAGCCCTTGCCCCTGGCTACCCTAGAGGAGAGCATAGGCGAGCCCAAGGCCAGGCTCAGGTTCCCCGATGCCAGAGTGCTGCGCCAGATGATGGAGAGCCTGGGCAAGATACTGGAGGAGGCACGCTTCACTATAACAGAGGAGGGCGTGCGGGTTCTCGGAATGGACCCAGCCAAGATGGCGCTGATGGAGGTTGTAATGCCGCGCGACGCCTTCCTGGAGTACGAGGTTGAGGGCGAGGTGGAGATGGGACTTAACCTAGAGTCCTTCATAAACATGATCAAGAGGGGCAGGAAGGGGGACACCGTGCTCCTCCTCGTCACGGATGACAAGGTGCTCGTCAGGATAGACGCGGGTGTCGTGAAGAGGTACCTCCTACCAAACATAGAGGTGGTGACTGAAGTGCCGGGGGAGCTGCAGTTGGAGCATGACGTCGAGGCATCGGTTATAGCGGACGTCATACAGAAGGCGGTGAAGGACGCTGAGATAGTCAGCAACGTCTTGGTGATAGAGGGGGAGGACGACACCCTCAAGTTCAAGGCCCGCGGCGAGGGGGCTAGGAGCGTTGAGGTGAAGCTCACATCAGAGTCCTCGAGTCTCCTATACCTCGACGTGCATAACCCGGCTACCAGCGCATACGACCTCCAATACCTGAAGAACGCCCTCAGCCTCGCAAAGGTGGCCGAGGCCGTCGACGTGAAGTTCAGCAGCGACAAGCCGCTCGAGCTGGTATTCAAGAGCCCCGAGGGCTCTAGGGTCAGGCTATTCCTCGCCCCCACCGCCCTCGAGTAGCCTCGCGGGGGCCCTCAGCCTCTCAACAACCCACTCGCGGCGCATCAGGCTCAGCAGGGGGGCCGCTCTGGGGCCCTCGGGCTTCCCGAGGAGGGCGAGGTACAGGTCCCTGTAGAACTCCCTCCTCTCCCTCCCAGTCATGTGCTCGCCGAACCTCATCAGCAGGTCCTTAATGGCCTTCTCACTCCACTCCTCGAGGCCTTCTAGCTCCGCCGCGAGCCTCTCAAGCCTACGCGGGTCCTTGATAGCCCTGTAGGCCTCGACGGGGGGCTCCTCGGGTATCTCGACCCTATAGGCCTTGGGGGCGTAGCGGCGGGCCCACCTGCCAGCCCTCTCGACGAGGCTGGAGGCCCACTCCAGGCTGTACTTGTCCGGCTCCCTGGATAGGTGCCCGGTCCTCTTCAGCCTCTCGAGTGCCTCGCCGGGCAGCAGGTGCGGGGGGATGACTTGCGCGAGTATGGCGGCGTGCGTGTATGGCGGCTGCGAGGGGAGCCTCTCGGGGACCCTCTTGGGGTGGCTTAGCTCGTAGGTTCTAGCCAGGTAGGCATCGTCCTCCTTGTTGCCCGTGGTGTCGACGCCGAAGTATATCCTCTCGGCCTTATAGTACATCTCGTAGTAGTTCGGTATCTCCCTAAGGTCTATGACCACCCTCCTCTGGGGCTTGTGGTAGAAGTAGAGGAACCTGAGGATCTGGGGGTGTGCTATCTCGAGCCACTCCCTGGGTGTGAGGGCGATGAAGCCGCTGCTCGTCATATCCATCTCCTTGCCATTGAGCCTCAGGGCCACCCACTCGTACCAGACGCCCTCGGGGGGCCTGAAGCCGAAGACGTTGACGGCTAGGTCAACGCAGCTGTCCCTGCTGCCGCCGGGTGCGGCATGGTCCTTGCCGTAGGGCTCGAAGTCCACCGAGAGGACATACCAGACGCCAGCCCACTCGAGGCGCCAGTTGAGCTTCGAGTCCTCCAGGGGTGCCCAGCCCTCGTGGCCGCAGTTCCTGCACTTGTAGCGGACCCTCCTGTTCTCCTCGTCGACCTCGAGAGCGACCGTGGAGTCTATCCTACCGCACCTCTGGCAGCGGGGCTCGATTGGTATCCAGCCCTCGGGGTAGGGCTTCCTACCGCGGTACTTGTTTATGACGCTCCTAACCTTGTCGCGGAGCCTATAGGCCATTAAGGCGAACTCGGCCAGGGGCCCCCTATAGAGCTCGTGCGTGTAGACAACTTCTATCCTACCGTCAGTGAACTCCCCCAGGTAGGGCCCGAAGTCGCTCCAGAAGTGCTCGACCCAGTTGGAATGGCACCCCTCGGGGTCGGGGACCCTTATGAGGGGCCAGCCAGTATAGCGGCGGGCCTCCTCTGGGTCCTTGAAGGCCCTCCTCTGGCTCTCCTTGCCCTTCCAGGGGTCCTGGGTGTAGACGGTGAGGAGCTGCCTCACCCTATAACCCCTAGACTCGAGGATCCTCCTGAGGGCCTCAACGAGCAGCACCTCCCCCCTAAGCCTCCCGATGTGCTGCGCCCCCGACACGCTGAGGCCCCCGTTGAAGACTAGCACGTCCTTACCGCGGCCCCTGAGCTTCTCCTCCAGCTCGTCGGCCAGCTTGTCGATCCAGTGGACCCTCAGCGCGGCCCACTTAGAGGTCGCTGTGCCACTCAAGCCCCTAAGCCCCAGGGGCTGGCGCTGGGTTTGTGAGGGATAAATCCTGGCCCCGCAACGACTGCGGGGGTGGTGCTGAGGCCCTGGCGTTTAGGGTGAAGGCCTGCCTGGAGGCACTGAGGCCCATCAACTCGGCTATGCTAGGCTTCGCGGTCATAGTTGGAGCGGCTATAGCCGCTGGGGGCCCGCCCCCCCTGAGTGCATCGCTTTACGCCTTCGCAACGGGCTTCTTCGTCGGAGCCTCGGCCATGGTCCTCAACGATATAGTAGACGTGGATGTGGACAAGATTAACGCGCCGGGCCGCCCCATACCCTCGGGCCGGCTGAGCCTCAAGGCCGCCTGGGCCTGCTTCGTCGCACTAACCCTCGCGGGCCTGGCCTCGGCCGCGGCTACCGGGCGCTACACGCTCGCCATAGCCCTGGCTGCCTGGGGGGTGGCGAGCCTCTATGATGTATGGGGCAAGAGGAGCGGGCTACCGGGGAACGTGATGGTGGCGTTCAACGTGGCCGTGCCGCTAATCTACGGCGAGGCACTCGTCGGGAGGTTCAGCCCCGCGGTAACAGTGTTCTGGGCTATGGTATTCCTGACGGCCCTGGCGAGGGAGGTGGCTAAGGGCATCGCGGACGTGGAGGGTGACAGGCTGGCCGGGGTGCGGACGGTCGCAGTCTCGAGGGGCACGAGGGCCGCTGCGATGCTAGCCGCGCTGCTCTACGCGGCCGCCGTCGCCCTGAGCCCCGTGCCTCTGCTGAGGGGCTGGGTTGACCCCATGGCCTACGGGGTCCCCGTGGCAGTCGTGGACGCGCTCCTCGCATTGGCGGCGGCGAGGCTCCTCGCCTCCCCCGTGAAGCTGGTCGCCCTCTGGCACAAGAGGCTGGTACTCCTAGCAATGCTCCTGGGCCTCATAGGCTTCTACCTGGGCGTAACGGTGTAGGGGGTGGGGCATTGTTCGAGATCATAGGGGAGGTGGAGCCCACTAGGAGCAGGGAGAAGCTCGAGAAGTGGATCCCGCCACTCCGAGGCCTCCTCGACTGGATCGATGTGCCGGAGTCTCCCCTCGGCGTGCCCAGGGCTCATAGCGTGGCGGTGGCGGCCTACATACAGGAGAGATATGGGATACCGGGTATAGCCCACGTGCGTGTGTCAGACGTGAACCTGGTGGCCTTCAAGAGCCTCGTGGGGGCCGCTGTCCTACTCGGCATTACAAGGCTCGTCGCCCTCAGGGGCGACCCGCCATCCGAGGGGGGCGAGTGCGGCCACCTCAGCCCGGAGGACGCCATAGGCCTGGCGAGGAGCCACGGCCTCGGCGCCGTGGAGGTTGGAGTCCTGGTCAGCACTAGGAGGGCGCCCGCTGAGATCTCAGCCAGGCTCCGCAGCCGCCCGGACTTCGTGTTCATACTCAACTCTACACCCCAGAGTCTACGCAGCCTAGTAGCCGAGGCCCGGGCCCTAGGGGTCAGGGTCTACCCCTACCTCGTAGTGGAGACCGACCGGAACAGGTGGCTCACCTCTAAGATGCCAGCCTACGTGCCACGCCACAGCATCGAGTCTGTCCCCGCCGTTGCCAGCGAGCTGGAGGGCCTAGTCGACGGGGTTGTCCTAAGCGTGCCAGCCGACTACGCGGGCCTAGCAGAGGCCGCCCGCCTGGTGAGGCGCATGCCCTGAGGTGCCACCTATGCCGGGGGTGAAGGCGGAGAAGGATAGGATAAGGAGGTCCATCTGGGACCGGCTCCTCAGAGAGGGCATAGCCAGGCCCCCGCTACCGCCTCATGGTAGGATACCGAACTTTGCGTGCTCCCGCGCGGCCGCAGAGAGGCTCTTTGGGACCCCCGAGTGGAGGAGGGCCCGCGTCGTCAAGGTTAACCCCGACTCGCCTCAGAGGCCCGTGAGGCTCGAGGCCCTCAGGGAGGGTAAGCTGCTCATAATGCCGACGCCCAGGCTCAGGAGGGGCTTCCTCTTACTGGATCCAGCCCGCATACCGGCTAGGAGCTACTCGATGGCATCAACGATAAGGGGGGCCTTCAGGTGGGGCCTCCTCCTCTCTAGGCTAGCAGACCTCGGGAGGCTCCCAAGGCTCGACTTGATAGTCGAGGGTAGCGTGGCCGTTGACCCATGGGGTGGCAGGCTGGGCAAGGGCGAGGGCTACGGGGAGCTGGAGTATGCGATACTCGCCGAGTTAGGCAAGGTGGGCGAGGACACCCCGATAGCCACGACGGTCCACGACGTGCAGGTTGTAGGGGAGAGGCTCCCACAGGATCCCTGGGACGTGCCCATTGATATTATAGCCACGCCCACGAGGCTCATAAGGATCGAAGAGAGGCCCACCAGGCCCCCGGGGATCCTCTGGGATCTCCTACCCGAGGAGAAGCTGAGGGAGATACCGCTGCTATCCGAGATCAAGCGCTCGAGGGGCCCAGGTAATTAATCCCCGCGGCACATTAACGCCTTGGTGGTGGGGATGGAGTGTTTCAGCCTGCCGGGCGGCAGGATCCTGGTGGTCGCGGAGGGCGATATAACTAAGGCTTCAGTAGACGCCATAGTCAACGCGGCCAACAGCCTCATGATAATGGGCGGAGGCGTGGCCGGGGCCATAAAGAGGGCTGGGGGGCCCGAGATCGAGGAGGAGGCCGTGAAGCACGCACCCGTGCCCGTGGGCGAGGCCATAGCAACGGGGGCTGGCAGGCTCCGGGCTAGGTATGTGATCCACGCCCCCACAATGGAGAGGCCAGCCATGAGGATACCGCTGGAGAACGCCGTCAAGGCGACGCGGGCAGCCCTCCGCAAGGCTCTCGAGCTGGGCGTGGAGTCCGTGGCACTCCCAGCCATGGGGGCCGGTGTTGGGGGCCTATCGGTCAGGGAGGTAGCCAAAGCCATGGCCAGCGTTGCAAGGGAGACCGGCCCCAAGATCATAGTATTCGTGGCCTACGGCTCCAACGCCTATAAGGAGATGCTGGAAGGAGTCCGGGAGGCCCTGGGTGAGCCCGTGGGATGCCCTGCAGGCCTGAGAGTGTTTCAGTAGCGATAACGGGGGCCAGCGGGGTCCGCGTGGGCCTGCGCGTAGTCGAAGCCCTGGCCGAGTCCGGCGTTAGGGTGGAGGGGGTTATCCTCACTAGGTCAGCCCTCGAGGTGGCTAGGGTAGAGGAGGGCATAGAGCCCGGGGAGCTGAGGGCCAGGCTCTCAAGGCACTCGAGGGTCTACGGCGAGGACGACTTCAACTCGCCCCTCGCGAGCAGTAGCAGCCAGCCCGACGCTATGGCGATAGTGCCCGCGAGCACCAAGACCGTGGCGCTGATAGCCCATGGGATAGCCTCTAACCTCGTGGCCCGGGCGGCCCTGGCCATACTCAGGCTCCGGCGCAGGCTCGTCGTTGCGCCGAGGGAGACTCCACTAGGCATTGCCGAGCTAGAGAACCTACTCAAAGTAGCTAGGATGGGGGCCGTGGTGGCACCGCTCACGCCAGGCTTCTACGCGAGGCCAGAGAGCGTGGATGACATAGTTAACTTCCTCGCGGGCAAGGTCCTAGACGCCCTGGGGGTTCCCAACAGCCTCTATAGGAGGTGGGGATCCTAGAACTCCTCCTCCATCTCATCTATATCACTAGCCTTCTTGAGTTCCTCCTCGAAGTCAACCTGCCTCTTCGACCGAGCCTGGACGGCGAAGGCGCACCGGCCGTCGGGTAGCATGGCGTGCTTCTCGCAATAGGCGTATCTACACTTGGGCCCTATGCACCTGTCTCCGGTCCACGAGCATATGGGGACCTTAATGGGCCTCCCCCTATAGTACTCGGTCTTAATTATGAGCGCGCCCTTGAGGCACTTGAAGTAGGGGCAGAGAGGGTTGCACTTATCGCCTATAGGCCTGGGCCTGGGCTCTCTCCTCTCGCGGTGCGCCCTCTGGGGCCTCGGACCTCTAGGACGTCTCGCAGCCATCTCCACTACACCCCAGCCAGGCTAGGATGGGAACGCGGACTCGATCACAGAGGCTCTCATCGCCTCGCGGTGCACCAGCGCCGCACCGGATCTTAACTAGATCCTAGCCCATTTAAACATTACGTACCTCACGCTCCCGTCCCGCCTCACCGTGGCTATGGTGAATGTCTTCCTCACGCTGTGACTCAGCCTCCCGGTCTTCACTATCTCCACAGGGTCCATGGCCTCGTCGAGGGGCCTCACTACCACTAGGTAGGGCGCGTGGTCTATGCCCGGGCCATACCTGTAGACGGCGAAGTCGGCCCCAAACTTCATGCCAGGCCTCACAACGAGGCCCCTCTCCCTGAGGTCCTCGTACACCCTGTAGAGCATCCTAAGCCTCTCATCGGATAGTAGCCTCTCCTCCACCTCCTCAGGGCTGAGGATGCCACCCTCCTCGTCGACCACCTCCAGGTGCCCCTTCCTGGCGAGGTACACGGCCTCCAGGGGGCTCACGAGGAGGGGCGAGTCGAAGTTGGGGCCCGAGGGCTTATCGACCCCCAGGGGCTTGCCATAGAAGCCTAGGGCGTAGAGGCTCCTAGCCTCCTCGACAGACTCCACTATCACGTGCCTACCGTAGAGCCTACCCCTCGCTACGGGGCCCCTCAATGTAGTCCCGGGGGGCTTCAGGCCTCGGAGAGGGCTATTATGGTGGCGTAGTTTCCAGCGTTGTATAGGAGGTCCACCGCGTCCTCGAGGTGGTCCACGGCCTCCTTCACGAGTACGAAGCCCTTCACATCGCCGCCGAGCTCCTCTACTATAGCGGCCAGGGCCCTCCTATACTCTACGTCGGCGTCCTCCTCGACCTGGCTTATCTTGGTTGCTAGCTCCTGGATCCTCCTCCTGGCCTCCCTGGTATGGCCGCCGAGGGAGATCGCCCTTATCAAGGACGTCAGGTAGCCAGCGGTGTCTCTAAGCTTGCCCAGTAGGGCTAGGTATCTCTCCTCAATTCTGGCCGGCGTTGATGTGGAGGAGCTAATGTATAGTAGGAGCCTGAATATGCTTGCATCCATCTTAAGCGCCGAGTTCTCAATTGAGAGCGCTATGGCCGTGTAGAACTCTCTGAGGCCTACTATCTCGGCCCTCCCATTTGCCACGTACTCGAGGAGCCTGTTGCGGTACCGCTCAGCCTTGTCCTTGAGCATCTTAACGTCCTGGCGGGCCAGCTTGTCGAGGACCTCGCCCCTGAAGCCCTTCTCCCTAAGGGCCCTCTCCACCACGCTGGCTGTGTATTCTATCTCCCGCGCCATGTCTGATAATAGCTCGGTTATGGTGACCTTACTGATGCTACCCGAAGAGTACATCCCGCCTCACCCACTAAGGCTCGTGCGTCCCCAACGCCCATACCTTGCACTCGGGGCGCCTCGCCAGTCTTTGCCAGATAAAAGCTTCCATCGTCTGTAGGCCCAGCTAGCGAGTGTTGTCATGGAGGATCAGGAGCATTAGGGCGCCCCCAGGAGCGTGGCGGCTACCTACAGCTTTATCGAGACGTTGAGGCTCGCCAGTATGACGCGAGCTGCCGCCCTGAGTTCTTCGAGCTTCTCGAGGTCTTCCCTGACGTCCGTGTACCTTGAGGCACTCCTCAGAACCCTCTCCTCGCCGGGGGCGGCGGCTTCGACGTAGTACCCGATTAGCGCGAATACATCATCGATGTAGGCTGAGGGCATGGCATTGACATTCCTACCTATCACGTCGAAGAGTTCCCCTATGGCCTCACGCAGGCTCCTCAGGTTCTCCAGGCTCTTCTCGAGGGGAGTCTTGCCGGCGCCTCCGGCGTCGAGCCTGGCTATCCTGTCTCGGACCTCTGCGAGTAGGGATAAGTGCTGCTCCAGCGTGAAGGCCAGCTTATCGATGACATAGCTTGCAACGCTCTCATCCAAGGCCATTCACCGTGTCGGAGTCGAGGCTAGACCTCGAGCCTGACACCCAGCTTCTCCGTGCCGCGGTAGCTCCTCACGGTGGCTATGCTGTTATCGGCTATGCCGTTCTCCTCCATTAGGTCCGGGTTGACGTGGACCCTATTGTATTCCACTTCGTCATCTATGATGGCGCGGAAGACGAACCTGTGGCGACCGGCTACCACTATCTCGAGCTTGTCCTCTATGCCCAGCTCCTTCGCTAGCTGGGGGTTTACCTTAGCCTCCTCCGGCTCCAGGCTGGCATCGTACCTTAGGCGTATCCTCTTCTCAGTGAGCCTCCTCTCCTCCGACTTCAAGGCAGAGGCTGGGGGTATGAGAGAGAGCGCCGCCTTGACATCCGCCTTGTCTGGGAGCAACTCCTCCTCGGGCTTAGCCTCGATCTCCTCCTCGCCCGCCAAGCGTATACACCCCTACCCGATCCTGCGGGGCTCGGGCTACTCTAGGGGCTCACCTAGCTCCTCTAGCTTAGCGCCGCTATATATGAATCGCCGGAGGGCCTCGACTGCGCGGGCCTCGGGGAGCCTCACCTGCCTCCACGTGTCGCGGTCTCTAAGCGTGACTGTGCCGTCCTCCAGGGTCTGGTAGTCAACCGTGAACGCCGCTGGGACCCCTATCTCGTCGGCCCTGGCGTACCTCCTCCCTATGCTCCCGCTGGAGTCTAGGTAGACCCTGAAGCCCTCTGACTTCAGGCGCTCGTAGAGCGCCCTGGCCCGCTCCACGAGTCTCTCGTCGTTCTCGAGTAGTGGTAACACGACGGCCTGGTAGGGCGCTAGGTCCCTCGGTAGCGAGAGGACTACCCTCCCCTCGCGCTCCCTATAGGCGTGCTCGAGGGTGACGTAGAGCAGTCTCTCAACACCGAAGGAGGGCTCGACGACGTGGGGCACTATCTTCCTCCCACTAACCTTCTCCTCGACTTCTACCACGCTGACAGCCTCGGGGGGGACCCTATAGCCGCCCACCTCTATGGGCTCCCCCCTCGCCAGCCTCTCCTCTACATAGGACGCGTCGAGGGCCTGGAGGGCCTCCATAACCTTTGGTGCCTCGGACTTGAAGAGGCGCCCCACAACCGCTTTATTAACGATTACCCTCTTCTTCCTGACCTTAACGGGCTCCGGGTAGGGCTTGAATACTGTCAGGTCGGCCCCGCTGTACCTCATGTGCCTGCTTAGATCGTAGTCGCCTCTATAGCTGTGGCCGCTCACCTCCACCCAGCCCCACCTCGAGGCTCTGACGAGCTGGTCGAATGTCTGGCTTGAGTAGTGGGCCCTCTCCTCAGGGCACTTCTCCTCGAAGTAGATGTCCTCCCTTGGGATGCCGAGGGACTCCACGAGCATCTGGGCTACCCCCATCCAATAGGCGAGGCACTTGTGCATTATCACTCCCTTAGCGAGGGCCTCCGAGAGCCTGTAGGTTCTGGGGGGCTCTCCCTGCTTCTTCTCATCGCACGTCACTATTCTCAGCTGGAGGCTTGAGAGCCTCTCGAACCAGGGGCAGGATCCCTCCTCGTCCTCCGGGTCGAAGAAGTACTCCATCTCGGCTATAGTGAACTCCCTGAGCCTAATCATGCCCTGCCTCGGGCTAATCTCGTTCCTACCCACCCTGCCTATCTGGGCTATACCCAGGGGTAGCCTCCCCCGGAGGCTCTCCAGAACCCTCTTGAAGGCGACGAACATGCCCTGCGCCAGTTCGGGCCTCAGGAAGCCTATGTTGCCCTCGTAGGGGCCTATCTGGGTCTTGAAGAGTAGGTTGAAGAGCCTGACCTCGCCCAGCTCGCCACCGCAGACGGGGCAGCGTATATCGTGCTCTCTTATGAGCCTCGTCATCTCCTCTGGGCTGAGGCCCTCAGCGTTTATGCCGAGCTTCTCCTCTATGAGGTGGTCGGCCCTGAACTTCCTGCCGCACTTGGTGCACTCCACTATAGGGTCGGTGAAGCTCTCGAGGTGCCCGCTCGCCTCGTAGACCCTCGAGGGGCCTATCATGGGAGTCTCTATCTCGACGACGTGCTCCTGGTGGTCTAGTATGAAGGCCCTCCTCCACTTCTCTATAATCCTCCTCTTCAGCTCAGCACCGAGGGGCCCCAGGTCGTAGAAGCCTGCCACGCCACCGTAGATCTCATAGGAGGGCCAGAAGTAGCCCCTCCTCTTGGCTAGGTCGATGATCTTGTCGTAGAGGTCCCCCGCCAAGCCTGCCCACCGCACCCAGGGGGCCAGCGCTTCAGGGTCTTTTAACCAATCGAGCAACCACGCCGTCGGGTGGGGCAGACTGTGCCAGCGCCCTTCGTGGAGGAGTCGCCGCTGGCCTTCGGGGGCTACAGGCCCCAGAGGGAGGCCTCGAGCTACAGCCTCCTGGGGGTGCCGCTCGACTCTACCGCTTCATACAGGGGGGGACAGCGCTGGGCCCCGAGGGCGATAAGGGAGGCCTCGGCCTTCATAGAGTTCAGGAGCCTCCATGCCTCGATTGATGTGGACTATGTGCCCATATATGATGAGGGCGACGTGGCCGTCGTCCACGGCGACGTCGCCGAGACCCTCGCTAGGGTATCGCAGGCTGTCAGGGCTCTAGTGGGAGAGGGGAGGATCCCCCTCGTGCTCGGGGGTGAACACACTATAACCTACGGGGTCATCGAGGGGCTCTCCAGCGCCTTGGGGGAGCCGCCCTGCATGCTGGTTCTCGATGCCCACTTCGACCTCAGGGACGAGTATCTAGGCTACAGGTACAGCCACGCCTGCGTTATGAGGAGGATACTGGAGAGGATCCATCCGCCGAGGCTAGTCTACATAGGCGTGAGGGGGTTCTCCGATGAGGAGGTGGAGGTAGCGGAGAGCCGGGAGGGGATATGGTATGCAACGAGCCTCGACGTGGAGAGGCTTGGGGAGGCCAATGTCGCGGCGAGGGCCAGGAGGATCCTCTCCCCCTGTGAGAGGGTCTACCTCAGCGTGGACATGGACTTCCTAGACCCAGCCTATGCTCCAGGCGTTGGCAACCCGGAGCCCGGGGGGCTCACGTTCCGCGAGGCCCTGAACCTCGTGCACTCACTCGTAGACGATAGAATAGTGGGCGCCGATGTTGTCGAGGTCACGCCACCCTATGATCCAGCAGGTATCACGGCCGTAGTGGCCGCTAAGCTCTTGGTAGAGGTTGTGGCAGCCCGCGAGAGGGCTAGATCGCGTAGACCCTCCTAAGGTAGCCGAGGCTGGGGGGTGCTCTGACTTTCATGAATATCCTATACCCGCACCTCGGGCACATGTAGGCGGGCATAGCCTCGAGCTCCTCCTTGGTAACCTTGAAGCCGCACCTCATGCACACGTAGTAGACGGGCCTCTTCTTTATGCCGTAGTACAGGGTCTCCCCCTCGCCAGCCTCTGCGTCACCATAGCTACTCAAGAGTGGTCCCCAGGGCATCCCTGCAAGCTAAGCTTATAACCCTTAGCGGGGACCCCTTAGCCCTGCAGGGTGGGTGGATAGCAAGGCCATGATGGACTCATCGCTTTGCGGGGGGCTCCCACCTGAGATCTGCGAGCAGCTCTCTGCGGAGGAGCAGTTAATCAAGATAAGGGTCGAGAAGCGTAGATTCGGCAGGGAGGTAACAATAATAGAAGGCATAAACGAGAAGGAGTTCAACCTAAAGAAGCTAGCCTCGATACTGAAGAGCAGGCTGGCAACTGGTGGTACAGCAAAGGAGGGGCGCATAGAGCTACAGGGCGACCATAGGCATAGAGTAAAGAAAATACTAGTCGAGCTAGGCTTTCCCGAAGAAAATATAACAATAATAGAATAAATGTTGAAATAGAAGCAGAAGCGATGCTAGGGTGCCCTCTGGACTATTGACTGCAATGAGTTAGGCGGGACTAAAAGCTCTGCTTCTTTACAAGACCCTATGGCCTCTTAGGCGGCTGGTTTCTACATCTTAAGGTAAATCGAGGGAGGTCCACGCGTTTCCCTCTCTCGTATAAGTATATTCCTTCCCACTATAGACAAATAAATACCAGTAGAGCATTACTGCTTTGTTTCGGACATCCCTTAGGGGAGGGAAATATGAGGAAGGGGCTTAACATAGTTCTAGTACTAACACTCGCATCGCTTGTTGCACTAGCTCCCGCTTACACACTCGTTTCAATGGCAGCGACATATCCTACGACTGTTAGCGGCAACGTAATTAAAATAGGGATGCCGATAAGCCTGAGCGGTAAGTTTGCGACAGAGGGGCATCAGGCCCTCTGTGGCGTTATAGCGACTATTATGTGGATAAACGACCACGGCGGAGTAAATGTTAACGGCAAGACCTACAAGTTACAGCTAATATACTATGATGACGCTTCGAGCGCTAATAACGAGCCTAGTATAGTTCAGAAGCTAATTACCCAGGATCACGTCAACTTCCTGTTAGCTCCTTACAGTAGCGGCCTTACCAGCGCTGCGGCTCCCATAGCAGAGCAGTACCATGTAATAATGCTGAGTCACGGCGGTGCGAGTAACGCTATATTCCAGAAAGGCTATCATTACCTGGTGCAGATACTAAGCCCAGCGAGCGAGTATTTCACTGGCGCGCTTGAGATAATAAAGCAGTACATACCTGACGCCAAGATAGCCTTCATCTATGCAAACGATAAGTTTGCCTCGTCAGTTGTGCAATATGCTGAGCAGAAGGCTAAACAGATGGGCCTAGATGTTGTGTATTCCAAGGCTTATGAGGTCGGAACATCTGATTTCAGCACCTTCATAAGTGCGGCAAAAGCAGCCGGGGCAAACGTACTTCTCGGTGGAGGGCACTTTGCTGATGGAAAGGCTCTCGTGAAGCAGGCTCACGATCTTGGATGGCACCTCAAGTTCATTGCGATACTAGTAGCGCCTGCAGAGCCTGCATTTTATCAACAGTTAGATGACATAGCGAATGGCGTAGCCTACCCCTCTCAGTGGGAGCCTGGCGTAAAGTACTCGCCACAACTAGCCAAACAGATGGGTCTAGAATGGTTCGGCCCCACGGTACAGGAGTGGATTAGTTACTTCAACAAGGCTCAGAGCGAGGTTTCGATATGTAAGGGTATAGGAACACCGTCCTATCACGCTGCTGAGGCTGGCGCAGCCGTTCTATTCCTAGTTAAGGCCATCGAGAGTGCTGGCACGCTCGATAACGCAAAGGTAAGGCAGGCTATGAACAATATCGATATAATGACGTTCTTTGGTCGCCTAAAGATAGATCCAAAGACTGGTCTACAGATAGGTCATAAGATGGTTGTGGCTCAGTGGCAGAACGGTAAGCGGGTAGTAGTGTGGCCTCCCGAGGTTGCCCAGGCCAAGCCCCTAATAGCGCCGCCGAATTGGTGGCCATCTACCGCTACGACGTCTACAGCGTCAATGTCCTCCACATCTGCATCGGCTACTACCAGTTCAACAACCTCAACCTCATCCGTCACATCATCTACTACAACAAAGAAGACCAGCAAGGCTGTGCTATGGGGCAGTATAATAGTAATCATAATTGTAATAATAGTAGGTGTATGGCTAGCCGTGAGGAAGTGATCCCCTAATTCTGACAACATAGACGTCCCTTTTTCTAGATTCTTTGTATAATGGTGCATCAAGGGTTTCTGTTTAAATGCAGGCTCCCAGGTTTGGCCCCTGGGCACAGTATGGGCGAAAGCTAGCTCATTGGGTGGGGTGCTGTGAAGAGTTGGTGGTCGCGGCCTCTGAGCTAGCAAGAGGCTTCATTGAGGGCCTGCTATATGGTAGCCTGTTAGGGGCGATTTCAGTAGGGCTTACCCTCATCTGGGGTGTCATGAAGGTCGTTAACCTAGCCCATGGTCATCTTATAGTCCTTGCCGCTATGTTTGCTGCCAACTTCTATATGCTATACAAGGTAGCCTTACTAAATCCAATGGGAGCAATAATTACTATGGGAGTATTTGGTGTCGCTATGGGTGCGCTCCTCTACTACACTTCAGTCCATCCAATAATAGGCCACGTGGATGTTATAACGCTGAAACACGAGATGGCAACTCTGATGGCAACGTTCGGTTTCGGCCTAACACTATTCGGCCTTCACTACGCCCTCGCAGCCTGGACGAACTGGTACAGCACGGAGCCCGGCATCTCATGGTCATTCGGTCACCCGCCCTATGTGACGATAGGCTCTAGTATAACAATAGTGAAGACTAAGATACTTGTAGGTGTCATATCCTTCGTTATAGCCTTTGCCCTGTTCGCGATCGTGCGTCTGACAGATCTCGGTTTAATGATACAGGCTGTAACGCAGGACTCTAGGGCCCTGGCGCTTGTTGGCATAAACCCTGTGAGGATAAAGCTCTTGACGACTATATTAGCAGTCGCTTTCGCTATGGCGACAGGCCCGCTTTATCTAGCATGGGCGGGCTCGGTTAATCCACTAAAAGAGTCAATAATCGCTCCCCTGGCATTCGTTATAGTAGTAGCTGGTGGCCTTGGCAGCATAATGGGCTCCTACGTGGCGGGCCTCATCCTAGGGCTGACGTACGAGCTGGTGGTAGCCGCCACTCAGGAGGTCTCAATAGCGCTCGTCGTGACCTTCTTCATACTCCTCCTGATCCTAGCCCTCAAGCCAACGGGCCTCTTCGGCTACCTAGATGATAGACTCGCCTCGGCCCTGAGGCGTAGGAGGGGTGTTGCGGAGTGAGGATGCTAAAGAGACCCGGGTTCATAGCCTCCATAATACTCATCCTCGTCTACCTAGCCATCGGCATAGCTGGCCAGGAGGGCCACCTCCTAGCGATTGTAGGTAATGCTATGGATACGATGATGTATATAGGCTGGGCTCTGGCGCTGGCGGTCATAATGAGTTATGCTGGCTACGTGAGCTTCGGCCACGCAGTATTCGTCGGCATAGGGGCGTGGATGACTGCCCTCACGATAGAGAGTATAATGCCATCGCACCCATTCACTATCTCAATGTTCATAGTGGCCCTCCTCCTAGGGGCTGGGGTAGCGGCGCTGGTAGCCTACGCTGTAGGCTGGGTCGTGCTGAGGCTCAGGGGAGCGTACTTCGCTATAGCCACCATAGGCCTGGACTATGTGGTACTGTACCTGGCTATCTACATGTTGAGTAGGGCAGGCATATCGCCCCCGATGCTATTTAGGAACCTCAACCTGACAGTCCAGGACTTCTACTGGATGCACTTCATCGTCTTTATTGTAACGCTATTCGTGGTGTATTACATTAAGGTTAGCAGGTTCGGCTTCGGCCTCGCCGCGATAAGGGAGGACGAGGAGGCAGCGGAGGTCATGGGCGTTGACACCTTCAAGTACAAGTTGATGGCCTTCACCCTATCAGCGCTCATAGCCGGGATGTGGGGTGTACCACTAGCCTTCAGGCACGCTAAGTTCGATCCTCAGGACGTCTTCAGCCTGCTCAACAGTGTCATAATGATTGTGGAGAACACCGTCGGCGGCCTCGGCACCTTCCTGGGCCCAATAGTGGGGGCATACATCTACTACGGCCTATACTGGAGTCTGCTGACGAAGATAGCGCAGGCCTCCTTCGTCGTGCTAGGCCCTCTGATAGTGATAATAATAGCGCTAGTACCAGAAGGCCTAGTGGGATGGTTGAGGGAGAAGTTCCCCAGGCTAAGGAAGGTGCTAGAGTAATCGTGGTGGGGTGGAGTGCATGGCTGGCGAGATACTGAGGGGCGAGAACCTCGTCAAGAGGTTCGGAGGCCTCGTAGCGGTTAACGAGGTATCATTCGAGGTAAAGAAGGGCGAGATATTCGGCATAATAGGCCCTAACGGCGCCGGGAAGACTACGCTCTTCAACATGATAAGCGGGGTCTATAAGCCCGACGAGGGGAGGATAATCTATGAGGGCAGGGATATAACTAACCTGAAGCCCCACGAGAGGGCCCGCCTGGGGATAGCGAGGACCCACCAGGTAGTCAAGCCCTTCCCCGGCCTCACGGTGCTCGAGAACATAGCCGTGGGCGCCCTCTTCGGGCCGCGCTACGGTAAGATAAGCGAGGACGAGGCCCTAGAGATAGCCAGGGAGGTGGCCAGCTTCGTGGGGCTAGGCGATAAGATAGAGCTACCCGCAGGAGCCTTGAACGTGCAGGAGAAGAAGCGCCTGGAGCTAGCTAGGGCCCTGGCTGCCGAGCCTAGGCTGCTGTTGCTCGACGAAGTCCTCGCTGGCCTGACCCCAGCAGAGATAGACTCGATGCTCGGTCTCCTCAGGAAGGTTAGGGACGAGAAGGGGGTTACGATAATGATGGTGGAGCACGTGATGCACGCCGTGATGAACATCGCGGAGCGCATAATGGTGCTCCACTTCGGCAGGAAGATAGCCGAGGGGCCGCCCGAGGAGATAGCAAACAACCCCGACGTGATAGCGGTCTACCTGGGAGACCCGAGCCTAGCCCTCAAGTTCGTTAAGAGGCGCGGGGGTGCCAGCTGATGGCGGAGTACATGCTTGAGGTCGAGAACCTGGAGTCAGGCTACGGCGAGACCCAGGTACTCTTTGGAGTCTCACTAAAGGTGGAGAGGGGCACCATAACAGCGCTGCTGGGAGCCAACGGCATGGGGAAGTCAACGACGCTCTGGGCGATAATGGGCGTGATACCAGCCTGGGGAGGCAGGGTCATATTCAAGGGTGTAGACGTCACGAAGCTCCCGACGCACGAGCGCGTGAGCATGGGCATGGCTCTCGTGCCGGAGGGGAGAAGGCTCTGGCCCGAGCTGACGGTCGAGGAGAACCTCTACCTCGCCACCTTCGTCCCTAGGGCTCGTGAGAGGCTCAAGGAGAACCTGGAGCTAGTCTACAGCCTCTTCCCAAGGCTCAGGGAGAGGAGGCACCAGAAGGCAGGTACACTCAGCGGTGGCGAGCAGCAGATGCTAGCAATAGCGAGGGGCCTAATGCTAAACCCCGACCTACTCATGCTGGACGAGCCAAGCCTTGGCCTGGCACCAAAGCTAGTACAGGATATAGCCAAGGTCCTCAAGAGGCTGAACGAGGAGGAGGGCCTCACAATCCTACTGGTGGAGCAGAACGTCCACATATCACTCCAGATAGCCGACTACGCATACGTCATAGAGGCTGGCAGGATCAGGCTCCACGGGCCAGCCAAGGAGCTAGCGGAGAAGCCGGAGGTCAAGAAGGCCTACCTAGGCCTCTAGGCCCCAATAGCGGCACCGGCGGGTTTCTCTCCACACTAAGTTATCCCTTCTCCATGTTCTCATGAGTCTTCCGGCTGGTCTGTACAGGCCTCGTGGGCCCCCTATTAATCAGGCCACACCTGCCCCAGGGGCGGTGCCAGGGTAATGCCTAGGCCCCTAGAGGGTGTAAGGGTGCTAGACCTCAGCCACACCCTCGCTGGCCCCTTCGCCACGATGCTCTTAGCCGATCTGGGGGCGGAGGTGGTCAAGGTAGAGGCTCCAGTCGGGGATGAGACTAGGTCCTGGGCTCCACACGTTAACGGTGAGAGTGCCTACTTCATGTCGGCCAATAGGGGTAAGAGGAGCATAGCAGTCAACCTGAAGGATCCCCGGGGCAGGGAGGTAGTCTACAGGCTTGCCGAGCGTAGCGACTTGGTGATAGAGAACTACAGGCCGGGCGTCAGAGAGAAGCTAGGCGTCGCCCCCGGGGACCTTTTCAAGAGGAATGAGAGGCTGGTCTACATTAGCATTAAGGGCTTCAGGCCCGGCAGTGTCTACGAGAGCAAGCCGGCCTACGACATCATAATCCAGGCCATGAGCGGCCTCATGGCTACAACGGGCGAGGAGGGGAGGCCTCCGGTTAGGTGCAGCTTCGCGCTATTCGACATAATAACCGGGGCCCTCGCTGCCCTCTACGGTGTGAGCGCTCTCTACTCGGGTAGAAGGCCCTCTTACATTGAGGTATCACTGTTCGACGCGGCGGTATTCGCCATGAGCTACATACCCATGATGTACCTGCTGACAGGCAGGAAGCCTCCACGCATGGGCTCGGGGCACCCGAGCATAGTGCCCTACCAGGCCTTCCAGGCGGGGGATGGGAAGTGGTTCATACTAGCGGCGGCTAACGACAGGCACTGGAGGAGGTTCACGGAAGCTATAGGCAGGCCCGAGCTAGCCGGGGACCCCAGGTTCGCCACAAACCCCGATAGGGTCCGCAACAGGGACGTACTGATTCCGATTCTCCAGGAGATATTCTCGACCAAGCCCAGGGACTACTGGCTCCGCCTCCTAGAGGAGGCTGGCGTCCCCGCGGCGCCCGTTTACGAGCTAGACGAGCTCTTCTCGGACCCCTACGCCTCCGAGCTGGTGTTCGAGTTACCGCACCCCAAGCTTGGGAGGGTGAAACAGCTGGCGGAGCCAGCCACTATAGACGGGGAGAAGCCCCACGCAGCCCTCCACCCACCACTGCTCGGCGAGCACACGAGGGAGATACTCGAGGAGCTAGGCTACACCCCGGAGGAGATAGAGGAGCTGGCCAGGGAGAGCGTTGTCATCCTAGGCCCCAGGAGCTAGCGTGGAGCGCCCAGATGCCGCGCCCAAGGCGAGGCGGGAGGCTCGAGGTCTGGCGCAGGGCCCTAGCGATAGCCCTACCCCTAATGGTGGCCGAGTCCATTGATAGCCTGCTATGGCTCGCTGACACCTACTTCGTGAGCGGCCTCGGCGACAGGGCCATCGAGGCCGTCGGCCTTGGGGGCTACCTGAGCTGGCTCCTCTTCTCTGCCTCGGCGATGATGTACACTGGCACGCTCGTATACGTGGCCCAATACACCGGGGCCGGGCGGGGGGAGCTAGCCGGGAG
>JALWPV010000049.1 GCA_027080775.1 Acidilobaceae archaeon
CACACACTCACACACACACGCGCACAAACACACGCGCGCACACACACGCAGACGCACACACGCACACGCACATATATATACGCATCAATATACGGTGCATGCATGCATGCATGCGTGTTTGTTTCAATGTATGTATTGAGCGTTCGTGAATCTTGTATGTTTACATACGTGCTATCACTCTCCTACAGTTAGATGTTCACTAACAAGAACCGGAAGCCTACGAAAGTTCTCTGGTGATAATGGCCCAACGCTCTCTGATGACAAATTTGTTTTAGCAGAATGGAATCCACCTCATGAAGATTGTAAATTTAAGTTTGTAACAATATTTAATGTAAGTACTCTTGGTGTACCTGGATAAATTCTTCTCTCTAGAGAGGGTCTCTAAACAGTTAGCATAGAATGTTGAAAAAAGCTTAATATTTGTCCAACAGGGAGGCTACGGTCGGTCGTTCTTTAACGTCGGGCCACACGTCAACGCAAACAAATTCTTCAGGGTTATCGATTTTGACAAATATCCTGGAAAGGTATCACAACGAGGCTGGAAAGTAAGTATGTCGTTTATATTTTATCGTGCGACATTGTTTCTGTATTGCTGCCAAAATCCTAGAAATGTCTTGTCCTTTTAATAGTAAATATCACTTGGTGAACTAATCTAATTAACGAAGTATTTGTGTTGGTGATGATGATGATTAGGAGGAGGAGGAGGACGACGCCAACAACAACAACAACAACAACAACAACAACAACATAAACATAAACATTAACATCAGCCAAAAACACTAGTAACAACAAGCTTACATTACGCCATGTCATATCTAGAAATGAAGCCATTATGCATATGCCTAGACTTAACAAAACCTTTTCAAACACCAATCACCTCATTGCACATTGTTCTCGGTTACAGTGTACGGGATCGTGTCGTGGTGTGATCACTTCTTTCCCTCACCGGATATCGGACACCGACGCCAACATCACCTACGCTACGGTTAATGAAGTCGAAGCTGACAGTCTATACACTGTTGACACGGAGCTTTGTTCACACGCTTCAGAACCAAACTATAAGTTTACTTATCACTTCTCGGCTACCGACGACCAGCCTCTAGC
>JALWPV010000050.1 GCA_027080775.1 Acidilobaceae archaeon
TTGCAGCAGTTGCATAGATCTAAACTCGAGTGGCTATGTGATTATATATGCAGCAATCGCTGTGTATTATTCACATGAGTTATTTGCGGGAATTGAGTTTCTCGAAACGCAGTTTTGTTCAGCATATCCTGTGACATTGATGGCCAGTCTTAGTAGGCTCGTCAACAAATATCCACGTTTTTAGCGGCTTAGTCCAATAGGCTAATGCTGTTTGAAAACGATATTTGAGAACACTTTCAGATTGCAATTGCGCTGTCGGTTTAAATAAGCTCATTATATTTGTGCTTAGACGGCGGCAATCGGTTCTTTGAAGGTGACAGATGCCAGTTTGTTTAAGAAACTGGGCGTCACCAGCGGAGTTAATCTCACTCGATTACTGCTTCGAAGTCTGTGAAGAAAGACACAGCAATTAAAAAAGTGAATATAAATATAGCGTAGCGTGTAGGTAACCTACACATTCTCCAGATCCCAATGGTGTGACCTAGACGTGCTGCACTCAGGCGCCATGAGATGATTTACGGAGTGAAACAATCATGTTACACAGCGGCTTCGGGACCGATGAGACATTATATATCTCAGACGAAATGTCGCTATTCTGGATTCAGTACCCTGAAGAGTCATCCAGATAGTGTAATTCCGATATCGGATCTTCTGAGCCAGTACCAACTCACCCATACAACCAAAACACACACACACAGACACAGACACACACGCATACAAAACACCAATTAATGCACAGACATTTAAACAACAAGCACAAATACCCGAATAGAAACACTCTCTCACACACGTACATAAGGCATAAACATGTGTACAGATCGTCACATTGACACTGACTCCCAGAACGCTATACGCCTATCAGCTAAGCTTAGGCTTAAAGGAGAGAAGACAGACACGCAAACAAACGAACAAAAACGGATGCAACACAATGCACTTCAAAGCATAAACACATACAGACATACACGTTTTATCAAAAAATAAAACTTTATTTCTGATCTACACCACTTCACTGAATCAGGGGGCGATGTAACAGGGAGACGCCTCGTTTATGTCGCTAGAGGTCGCTCGTACATCATGCCATGGTCGTCTGTGTTTGGT
>JALWPV010000051.1 GCA_027080775.1 Acidilobaceae archaeon
TTCCATATCCGTCTGCCAGGCTTCTTGTTCCCGGGGAGAGACATCTAGTGCCTGGGAGACGGCGTGCAGATACTCACTGGCATGATACCAATCCACAATCTGTTTGGCCTGCGGGAAGCGAAGCGAAACCTGTTTCCAAATCCAGGCCGCCCCATCGCAAACAAAGACCAATTCTTCGGCGCGGTCTGCCTGGTGGTGCACGGCTGTGGCCCAGAGCAACTCACCAAATTCATTGGCGCTGTCCAGCGATGTGTAATAATGGATATCCACTGCCCGGGGTTCCGTCTCCCCATAACGTCTCCCTTCTTGATACCAACAAATCGTCTTGGCTTCATGCCACTTGTCCAGCAGGGGGACATGGGCGCCATCTATTGAGCCATAGACCCGCTTGGGAGGCACCGCGTCCCGTTCTCTCTCCTGTAAATAGTCCACATCCTGGCTGTTCTCCATCCAACCTTTTTCCAGAGCTGCCTGTTTTTCTCCCATCTTGATAGTTTCCTGGCGCAGCGTGTTCGCGCTCACTTGTACCTGCAAATAGGCTTCAATTTGTTGTACCGCTTCTTCAAAGGATACTGTAATCCCGGCTAATGCTAACAGGCCGCTCATGGCCTGAGTCGCCTGCCCAGCCCGTAGCGCTTGGCTTTCGTCCAGCCCTGCCCAGCGATGCTTGCAATCTGTCTGCCCACATTGATAGTACGAACGCCGATACGTCACTCGTCCGAACACACTCAATACTTGCGCCTGCCGCCTGGATACCCGCTTCCCTTGTCCCCCACACTTCGGACAGACTTCATCCACGCCGTATTCTCGTTCGTCCATTCGGCTCAAGAGTGCGCCATAGACCGACTGCCCTATGCTTTGTAGCATTCCTCGCAGGGTCTGTTCCTGTTCGTTGGCGTCCAGTGCCTTGCCCTGCATTTGCTGTTCTAATTCTTCAACCAGGATAGATTGAATTGCTTTCAGTGATTTTGTGCTAATATTCATTGGGGAGTCCTTTGGTTTGCATGAGTTTTGGCATATCCTGTTATACCAAAGACTCCCCTTTTCTACATTTTTTGAGTGCTCCCTTCAGAAGCCGTTGTTCCCAAATG
>JALWPV010000052.1 GCA_027080775.1 Acidilobaceae archaeon
GCCTACACGGCGCCCCGAGCCCCCAAGGGGCCCCGGGGCGCCGTGTAGGCTGTGCGTGAACGAGTGCACCATACCACCCGGGGGGAGGGGCTACTGCGGCGTCTGGGCCAACAGGGGTGGGAGGCTCGAGCCCCTAGCCGGCCATGGGAGGCTGGTTGGCTTCACCTACCTCGACCCGTTTGTCCCTAGAGGGTCATCCCTGTTATTTTGGGTTTGTTTAGGGTCGCCTCTAGGGACTTCCACCTCGCCCACACGGGCTTGGGTACCCGTGTGGGGTCATGGGTGGCGGTTGAGCCCAACGGCACAGGGCTCCCATCAACGATATACCCTACGGGGTTCGGAGCACTGCTCCCATCACCCCGTAGGGCTTTGAAGAGGAGGTTCCAGGTGGCAGCCACGTCGCGGTGCCACAGTTCTCCTCCCACGCTGCATCTCCCAATCCTTGAGCCATTGCTGTAGAGTATTGGTGCACGGTGTACTGGGCAGAGCCTAGAGGTGTTCCACGGGTCAACATAGACTACGGGGACACCATACTCCCTAGCCTTTTCCTCAATTGCTTGTTGCATAGCCTTGAATGCTGCCTGGTAGATTCTATGCCTTAGCTGCCTATCCCTAATCCTCCTTAGCATGTTGGTGGCGGGCCTCTTGCCGAGCTGCTCCAGGACAATGGCATATCTCTTCTCGTATGCTAGTCTAACTATTATGTTTGCTATCTTCCACCTAGTGTCCTGCTTCTTCTTCCTCTCCTTAAGCTTCCGCATAGCTTTCCTCTTTATCCTTGATTTTACACCGTAGAGCTTGTCGTAGCGCTCCTGCAGGCTCTTCCTGCGATAGTAGTAGCCGAGAACAAGCTTCTCGATATTGGTCTCGAAGAGGTAGGCAGAGCCGTCAACCAGTATGGTTACGTTGTTCTCGTTAACATCTACCGACAGGTATCCCCTAGGCCTGTACTCCTCAACCTCTCCGGTGAAGGTCAGGTAGACTATGAGTCGCCTATTCCTCCTGTCAAGCTTTATCTTTGCCTCGCTTGCTAGCCTCCAACCACGGTTGATATACCTCCAGTACTGCCTGTGTGGCTCAAGCTCTACAGTTATCCAACCCTTGTGAGTTGCTACTCTAATCGATGTTAGGCCATTCGGCTTCCACAGGTGGTCGTCGAGCCAGATGCTGACCCTCCTAACCTCTGGGAGCTCCCTCTCAGCTAGGCCCAGCTTCTTCAGTCTAAGGAAACTCTTAGCTCTCGTGGCCGCATCCTGGCATGCCGTGTAAACATAATGTGATGGCAGGTGTGGGTAGATGCTCCTCATCTCACGATACTTCAAGGCCTTGAGCCTAGTGAAGCTCTTGATGTTGTTCATGACAGCATAGAGTACGAGTTGCTCTACCATGTTACGGTACATGCCTTCAAGCTCGACGAATACTCTGAACACTTTCCGCGGCAACTTCACACTCCTAACGATAACTGTTCTCGTTACCCTAGCCACTCTTCTCGACCTCCTCTAGGAGCTTCTTGAAGCCTTGAACTAGCTGCTTCTTCCTGTGGCTCCTCGTCCCGTAGAGCTTGCCCGCGAAGCTGGTAACAATCGCCAGCAAGTCCTCAACGAGCTCCTGGTACGCGTCTTTGGGCTCCTCGCCGTAAACAACCTCTATCTTCACACCATACTGCTTGAAGAAGTACTCTAGGTATTCAAAACCAAACCTAGTAAGTCTATCCTTATAGGTAATGACTACTACGTCTACACGTCTATTGATAACGTGGTCGAAGAGTTTCAGCAAACCCCTACGGTTTGTTTTGAGCCCGCTCGCGACATCGCTGAGAACATCCACAACCTTGTAGCCCTTGGCTGCACAGTACTGTGTGAGGTACTCTATTTGCCTCTCTAAGTCGCCTTTCTGGTCGCTAGAGCTGACGCGAGCGTAGATAACAGCGCGAACCTCTCTCGTCTCCCGCCTGCCTCCCAGGATGCGCTCAACCTCACTATAGGGGACGCGCAGCCTGCCACTCTGAAGCCTAACAACGCGTACCCTGCCCTCTCTAACCCACCTTTTGAAAGTCTGGTAGCTAATCCCCACAATCTCACAGAACTCCCTGGGCTTCAGCAGCCTCTCTGGCCTCTTGCTGCCCATCAGAGCTTCTCCGAAACCAAAAGACCCTAAACAACCCTAAAATAAGTTTCTGCCCCGAGCACAAGGATATGGTGGCGTGGAGCCGCGTAGCGGCGAGGCACGTTATGAGCATAGACGACCTCGTGGCTAGGGCCCTCGACCCGAGGGTTAGGTGCGTCTGCTACTTCGGCGGCGACCCAGCCCCCCAGGCGCCCATGCTGGTTGCAGCCTCCCGGAGGATCCTACGGGAGGCCCGTGGGAGTGGTCAGAGGTTCAAGAGGATATGCTGGGAGACCGACGGCCTCGAGAACCCCGCCGTCATGAGGGAGATGGCTAGGGTGAGCGTTTCCCCGCCCTCATAATTTTGAATGTTTTTTTGAATGATTTTTAATGATTACTGGTGCTTTGAGGGCGGGGTTGGTGCCTCGGCCCCCGCTCACCAGCGTCGCGGGGGCTTCATGTGCCCCGTTCGCGGGGAACGCCACGCCCCGCACATCTGGGTGGAACCCGTTAGCCCACAGCCACCTGGCACCTATGTTTATGGCTCCAATGAAGTCGCGTTCAACCATGTAGCCGTCTACGGGGCCGAGCCTGAGGCGCAACCTGTAAACTCTGACCCTCACGTAGCGGTGGCCCCCTCTCGCCGCAACGCGGGTCACCGAGTGGAGCCACCGCCATATCCTCCTGTTCGAGAACGGGTCTATGGAGGACGTGCCGCGCTCATCCACAAGCTCCACGTGTACTGGAGAGACCTGGAGGAGCCTGACCAGCGTGACGACACTCCACTGGTGTAAACGGTGCCTCAGCGCACTCTGCCTCTGACGCTCAACAACTCTCTTCTTGTGCTTCGCAATATCACCAACGACGACTACAGCGTTATACTTCCGTGCCAACTCAATTATCCTCCTGGCAGTCTTCCGCAGAATGTCAAGCTTCCTATTACGCTCCCTCTTGGCCAGCTTTTTGAGCCTCTTTCTCACACACCTATCACTCCAATGGTGACCCTTCATTATCTTCCTGCGCTTCTCGGTATAGGCAATGACAATCCTGCCTAGACTCGTCTCAATGCGCTCTAGGTATGCTAGCTTCGCGTTCTTGTAGATAGCTACTGTAACGTTATTCTCGTTAACGTCCACCGCTACAACATTAACAGGTTCGTACTCTATATCGAGCTCCCTCTCGAACACTAGGTAGAAGACCAGCGTGCGGCCAGTAATCTTGAAGCGTAGTTCCCTCCCGAGCCGCCACCCGCCATAGCGGTACCTTATGTAGTGCTTGTGAATTCTCAGCGGCACCTCCAGCCAGCCGCGGTGAGTTTTCAGTAGGATTGCATCGCCCTGGAGTCTCCAGTCCTGGTTGTCAGGGTATGTTATCGTGACTCTCTTAACCTCAGGCTTATCCGTATACGCTCGGCCTAGCCGCTTGAGCCGCAGGAAGCTCTTAGCCCGCCGAGCCGCATCCGCAATGGCCCCCTTCACAAGCCTTGTAGGCATTTCTGGGTACTTCTCGCGGAGCCTCTTGTAGAGTGCTTTATGTAGCTTAGCCATGCTCTTAGCATTGTTCTCCACGGCATATTTTACCACTTCCTCTACCATCTCCCTGTACGCTTCCTCCAGCTCCCTTAGTATGGCTAGCTTCGGCTTGCCGAGGTAGGCGCTCTCAACTATTACCGTCCGCTTAAGGGTCTTTGAGAGCCTCCTCAACAGCCTTCACCACCCTCTTGTACTTCTTGCTCCTCCTGCCGTAGATGCGGGCCGCGAAACTGGTAACTATCGCTACAAGGTCTTCAACAAGCTCTTGCATGTAGTCTTTTGGCTCATCCTGGAAAGCCACTACCACTTTCACGCCATAGGCCTTGAAGAGCCCCTCAAGATACTCGAAGCCGAAGCGTGTAAGTCTATCCTTGTACGCTACAACAACAGCATCTATCTGTCTCCTGCGGGCCATCTCCATCAGCTTCCAGAGGCCTCTACGCCTAGTGTTTATACCGCTACCAATGTCTGTGACCTCGACAACCTCTATATCCCCGTAGGTCTTCCTAACCCACTCCCTCAGCGCTTGTAATTGCCTCTCAAGGTCATCCCTTTGTGTGGAACCGCTAACACGAGCGTATACCGCAACTCTCCTCGGCCTTAGTGCTTCGCCGCGTAGGAGCCGTTCCACCTCGCTATAGGGAATGTGCCAGCGGCCATGAATCTCTACTGCTCTTATCTTCCCAGTCTTAATCCACTTGATGACAGCGGCTCTAGTCACACCGAATATCCTGGCTACCTCACTGGGTGTTAGCAACCTCTCTGGAACCTCGGTCACACGGAGGCACCAAGTAATTAGGAGTCATTACAGATTATTAGAAGTTACACAAACCAGAAACAGTCTCGAGAGCGGTGGGATAGTGAAGATAGACTGGAAGGCCTGGACCCCCAGCATATACGAGGCTCTGGCTGGAGTGGACGGCCGGAGGGCCCTCGAGAGGCTCAGGGAGAACACTAGGATAGTCTCCAGGCTGGCCTCCCAGAGGCCCGAGCCCCCGCTGCTGGTTGTGAGTGTCCTACTCGTGCCGGGCTACGTGGGGGCGTGGGAGGTCTACATGATAGCAAGCTACCTAGCGGGCCTGGACCCTAAGCCCCCACTGGTGCTCCTGGCCTTCCACCCGGAGCATAGGATGAGCGACCTCCCAACCACGAGCAGGAGCCACGCCCTCAAGGCCCTCGAGGCGGCTAGGAGGGCTGGCCTGGAGGAGGTATACCTGGGCAACGAGTGGCTCCTCTCCGGGGCGTACGAGCCCGAGCCCTGGTGGGACCCCCCGCTGCCTAGGGCCTAGGTTTTAGCCCGGGCCCCCGGCGCCGCGTGGGCGAGGTGCCCGGGGACGCCGCTGGGGGCCGTTGGAGAGGCGCTGCTGGCTCTAGGCGTGGGCCTGGGGGCGGGGTTCATAGCGTCGCTCCTGGGCATAGGGGGAGGCACGGTTATAGTCCCGCTCCTAGTCCTCGCGGGGGTGCCCATTAAGAGGGCCGTCCCCGCGAGCCTCGTAGCCATACTGGGCACGAGCCTCGGCGGGCTCTTCTACCTGGCGAGGAGGGGCCTCGTCGAGTACAGGACGGCCCTCACACTGGAGACCGCCACCACCCTCGGGGCGGCAGTGGGGGTCTGGGCCTTCGGCCACCTAGGCTCTAGGGGGCTCACGGTCGTCTTCGCGGCCGCCCTCATAATATCGGCGTGGGGCCTCTGGCTCAGGAGGAGGCTACCCGAGCCCGGCCCCTACAGGTGGCCCCCGCGAGCCTCGAGGCTCGCCTCGGCCCTCCTGGCATCGGCCGGGGCGGGGCTGCTCTCGGCCCTCCTCGGCATAGGCGGTGGGGTCGTGAAGGTGCCTATACTCATACTCATACTCGGGATGCCCATAAAGCAGGCGGTCTCCACGAGCAAGCTGATGGTTGGCATAACAGCCGCCGTCGGCGTCGCCGGGCACGCCCTCGAGGGCAGGATAGACTGGCTCCTAGCCATCCCCCTGGCCCTAGGCACATACGCCGGCGCCACCGCGAGCTCGAGGCTCCTCGTCAGGCTCCCCTCCAGGGCGATCTACTACATAGCAGTAACGTACTATATCGTGATGGCCTCCTACATGACCCTAAGGGCCCTCCACCCCTAGGCCACCCTCCCGAGGTTCGCGGCGATGATGTACGCTGCCACCCCGAACACGAGGGCGGCGAAGGCGAGCTTCAGCGTCCTCTCGGAGACCCTCGTCGCCGCGGCGGCGCCAAGGTAGCCCCCCAGGGCGCCCCCGGCGACGAAGAAGCCCGTCACAACGTAGTCGAGGGGCCTCCCCTGGAGGGTGTAGCTCACAACCCCGGCTATGCCGTTGAGGAATATTATGAAGAGCGACGTCCCCACGGCGTCCCTCATGGCGAGGCCGAGAACCCAGAGGAGGGTCGGGACTATGATGAAGCCCCCGCCCACGCCGAGGAACCCCGAGAGGAGCCCGACCCCGAAGCCCGCCAGGAGGGCCCTAGCGTACCGCCCCGCCCCCCGGCCCCCCGGGTTAGAAGGCTCAGCGGCTTCCCCGCTGGGCTCCCTATTGGCTCGGGGGTTGAGGGCGTCCCTCACCATGCCAGCCCCGACGACCAGCATGAAGGCCGCGAACACCAGCAGCAGAACGGGCCCGCTGACCATCCTGTTAGCGTAGCTCCCCAGGTAAACCCCGGCGAAGCCCGTCACAGCCATCAGGAGGCCCACGCCGACCCTAACGTGGCCGGCCCTCATGTACTTGAGGGAGCTGAGGAGCGCTGTAACACCAACCGCAACCAGGGACGTCCCCACGGCGAGGTGGGGCGAGAGCCCCACAACATAGACTAGGAGGGGCACACCCAGTATCGAGCCCCCACCACCAGTCAGGCCAAGCGAGACACCCGCGATGAACCCCGAAACCAGGGCCAGCAAGCCGGTAGCGCCAAGCCCCACCCCAGCAGCCCCCCACAGCCACCGGGGCCCCCGGGGGCCAGTCTAAATCGCCCAACACCAACGAGTAAGGACACCAGGGGGTGCCCCGGGGGCTTGTGTAGGCTTCTAGCGGGCGTAGCCTGGGGCGGGGAGGGCCTGCGCCTCCTGGCGGGGCTCGCGGGCCTCCTAGCCAGGGCGGCCGAGCGGGATCCCCTGCTGGCCAGGGCTACGGGGGGTAGGAGGTGGAGTCACTGCCACGGCTACGGGATCCTACTCGCAGCCAGGAGGGGGGCCTCCTGGAGGGTCTACTATGAGAGGTTCGACGCCTGGGCCCCCGGCCTCCCAGAGGGTGGGGTCTGCAGGGCTAACCTGGAGGCACTCAAGGCAGCAGTCGAGAGGCTCCCCAGGCTCCTAGAGGGGGCCCGGGAGGCCCTGCTGGTGCTCCACGCGCGCCTCGCCAGCCCCGGCGAGCCCCGGGGGACACTCAACGCCCACCCCTTCAGGGTCGAGGCCCACACCCAAGCCGGGCCGGTCGAGGTCTACCTGGCCCACAACGGGAGCGTTGAGAAGGAGCCCCTGGCCCGCCTCCACGGCCTAGACCCAAGGGCCTACACGGACACCCACATACTAGCGATACACACAGCCGCGAGGCTCAGCGAGGGCCGCAGCATCCCAGAGGCCATAAGCGAGGTGGAGGAGCGGGGCCTAGTCAAGACAGCGCTAGACCTAGCAGTAGCAATACTACACCCAACAGGGCCCCCGGAGCTATACGTGAACGGCTACATAAGCCCAGAGCTAAGGGAAGACCCAGCCAAGCTAGAGTACTACAAGCCAATACTCCTAGAGGCAAGCCAACTAAGAGCATACGCCTCAACCACAATAGCACAACTAGCAACAAGCCAAGGCCTACCACTAGAAGCCCACACACTCAACGGCACCCAGAAACTAGAACCAGCCATTAGGCAATGAGGTCCTCCCGCCCCCGGGCGGGAGCCTTTTAAGCCTTGCCCCAATGTTTGGCTATTGGAGGCATGGCTTGGCGCTGCCCTCCATTGCCTACATTGAGAACATGGGTTCTCCCACCCCCAGGCGGGAGTACATGCGCTGAAGTCAATCACGCCATTTATACTGCTCCCCATGTACCAAGGTCATGGAGGCCCCCTCCCACCAGGGGCCCCCAGCGCAGCTAGGGTATCTCAAGATAGAGTTGGTGAAGGAGTACGTGGCATCTAAGGCATAGAAGCTAAAGAGAAACATTAAAGAAACCATAAACAGTATCTCTACAATAGAATTGAAAGTACCTAGGCAAGCTCTTGATGCTTAACCTTGTTTCAAAGTATCTCTACAATAGAATTGAAAGTTCTAGTATATCGCACTCGATGCAGCCGTAGTCTCCGGTGTAGAGTATCTCTACAATAGAATTGAAAGTTTAAACAATCCAAGGCCGATAACTAACATGGCCCGCCCTGTATCTCTACAATAGAATTGAAAGGCATGGAGGAGGCCAGGAACGAGCTATTATCATGTGCTAGGGTATCTCTACAATAGAATTGAAAGGAACATGTCAATCCAGTAAGAGCGATAGCGTAGAGAGCGTATCTCTACAATAGAATTGAAAGATCAACAATCATGGTTTCATCCTCTATCAGGTTGGCTATCATGTATCTCTACAATAGAATTGAAAGCTCCTAATCAGGTATGATAGTAATCTGCCAGCCCTCGGTATCTCTACAATAGAATTGAAAGATGATGCCAAGCTGATAGGGCCGAACGGTGTAGACCTCCGTATCTCTACAATAGAATTGAAAGTCTACGCCGTAGCGCCCGAGGCAAACGCACTCGTAGACGCGCTCGTATCTCTACAATAGAATTGAAAGCTCGAGTAGCTCACCAGCCAGGCGGGGGTACCCCGAGGCGGGTATCTCTACAATAGAATTGAAAGACTATGAGTAGTTTCGTAATAGCTACTATTCCTATAATCAGTATCTCTACAATAGAATTGAAAGGGGAGCCTGCGGCTCCCCAGGTATGTTCTAGGTATGTTGTATGTCGCATGAATCCATAAGAAACGCAACGTCCGCTCTAGCGTGATAAGCCCGTCAGAGGCTCGTTTCTAATAATAATGCAACACTTGAGGGTAAAGGCTTAGAGGCTCCAAGCCCGTCTATAAACATTGGGGATTGGGTTGTCCAATGTTATCCGGGTCAAATATGAGAAAGGCGTGTTGAAACCCCTAGAACCCTTAGCACTTAGAGAGGGAGAGGAAGTAGAAATCGTCATCAAACACAGGATGTTCGAGGAGAAGGATTACCGGGAGCTAGTGGACTACCTTGCAAGGCTCCCCGGGGGGTAAGGCGGAACTACTGGATCTGGTGGAGGAGCTGTATCTTGGGGAGGCTCTTCGTTGACGCCAATATATTCATCCGCATAATATTCAACAAAGAGTTCGGCCTCCTCGAATACCTAGTATGAACAGGGCTCTACACCTCCATCCACGTCCTCCATGAGCGCCTACAAGGTGAGGAAACTATTCGAGAGGGGCGTTGCAGAAGAGACCATTAGAGCTAGACTGGTTGCACTCGATAGGATAACCGAGAAGCTTAACGTAATCCCGCCAACCTACAGCGACTTCAAAGAAAGCATGAAAATAGCGCTGGAATACAAGCTGTTGCCAAGTGACGTCCTAATCGCGGCAATCATGAGGCGAGAGGAGATAAAAGAAATCCTAACACTAGACAGCGATTTCAGAAGGATACCATGGCTAAGAATTATACCCTAGACCTCTATAATAGCATTCATAATTTTCATATCTGTGATTATCAGGCCTGAGAAAGGCACTGGCCGCGATCTACGGTCTTAGATACCGAGATATTCCACAACTATTTTATGATTACTAGGAGGTGCCTTGTGAGGGCCCGCCGGGACCGGGGGCCTGCGCTAAATAAACTAATGTTACACGGGTTCGCGCGAGAGAATGCAACATGTACTCCAGTGTGGTAATCCTTCTAGAATTCTTACTTCTGATAAGAATGCAACATTACCATTAGAGAGGACTTAAGCCTAGCATTGATGATAGGGTATTAATCTCCAAGATTTACCTCTCTGGATGGTGGTTGTGGGTTTGAGTGCTGAGGAGGCCGTAATACCTGTCCGTCTCCCTAGGTGGGTTGTTGAGGAGGCCCGTAGGAGGGGCCTTAGGGATGACGCCATAGCTAGAGCTGCGGTTAAGCTTGCGCTACTCGAGGAAATCGTGTCAAAGCACGGGCTTGACGAGGAAGACCTAGAATGGATCCGGAGAAGAAGAAAAGAGATGAGGCAGTAGTACTTGATACAAACATCATCCTGGCATCCATCCTTAAGCGGGGGAGCTACACCCGGCAAGTTATAGTCTACCTCACAGATGTCCTTGGAGTAGAGGCCTACACTCCAGAAAAGACGTTACAAGAGATAGAAGAGCACCTAGCAGAGCTAGCCAAGAGAAAGAAAATACATGTCGAAGAACTAAGAGTGGCAGTAAGGATCCTATTACTAGGCGTGAAGGTCGTCGGGGAGCAAGTTTATAGGGACTACTTGGAGGTAGCCACGAATTGCGTTGGGGATCCGGCGGACGCCGACTTCGCAGCCCTAGCATTACACCTAGCTGAGGATTACGAGAGAGTGATACTATTGACGTGGAACAAGAAGGACTATAGGGGTGACTGTCTTGAAACCCATAGAATCGTTGTAGCTACACCTTCTAGTTTAAAAATTTAAGTTGAAATAGAAGTGTGAATCTTGAAAAGAGACGACACAAGCGGTGAGTTCACCGAGACTTCTAGCCCCAGGGGCCCTGCGGCTCGGAGATCCACACCATAAATGAGAAAGCTGCGCATCTCATAACATGTGGACACACGTGCTAAGCCATGCCATGAAGTGGAACGTTCTTGATATGAGAAGGGCGTGCTTAAACCCTTGGAGCCCCTAGAGTTCAGGGAGAGGGAGGAGGTGCTCGTCAAGGTTATAGCGGTTGAGGAGAGGAGGAGGCTCCTCAGGAAGCATCGGGGGGCTCTGTCATGTTGGAGGCCGAGGAGCAGTAATGCTATTCCTATATCATAGCAAGATATTGAGTTATTGTTTAGTTAGCGGTGTATTAAGATAGTGTGGGGTGGTCGAGAGTGTGCTTTTGGTTCAAAATAGGGCGTGGAAAACCTGTTATAGATCCATGGGAGTTCAAGAAGGATAAAATGCTGTATGGAAAGAAGATTATCTTGGTTTTTCATCCTCAATTGCTTACTAGAGCCAAGGCTATGCTCAACGATGCCAAGGCTGTAAGACTTAGTGGATGGCTATTCAAAAGCTTTATCGGGGTTTATCGTGGAAGCGAGATTATTGCTGCACTTCCCTTTCCTGGTGCTCCTGCTGCGGTGGCTGCCCTTGAGGTTCTCGCTGCTCTGGGTGGGAGGGTATTCGTTGTCCTTGGGAGGGTTGGAGCTATTCATCCCAAGCTAAATATAGGTGATATATTTATCCCTACTTGGGGGCTGCGTGAAGAAGGAACAAGCTTCCACTATATCCCCAACCCAGACTACATACCTACTCCCGATATGGAGTTAGCCGAGGCCCTGTACAGTCAAGCTACAGCATTAGCCGGAAAGAAAATCAGCGTAGTTAAAGGAGGAATATGGACCACAGACGCTATATTCCGGGAGACGGTCGACAAAGTTATAGAATACTCATCGAAAAACTTGTACGGTGTTGATATGGAGTCGACGGCATTAATGACTGTAGCCAAGTATAGAGGTGTAAAACTCGCCATTATCTCATCTGTATCTGATAAACTCAAACTCGACGGGACGTGGGTGAAAGGATTCAAAAGCAGAAGGCTAAGAATGACGGAAAGGCTCATTGTTCAAGCAAGTCTTAATGCACTCGTAGAGTTTAAATTATAAGAGTTCACTCTCGATAAATACCTTACAAGTTATGATCTATTAATTTTATTAAAATGGAGAAGAGCGTAAGGGCCTCACAGTAGTTTGAACCTGGAAACGCCTGGATTGGAAAGCCTAATTGCTCCGAGGAGCATCACCTATAGGTGGTGGATGGGGTCTTGTCTAGGACCATACGTGTCCGATACGAGAAAGGAGTGCTTAGGCCGCTGGAGCCGGTAGATCTAAGGGAGGGCGAGGAGGTTAGAATAAAGATCGAGAGGAGCGTCCGAGAGAGGCTAAAGGATCTCGTCGGTATACTAGGAGAGTCTAGCGAGAAGGAGCTGGAGAGGTACCTCGTGGAGGCCTGGCAGCAGTGATCCTCCTGGACACGAACATCCTCTATCACATACTCCACAAGACTAACCTCACAGAGGAAGCGCTAACACTACTCGAAGATAACCCGGGAGAGTACGTGATAGACACGATTGTGCACAACGAGCTAATCTATACGTCAACCCTCCACTACCTAGAGCACCGGCACGGCGTCAAGGGAGCTTACTCTACCAGGAAATGGATAAGGAAACACGGCTACCCAAGAGAGGTCATAAGCGCTGTCGAAGAGCTAATCAAAAGGCTCGACATAAGACTAGTCCAAAGCATCTACACAGAGAAGGAGTTCTACGAGGCGCTACTCAACTACGGGCTACTGCCAAGCGATGCCATAATAGCACTCACCTGCAAGCATTATGGCATAGAGAGGATCCTAACATTTGACGAGGACTTCAAACGGGTTCCCTGGCTAACAGTGATCCCCTAAAGAGAAGGGAACCGAACCAAGATAATCTAGTATTCCTAGGTAGCCGCGTAGCCGCGGAGATAAATATTGTAGCCCCGCCAGTATCCGAAGCAGGGTGTCCTTAGCGTTGGAGGGTTTTGTCCGGATCTGGCATGGCGCCACAAGGCGGGGTTTGGCCGACGACTACGAGAGGTTCCTCATAGAGAGAGCAGTCCCAGACTATAAGAGCGTGCCTGGCCTGAGGAAGGCCATCTTCACTAGGAGAGACGAGGGAGACGTGACTCACTTCCTTCTAATAACGATATGGGACTCCATAGAGGCTATGAGGCGCTTCACAGGCGGAGACCCGTGGAAAGCCAAGTACTACCCAGAGGACGATCAGTACCTCTTGGAGAAAGAGGAGCACGTAGAAATATACAAAATATTCTACGAGACATAAAATCAGTACAACAAAACATCAATAAGGAATCAATAATCTCGACTGAAATACCAGCGAGATAACCGGTTCTGAGAAGGACTCGGTAGCCCCCTTGTGGCTTCGAGGACTGATACATTTAACGCCGGGATTAACGATGGTTTAGGAATGTCTGGTGGCGGGCCCGGGGATCCCGCGGCTCCGGAGGTTTGGGATTTATTAACTATGTTTCCAGAGAACCATAAACTGGGAGCAAGTTTCAAGGATGATAATCCGGACGTCTCTGCGGGAAAAGGCTAATTGGCCCGTTGCCTGTGAGGATTAGGCGGGTGCAAGGGGATTGTCCAAGGTCATTAGAGTAAGATTTAGGGACGGCGTGCTGGTGCCTGAGGAGCCGCTTGACATGGAGGAGAACAAAGAGCTTCTTGTTAAGATAATCGATGTTGAAGAGAGGAAAAGAATATTAGAAAGGTATCGAGGTGCTTTGGGTCGCTTGGACCCTAGGCTCCTAGAGGAGGCGATAGAGGAGGCCGAGCACCTTTGATATACGTTGACTCTAACGCTCTAGTCTATCTTCTCCATGATGTAAAGCCGAAGTCGGACCTAGTCGTTGATATCTTATCCGGTAGGGATGAAGTCTATACTAGCCTTAGAACAATAGAGGAAACCTCGTATATCCTTGTGAGGGTATATCTCAATAAGCACTACGGAGCCAGAGGCATTTACCAAGTAAGAGAATTAATAAGGAAACATGGCTTAGAGCACGTTAAGGATGAATTAGCCACTCTGCGTCGTTTACTATCTGACTATAATATAATAACGTTACAGGACAACGCTACTGTAGAGGAAATACATGAGGCTATGATCAGATATCGCTTGCTTCCGGGTGACGCTATTATAGCCTTAACATGTAAGCGTTACGGCATAAACACTATCCTCACTTTCGACGAGGACTTTAGGAGGATACCTTGGCTGAAGGTTATACCCTAGAAGCCCCCGCGTCAAGCGGGCTCGACGACTTAGGCGTGCTATTACGCCTCTACAATTATCCGGGCCGAGCTGCCGTGGCTAGCCCTTTGAGACTCCAGTCCAGCTTAGGATCTAGCTGCTATTGCTAAGAAGGGTCTGGCGGCGGGCCCGGGGATCCCGCGGCTCCGGAGGCTGGCACTTATAAGGAAACATCCTAGAAGCTGATATTGATCTGGGGCAAATCCGACTAGTATATGGGACAATTAGTTAGTCTAAGGATTGAAGCGTCGTTAGGAGCTGTCCAGTCGTGGGATGGCCGAGAATTAATAACTTTCATACAGCGTGATGTGCATAGTGGGAGCTAGAGTGGCTAGGACTGGCGTTAGACGGGTAGTTATCGAAGTTCCAGAGGGTCTCCGTGTCCCTCCTAGTGAGCTCGAGGAGAGGCTAAGGGTAGAACTGGCCTTGAGGCTCTACGAGAAGGGCATAGCGTCACTAGGTCAGGCTCGTAGGATAGCGGGGCTCTCGAAATGGGATTTCCTAGAGTTGCTGGCCAGGGAGGGCATACCACTACACTATGGCGAGGAGGAGCTAAGGGAGGATCTAGAGGTTGCTAGAAGACTTGCAGGGAAAACGAGGAAGTAATGGAGTTGAGGAGGAGCTTCTCGTTGTCTCTGATTCAAGTATCATAATTGCGCTAGCTAGGATATGCCGCCTAGACCTCATGGAGGAGCTCTTCAAGAAGGTCATCGTCCTGGAAGCTGTCTGGAATGAGGTAACAGTTAAAGGCAAGCCTGGCAGCGAGAAGATACTGAGAGCAGGATTCATACACGTAGAGAGGCGAGTAATAGGAGGCTAGTAGCTTTTCTCGAGGAATTCGTGGATAGCGGTGAGGCAGAAGCGATAGTCCTAGCCTTGGAGCTCAATGCAGACCTACTACTCGTTGACGATAGAGATGCGAGAAACCTGGCTAAAAAGCTAGGGCTACAGGTAATGGGCACACTGGGTGTACTAGCACTAGCCAAGTATAGGGGATTGATTCGGGGGGTAAAGCCGATAATAGACAGGCTTGTAAAAAGTGGCTTCTGGATATCCAGGGAGGTACTTGAAGAGTTCCTTAGAGAGCTAGGTGAATGCTAGAAACCCCCCAATAGGTTGAGGTAATGCTATCAAGTGCTAACCTTCACGGTATCGTCCGAGTCTCTGACTAATCCCTGTGCCTCTGAGAGATATCTGGCCACCCTCTCATCGGGAAGGGATTTCACACGTTCCAATGCGGCTTGGAGTGCTAAGCGTATCTCGTACTCGCTTCTACCTGCTCTCCGCGCTATCTCTCCCGCATGCTCTAGGATCTCGCTCTTTAGGGCCTCGGGGTAATAGGAGGGATAGATGCTAGGGGCCAGGGAGACTATGTACCGGTTGAATCCCTGCTCCCGGATGAGTGCCGCTATAACCACGTTGGCGTCGAGGACTACTGCCGCGTAGCGTCTCTCATCCTTGCCCACGCCTTTCCATAAGACTCCGTAGCCTCCTATGCCTGCATACTACCTCCTTGCAAGCCACAAACCCATCAGATGAATTACGCCTCAGTGCACGCATCAAACCCGCTTGCATATCGGCCTCTACAAATAAACTACCTCCATAGGTCAAGGCAGCCATGCAGAGTCCTTATCCCAGTCAGCATAATCACACTTTCCTAGGGTCAGGATTCTAAAGCCAGGTGACGCAGGATTTAAGGAAGATAATTTGTAAGGTGGTGGGCCCGCTGGGATTAGTGGACCCGGGATCCCGCGGCTCCGGAGACCCGCGCTATAAATACTAAAGTTGCACGGGTTCATGAGGGAGTGCGGCATGCACTCCAGTAGGATAAGCGCGTGGGAGGTTCACTAGTAAAGGCTTAGAGCCTCCGCTAGCCGTATCGAGGAGGGGGAGGGGTCCTGTCCAAGGTCATCAGGGTCAGATACGAGAAGGGAGTGCTTAAGCCCCTGGAGCCTCTAGAGCTTCGAGAAGGCGAGGAAGTCAGGGTTCAAATATTACCGGAGGAGTTTCCAAACCTAGTAGATAAGGTAAGCGTAGAGGCTAGCGGGGACATCGATGAAACTCTTAGGGAGGCCCGTGAGCGTTGGAAGAGGTGGTATTAGACTCCAGTGTTATAATCAAGAGCATCTTGAAGCCGAGTCGCTGGCTATCCGAGGAGGTCTATAGTAGAGAGCTGGAAACCCATCACAAGGCAAGAGCTCTTGTGAAGGCACTCAAGTCTAGCGATATAACTGTCCTCATCCCGTATCCAGTAATAGTAGAGGTCGCAGCCGTCATATCAAGACTCGCAGGTCGAGAGCTAGCGGAGAGGGTAGTTGAATCTCTCAGAACAACCAAGAATTATATTGTCGTGTACGAGGAAGAGTATAGGGATGAGGCGTTGAAGGTTGCCCTCCTCACGGGCTCCTCGGGATTTGACGCTTACATCATAGGCCTAGCCTGGAACCGTGACGCCCTCCTCATTACTGACGATGAATCTATGAGCAGACATGCGGAGACACTAGGAGTGAAAGTAGTCCTACTACGTAACACTGACGTCGAAGATATAATGAAACAACTCCATTAAATAAATGAATTGCTAGATTATTCTATATTATGCAAACACGGCTATCGAGCTTAAGAGAGGCGTCAGCCACGTTTTGCGGTCTCATCTATCGGCGCATTCAACACCGGGGTTAATGATGATTTGGAGGTGTTTGTGGCGGGCTCGCCGGGATTTCTGGCCCGGGACCCCGCGGCTCCGGAGGCCGGAGATTCGACTCGCTAGGTGATCTCCTCACGGGTGCGTGGGGCGTAAGGGCGTTAGCCTCCATTTGGGCTAGTGGTAGGGTGGGTGGTCTGGTTGGTTGGCTGGCTCCGGCTCTACGTGCTTGATGATAACGAGCCTGCGCCGGGGTTTAGGAGTGAGTGGGGCTGGAGCGTCTACCTCGAGGCCCCCGGGTGGAGGGCTATATTCGACGCTGACACGAGCCCCTCCATCATCGAGTATAACGCTGGGGAGCTGGGGGTGGACCTGGGGAGGCTGGAGTGGGGCTTCCTGAGCCACCACCACTACGACCACAAGGGGGGCTACCCCGCGATCGCGAGGGCTAGGCCGGGCCTCAGGGTGTACGTGCCCCCGGGGGAGACGGGTGACATGGCCTCCTGGGGCCTCGAGCCAGTCGTAGTCAAGGGGCCCACGCGCGTGGCGGGCGACGCCCTCTCCACGGGGCCCCTCAGCTCGGGGCTCTGGGGCATAGAGGAGCACGCCCTGGCCGTTGAGGTCGAGGGCCTGGGCCTAGTAGTGATTGTAGGCTGCAGCCACCCAGGCGTCGACAGGCTAGCCGAGGCGGCGGCCCGCGCCGCCGGGGCCCGCGGGGTCGCGGTCGTGATAGGCGGCTTCCACGGCCCCAGCAGGGCCACCCTGGACAGGCTCGCGGGCATGGCCAGGTGGATATGCCCCACACACTGCAGCGGCAGCGAGGCGAAGGAGTACGTGAGAACCACCTACCCAGACAAGTACTGCGCCGCCCGCACAGGCTCCGTGCTCCAGGTAGACAGGGACGGACCAGCACTCGAGAGATACTAGGCAACCCAGAGAAGGCCCTCACCGGTCGGACCGCTGAAAGCTCCCCACAGGAGCCCCCAGGAGGGCCCCTCGGAGGCTGCGGCCACCAGCCGGGAGACCCCGAGGAGCGATTTAAGGCCCAGCGACGAGGCCAGCGGTCCCAGCCGCTTCCGGGGAGAGGGGAAAAAGGCTGGGCCTTAAATCGCTCCTCGGG
>JALWPV010000053.1:0-145 GCA_027080775.1 Acidilobaceae archaeon
ATGTTTATACTTAATTGCTTGTTTAAGATACTTAACCTCACTACCTTTTAATCCTCTAAATACACCTTTACTTGGTAACTTATTCTTTTGTTTACCCATTTCTTTGTCTCCTAATTAATTAATTAATACTTAATATATAATATAT
>JALWPV010000053.1:245-1079 GCA_027080775.1 Acidilobaceae archaeon
AGTACTTAATATATAATATATAGTACTTAATATATAATATATAGTACTTAATATATAATATATAGTACTTAATATATAATATATAGTACTTAATATATAATATATAGTACTTAATATATAATATATAGTACTTAATATATAATATATATATATATATAATTCCCTTGCCCTCTATTTTATGTAGACTTCTAACATTGTACCTAAATGAGCTATATTTGCTTTATATAGACTTTTAATAGCTTACCCTACCCTTACCATTCATAAAGATAGTTTAAGCCTTGTAGGTACCTTAAAATGCCGTATACTATCCTTTATAGAATAATCTAGTATGAAATACTACATACCATAAACTAACAGCACCTAATACAAATAAAAAATAACTTAATTCTATATTACCTATTAATAATAGAATAAAAGCTACTAGTACAGTAAGTAGCATTGCTATTTCATCTGATTTTCTTTGTTCTTCATTCATTATTTATCCTTATATTATATACTCTAAACCTATACCTACTAAATAAGCACTAACTACAATGATACCAAATACTATGATATTATCTAATATCTCTTTAAACATATAGCCTCCTAAGATTTTTTTAACATAAGCCTAATCCATTGATTGTATCTAATATTAAATACTATCATTAACATACAGTAGGCTCAGTACTATTAATAACATAACTAACCCCATAACAAATAACTCTACATCACTAAATACATCATACATCATATTTGCCTTATATACAATTTTAATAGGCTACCCTACCCTTACCCTTAGTAAGAATAGTTTAAGCCTTCTACATACCTTAAAATTACTCTTATAGGTATATATAC
>JALWPV010000054.1 GCA_027080775.1 Acidilobaceae archaeon
ACTCTTTTCTCAGACTTGTTGAACATTTTCACGATTCTATTATCGCTCTTGAGTCTACCGGTATCTATCATGTCAATCTCCTATCCTTCCTGAATGCAAAGGGATTGCATACTTTTCTGCTTAATCCCTCCCTTGTTAAACGATTCGCTCAGGCTGTCTCTTTGCGCAATACTAAAACTGATAGAATTGATTCTTGCGTTATTGCTGAGTTTATCGCCAAAAATTGCCATAACCTCAATAAGTTTGCTCCACATAATAGAGATGATATTGTTGCGCTTGCAAGGTTGAGAGAGAGTGTTTCTCGCAAAGTCGCAAGAACTAAAACTCAGATTAAGCAGTATCTTTCTCTCGTTTTCCCTGAACTGCTTAATAAAGTTAATGTCTTTACCGAGTTCTTTCTTTCCTTTATTGAAGCATTTTCCTCTCCAAACGAGGTTCTTGCTTCCTCTGATGAGGTCAGACTTTTCTTTGAAACCCATAAAACAAGAGGAAGGAAGATTAAGATTACTCCCGACGAGATTATTAAACTTGCTGAAAATTCTATCGGGACACCTTCTAAAAATTATGCCTTTGTCGTGAAACAATATGTTAAATCCCTGCGATTTTTGAATAATCAACTTGATGAGATTACTGAAAGGTTGCTTGAACAGGTTAAGGAGGTTATGGCAGATGACATGGATATCGTTACATCTATTAAAGGCATAGGAGAGGTCACTGCTGCTCATTTCCTTGCTGAAATTAAGCATATTAACAGGTTTGAAAACCGTAAGAAACTTGCCGCTTACGCAGGTCTTGACCCTTCCGTTAAGCAGTCCGGATATATGTTTGTCAGGGGAAGGATTAGCAAAAGAGGCTCTGCTTCTTTGAGAAGGTGCATTTATATTATGGCTGCAGGAATTATCAGGTGTAATCCGCATTTCAGGGAGTATTACCTTAAGAAGAGAAACCACGGTATGCCTCATAGAAAGGCTATGATTGCTCTTTGCAATAAACTTGTCCGTGTCCTCTTTGCTTTGCTTAAATACCATCAAAAATTTATTCCTCAACATAATTATTTATAGTTGACTCCCTTATAAG
>JALWPV010000055.1 GCA_027080775.1 Acidilobaceae archaeon
TGGATGTTGACCAGCGTGCCAAGCGGCGCCCAATTGAAAAGCCATTCTGCATCCGGCGTATAGAGATTAATGCAGCCGTGACTCATCGGCGTGCCAAAATTATGATGCCAGTACGTTCCGTGCAGCCCGTAGCCTTTGTAAAAATACATCGTATACGGCACGTTGGGGAGGTAATATCCGGGTCCCGACATATCGGCATAGCGCAATTTGAGATAAATATGATATTGCCCGGTCACGGTTGGATGCTCCCATGTGCCGGTGGAGACCAAAAACGAGCGAATCAGCGTCCCGCCCTCATACGCGTAGACGCGTTGAAGCGAAAGATTCACATCAATCCAGCGCGTACCGCTGCCGACTCCTTTAGGGAGCGGACGCGGCGTCGGCGTAGGCGTCGGAGGGAGCGTCGGGGTCAGGCTGGGCGTCAGGGTCGCGGTCGGCGTAAAAGTCGGCGTGGGCGTAAACGTCGGGGTTGGGGTGAGCGTATGGGTCGGCGTCGGCGTGAAGGTTGGAGTCGGGGTAAAGGTCGGGGTGGGCGTGAACGTCGGCGTGGGCGTCGGGGTATAGGTCGGCTTGGGAATCTCCACCTCCGCCCAATGCGCATCGGTGACAGCGAGAGTCGGCGTGGACTGGCTGGCATACGCCGGTTCGAGCGCGCCGCGCTGCCATGCGACCCACCCCCCCGCGCCGCAGAGAAAAATCAACGCGAGAAAAAGCAGCCCCGCGCGCCATAGCAGCGGAATCGTCTTCTTCGGCGTTTTTTGGGGGGGAGGGGATATAGCGGTTCGCTCGGACTTCTGCGCGGCTGCGCGTTTCAGCCGTTTCTGCGCCCAAGCGATTCCCTCCCTTGCGCGGCGGCTTTGGGGATTGATTTTCAGCGCTCGCTTCAGATACCGCAGCGACGCCTCGGGGCTGGAGACTGCCGCGAGTACCAGCCACACATCCTCCCAATCCGGCGCCTGACTCGCCGCGATTTCCGCCCAGCGGCGGGCGGCTTTCCTATCCTTTCGATGAATCGCCTCCCGCGCGTTTTTCAACGCTTGAACGGCTTTCGGAG
>JALWPV010000056.1 GCA_027080775.1 Acidilobaceae archaeon
CTACAGGTGCGCCCCCGCCCCCAGCGAGACCACGCTACTAGTCCACACGGTCCTAATGCACCGCGGCGTCAGGGCCAACTTCAGGATAGTGCATGTCGACGCCAACGACAAGCCGCAGCCGCCGGTCATAGCAGACGTCGTAAAGTCCCTCTTCGAGGAGGCCGGGGTCGAGCTGATAACTGGTAGGAGGATCGTGGAGGTAGGCCCTGACTACGTAGTCCTAGACGACGGCGAGAAGATAGACTACACTATACTATCACTAATAGAGCCCAACAGGGCCCCAGCCTTCATAGCCGAGGCCGGCCTGGGCGACAAGTGGTTCGAGGTGAGGAGCCCCACCGACCTCCGCAGCCCCAAGTACGACGACGTCTACGGGGTCGGCGACGTGGCGAAGCTCCCCTACCCCAAGAACCAGGAGATAGCCTACGAGAGCGCCCTCTACGCGGCCAACAAGATACTAGAGGAGACGGGAGCCGGGGAGCCCCTGAAGGTCCAGTACGCCTTTCTGGGCTGGGCATACGTAGGCAACCTCAAGGGTAGCCTCGAGACGCTGAGCGTGCAGTTCGGCCTCAACTTCACAGTGAAGCCGCCGAAGGCCTCCAAGGACCCGGAGCCCAAGAGGGAGTACACCAGGGCCAAGGACAACTGGGAGCAGGCCTACCTGAGGAACCTCTTCCTACACTGACCCATCAACCCACACTCACCCTCAAAGGGGGGGCTGTTCCAGCCCGTCCAGGCCCTCTTTTCTTCTAGACAGCGTGCCTCGGGGCAGCGTAGATGTTGTCCACGACAACCCTGGCCACCTCCGTGTCTGGTATCAGGTGGTTGTAGCTGAGTATCCTCATGCGCATGACGCCCCTCTCCACGTAGAAGGCGGTGGCCCTCACGGCCTCCAGGGGCCCGCAGCGCTTCAGGAGCCCCTCGATGTATGCCAGGGCCCTCTCGTAGCCAGCCCTCTTGAGGGCCCTGGGCCTCGTGGAGCCTCTGCATGAGGCTTGGATGCCAGCCTCCACGCCCGGCTGTGGCTCCAGGTACTCGCCGTAATGGCGCCTGACTAGGCCGGGGGAGTCGAGGGGGTAGTAGACGCGGCCGTAGGGGGTGTATATGTAGCCCACGTAGCCCCTCTCGGCGAGCCACCTCAGCGAGGCCTCAACCCTCTCGGGCCTCACGCGGAGGTACTGGGCTAGCATGTCAGCTGGCATGGGGCGCTCGTAGAGGGCGTCTAGGAAGCGCCTCCTCCTGCTGACCTCCACGAGCCTCCTAACGGTCTCGTCGTCGACTGGCACGTAGACGCCTACCCTCCTGGCCTGGGCTATGCCGTCTATCAGGCTGTCCACATCCACGGTGTCGGGGGTCACCAGGAAGGCCACGAACTTCTGCCCGGAGCCGCGGGGCCTGAGGATCCTGCCGAGCCTCTGTATGAACCTCAGGGGGCTGGCGGTGTTGCTCCAGAGCACGAGGAGGTCGGCCTCCGGCAGGTCTATGCCCTCCTCGCCAGCGCTCGACGCTACCACCAGCCTCACGGAGGGGGAGTGGGCCCTCTCCAGGGCCTCGCGGGGCTCGACGTGCCTCCTCCCCAGGATCTCGGCGACCCCGTAGCCCGCGAGCCTCTCGGCTATAATCCTAGCTATGACTATCCTGTCAACGAAGACTATCGCCTTCTCGAACCCCTCATGGCTCTCCAGGGCCTGCCTGAGGGCCCCCAGCTTGTGTGCATCCCTTACGCTGGGGTCGCGGATGAGGCCCCCAAGGCCCTCGAGGAGGCTGTGGAGCCTCCGGCTCCTCTCCACGCTCTCCCTTAGAGCCGCTGCACCGTCTCGGACGTACCAGCGGATAGCGTTGCCTAGGAGCATTCTATCCCTCCCTTCAGCCTGGTCCCAGAGCCTCTCCAGCTCCTCGTAGAGCCTCCACTCAGCCTCGTTGAGGGGGCTCTCGTAGATCTCGGCAGCCCAGGCTGGTATGTAGCGGGAGAGCGAGGGGTGGCTCCAGGGCCAGCACCTAACCTCCCCGATGCCCTCCTCTATCTCCCTCCTCCTGGAGGGGGGCACGAGCGCCGTTAGGCCCAGGCGGTACTTGAAGTCGTAGTTTGAGACGACGAACCTGTACGGGTCCTGGCCCACCGTGTGGTGGCACTCGTCGACCACGAGGGCCTCGAAGCCTGCCTCGAGGAAGCGGCTCCACTCGGCTACAACGATCTCCGGCGTAGCCACGACAACTGGGGCTCTCCAGGCCCTCTCACGGGCCCCCCGGGGCATGCTGCCGTGGAGGGGCCTCGCGGGCAGCCCCAGCTTCCCGGCTAGGTAGGAGGCGGTCTGCTCCACGAGGAACCTCGTGGGCTCCAGGACCAGGATCCTGCGGGCCCTCCCAGTCTTGAGTAGCGCCTCTATCCAGAGGCCAGCCACTAGGGTCTTCCCGGTGCCGGTTGGCATGCAGACTACTGCGCGGCCCCTCTCAAGGGCCCACCTGTAGGCCTCTACCTGGTAGTCTCTGGGCCTCACACGGGCTCTGGGGGCGCGGCTCAAGGCCTCACCGCTAGAGGTGCTCCACCGCCTCCCTCATTATGGCGGCGTAGAGCTGTATGGTGTCCTTGTACTTGGTCGCCGGGACCCCGGTGTAGATGACGTGCATCCGTAGCTCGAGGCCCCTAGCCCTGACCCTCCTGACCATGAATTCCGCGAGGGCCTTAGCGAGGGGCTCGAGGTTTGGGTAGCCCTTGCCCAGGGGCACCCTCTTCTTCAGGATCCTCGAGCCGAGGGCGAAGCCTATCACCTGGGAGAACCTCAGGCTCAGGAACTTCTCGCTGAGGCCCAGCGCCTTCTCGAGCACGCCCATCCAGTACTCCTTCGTAGCCATCCTGTTGGCGGCCTCGAAGTCCCCCGTCTCCGAGGCGCCCGTCTCGAGCATCCACACGTTCTCCAGCTGCACGGAGACTATGAGCTTGTCGCCGCCTACCATCTCCCTAAGCGCCTTCACCTCGTCCCAGAGGCCGAGCATCCTCTTAGTGTAGGGGACCTCCACGCTGACAATCATGGGGGAGGCCTCGGCTGCGAGCTTCTTCAGGAACTCCCCGGCTAGCTCGATGTCCCTATGGTCCATGTAGGCCCTCCAGCCGAGGTGGAGGTTGAATATCTCGGCCCCCGCGAGCTTCGCCTTCCTAGCAGCGGCTAGGAGGGCCCTCCACGACCTCTCCATCACATCCCTGTCCCGGCTCACCACGTTATAGTAGGGGGCGTGGGCTGTGACTGTCGTAAAGGCCTCGCGGGCGAACTCTGCGTACCTCCTAAAGTAATCCTCGTCCCTGCTCCTCCTAGAGAACTCGTAGGGCGGCACCTCCGTGAGCTTCATCCCCAGCGTAGCGGTGGCCGAGAGCCTGCTGAGGGCGTTATAGGTCCCCCAGTCGAAGAGTATCACAGCCACCTCACCCCCGACAAGGACTCGGGCTCCACACTATAATCGGGCCGCCCCCCTAATATAGACTCACAGCCATACAACGCGCGCCTATAATAACCCCCACGAGGGCCCTCTGTAGTGGATGCGAGTTAGACTCGAACCGGAGATATTCGAATGGGTACTCTCGCGAAGATATTCGTCTTGCTCATAGTGATCCTAGCCCTGGGCTACGCAGCCCAGCAGAAGGGCCTCATACACATCAAAGGCAACTACACCATAACGAAGACCACCAGCACCGGCACCAGCAGCGTTGTATGGACTAACGGCAACTTCAGCGCCGCGGCGAGCGACCCCCAGAGCCACTACAAGGAGCGCGTAAGCCTGGACGTCTACATATTCAACTCCTTCAAACTCAAGAACGGCGCCGTAGCCTACGATGCCTACCTAGGCGCGCCAGCACAGCTCCAGCAGGACCCCTACAACACGGCAAAGAGGATCCTACTCACCTACCCCAACTCAACCATAACCAGCGAGGGGTGCTACCACCTGACAGGCTACATAGCCGGCCAAGCCACGGTAACTACTATGGATGGAACCGAGGTACACCCAGTCTACATAAGAGCAAGCTCGGTCTCGATGCTGGGCGCTAACGCCACGGCCCAGTGCCCCATGACGGCGATGAACGGCTAGCGTGGGACGGCGAGCGCAGGGCTCCCGGGGCGGGCCTTCCACTTTCTTAATTAATACAATTTTTAGTTAGTTCTTTTGCGGGAGGTAAAAGGATTGACTGTGGTGCGGCGGCCGGGATTTGAACCCGGGACCTCCGGCTTGGCAGGCCGGCGTCCTAGTCCAGGCTAGACGACCGCCGCCCTCCCCATTGGGGCTGGCTATGGGGGCGGCGGTTTATAACGCTTTCAACGGCTGGGTGTTGCCCACGCATTTATACGCCTAGGGTCGATGGTTGTTACGGCTCTAGTCTAGGGTGTCCGAGTTGGGAGGCGAGGCCGGTAAGGTTGACTGGTATAAGCTGAGCGTTGAGCTGCACAGGTTCTACGGGGGTAAGATAGAGACCATACCCAAGGTCCCCATTAGGAGGGTCAAGGACTTCGCAATCTGGTACACCCCGGGCGTGGCTGAGCCTAGCAGGAGGGCCGGGAAGAACCCCGATGAGAGCTTCGAGTACACGAGCAGGTGGAACACGATTGCCGTGGTGAGCGATGGCACGAGGGTCCTGGGCCTAGGTAATATTGGGCCCGAGGGCGCCTACCCCGTCATGGAGGGTAAGGCCCTCATCTACAAGTTCCTCGGCGGCGTCGACGCTGTGCCACTCGTGCACAGGGCTAGGGATCCCGATAAGTTCCTCGAGCTACTAGAACTCGTAGAGCCAAGCTTCGGCGGCATAAACCTCGAGGACATAGAGAGCCCCAAGTGCTTCTACATACTCGAGGAGGCCAGGAAGAGGCTCAAGATACCCGTGTGGCACGACGACCAGCAGGGCACGGCCTCCGTGACGCTCGCAGGCCTCATAAACGCCGTGAAGCTCGTGGGGAAGGACCTCAGGAAGGCTAGGATAGTGCTCTTCGGCGCGGGCGCCGCCAACATAGCCCTTTACAGGCTCCTCAAGGCCTACGGTGTGCCACCCGAGAACATCGCCGTACTTGACAGTAAGGGGGTCCTACACCCCGACCGGGACGATATAGACAGGCTCATGGTCAGGCACCCCTGGAAGTACCAGATAGCAATCGAGACCAAGGGAGCAGGCCTCAGGCCGGGCGCCGGGCCGGAGGAGGCACTCAAGGGGGCCGACATAGTGGTTGCAGCCAGCAAGCCCGGCCCCGGGACCATCAAGAAGGAGTGGGTTGCCCAGATGGCGAAGGGGGCTATAGTCTTCGCCGAGGCCAACCCCGTCCCCGAGATATGGCCCTGGGAGGCCAAGGAGGCCGGGGCAGCCATAGTGGCGACTGGCAGGAGCGACCTCCCCAACCAGGTCAACAACAGCCTAGCCTTCCCCGGCATATTCAGGGGCGTGCTGGACGTCAGGGCCAAGACCATAACCGATGAGATGGCGATAGCGGCCGCCGAGGAGATAGCCAGGTTCGCCGAGGAGAAGGGGCTCCACGAGGACTACATAATACCCAAGATGGACGAGTGGGACCTCTACCCCAGGGTCGCCGCGGCCGTCGCAGTCAAGGCCGTCGAGCAGGGCCTGGCGAGGAAGACGACCACGTACAAGGAGGAGCTGGAGAGGGCCAAGAGCATAATAGACCTAACGCACAAGAAGTACATGCTGATCTACAGGGAGGGCCTCATCAAGCCCCCGCCAGTCGACTACGAGGAGGGGTGAGCGGTCATGCACGAGCCCGGGGTAGTCATTAGGGAGGCCATGGAGCCCGACGTCGAGCAGGCCGCTAAGCTACTAGTCAGGTTCTACACGTTCAACGAGGAGTTCGACCCAGCCTGGAGCGCCGTCGAGAGCGTCGAGAAGGCCCAGGAGGTCTTAAGAGCCTCCCTCGGGGATCCATCAGCCATCGTGCTGGTGGCGGAGTTCGAGGGCCGCATAGTGGGCCTCGCCAGGGCATTACTCGTGGAGGAGCCCCTGCTAGCAAACTCCCCCATCGGCGTGCTCAAGGAGCTATACGTCATACCCGAGATGAGGAGGAGGGGCATAGCGACCAGGCTCGTGGAGGAGATGGGAGAGGCCCTACGCTCCAGGGGAGCCAAGGCCCTCGCGGCCGAGTTCCCGGCGCGCAACATGGTGGCCGAGTCCTTCTACGAGAAGCTCGGCTTCAGGCCCTTCAAGAGCGTCTACATAAGGGAGACCCAGGGGTGAGCGGTGTGGCCCTCAGGATAAGCGTGAGGAAGGCCTCCGAGGCCGACGTGGAGGGCCTCGTGGGCCTCATAACGAGGCTCAAGGAGCTCAACAGTGAGCTAGACCCGCAGTTCCTGCCGGGCGAGGACATAGAGGCTAACGTGAGGAGCTACGTCGAGGAGAGCCTTAAGAAGGATAACGTCGTCTTCCTCGTGGCCGAGGACGAGGCCGAAGGCAGGCTAGTCGGCGTGCTGAGGCTGGAAGTCGTGGACAGGCGCTTCTACAAGCCCCGCTACAAGGCAGTAATAACGGACCTATACGTGCACCCCAGCTACAGGGGCAGAAGAATAGGCAGGCTCCTCATAGAGAGGGCTGCCGAGGAGGCCCGCGCCAGAGGCGCCGGGCTTCTGACCGTGGTGTACCCCGTGGGCAACGTTATAGCCGATAGGTTCTACGACCGGATGGGGTTCAGGGACCTCCAGAAGGAGAGGTACCTATCCCTCTAGCCCCCCACCCCTATTTTAGGGGCTCCACCAGGATCCTCGAGGCTATACCCCTGCCTATAGCTACCTCCACACCGCCTACCCTCACGACTATGGGTGTCCAAGGGTAGGCCAGATCATTGGAGACGACCTCAAGTACGACCCCCGGCGCGATGCCCAAGCCGGCTAGCCTCCAGGAGGCCTGCCACCCAGCGGCGATGCCCTTAACGACAACCCTAGACCCAGGGGGCGCTACAGCCAGAGTCATGGCGCCCGGGGGCACCGCCTGCTGGGGAGGCGCTGGCTTCCCGCGCCAGCCCCAGCCCCCACGCCACCCCGGCTTGCGGCGCCTCCAGCCGAAGCCGTCGAGCCTCAATCAATGCACCCCTTGGCGTGGAGGGGATGGGGGCTTTTAATAGGGAGGTACTTGCATGTCCCGGCAACTGGGCCCCCCCAGGCCTGGGGTAGGCGTTTTATAGCCAATCCATAGAGCCACAGGTGTGGGTCGGATCATGTCTCTACCCGAGCGTGTCCCCCGTAGGCCTGGTTATGATGTGACTCTCCACTACATCTATAGGAGGGCGGTGGAGCTATTCTACGACCGCGAGATAGTCTATAGGACCGCCAAGGGGGTGGAGAGGTACACCTACGCTAAGGCCGCTGAGAGGATGAGGATGCTTGCCTCGGCCCTCGAGAAGGAGGCTGGCGTGGGGAAGCTCGACAGGGTCGCTACGCTGGACTGGAACACCCACTGGCACTACGAGGCCTACTTCGCAGTCCCCATGATGGGGGCCGTCCTGCACCCAGTCAACATCAGGCTCGCCCCGGCCGAGATAGTCTACATCATGACTCAGGCTGAGGATAAGGTTGCTATAGTCCATAAGGACTTCCTACCCCTCATAGAGGCTGTCGCCCCCAAGATTAAGTCGCTCGAGAAGATCATACTCGTGGACACCGACGAGGTGCCCCAGAAGGTTGGCGGGGTCCTGGCCTACCACTACGAGGACTTCATCAAGGAGCACGGCGACCCCAAGTACGAGTGGCCCGAGGTGAGCGAGGACCAGCCCGCTGGCATGGGCTACACGAGCGGCACGACCGGGCTCCCCAAGGGCACCTACCACAGCCACAAGGCCATAGTGCTCCACGCCCTCAGCACCGCCCTCCACCTCGCGGCGAGCGGCACGGTGCCCTTCAACGCTAAGGCGACGATAATGCACATAGTCCCCATGTTCCACGTCTACAGCTGGGGGATCCCCTACTCCGCCACCCTGATAGGGGCGAAGCAGGTCTACCCCAACAGGCTCATACCCAAGGTGCTCCTCGAGCTGATAGAGAAGGAGAAGGTCACCTTCACAGCCGCCGTGCCCACCGTGCTCTACATGCTCCTAACCGAGCCCGGGAGCGAGAACTACGACCTCAGGGGCCTCACCTGGATCAACGGCGGCGCCGCCACCCCCAAGGCGCTAGCACTGCTCGCCGTGAAGAGGGGCATCAACGTCATGGTAGGCTACGGCCTGACCGAGACGGCCCCCGTGCTGACGCTAGCCACACCGTGGCCGTGGCAGGTGGAGAAGATGAGCGAGGAGGAGTTGCTAGACATAAAGCTGCGCACCGGCTACCCCATACCACTCGTGGACCTCAAGGTGGTCGGGCCCGACGGCAAGCCTGTACCCAAGGACGGCAAGACCATGGGGGAGATAGTCGTCAGGTCGCCCTGGGTGACCCCGGAGTACTACAAGAACCCGGAGAAGACCCAGAAAGCATGGGAGGGCGGCTGGTTCCACACGGGCGACATCGCCGTGTGGTTCCCCGACGGCAGCATACTCATCCAGGACAGGGACAAGGACGTCATAAAGAGTGGGGGCGAGTGGATAAGCAGCGTGAGGCTCGAGGACGCCATAAGCCAGCACCCAGGCGTCGCCATGGTGGCGGTGATAGCGGCGAAGCACCCCAAGTGGGGTGAGAGGCCTGTAGCACTCATAGTCCCCAAGCCGGGCTGGGAGGACAAGATCAACACCGAGGAGATAAGGAAGTTCCTCATGGAGAAGTTCGTCGAGCCGGGCCAGATACCCAAGTGGTGGCTGCCAGACAAGGTCGTGCTAGTGGAGGACCTGCCGAAGACGAGCGTCGGCAAGATAAACAAGCGCGCCCTCAGGGAGAAGTACTCCAACATACTCCTCGAGGAGCAGGGCGGCCAGGCCTAGGCCCCCCGCCCCCGCGGGCCCACTTTTTACCTCGCCCCGAGCCCCTATCCTGGGAGGCCCTATTGGTCACGGTAGCCTACACCGTGACGGCAGTGATCAACCACCACGGCGAGAGGGTAGGCGACACCGTGGTCGTGAGTGAGGGTAGGATAAGCGCTGTAACCTACGGGGCCTACCCCAGCTATGCCACCCTCAGGAGGCTCGAGGGCTACATCCTACCCGGCTTCGTAGACGCGCACCTGCACATAGCGGGCCTCGGCCTAGCCCTCTGCGGCGCCGACCTTAGGGGGGCCAGGGATCCCTGGGAGGTCGCAGAGCTACTAGCCGGGGCCAGGGGCCCCCTGGCGTATGGGAGGGGCTGGGACCACGAGGCCTTCAGGACCGAGAAGAGGTACCCGACCCGCAAGGAGCTGGACGCAGCCGTACCGGATAGGCCAGCGGTCGCTGTGAGGGTCTGCGGCCACGTGGCCGTTGCTAACACCCTGGCCCTCAGCATCGCCAGGCCGTGGGAGGCATACCCGGGCCTCGTGGATAGGGAGAGGGGGATCCTCCTGGAGGACGCCGTCGCCTACACCATAGAGAGGCTCATCGACTCGACCAGCGTGAGCGTCCCCGTCGAGCTGGCGGTGGAGGCCCTAGCCGAGGCCGGGATAGCGGGGGTCTCATCCATGTCGTGCCTCCCAGCGGAGGCTAGGGCCTTGAGGAGGCTCGAGATGATGGGGGCGCTGAGGGTCAGGGTCTCCTGCTACCCGGAGCCCTCGAGGTTTGCGGAGGTGCTGGCGGAGGGCCGGGGGAGGAGGTGGAGCGTCGCCGGCCTGAAGGCCTTCGCCGACGGGAGCCTCGGGGCCAGGACAGCCTATCTCAGGGAGCCCTACAGTGACGACCCCGGCAACAGGGGGCTCAGGCTCCTCGACTCCCGCTCGGTGAGGGAGCTGGCCGAGTACGCCGCTGAGAGGGGTCTGAGGCTCGCGGTCCACGCCATAGGCGACGCAGCCCTAGACGAGGTCCTAGAGGGATTCGAGTCCGCCTCTAAGTGCAACTGCCGCGTGGAGCACGCGAGCATAGCCTGGCCGGGGCAGATACGCAGGCTGGCAGGCCTGGAGGTCTATACTGTGGTGCAGCCCCACTTCAGGGTGAGCGACTGGTGGATAGACAAGAGGCTCGGCCCCGAGAGGCTGAGGGCAGCGTACCCCCTGGCGAGCATGGCCCGCTCCGGCGTTAAGCTCGCCTTCTCGACCGACGCCCCCGTGGAGCCGTACCAGCCCTGGGAGACCGTGGCAGCAGCCCTAGGCCGCTGCGAGCAGCCCGCCTGCAGGCCCGAGGAGTCCCTGACACCGAGGGAGGCCATCGAGGCCTACACCATAAGGGCGGCCGAGGCCTCCGGGGGCCCGGTAGCGAGGCTCGGCAGGCTATGCAAGAGCGCCCCCGCCGCCCTAGCCTACACCCCCAGTGACCCACTAGACCCCAAGTGGAGCGGGCCCCTCAAGCTGCTCTACCACGGCGTGTAGAGGGGATGAGCGGACCGCCAGTGCCCGAGCCCGGCGGGCCGTGAGGACTCTTTAGCGGCGCGACCCACGCCTCCCCTAGCCCCTCCTCGGGGTTGGGGCGCTGGCGCGTTGACTAGCCTGGAGCTGGGGCCGGGGAGGCTTAGGCTGGGGGTGATAGTGAACCCCGCCGCCGGGATGGGCGGGAGGCTGGGGCTGAAGGGGACTGATGGCGAGGCGTTCCTGGAGGCCCTGGCCCGCGGGGCCCGGCCGGTGTCGCCCTTGAGGGCGTCGAGGTTCCTCTCGGCCCTGAGGCGTGAGTGGCTCGAGGCTGTCCTAATGCCCCCGGGCCCCATGGGCTCGGGCGCCCCCGGCTACCCCTGGGGGCTCGAGGGGCTCGTGGAGGTAGTGGACTGCGTGCCCGAGGGCAAGTGGCCCACCACTAGGGAGGACACCCTGAGCTGCGCGGCCTCGATGCTGGGTAGGGTTGACCTCCTAGTCTTCGTGGGCGGAGACGGGACTGCTAGGGACGTGCTCGACGTGGTCGACGCAAGGCTCCCCGCCCTCGGGGTCCCAGCTGGCGTCAAGGTATACAGCGCGGTCTTCGCGGTAAGCCCCGAGGCCGCCGCCGCGACCGTGGGCCACTGCAGCGTGGAGGGCTGCCCACTGGAGGAGAGGGAGGTGCTCGACATAGACGAGGAGGCATTCAGGCGCGGCGAGCTCAGGGCCAGGCTCTACGGCTACATGCTCGTGCCGAGGAGCCTCCACGTGCAGCAGGGGAAGGAGCCCTCGAGGGCCGACCCCGGGGTCCTCGAGGACATAGCTGAGCAGGTGGCCGAGCTGGTGGAGGACTGCACCCTCTACATACTAGGCCCGGGCTCGACGGTCGCGAGGATAGCCAGGAGGCTGGGGGTCGAGAAGACCCTCCTCGGGGTCGACGCGTACCACAGCGGGAGGCTCGTGGGCCGGGACCTCGACGCCGAGTCCCTCGAGGCCCTCGCCTCACGCTACGAGAGGGTCAAACTCATACTCTCACCCATAGGCGGCACAGGCTTCCTCCTCGGCCGGGGGAACCAGCAGATACCGCCGAGCCTCCTAGCCAGGATAGGCCGCGGGGGCCTCATAGTAGCGGCTGACCCCGAGAAGCTCCGGGGGGTGGGCTACACTCTCCTAGTAGACACGGGGGACCCCGAGGTCGACAGGCTCCTCGAGGGCCCCATAAGGGTGATTGTGGGCTACAACAGGTGGGCGATGGCCCGCATAAGGGCCTCCTGGAGGCTCAGGCCCCCTTCTCCCTCTTGATCCTCTCCACGTAGGCCTGGGGGCTCAGTAGCTCTTGGAGCTGCTCCCTCCTCGAGGGCTTCATGGTGAATATCCAGCCCTCACCGTAGGGGTCCCTGTTGATCAGCTCGGGCTCCTCGAGGAGCCTCTCGTTGACCTCCTCGATAACGCCGTCGAGGGGGGCGTAGACGTCCGCCGTGGCCTTGACCGACTCCAGGACGGCCACGGGCTCCCCTCTCCTGGCCTCGGTGCCCGGGTCCGGGAGCTCGACGCCCACTATGTCCTTCAGCTCCTTCTGGGCGTAATCCGTGACCCCCACCCTGACCCTGTCGCCCTCCACGCGAACCCACTCATCGGTGTCGGTGTAGAGCAGCTCATCGTCGACCTCGTAGGTCACACCCTTAACCTCAACCCTAATCCTAGCCACGCTGCACACCATGGCGGCCTGTGGGCGGCCTGGTATATCAGGGTTGCCCACCCCCGAGGATAAGCGTATATCCACCCGCCGCCCACGCTATGGTCGATGGGGTGCAGGCGGGATTGAAGCCCTCAGCCTACCACCCGGGCCTCGTCGAGGTGGGGTTTAACGAGATAGTGGACTTCTTCTACAAGCTAGCGGAGGCGGCGGACAGGCTCAGGGAGGAGGGGGAGTACTTCGTATACCAGGCCAGGCCCCTCCCCGAGAGGATAACAGTGCCCGAGAGGGGCACGATCTCCGTGAAGCTAGGCTTCCCGGTGTACCAGAAGGGAGGCGTCGTCATGGATGTGACTAACGTGGAGCAGGCCGAGATAGCCGAGGACGCCGGGGCGGTGGCGGTCATGGTGCTAGACAAGCTCCCCTACGACGTCAGGAAGAGCGGCGGCGTCGCCAGGATGGCTGACGTGAAGGTGATAGAGGAGGTCATGGATACGATAACAATACCGGTCATGGCGAAGGTCAGGATAGGCCACTACATGGAGGCCAGGATACTCGAGCAGATAGGGGTGGACATGATAGACGAGAGCGAGGTCCTCACGCCTGTTGATGAGAAGCACCACATAAACAAGTGGGAGTTCACGGTGCCATTTGTGAACGGCGCCAGGGAGCTGGGCGAGGCCCTCCGCAGGATAACGGAGGGCGCCGCGATGATCAGGACCAAGGGGGAGGCCGGCACCGGCAACGTGGCGGAGGCTGTGAGGCATATGAAGATAATCATGGGCGAGATAAAGCTACTCACCAGGATGACGCCGGAGGAGAGGATGAGGAAGGCCAGGGAGTACGGGGTCCCACACCAGCTCGTAGACCTAACGGCGAGGCTCGGCAGGCTACCCGTGGTGAACTTCGCCGCCGGCGGCATAGCGACGCCGGCAGACGCTGCCCTAATGATGTGGCTGGGCGCCGACGGGATCTTCGTTGGCTCGGGCATATTCAAGAGCCGCGACCCGCCGGAGAGGGCTGCCGCGATAGTGCTCGCAACAAGCATGTGGGACGACCCCGAGTACGTGGCTGAGGCCCAGAGGATGATCAGCGAGCAGAAGAGCATGATGGGCATCGACATCAGGCAGCTCAAGCCCGAGGAGCTCCTCCAGACGAGGGGTGTCTAGCCCCGATGGTGAGGGTAGCCATAGTAGCCCTCCAGGGGGGCGTGGCGGAGCACCACCACATGATACGCCTTGCAGGCGAGAGGCTCGGCGTCCAGGTCGAGCCCGTGCTGGCCAAGAAGCCGGCTGACCTCGACGGCGCCGACGCAATCATAATACCTGGTGGGGAGTCCACTACCATAGGCATACTCGCCAAGAGGACTGGCCTCCTCGACAGGCTGAGGGAGGCCATACTAGGCGGGACCCCGACCCTCGGGACCTGCGCTGGCGCGATAATGATGGCTAAGCGCCTAGCCGGCACCCGGGGGGAGCAGCCGATCCTAGCCGTGATGGATGTGGAGGCCCATAGGAACTACTTCGGGAGGCAGAGGGAGAGCTTCGAGGTAGACCTAGACATAGACTTCCTCGAGGGCCCACCATTCCGTGGCATCTTCATCAGGGCTCCGGCCTTCACCGACTTCTGGGGCAGCGCCAAGCCAGCGGCCAGCATAGAGGTAAACGGCTCCAGGGTCCACGTGCTGGCCGTCCAGGACGCTATGATAGCCACGAGCTTCCACCCCGAGCTAACCGGCGACACTAGGATACACGAGTACCTCCTAAGGCTAGCGAAGGCCTAGCCCCCCGGCCCCTTTCTCTTGCAGACCAGGACGTCGACCCCCAGGTCCTTGGGGGGCTTGCCCCAGTAGAGCGCCAGGCTAGCCATGGCGGCGGAGGCCCAGGCCTCCCAGGTGGCCCCCCGGGCCTTCCAGCTCTCCTCACCAACCATCACAACGCTGACCCCGGCCTCCGCGGCCAGCGCCACGATGGCGGCGGTGGAGCCGCTGGTATCAGCGTCGAGCAGCTCCACGGCGTTATTGACTCCGAGCATTATGGGGTAGCCGGGGCCCGCCCTGCTTAGCCTCCGGGCCTCGAGGAGCCTCCCGAGAAGCCCCGGCGCCACGGGGGGCAGGGCCACGGGGTCCAGGAGCACGGCCTCCAAGCCCAGGCGCCCGGCCTCCCTAGCAGCCCCCAGGAGCTCCCTCCACGCTTCCCCCCGGCCCTCCGGTATCACCACGAAGCCTGCCTTGGAGCGTAGCTCCCGGGGGATCCTGGGAAGCCAGCTCCTCGTGACGCTCAGGGCCAGGCAAGCCCCCCTCCGGGCGGCCTCTAGGGCTAGCCTGGGCCTCCCGGGGTCTGCCGCGAGGGGGCCAAGCCTGTCGAGGGCGGCCCGGAGGACCCTCCAGTAGCACTCGATGCCAACCGAGCCGTCCCAGCCCAGCGCCACTATATCGGCCCCCTCCAGGATCCTCCGGGAGGCCTCCCCCACGACCTCGTCTGCGTCGCAGCTCCTAACGTAGACCTCGCTTAGCACCAGGATCGGGGGAGGCCCCCGGGGGATCCTGGCGCTGCACACCTCCACGGAGCCAGCGGGCGGGGAGGCCCGCAGCTCGTTCACCCTCTCAACGGCGAGCCTAGCCATATCGGGGCCGAGGGCCTTCTCCGCCTCCACGCGGGCCTCGAGCCTATGGAGCCCCCAGCGGGAGGCTATCTCAGCGAGTAGCCTGGGGCTCCACGGGCCCCTCACTATCCTCACACCAAGCCTCCTCGAGGCCTCGGGCCAGGGCCCCCTCCAGGATCCCGGTAGCACCACTAGCTCGGCTCCCCACCGCGCAAGCTCCCCTGCGGCGGCGGTGGCCTCGTGGGGACCCGAGGCCCGGGCTAGAAGCACCTTGTAGCCGAGCGCCTCTAGTTCACCCACAACGGGCCTGAGAGACCCGGGGTCGGGTGAGACTAGGCCCACAACTCTAGGCTCTACACCACCCACGCGGGGCTCCCGGGGAGGGCCGCTGGCGTTGCGGGGCTTGTTATGGCGTGTTGGACCTGTTGGCTGACCACCATATGTGGCCGTGGCAGTGGCCGTATGGCTCGCCCCAGGCCCTGTAGGGGCCCGGCTGTGGGGGTACCAGGATCACTATGGAGACCCTGGTCCCGTTTATGGATCCGCTCCAGGATAGGCCGCTCCTCGACTCCCTGAAGTGGCTCTCTATGAAGTCTAGGCCCCAGGCGTCGAGGAACCATAGGAAGTCCGCGGTCGCCTCGCCATTGCTAACCCATGCCTTGTTGGTTACCGTGAAGCTCGCCTCCACGGTGTGGTTGTAGTCCAGGCCTATTACCTCGACGCCGGATACCTCTGCGCCCCTGGAGGCGTATACCCCCTTAAGGCGGGCCGACAGGTTTGAGGCGTAGGCCAGCCAGTGGCTCTTGATGTAGGAGTAGCCGTTTGGGCTGTAGTGGAGGCTCTCGCGGTACCATATGACCGTCCCGTTAGCGGGCACCTCGAGCACTATGACCACGGTCGAGGGCCTGGGCCACCCGCCGGGGCTCACGGGGCTTGGGGCGCCCGTTGTCGCCGTGGTGGCCTCCCCGCCTGCGCCTCCGCCCCTCCTGGAGGCCAGGAGGGCGGCGAGGCCAGCTATCAGTACGAGTAAGACTATAACCCCGAGAACACTCCTTCCCCTCAAGACTAGTGCATCTCACCGTGTTAGTATAGAGTCACTGGGGCCTAATAGAGAGCGGGGGCGGCCGGCGCTAGCCCGTCATCCTCGCCGTCAGGGCCGCCGCGAGTACCCCTAGGAGGTATAGTATAGAGTACCACTGGAGGAGCGCCGCCACCCTGGGGTCTGCGTCGGGGGGCGCCTCGCCGGAGTCGAACATCGCCGCGACCCTGTGGGCCCGTGGTAGCGTGGCGAGGCCGAGAAGGGGGGCTATGGCTAGGATTGGGTCTAGGAGGGCCGCGGCGAAGCCTGCGGGGTACATGGCGTATAGCGTGGCCTTGAAGAGCTTCCTAGAGGCCTCGAAGCCGAGCCTAGCCTGGATGGTCCTGACGCCGGAGGCCCTATCACTCTCTATATCCCTCACATTGTTGGCCATGAGCACGGCCACTATGCCCAGGGCTAGGGGCAGGAGCGCCACGAGGGGGGCGGGGTCGAGCCTCCCTGTTGCGAGGTAGTAGGATCCCAGGGGTATCAGGACCCCCCAGGCTAGGTAGACCCCCACCTCCCCGAGGCCCCTGTACTTCATGTAGAAGGGGGCCCCGGAGTAGGCGTAGGCCAGCAGCGCCCCCAGGAGCCCTAGGGGCACGGCCAGGGGCCTGCCCAGGGCGACCGCGAGGCCGGCGAGGGAGAGGCCCGCGAGTCCCGCTGCCAGGCCGTAGGCTAGGGTGCCGCGGGGCGTTAGGATCCCGTGGACTATGGGGTGGGGCCTGTACTCCACGGTGCCGACGCCGGGCCTGTCCAGGCCCAGCCTGTAGTCGAAGTAGTCGTTCAACACGTTAACCATGGCGTGCAGCAGCACCGAGCCGAGCAGGGCCAGCCCTACTAGGCCCCAGGAGACCCTGTAGCCCAGGGCTAGGGGTAGCAGCGAGGAGATCAGGACGACCAGCACGGTGAACGTGAAGCTCCAGGGCCTCGTAACCAGTAGCAGCTCGCGGGCCCTACCCACACCCAAGCACCACTAGCCAGTGCTCAATAGAGGGGGCTATAAGCCTCGAGCCAGCCAGGGCATCCAGCGGCGGGTCGCCGACTCCTCAAAGTTAAACTAGAGAGCATTTGTTAAAACTCTCAGTATGGTTAAACCTATTATATGCAGGTTGAACTGGGGTAGGGAGGCGGCCTGCGTGAGGGTGGTCTTGAAGGTAGGCAGGAAGGGTATAGTGGTCCTGCCTAAGAGGCTGCGGGAGGCGCTGGGCGTCAGGGAGGGCGATGAGATTGTGGTCGAGGTCCGCGGGGG
>JALWPV010000057.1 GCA_027080775.1 Acidilobaceae archaeon
TCCCAGATGCGGGGAGGGGGGCCGGGGTTTTTCTAGGCAACACCCGTCTCTCCATGGAACACTGTGGCGGCACCATCGCCTAGCTTATAGCCTGCCTCGGCCCTCGTGGGAGGCCGGTGGGACCGTGGCGTCCTCGGGTGACCTCGAGTTCTACCGTGGAGTCGTGGAGGACGTGTATAGGGGCTCCGTTGAGAGGGGCGGCAGGCTCCCGGGGAGCCCCGGGGATAGGTGGGTTGAGGAGTACCTCAGGGGGCGCCTCGAGGAGCTGGGCCTCGAGGTCCACGTTGACTCCTACAGGGCCCGGGGCTGGCTGGCGCGCTCGTGGAGCCTGGAGGTGTGGGATGGCTCCAAGTGGGTGGAGGTCCCCTCCTACTACATGGCGCGCACCGGCCCGGGGAGCGTTGAGGGCAGGCTCGCCTTCATCGGGAGCGCCCACTCCCCGAGCATCGAGGGATCCCTCGAGGGTAGGATAGCCGTCTCGACACTCGAGTTCCCCTCGCTGAGCCTGGGGCTCCTAGTGCCAGCGGCGATACACGTGAGCGACCCCGACGGCTCCCTCGAGGCCTCGGCGGGCCTCGGGGAGGCGAAGCCGAGCGTCTACATGACCAGGCTCGAGCCATCCGAGTGCGGGTGCCCCGTGGATCCCCTGTCATACGAGGCGTCCCAGAAGGCCGGGGCCTCGGGCTACGTCGGGGTTCTCATGAACTACCCCGACATGGGGTGCGGCGAGTTCACCTACTACGCACCCTCAGATGGCGTCCTCCGGGGCCTCCCGGGGCTATGGGTCGAGGCCCGGAGCGCTGGGAGGCTGGAGGAGCTGGCGCGCTCCACCGCTAGGGCGAGGCTGAGCCTGGAGGCCGAGACTGGAGAGGTGGAGGGTAGGAACGTCTACGCCATCCTCCCCGGGAGGGGGGAGGGCGTTGTCGTGGTGCACAGCCACCACGACGCCCCATACGGCGGGGCCGTCCAGGACGCCTCGGGGGTGGCGTTCGTGCTACTCCTCGCCAGGCACTACGCCTCCAAGGCCCGGGAGGGCTGGACCCCCAGGCACACCATGGTCTTCCTCTTCACGGAGGGCCACTTCGACTCCGGCTCGGGGCAGGAGGCGTTCCTAGAAGCCCATAGGGACCTCGCGGGCAGGATACTCGTGGACATAGCCGTGGAGCACATAGGCATGGAGTACGCTGTCCGCGACGGCAAGGCCTACCCCACGGGCAGGCCCGAGCCGAGGGCGATATTCGCCTCGGAGGACAAGCCCTACATCGTGGAGGCCTTCAAGAGGGCCCTGGAGGCCCATAGGCCAAGGAGCACCCTCCTACTGCCGACGAGCACCATCCTCGGAGTCCCGAGCGACGCGAACAGGTTCTGGAGGAGGGGAGTCCCGGTCGCGAGCCTGATCTCGGGGCCCATCTACATGTTCTCCTCCTGCGACACACCCGAGAAGGTTGCCTACAGCGATATACCAGTGCTCCTAGACGTGTACAGGGACGCCATAGACTACATACTCGACCACGCGCCCGAGCCGGGCCAGGCTACACAATAGAGAAGAGCCACGACTATACCAGCAGACCCCCACGCCTCTAATCCCCCGGGCCCCACCCGGGGGCGCCGCAGCGCCGCTGCGGGGCCATGCCGGGGTGGGCTCTGGGAGCCGAGCGGCGATAGTGAGGGCCGCCCTGCCGGCCCTGGCTTATTACTACACCGTGGGCAGCTTCGGCTTCTGGCTGCCCCTATACCTCAAGAGCCTCGGCTGGGAGTACAGGCTGGTGACGTGGGCGGCCTCCGCCTACTTCCTGGCCCTCACGCCCTCCACGCTAGCGGCGGGGCTCCTGGCGGACCTCACGGGCAGGCCCGGCACGCTGGTCTGCCTCGGGCTGCTAGCCAACGCGGTAGGCATCGAGGGCGTTGTAGCCTTCCACGGGAGCCCGGCGCTCGTCTACGCCTTCAGGGCGCTCCAGGGCGTGGGGCTGGCCACCGCGCTCCCAATAGCGCTTGGCAGCCTCTCCTTGCTCGCCGGGGTCAGGAGGGGTGTTAGCATTACAGCACTCACCTCCTCCCTCGGCATGGCTGTGGGCAGCCTCGCGGGCGGGGCGATCCTCCCGGCGCTAGGGTTCCCTTGGCTAGTGCACTCGGCCGCCCTGCTCAGCGTGGCGGCCGCGGCGGCCTCCTGCAGGTGGAGGCCCCCCGCGAGGCTCCCCGGGGGCCGCGGGGTCCTGGGCCGCCTGAGGGAGGTGCCCCTCGGGGTCTACATTGTCGCGCTGGCCCTCGTCCTCAGGAACGCCTTCGCCAGCGGCGTCTTCTCCGTGCTGGCAGTTGTCTTCAACATGGTGTTCGGCGTCAGCATACTCTGGACTAGCATAGCCCTAGCCGCCAACCCCCTGGCGGAGTTCGCGGCCACGCCCCTGGCCTCGAGGGTTAGCAGGGGGAGGGAGGCCCTTGTCTACTCCCTGGCGATAATGGGTACGAGCCTGGTCTTCTACCTCTACCTCCACGCCTCCACAGCCCCGGGGGTCCTGGGTGCGCAGGTTCTCCTCGGCGTCGTGTACATACACATAATGGTTGCCGGTAACAACTACATACTATCGAGGACCCCCGAGGAGATAAGGTACACGGCCTCCAGCATATACTCCCTCTCATTCAACCTCGGCTGGATCATCGGGACCCTCGTAGCCGGCCCCTACATGGACGCCCACGGCCCGAGGGCCTGGATACGCCTAGCCGCCATAGGCTGCGTAGCCGCTGGGCTACTAGCCCTCGCCGCCGGCCTCACCGACCGCCGCCCTGGGCGCGGGCCTCGAGGGGCTTAGGCCTGGCCCTCCTGATTATCGCCTCGGCCCACCCACCCCTCAGGGTCCACCCCGCCCCTAGGAGGCCTGCTGCGTAGTTGCTCGTGGCCATGCCGGCCCAGAGGCCGGTGTCGCCGAGGCGTAGGGTGTAGGCTAGGAGCCAGGATAGTGGTATCCTCAGGAGCCAGAGCCTGGAGAGGCCTACGGCCGCCATGAATAGTGTGTGCCCGCTCCCCCGGGCTATAGAGTTCGCGAGCATGAAGACTCCGAAGAAGACTATGCTGGGGCCGAATATGAGTAGCATCCTCGTAGCGGCCTGGAAGGTGTAGGGGTCGTGGGTGAACACCGCTATGAAGTACCTTGATATCCCCAGGAGGAGGGCGACGTAGGAGCCGGAGGAGAGCATTATGAGGCCGAGGCCCCTCCTGGCCGCCTCGAGGGCCCTCTGCCTCAGGCCGGCGCCTAGGGCCTGGGATACTATTATGCTCGTGGCCCTCGAGACGGGCATCACTATGACCCTGTCGAAGCTGAGTATGACCTGGCCTATCGAGTAGGCCGCCACCACGGGGGTGCCCAGGCCCGAGACGACCCTTATCATCACGACGAAGCCGAGGCTAGTGCCGAGCTGCTGGGCTATGACGGGCGTTGAGACCCTGAAGACGAGGGGTAGGAGGCTCCTATCGGGTAGGAGGTCCCCTAGGCCTATCCTCACACCGTGCCTCCCCGTTGCGAAGCTGTAGAGGGCGTAGCCGGCGCTAGCCGCTATGGAGAGGCCCGTGGCCAGCGCCGCCCCCAGGACGCCGAGGTGGGCCCAGAAGATGAGCACTGGGTCTAGGACGAAGTTTAGTAGCGTTGAGAACAGGCTGAGCTTCATGGGGGTCCTCGTGTCGCCTATGGCCCCCATAGTGGTGAAGAAGAGTATGTTGATACCCGAGAGCGGCGTTACGGCCAGGAGCACCGTGAGGTACTGGAGGGCTAGGGGCCTTATGTCGGGGGGTAGGTGGGTGAGCCCCGCGTAGTAGCCCTCCAACGCCATGAAGGCCAGGCTGCCCGGCACGAGTATTGCCAGGAGCACCCCGAGGACTGTGCCGGCGGAGCGGGAGGCCATCCTGTAGTCCCTGGCGCCGACGTACTGTCCCACGAGGCTCGAGGCGCTCGCGCTCACGCCGAAGACCAGGCTCATCAGCACGCCACGGTAGGGCCACGAGACTGTCGGGGTGCTGAGGGCGGCGGGGCCGAGGCGGGAGAGCCAGAAGGTGTCGACTATCTCGTAGACAGCGCTTATGCTAGCCGATATCATC
>JALWPV010000058.1 GCA_027080775.1 Acidilobaceae archaeon
CCGGCAACCCAGCCCCCACTCTTGGGGGGCGAGTCTCTACTCGAAGACTTAAGGCCTAGCCCCCCAAGCCCCCGGGGCCGCCCTGGGGGTGCCCCTGTCCTTGGCTGGCTACGGCGGCGCTGGGCGGGAGAGGAGGATTGCGAGGGAGGACGTGCTCCGCCTCCTCAGGGAGAGGGGCGGCTCGGCTAGCATGGGTGAGGTGGCGGAGGAGCTGGGCGATGAGGGCCTCGCCGGGGAGGTCGTGGGGGAGCTCGCCGGGGAGGGCCTGGTCGAGAGGAGCGGCGATAGGGTGAGCCTCACCCCCAGGGGTGAGGCTGAGGCGGAGGAGGTCCACAGGAGGCATGTTGAGGCGGAGAGGCTCCTAGTCGAGGCGGGCCTCGTGGGGGAGGCCGAGGCCCACAGGGCGGCCCACGCCCTCGAGCACCTACCAGTCGACCTCGAGAGGATCCTCGCCGAGGCCCGGGGGAGGAGGGTCGAGACCCTCTACAGCCTCGAGCCCGGCGCCTCGGGTAGGGTAGTAGCGATACTGGCGGCGGAGCCTAGGATACTCTCGAGGCTCTACGGCGTCGGCATCCTCCCCGGGAGGCCCGTCAGGCTCGTCTCAAAGACCGGCAGCCTAGTCGTAGTGGAGACCGGGGCCGAGGCGAGGCTCGCGGCCCTCGACGCCGGGGTCGCCAAGAGGATCCTAGTGGCCCTGGGGGGCTAGGGGTCCATGGCTGGTCCCGTTAGGGTCGTCCTGGTGGGGCAGCCGAACGTTGGCAAGAGCAGCCTGCTCCACGCCCTGACCGGCGCCGCCGTCAGGACCGCCAACTACCCGGGGACTACTGTGGACCTCTACACTGCGAGGGCCGTGATAGGCGGGGTTGAGTACGAGTTCATAGACACACCCGGGGTCTACAATCTCTACCCCAGCAGCCTCGAGGAGGAGGTGACGGAGAGGGTGATACTAGAGGGCGACTACGACTACGCCATACTTGTAGTCGACGCCACGGCCCTCGAGAGGGGCCTCCTCCTAGCGGTGGCCCTCATAGAGCTGGGAGTCCCAATGATCGTGGCCGTGAACTTCTGGGAGGAGGCCGAGGCCCGGGGCATCACCATAGACTACAGGGGCCTAGAGGCCGAGCTCGGCGTCCCAGTGGCGAGGGTCAACCCCCTCAAGCGCGGCGGCCTAGGGGAGCTACTCGAAGCCCTTGGGAGGCCCTCGCGGGGGAGGCTGGCCATAAGGTATGACGACCACATAGAGGAGGCCATAGAGGAGGCATCCAACTGCGTCCCCGGCCACGCCAGGCTCAGCAGGAGGGGCCTAGCCGTCAGGCTAGTCGAGGGTGACCCCCTGGTCTGCCGGCTCTACTGCTGCCCCCACGCCGAGAGGGCCCGGGAGAGGCTCAAGCAGGCCGGCCACGACCCACACAGGGACATCGAGACCACCAGGGCAGGCCACGCCCTAGCCCTGGCGGAGAGGCACATGAGGGTCCGGGCCAGGCCCAGGAGGGGCAGGCTCGACGAGGCGCTCCTCAGGAGGCCCCTCCTAGGGGCGGCGGCCTCCCTCGGGATAGTCGTGGGCGTCATAGGGGCGACCCTAGCCCTCGGGGGCTACGTGATAAGGCTCGTCGACTCCCTCGCGGCGGCGAGGCTCGACGCCCTGGCCTCGAGCCTCGAGGGGAGGGGCCTAGCCGGCCTCGCCGCGGCTAGGAGCCTCCAGGCCCTCTACGCCCAGTACGTGGCGGCGCTCCCCTACGTGTTCACCTTCTACCTCCTCATAGTCCTACTAGAAGACTCGGGCCTCCTAAGCAGGATGGTCGCGTGGCTACACGGCCTAACCAGGAGGCTCGGCCTCTACTCGAAGGGCCTCATACCCGTGCTCCTGGGCCTAGGCTGCTCCGTCCCAGCAACCACCGCGACGAGGATCCTCCCGGGGAGGAGGCAGAGAATCCTCGCGGTCGCCGCCCTCGCCTTCGTGCCCTGCTCCTCGAGGGCATCGATAATATTCGGCGTCGCCGGCCGAAGCCTGGGGGTGTGGGCCCCCATAGCCGTGTACCTCCTAGGCTTCACCCTAGCCCTACTCGTGGTGAGGCTCCTAGCCGGGATCCTGGGGGCGTGGGAGGAGGCCACCCTGATAGAGGACCTCCCACCCCTCAGGCCCCCCAGGCCGGGGGCGGTGGCGAGGAAGGCTTGGATGCGGCTCGAGGACTTCATAGTAATAGTGACCCCACTCGTCGTGGCCGGCGCCCTAGCCTACGCCGCCCTAGAGCACTGGGGCCTCGCAGCCAAGAGCCTCCAAGCCCTAAGGCCCCTCGCTGGCCTCCTAGGCCTGCCGCCCGAGGCCCTCGTGCCCCTGGTCTACGGGTTCCTCCAGAAGGACCTCGTCATAGCTATGCTCGCAGCTGTCCTAGGCACGACGAGCTTCACGAGCGCCCTCACCCCCCACCAGATAATGACCTTCACAATGGCCTCCACCTACCAGGTGCCATGCATCATAGCCCTCGGGGCCATGATAAGGGAGCTGGGGGCGAGGACCGCCCTAGCCCTATGGCTAGCCCTAGACTCGATAGGCCTAGCGGTAGCGGCGCTATACGCGCACCTCCCACTACCGCCACACCCATAGAGAGGCTAGGCGACGGGCATATTAGGGGCAACCACAACACCCAGAGGCGGTGGTGACGCTGACCACCACAACCAAGGAGGGATGCACCCCCGGAGCCCTCATGGCCGCCGCCTCGCTACTGGCGGTGCAGGGCTTCACCCTACTCCTAGCGGCAATGCTCCAAGCACCCGCAGCGGCGGCGAGCACCACCCTAGGCATAGCAGGGATCCCCCTCGCAACCATAGCCCTCGCAGCAATAGGAGTCGCAGAGGTGGCGGCCACAGCAGCCCTAGCGGCAGGCTACAGGAGCGGCGGCCCCCTCGGCGCGGCCTCAGCAGGCTTCCTGATAGCACTCGAGGGCCTAGCACCCCCGAGCCAGGCGGGGACACCCAGGCAACAGGCCACACAAGCCCTACTCGCAACCCTGATCATAGCGCTACTAGCCGCGGGCTGGGCATGCACCCCCAAGCCCGCACCCGGGAAGGAGCAACCCACGGCGAGCAGGCCTGAGCCGCGGGAGGCCCCAGGCCGGACCGGGGGGCCCCAGGCCCCGCAGGCCTCCGGGGAAGCCTAGCGGTTGCCGTTTTCATCAACACTCTACTCCTAGTTCCCCGAGCTTCTCTATGACCCACTCCACCACGGCTCTGGCGAGGCCTAGGGCCTCCCGGGCCTCCTCCTCCGTGGGCTCCTCCTCGAAGTCCGGGTACCTAGCCTCCACGGCGTACACTGTGAGCCTCTCTACGCCCCTACCCCCCAGCTTGCTCGTGTCGACGCCTCTCTCCTCTATGACTTGGAGGAGCCTGGTTATGTTGTGGGTCTTCGGCGGCTGCTCTCCAAGGGCAGTTATCAGGGCTTTGAGGGCCTTCTCGGCGGCCTGCTGGCTATGGAAGGTCGACTCCCCCGTGAGCCCGTTCTCGAGGAGGAGCTCTGCCGACCTAAGGTTGTTGCCAGCCTTTCTCAGCCATTTGCAGGTGATTACACTAGACAATCGCTACCCCCTCCACGGCCGCCGGGTACAGGATTGTGCCCGGGAGGCCCTTGTACCTCCTCCAGTAATCCCCGGAAACCACTACTACATCCACAGGGCTGCCCAGCAGGCGCGTCAGGGTAGCCCCCACCCCCGCCGCGAGGATGGTCTTCCTCCTCCTATCGATCCTCCCCTCCACGACTACTAGTATGTCCCAGTCGCTGTCGGGCCTGGCGTCGCCGCGGGCCCTGCTGCCGAAGAGTATGACCCTCTCAACCTCCACGCCGAGCCTACGGGCCTCATCCAAGACGACACGCCTAATGAGCCCTAGAACCTCCCGGTCAACAGCCCCAACCGACACCCTCCTCACCACCGCCCCCACGCCACCACAGGATCCCCCTCCCAGGCCCGGGGGATCCCTAGCACCCTCTTATCGTGTACCCGGGGATCGAGGGTGTCACCCGACAGTGCCTCCCCCGGGGCTGTCCTGGGCCGGGGAGGCCATTCTCCTTATCGC
>JALWPV010000059.1 GCA_027080775.1 Acidilobaceae archaeon
GGATGGGGCCCGGGGGCGCAGGGGCTTTAAGGAGCCTCCTGTTGACGGGCCGTAGCCAACCGCCCCCCCGCCTCCAATCCCATAATTCTATTCTGATAGATGCGCCGCGGGCCCGTGGCGGCCCGGCGTCCCCCGCCTCCCCGGCTGGAGCTTGGAGGCGGGGCTCGGTGCGGACCATAATAGCGGAGCTGGCCCTCGTGGCCATGGTGATCATGGGCGTCGGCCTCGCCTACAGCGTGTTCTCGAGCAGCACGAGCGCCGTGACTAAGGCGGACCTCTGGGCCACCGTGAAGCCCGTCTACACAAGCCAGGGCACCTACCTCGACATATCCCTCAAGAACACGGGGGGCCACCCCGCCACGATCCAGCACGTCTACATAGACGATACCGAGGTGACGCAGAGCCTCGGCTGGGGCAACACCACCCTCCAGCCGGGCGGTAGCCTCGAGAACACCGTGCCGGCGCCCAGCGGCTTCGGCAGCGGCCAGCACATAATCAAGATAGTGTACGGCGAGGGCGGCGTCACGAAGACCGTGAGCTACCAGTTCAGCGCCTAACGGCCCCCGGGATCCCGCGCCTCCCGTCCCCCTCTTTCTCGGGCTTCCTCGGGGGCGTGGTGGCCAGCAAGATAATCGCGAGCCTCGCGCTCGTGGCCCTAACGCTGCTCGGCGGGGGCCTCCTCTACGAGTACGCCTCCCAGGCCTCCAGGGCCCTGGAGCCCGGGGGTGGGAGGCCCCTGCTGAGGTACGTGGCGCCCCTGAACTCGAGCTACGCGATCTACTACGTGGTCGAGGGCTGCCTGGGCCCCGGGGGCCCCGTGCTGGCCTACAACGCCACCACGGGCTCATGGGCCCCGCCCTCGGGGCCCGCGTGCAGGGGGTCCCTCGTGGCGCTGCCGGAGGCCGCGGCTCCCAGGGTGGCGAGGGTTGAGGGCGGCTAGGAGGGGCATCAGCACGGTGCTCGGGGCCCTGATAGCGGTGCCCGTCCTACTGGCGGTCATACTGGCGGCCCTCTACGCCGCCTCGGCGGTGAGCGGGGAGGCCGCCCTCCAGGCCGAGAGGGGCTGGGAGCGCCTCACCCTCATACCCCTGGTCAACTCGAGCGGCGTCTACGCCCTCATAGTGAACTCCGGCACGGTCGACTCGAGGATCCTCTACCTGGTGTCGAGGGACCTCGACAACGGCTCCATGCGCGTGGAGGCCCTCAACGCCACCCTGGCCCCCGGCGCCTCCCTGGAGGCGAGGGTCTGGGGGCCCGCCGCCAGGGCGAGGCTGGCGGCCTACGCCGTCACCGAGCTCGGCGACGTCTTCCCCTGGGACCCCCTCTACACGGGGGGCGACTCCGTGCTCGACATACCCGGGGAGCCGACGGCGCCGGGCGGCTCCAACGCCACGCTCCTCCCCGGGGTCGAGGTCAACGCGAGCGTGGACGCCCTGCAGCTCGTGGAGTGGCTCATAAGCGTCCTGGGCGAGGACTACCCCGGCGCCTGCATCCTGGATGGGGTCTACAACCTCACGGGATTCGAGCTGACGGTGGCGTCGCCCTTCAACGTCTCGGGCTCGGCCCAGGCCTACGCCGTAGGCGGCCCCTACGGCTGCTACGGCGGCGCCGACGCCGAGGCCTCCATCGGTAACCTGAGCCGCTCCGACAGCGGGTACATGCTGACCTGCAGCTCGACGAGCGCCTCGGCCGAGCTGTACCGCACCGGGATCCCCCTGGGGCCCCTCTGGGTCTTCAACAGAACACTCGGGATCCACGTCCTCTCCGAGGCCGGGGCCTCCGCCAGCCCCTCGCTCGCGGAGGCCGAGGCCTACGTCTACATAGACTACAACCTCACCCTAGAGCCCGTGGAGGGCTACTACTTCATAGTCGTCTACCCCGGCTCCGCGCCCATCTCCGGCCGCAGCACAACAGTGTCCTACGGGGGCAGGACCTACACCGTGGCCCTCCCCCCGCTCATCTACGTCAAGGGGCTCGAGGACCGCAGGGCTTCGGGCGGCGGCCGCGCGGCGACCGCGAGCGCGGGCCTCAGCGTGGCGGAGGGGGAGGAGGTCATGAGCATAGAGAACCTCGCGGGCACCCCCTGGGCCCTGATCCTGGTCTACAGGTGCCCCTAGCACCCGTCCCCCGGGGCGCCTGGGGGGTTGGGTGCCACGCCGTGAGGGGGAGGATCCGGGGGATCCTCTGGGCCCTGCTCACCGCCCTCGGGCTCCTGGCGCAGCCCGCGCTGGCCCAGGCGAACACCAGCAACGCGAGCCTCCCCGTGCCGGAGGTCAAGCCGAGCGCCCCCGCCCCGATAGTGTCGCTCGCCGGCAGGATACTCTCGTTTCTCCTATTCATAGCGATGTTCGCTGGCCTGGCCGCGGTCGCCGTGGGGGCCGTGAAGTTCGTTGCGGGCGGCGAGGACGCGGGGAGGTGGATCGGGAGGGGCATCATAGCGCTGGCCATAGCGGCTGGCTTCTGGGCCATAATCAAGTTCTTCATCTAGCCGGGGGAGAGGGGTGGCCCGGAGGCTCGTGCAGCTCAACTCCGTCCAGGATTTCTCCTCGCTCGACGAGCCCGTCCTGCCCCTGGGCCCCCTGTACCTCTCCTTCAGGAGGGCCCTCTACCTGGCCCTCGCCGCCGCCCTCCTCGCGGGCCTGGCCTCCGCGCTCAGGGGCCCGGTCATAGCCTCGCTGCCCGGGGGCTTCCCCGTAACCCCGGGCCTCCTCCTCGGGGTGCTGGCGGCCGGGCCCCTCCTCGCCCTGGGCCTCCAGGAGCCCGGGGCCCTCAGCCCGGAGGCCCAGCTGCTACTGATGCTCCTCCCGCCCGCGCCCCCGGGGCCCCGCGGGGCCCAGGGCGGGGAGGGGGAGGAGTACACGCTCACCGCCGACCCGGACCTTGGCGTCGCCGAGGCCGAGCTCGTCGGGGTTGCCGTCGACCCCGGCACGGGCAGGCCCTACCCGAGCGTTACCGTGGAGGTGGACGGGGAGAGGCGCGACGCCGAGACGGGGGAGGGGGGCAGGTACAGGCTCGCCCTCGAGCTGCCCCGGGGCGTCCACACCATTAGGGTGGGGATCCCGGGCACGGGCATAGTTCTCAGGGAGGTCAGGGTTAGGGTCGTGTAAAGTAGAGCCTGGCCCTGAGCCCGTCGACCTCGACTAGTACTACTGCATCGGGCCCTTCGGGGATCCGCTGGGGCGGCTCGCCCTCGACGCCCAGGGCCTCCAGCACCTCGCCTAGGGCCTCCTCCATCCCGAGGGGGAGCCTGTAGTACTCGCTCCCTCCCCCACCCTCGACGAGCGCGAGCGTCTCGTCGTGGAGGAGCCGCCTCAGGGCGACCCTCACGGCGGGGGCTCCCAGCCCCCGGAGCCTCTCCTTGAACTCCGTGGGGAGGAGGGCCACTGCCTCCTGGGCCCCTGCCTTGAGGCGCTTCTCCAGGGCAGCGGCGTACTCCCCCGGGAGGGGCCTGGCCTCCCCTAGGATCCTCAGGGGCTCGAGGAGGATCCTCCCCCTCCCATCCAGGTAGAGCGCGAACACGGAGGGCCTCCCCAGGGCCTCGTAGATCCTCGCCGGTATGTTGAGGTTCGCACCCTGCCCCCTACCCTTGGAGCTAGCCCTCACAACATCGACCCTCACAAACCCCTCCAAACCCTTATCACCCCCACACGCCACCCTACAAGAGGGGTGGGTCAGCGGGTCGTATCCAGCCCATGAGGCCCCGCCCCCCCGGGAGGGGGCTGAGGCCCTCGGCCCCCAAGGCGCTTCATCACCCCCACCCCAGCCACCTGGATTCTGTCCAGATTCCAGCTGGATTCCCAGAAGTTAAATGCCTTACGGCCCCGGGCGCGTCCTCCACCAGGGCCCTACATGCATGGGGCAGGGGCGTGGAGTCCGGTCGGGCAGGCAATACCCGAGGCGGAGGGAGGAGGGTCTGGTGGCGGGTGGATCCCAGCCCGTTCGAGGACATGCCAGAGTCCGAGAGGGACCGCCTCGCCGGGGCCTTCGCGGGGTGGCTGGCGGGCCTCGGCGGGCCGGCGTGGGTGCACG
>JALWPV010000060.1 GCA_027080775.1 Acidilobaceae archaeon
GCCTCAGGCACCGCCGGCACCCCCGGCCCTCCGGGCGGCCCTCGTGTACTGCCAGGCAGCCTCCGCGGCGTGCTTCAGGGCGGTCTTCGCCTTCACAAGCTCGAGCACGCCCCCCAGGCCCTCTATCCGGGCCTCCAGGAGGCCCCCACCGGGGTCCTCCCTCAACTCGAGCCTGGCCTCCGGGGCGCGCGAGGGGTCGCGGGCCTGCTCGGCCCGTATCTCGCTCACGACCTCCTCCAGGTAGGCCCTGGCCTCTGGTGGTAGGGCCAGTGGCTCCAGGGGGGCGAGCCTCACGTAGTCCTCGCCCTTGAAGACCCTTGCTATCCTGCGCCTCCCAACCCTGACCTCCTCAACCCTCTCACCGGGCCGGGGCCTCCCCGGGTCGCCGCCCCCCTCCAGCACCTCGAGGATCCCCCGGAGGGCCTCGAGCTCCTCCTCCAACTCCGCGATCCGCCCCCTAACCCACGCCGCCAGCCAGGCCCTATCCACGCTGGCCACCCCCCTCAGCCCGGGGCCTCCTGCTGCACGATACCCCGGATCACGACGAACCCGCGCTCCCTCACGTAGCGGACCAGCTCCTCAACCTCCCCCTCCTCGACGGTGGAGTACTGGATGTAGTGCCTATGCCTCGAGGAGACCCTGGGGACGGCGGTGATGCTAGAGAACCCATCAGTCACAATCACATGAGTCTGAGGACGGGCAAGCCGCTCCAGCGCCTTCCGGAACTCCTCCGGACCCTCAACAATAATCCTAGCCACAGGGGATCACCTCCCAATGATCTCGGCTATCAAGCTCTCGATCTTGGCTCTCCCGTTAGAAGTTAGAACGTAGAAGCGGCCTCTCTTCTCCACTAGGCCCTCCGCGAGCAGGGCCTTGAGGTTCCTGTCGAGGAGGGAGGGCGCCATGCCTGTGGCCTTTACGAGCTCGGAGAAGGTCATTCGGCCCCCGGCACGGCTTAGGGCTAGGAGGATCCTAGCCGCCCCCGTGAGGAGCCTGAGAGTTCCCACAGCACTCACCTCTGAGTTCCACCTTAGAAGTTAGAACAAGAGGGTAATAAGCTTTTCTAACTTCTAAGATGGAACTCAGAGCAATAATCTAATATCCATCTCAGAAGCAGGTAGATAGAACAGTGATGAAGGTGACCAAGGAGGCCGACGCCATTAGGAAGCTACTCCTATGGCACGTTGCGGCGGTTCTCTTAAAGCTTAGAGAGTATGAAGAGGAGGGCTACAACCCAACTATAAGCGAGCTAATAGATGCTACAGGCGTCTCGCCTAGCCTTTTCCACACGAGCCTGAAGAGGAAGTTCGAGGCCGCTGGCCTGTTGAAGTTCAGAAGGAACCCCGACCGCACAGTTACTGTCCAACTCACCGAGAAGGGCCGTAAGTTAGCTGAGTGCTTGAAGCCGTGTAGGGAGATCATAGGAGTCTGACCCCTAGGCCGGAGCCTGGGGTGCCCTGCTTCCTGCTAAGAAGTTCGAGGTTCGTAGTGGGTACGCGCCTGGAGGCTTGGGGGGGTGGGGATGGTTAGAGAAAAGCGCCTCCAGGCCCGGGAGCAGGCTTCTCTAACCAGTTGGACGCCAGAGCTTGGGGGCTTGGGCCCTTTCCTGTGGCTCTAGGCAGTACTTCAGGCTCTAGACTCTACACTCTATAGCGCTTGGTCCCGGATCCTCCCCCGTATACCCTAAGCTCCCTCGAGGACCCCGAGGGCTACGCGCTACCTCCTCTAAACTATCTCTAAACTATACAGTCCACAGAACCCGCCGTGGGCTCCAGGCTCTAGAGTCTAGAGCCTGAAGCAGGCCCGGGGTCCTGGGAGATCCGCCGAGAACGCCGGGCACCACGGGGTCATCCGCTAAGACCTGGCCCGGCCGCCCGGCGCAGCGTTGTCAGACGCTTCGGACTATAGAGTCTAGAGTCCAAAGTGGAGACCCCGTGCACGCGCCTCCTACCCCGAGAGGCTCCTCGCCGAGCCCAGACCGGGCCAGTCTTACCTGAGGATCCGGAGCCCGTGGCGGATGCCTGCCCTGAGTGAGTAGTTGAAGGGGAACGGGATCTCTCGAATTTATTCTGTCGATCTTCTAGCTAGTGGATCCGGGGCGGGGATGATGAGGGACTGGAGAGGCCTAGGCGCCCCTGCCGCGCCGTATGGGCTGACTGGGCCGGTTCTGACCCGCCCCGCCCCCGCGTTATAGGGTATGCCCCGAGCTAGTATAAATTGGTATAATTACTATCGTCATGCCGGTGGTGCCTAAGCTATAGTTCCCCTAGCTGGGCCCCGGCAGCCCGCAGGGGCCTGCTGGCTGGCTAGAAAAACGGTGCTCCCCCAGCACTCCGATCTTCTCTAACCGCTTGTCGGGACTGGCCGGTTAGGCCTGTTTGGCCTAATAGGCCTAATTGGCCCATTCGGCCTTCCAGGCCTAACACGCATTAGGTATCACTAATGCGATGCCGGGTTGGAGAGCCTTTGGGATACCACGTCATCCGGCACGGCGTCGGCGGGGCGTCCTGAGGAGCCCTTATTGGCATGGAAACCGCGCGGCTCGGTTTAACGCTCTAAATAGGTTGAGATATAGTCCTCTCCACGCGCACGGGTCTCCGGGAGGTAGGCGGCGGATGTCGGCCGTTATCCGGCTGCCCAAGGAGTACCGCGGCAAGTTCATCGCGCGCCTCGACGACAAGATCGTCGCGGTCGGGGACTCTATAAAGGAGGTCAAGGAGGCCCTCAGGAGGAGGGGCATCGACCCCAGGTACGCCGTGATAGACTACGTCCCGGAGGAGGATGTAATCTTCATAATCTAGACCATTTAGACCCTGCTCTCGCAGAGTAGAACCCTTTTCTCGCCTATGTAGCTTATGATAACCTCGAGCCCCCTAAGGGCGTCCCAGCCCAAGAGGCTGGGCTTAGCCATGACGGCGCTCTTAGCCCTCCTGGACCGCGAGCGCATCTGCCCCCTCACGGCGTCGGGGTCCTCGCAGTCTATCCCGTCCAGCACGATCACTATGGGCTCGCCGGCCCCGGCGGCATCCAGTAGCTCCAGGCGCACGGGTTTCCTGAGCAGCACCGTGGGCACGGCGCCCCCTATGCCCACAGCCGTCCTCCTGGGCATGCCGCGGAGCATGGGGGGTATGTTAAGCGTCAGGAGGTCCCTGTAGGCCAGCAGGCTCGCACCCGCGCCCGTGTCCACGAGGAACTCGACGGTGCCCCGGAGCTCCCCCTCCACGTACACCCTCGCCCGGACGAACGGGTACTCTATCCCCGCGCTGCCGAACGCCTTAAAGAGCCCGTGTACGCAATGCTTGGCGGGCATCCCCACCTCCACAGCCCCCTAAATTCCGTCTTCAGTGTAGCCTTAAGGAGGGACTTCGACGCGGGCGGGGGCGCCTCCAAGAGGGGGGAATCCTAGGCGGGTATTACCTCCCCCAAGCCCGGGACACCGAGCAGGTGCCAGGCCGCTAGAACCATTAGGGAAACCGATGCAAACACGCTCAAAGGGGATGAAGACGCCCTCCTAGGCGGAGGCCGCCAGCTCCTCGAGTTCCGCCGCCTTCTCCTCTAGGATCCTCGAGACGGCCTCCCAGGCTGCCCGGCGGCACTCGGGGCTGAGCTCGGCCCTCCAGAGGGCCTCCCGCAGCTCCCGCTTGAGGCGGGCGTAGAACTGGAACACGCTCGCCCAGTCCACGCCCCCTCACCCCCACAAGCTAGGGCGGGCGAGGCTTGGGGGCCGGGTCCCCGGTGCGGATGGGAGGGCTACCGGGGCCCCCGGGCAGCCTCCCCGTCTAGGAGGAGCCGGGCGGGCACGCGGCCCTTTGGGGGTATACGCCCCGCGCCGGGGTGGCCCCGGAGGATCCCGGGGGTAGAATTTATATTTCGGTAAAACTATCCTAGCATACGGTGGATCCCCCCGCCCCCGGGGGGCTGGTGCTCGAGGCGGGGGTGGCCTACGCAACCCATACCCGCAAGCCCACGGCGCTGCTGCCGGACCCGGCGCGCGCCCCTCCCCCCCTGCCCGGCCACCCGGCCCCC
>JALWPV010000061.1 GCA_027080775.1 Acidilobaceae archaeon
CAGCCCACCCGGCAGCGGGTGGGTAGTGGCGGAAGAGAGTGGAAGAGTTGGACGGAGAGGAGAGGAAGGTCTCCCAGCTCCGTGAGGGCGAGGACGACGTAACCGTTCGCGTGCGCGTTCTAAGCGTCGGGGAGACTAAGACCGTGCAGACCCGCAAGGGGCCTCGGACCCTAAGCGAGGCCGTAGTCGGAGACGAGACCGGTAGGGTGAGGCTCACCCTCTGGGGCAAGCACGCTGGCACGCTCGAGGAGGGAGAGGCGGTCGAGATACGCGGCGCCTGGACCACCAGCTACCGCGGCGAGGTCCAGCTGAACGTGGGCTACCGCGGCGAGATAGAGAGGATAGAGGACGACAGCGTCCCCCAGCCCGAGGAGGTCCCAGAGGAGAGGCCCAAAGCCTCGGAGAGGCCGAGGCCCCGCAGGGGAGGCTATGGAGGCTACAGCCGCCGCAGCTACGGCGGCTACAGGGGGCGCAGCTCCTACAGGTAGCCCCGAGCCCCCCGTCTGGCCTGCGGGGTAGCCTCCGAGGAGCAACTCTAAAACCAATATCATTTTATTTAAATTTTTGTTTAATAGTTTATTCTTACTATGATTAATTATCGTTTAATCTTTCCGAGTCCATTATTGCCGGGCCCAGGGGGACTAAGGCGACTTCAACCCTAGACACGGTGGATAACGCCTTTTCTTCAGGGGGATCCCGGAGCGTGCCGTGGTTCGAGACTACACCTTGAGCGCATCGGGGCGGGTCGTGGAGGACCACTTCTTCACCCCTCCTCCGTGGACCGGGCAGGGGCTGCTTCATCCCCGCCCGCGCTGGAGGGGCGTATGGCTGGCGGGGTATAGTGTCTTGACGCCCCCTGGACCCGGAGGGCCCGGGGGATGTTACGTCTTGCCTGCTGAGAGGACCGTGTTGGCCCAGTTAACCAGGTCTGAGGCGCTCATCTCACCGGCCCTATAGGCTGGCGTGCGGCCGTTGCCGGGGAATACTATGATGCTCGGCGTCGGCAGCCCCTGGCCGGTGGCGCCTGCCTCCTTCATGACTGTGAATATCACGTTGCCCACGGCCGGGTTTGAGAGGCCTGTGTCGCCGCTGAATACTATGGCGTAGACTGGGGCCTTGATCTCGGGGGCGGCCTTCAGGAGGTTGGGCCAGAACCTCTGGCAGTGGGGGCAGTACTTGTTGAGTATGACCACCATGGCGGGGCCCTTGGTGGCGTTCTCGACTGCCGAGGCCTCGACTGGCCTGGGGAGGCCGTTGCCGAGCCTGTAGAAGCCGTCGGCGCAGAGCCTCAGGTCGCTCGAGACGAGGGGGGCGCAGAAGCTCCCCTGCGAGGGCGCCTTTACGAGGAGGGCGCCGCCGCCGGGCTCGTACTTGGAGAGCTCTAGGCGTATGCTTATCCTGCTCGTCTGGTTGCCATTAATCAGGAACGCCGTGGAGTTGAGTTCCAGCATGACGCCGTTGGAGGCGTTGTAGACGCCCCTATACTCTATCCTGTACCCGGGCCCGTTGAAGCTCGACTCGTACACGTAGGCCCCCCAGCCCCGGGGGCCCCAGGCGACCCTGCCGGCGAGGTGGAGGTCCAGGCAGACCCCGCCCAGGGGAGTCAGGGTGGGGGCCACCAGGCTCCCCCGGCCTAGGGCCGCGGGTGGGAGGTCGAGGAAGCCGTAGGGTATGCTCCCCGTCCCGGTCTTGTTGCCACTCGTCAGATTGGCTGAGAGGAGGTAGTCGCTCGCGAACCTGGCCACCATTATCGACTCCGTGTAGGAGGCGCTCGTCGCGTTCCTGCCGGGGCTCTCTATCCTCCAGGATATGTTGTAGGTCAGGGTCGCACCGCTCCGGAGCCCAAGCCTCAACAACTCCCCGCCCGGGGCGGTGGTCGTCAGGTTCGCCTGCCCGCCCGCTCCCGGGCCGTGGAGGCGTAGGGCGTAGAAAGCAGCGACGCCCACGGCGGCCACCAGCACTACTACCACGGCTGCTAGTAGGGCTCTACCCAAGCCCGCGCACCTACCCTGAGCGGGGCCGCCGCGGGCCGCGCTATTAAGCTAGCCTTTGAGGAGCCTCGAGGCTATGAAGTCGAGGAGCACCTCCCTAGCGCCCTCCCCTATGTCGAGGGCCCTCGAGTCCCTCGAGAGCCTCTCCGTGAGGCTCCACCGGGCCAGGCCCCTGCCGCCCATGAGCTGCGTGGCCACCCACGAGGCCCTCTGGGCGAGCCTGGCCCCCAGCACCTTAGCCATGGCTGCTCTCAGGGGATCCACGCGGCACCCCTCAGCGGCGCTGGCTGCCTCCCTAATCAGGGCCTCGAGGGCGCTGGCCTCGGCGGCGATCTCGGCTACCATCCACCTGGGCCCCTGGTACTCGCCCAGCGGCTTCCCGAAGACCCTGTGGCTCCTCATCCTCTCGAGGGCGGCCTCCAGGGCGCCCTCAACTATGCCCAGGGCGATGGCGGCGTAGCCGAGCCTGCCTACGTTAATAGCCTCGAGCGCCTCCCTCAGCCCCCTCCCAGGCGTGCCAGCCTCCACGGCCTCGGCGCCCCTATACTCGACCCTCGCAACCCCGGCTCCGCGGAGGGTTGTGAGGTCCATCGGCTCCACGCTGACTGCGCCGCTCCTCTCCGCGAGGTAAAGCGTCGGCCCCTCGGGCCCGCGGGCAAGCACCAGGAAGTACCTAGCGTACAGGGCGTTGCTAGTGAACACCTTCACACCGGTAACCCTGTACCCGCCCCCGCTCGCCTCGGCCCGCGTCTCCAGGTTGCCAAGCACATCAGTCCCGCCACCCGGCTCCGTTATACTCACGGCAACGATCCCCGGCTCCCCCACGAGGCGGCCCACCCTACACCAGGCGGTCCCATGGATGAGTATCACGTGGCCCACAGCGGGGGACGAGCGGCTGGCGAGCCTCACAGCCTCCATGAGGGAGGGCAGCTCCCCAAGGCGGAACGCCCCCTCCTCCTCCAGCCTCGAGAGGAGCCCCTCGGGGACCCTGTTGTCCCTATCAATGGCCTCAGCCACCCCAGGCAGCTCCCCAAGGAGGAGATCCCTAAGCCCCCCCGGGATCGAGCCGAGAGAAGCCATGACCACACACCACCCGCAAGGATGAGGCCAGGCGCTACCATTAAACCCTCGCCCAGCGCCGGGTATAGGCAGGGCGCGGGGGTGCCCGAGCCCGGCCAAAGGGGGCGGGCTCAAGACCCGTTGGCGTAGGCCTGCGTGGGTTCGAATCCCACCCCCCGCACCACATAGCCTGTCCCCTAGTTGCCGAAACCGCGTGTAGAAGGCTGTGTGAAACCTGTTGGTAAATAGCGTGATAGCTTGTTTCACTCCACCCCACGCCTATGCAGGGTGGCGCCCCCCGTGGGAGATGCGGCTAGCTCATCCCCGAGGATATTGGTGGATAAGCTCGCGTTAACTGGTAGAGACCTAAACCTGGCGGCCCAGATTCCCCGAGGGATTAACAGTATAGCAGGGGCCACATTCAAGCATGCATTCCTGAACTCGGCTATCGAGAGGCTGGCTCACGCCATGCTGAACAAGCTGTCATCAATTATTAGTAATGCAGGCGGCAAAATTTACTCTAAATACTCCTACACGGCGGAAGACGAGAAGGCTGTAGCCGTCTTGAAATACTCGGCTCCTTGGGGCACTCCGGCTTATCGAGTGGTGGTAGTGGTTGGCAGTGCATTATCGAAAAGGGGGCTCCGCGGATGGGTCAGGATGCATTCCTATATCATGTATTACCTAGTGGTGCCCGAAGCCATGCATAGTAGGCTAGACTTCATAAAGCCACGTATAAAAAGAGCGGTGCCAGCCAATGGCGTGGTGGCAGCGGCTACCTACCCAGCCGAGGCGGGAGTGCATAAGCCAGAGACGCTGAAGTGTTATGGCGCTTCCGGCGTCCTTAGGGAGTACAGGAGCAGGTACATAGTTTTCATACCGCCCATAATAGCTTGGCGCTTCTCGAGGTGGATACACTTCGATCCCCATTATACCTATGAGCTAGAGGGGTGCCGGAGCATTGAAGAAGCGGTCGCCCAGTGATATTAGGGAGATCAGAGAGCGCCGGGATAGAATAGTGTATCCCCCATTTCAGGGGTCATCCCTTACTCTTTTAATGAAAGCTGGCAGGGAAGGCAGGCTGGAGCTAGTGGAGCCATTGTCGCCTTTCCTCAATGCCGTTAGTGATATATCAATCACTAGAGACGGGCTCACTCTGAGATTGGTAATAGCGCCTCTACCAGCATCTTGGGGCGACCAGGTTTTCCGGGATTGGAGAGGGGTCGTTGCGAGGGCCGTGGAGCAGGTGGGCGCCTTAGGGGCGTTGACTCATATGGAGGTAGAGCCGGGGGAGGCAATCATTTATCGGGTCGAGGTGGAGAACCCCCTAGTAAATATGGATAAAGCTGCTGTGGCAATCTCTAGAATTAGGGGGGTGACTGGCCTAGAGCCTATTGAGAGTCCAGAGGCTGCGCGGGTACTACTCGAAACCGTCGAGGGCTCTAGGGGCTCTCCTAGGAACTCAATGCTGCATGAGGCACTAGCTGGTATTGCGTCCCTAGCACTAATAGGTCTTGCGGACTCGAAAAAGGAAGCGTTGTGCCCGCCCGGGCACTTCACGCTATCAATTCTAGAGGAGGCCCTAGATGCCCCCAAGGCCACGGTCTATAGGCTCCTCCAAGATCTCGTTAGGTTAAAGTATGTGGTTCAAGTGAAGCGGGGAGCATGCAGGGGGTACGCATTGAATGTTAAGTATGAGCCCGTCCTAGGCGATCTTATGTTAGTAGCCGTAGAGGCTGGGCCTGAGGTGGTCAGTGCCGTTCTCCAAGCTGTCTGGCCCTATGGTAAAGAGGATAGCGTTTTGAAGCGTCGGGGGGTGCACCGACTGGTCTAAGTGTCGCTGCACCGCTGCGTCGATTGATGCACCGGCTCAGACTAGCTCTAGTGCTATGGCTGCAGCGCCGCCTAGTCCGTGGCATATCGCCGCTATGCCCCTCTTGCCGCCGTGGTGGCGTAGCACGTTTATCAGCTCGATGGTTATCCTGGTGCCGCTCATCCCGAGTGGGTGGCCTATCGCTATGGCGCCGCCGTGCACGTTTAGTTTCTCGTAGGGTACGCCGAGGAACTTGTGGAAGAGCCAGTTGTTGACTGCGAAGGCCTCGTTGTCCTCCCAGTAGTCTACGTCGTCGACGCTCCACCCGAGCTTCTTCAGGAGCTTCTTCACGGCCTCCACGGGGGCGTAGGGGAACATCCAAGTGTCAACGGCGGTGTAGGCGAAGCCCTTGATCTCCGCCAGGGGCTTCAGGCCCAGCTCCTTGACGGCTTCCTCCCCCGCCACTAGGACTGAGGCGGCCCCATCGCTCAGCTGGCTGGAGGATCCCGCTGTATGGGGGCCGTCGGGCGTGAATACATAGGGCAGCTTGGCCAGCTTCTCAAGGCTCGTGTCCCTCCTTATGCCTTCGTCCTGCTCCAGTAGAATCCTACCGTTCTCCTCGTAGGGCTCGACGAAGTCCTTCATCCACCCGTTATCCCAGGCCCTGGCGGCCCTCATGTGGCTCTCATAGGATATCCAGTCGAGCTCCTCCCTCGGGGCGCCGAAGTGCTTCGCCGTCATGTCGGCCTCCTCGCCCATGACCTTCCCGAGCATGACGTCCCAGAGGCCCTCGTATACCATGGCATCCTTCAGCTCCATCCTACTCGTTATGAGGTGCTTGATGCCCCACCTGGCCCTAGCGCTTATGAGGAAGGGCGCCTGGCTCATAGACTCCATGCCGCCCGCGACCACGAGCCTGTACTCGCCGGTCTTGATGTACTGTGCAGCCGTGACGATCGACGCCATGCCGCTGGCGCACACCATGTCAACGGTCATGGCGTCGGTCTCCTTGGGGATCCCGGCCATGAGGGCCGCCTGCCTGGCGGTGTCCATGCCAGTACCAGCCCTGATGGCGTGGCCCATTATGACGAAGTCAACGCTGCCGGGGTCGAGGCCCGTCCTCTCCAGGAGCTTCCTGATCGTGAACGCAGCCAGCTTGGGGGCCGGCACGTCCCTGAGGCTCCTACCGAAGCGGCCCACGGGGGTCCTCACTCCATCCACTATGAATACCCTCTCACTCAAGCCCTGCACCCCACAGCCACCATAGCCGCGGGCCTGCAGGGGGAAAACAGTGCCACACCATGAGAGGGCTATACACACGCGAGGAGCCGGGGCCAGGTTGTGTTAAGGGGCGCTTAACACAACCAGACCCATGGTTCAGGTTGAGTTATGGTAGAGTTAGGATCCACCCAGTTGAACCCAGCCTAACAGCGCGCCCCGAGGCGTGCCAGGAAGGCATAGATGGCACCCAGGCCCTCAGCCCCTCAGGTGCTACCGCCTAGTGCGTGGAGCCCCGATTCTGGCGCCTGCGAGCTATACCAGGGGCCCCCGGCCGGCTTCCCTGCTGATGGGGTGCGATACCGCGTTATGCAAGGTATGCATTAGTAATATAGTAAAATCTACACAATAAATTTAGTTTTTATATTATTAGTATTAAAATTAATAAAGGGATGTATTATTGGATCCCTCTAGGCACTCCCCAGGGGTGCCCCCGAGCTAGCTAGCCGCCCCTCCAGGGGCATGCGTGGGCTCTCATGGTAATACTTGGATCAGCTGTCCTCCCTCCATTGGAGCGGAGGTAGTACCGACCCAAGCACGCGGGGCTGGTCGCTCCTCCCTCGAGCTTGCTGGAGGGGGTGCTGTAGGGGCCTGGGAGGCGGGCCCGTAACACCCTCATTCTATTTATTGAGAGAATGTGGGTCTTCCCTGCCCCCGTGAACCGGCAGCCAGCACCGAGGACCAGGCGGGAGTGGGGCCTTACAGCTCATCCATGCGGGGGCCCGGGAATGGGCCTGCTATCGGGTTCACGGGCTGGTCCATGCACCCGTGCACGGCCCGCTCTAGGGACCCGGCGGCCGGGCGATGGATCCTCCCGCGGCCCTGCGGGCGTTGACGCCGTGCAATCCCTGGGAGAATGCACGAGCAGCGTCACCCCAGCTTGGGGTACGGGTGTCAGCCGGGTAGTACTCCCTAGCAGCCCCTAGGAGGCCCCGGGGGCGCGTTTAGGCTTTGGAGGCGAGCGCCTTGTCGGCGGCCGTGGAGGGCGAGAGGACCCCCATCCAGGGGGGCTTCAGCTTCATAGTGATGGACGAGCTCGGCGTCCACGTGGCCCCCTCGCTGGGCCCTGTTGAGGATGGCAAGCTCGAGGGCCTCGTGAGGTTCCTCTACAGGGTCCTGGACGCCCTGGAGAGGGCTGGGGCGAGGAATGTGAGGCTAGAGGTAGACTGGGACGGCGGCATGGTTGTCGTGAAGAGGGGTAGGAACGTGGTTTACGGGGTCTACGCCCGCGGCGAGCACTAGCAGACCCTCTCCCCCGGCTTCACCTCCCCGGGATCCCAGACGCCGAGGGGCACGGGTCTCCCGTCCTCGCCGCAGGTAGCCAGCAGCATGCCCTGGCTCTCGAGGCCCGCCATCCTCTTCGGCTTCAGGTTGGCTACGACCACCACGGTCTTGCCGAGGAAATCTTCGGGCTTGTACCACTTCGCGAGGCCAGCAAGCACCTGCCTCTTCTCGCTGCCTAGGTCAACTACGAGCCTGATGAGCTTCCTACTGCCCGGGACGGCCTCGGCCTCCACGACCCTCCCAACCCTCAGGTCTACCCTCTTGAAGTCATCGATGGATATCAGGCCCTCCGCCACTCCAGCCACCCCGGCCCCCGGGCTTGGGTGGGCCTCAGCTATTAGGCTCTCCCCACCTCCAGGTATGGGGCCGTGACGACCCCAGGCGACCCCGAGCCCCATGGGGGGCTGTGAGGAGTTCAGCCTTGACCGAGCCTTTTGCGTCTGCGAGGAGACTTGTATCGGAGAACTTCATATTTACACAAAGGAGATAAAAGCTAGAACCCACTTCAGGGAGGATGCGGGTGCTGTCTCAGTGGCCGAGGGGCTACTCGGCCAATGGCTCCACGCATATCCAGCTGGCCACCTGAGGGTCCTATCACTCGTGGGGATAGAGGTACACTGGGCCATACTACAGTACGTCCTAGGCCTCTCATTCCTAGCATTCGTGGCTAGGCTCATCTACCTCAGGACCCATAACGAGCACTGGGAGCGCCTCACCAGGACGCTGGTCAAGGGCTTCATATTAATGTTCGCACTCGGCGCAGCCACGGGCACCGCTGCGGAGTTTGGCCTCGTACTCCTATGGCCGAACCTCACGGAGGCCGCGGGCGACTTCATATACTTCCCGCTCTACGCGGAGATATTCGCGTTCATTATGGAGGTAGTGTTTCTATACATGATGTGGTACGGCTGGGGCAAGCTATCCCTCAAGGCGCACACGGCAATACTATTCCTAGGCATGGCGGGCGCCTGGTACTCAGCGGCAATGATAGTAAGCGTTAACGCTTACATGGTAGCCCCCACGGGGATAATGCCAGCCTATAACACCACGACGTGGCACTTCATGTACGCGGAGGGCTACCCCAAGTTCACACTCCACGTGCCACTGAAGCTAATCCTAGAGCTACCCAACGGATCCAAGGTGTCGATACCGACCCTAAAGCTACTCAACATACCCCTTCTAGAGAAGGCCGGTATGACCGTTGTGGGCATGAATAAAGCAGGTAACGCTGTGGTAGTAGAGATGCCGGTAAGAATCGTTCAGAGGCTCGTCTTCGAGATGTATAGGGGCTACACGGTGAAGGATAGCATACTCCAGTTCGTCGTGAACAAGACCTACGTGCAAGAGCACGCGAGCCTCGCGCCGATACTACTCAACACACCCGTGAAGAGCATCGTAGAGCCCATTGTAAAGCAGACAGTAAGGGATGAGGGTGTCTACTCGGTTACATTCAAGAGCCCCGTCTACTGGGCGAGCATAATACACGTCTACGGTGCAGCCGTTACCACGAGCGCCTTCACGCTCATGGGGGCCTACGCTATAAGGTACCTCCAGTACAGGAACAGGCGCGACGAAGACTACCTGGAGTACGTGAGGAAGGCCTTCGCCTTCGCAGCCGTCACAGGCCTCATAGTGATAGCGGTTCAGGGCCTAGTCCTAGGCCACGAGATGGGCCGCGCCATAGCAATCTACAACCCCGAGAAGCTCGCGGCCATGGAGGCCACCACTAGTCAGCTAAAGCACACGATGACCGGCCCCTTCAGGAGCCTCTTCGAGGACAAGCTAATGCCACTCCTAGCCTATGGTAGCATGCACGCTAAACTCCCGAGCTACGATGCAATACCGAAGGACTACTGCTACTGCAAGCTCTCAGATAAGCTGCACCAGATGAACCCCTCGATACCCAGCGACGCCATGAGGGGCCTGGTTGACTGCAGGCCGCCCCTAATAGTGCACTACCTCTACTATGGCAAGGTGTACCTAGCTGTACTGCTGGGCCTCTACGCCCTCGCAGCAGTGTACTACGTGTGGAGGGGCTGGCCCAACTTCAACCTGCCTGGATGGATAAGCAAGCCGGGCTACGCCATGCCGATACTGATCCAGCTGGTCAGCTTCCTAGGCTGGGCCACGAGGGAGATAGGCAGGAAGCCCTGGACGATCTACGGCGTGATGACCGTTGACACGGCGCAGACCGTTAACCCGCCGAGCACCGGGGAGGTGACGCTGGTGGCCGTGTACCTCATAGGCCTCCTCATACTCCTAGCCTACGGTGTCTACAGGATCCTCTGGGTACCCGGGAACCCTGAGAAGGCCTAGGGGGTGATGGCGTGTGGCTAGCACCCTGAACCCGGCTACATTCTGGCTCGCCTTCACCTTCGGCGCCCACATAATGATGGTCAACCTCTCAGTCGGACTCCCACCCCTGATGGTCTACTACCGCAACAAGGGGGTCAGGGATCCGAGGTTCGAGTACGTAGCCAGGAGCATGACGAGGGTCTACGCCGCCATATACGGCCTCGCCGGGGTATTTGCTACCGCGTTCACAGTGTTCCTGCTCAGCTTCTACCCGAAGTTCATAGGCCTTGCAGGCCACGTGGCACTCATACCGTTCAGCATATCAATCATGATGATAGCGCTACACTTCCTCATGCTGGCTCTCTACTGGTATGGCTGGGATCGCTGGAGCCTCACGGCCCACAACGTGATAGGAACGCTGCTAGTGATATCGGCCTTCCTAATACCCTTCGGCTTCAGGGCCGTCTTCGCCTTCCTCAACATACCCACAGGGCTGCACTTCGACGCGGCGCAGGGCAAGTTCTACCTGAGCGTATCGGAGTTCCTAGCTCACAACCCGACCTTCTGGCCATTCTACCTCAAGACAATAGTCGGGGCTCTAACGGCTACATTCGTCGTCGTGGCAGCCGGCTACGCATACCGCTACACGCACAGCGAAGGCCTAGTAAAGGAGGCCTCTGGCATCGTTGTCAGACAGATGCTAGGTCCGGCCCTCGTAGGTCTTGTAGCGATGTTCTTCCTCGGGCTCTGGTACGCGCTAAGCCTAATGAACATACCATACAAGTTCAATAACATATTCGGCGGCTTCGGCTGGAAGGTGGGGGACGGCGTTGTCACCTACAACTTCTCGTGGGCCTTTGCGCTGAAGATGTTCTTCTATCTCTCACAGCTAGTTATAGTAGCACTGGCTTACAAGGCGGTGCGGCGCGAGACGGAGGCGATAGCGCCCCGCGCAAAGTACCTCCTCTATGCTGGCTTCTCGGCCCTGGCGACCATAGTTACTGGCGAGTACCTGAACGCGTTCAGCCAGTACCCATGGTTCATCGCGGCCGTGACCGACAAGAAGGTGGTAGCCAGCCTGCTGGCAGAGGTGCCACCGCAGTCCCGCGGCGAGGTCGCATCATATTTACTCCAGGTACTCGACCTCAGGAACTATAACACAATAGCAACGCTACCCGGGGTCACGTGGCTAACTGCTGGCTTCCTGGCGTTCCTGATAGCGGCAGCGTTCTACTTCGTCTATGTGCTACTACTCAAGCCAGGGGGCAGCGAGTCAAGCTACTAGCACGGCATAGCCTCCTTCCTACCTAGCGATTTTCTACCCAAAACTAGCCTCCGAGATACATATTTAACGATATATAGGAACCAGCACTCGTTTCGACCCGCATCCTAGGTGATAAGTGATGCCCGGCGAGATCCCGCTTATCGGAGAGAGATTCCCCGAGATGGACGTCGTGACGACGCATGGCCCCATGAAGCTCCCGGACGCCTTTAGTGGGAAGTGGTTCGTACTCTTTAGCCACCCCGGGGACTTCACGCCTGTATGCACGACGGAGTTCGTGGCGTTCGCGAAGAGGTACGAGGACTTCAAGAGCATCAACACGGAGTTAATAGGGCTGAGCGTTGACACAGTCCACAGCCACATAAAGTGGGTCGAGTGGATAAAAGAGAAGCTCGGGGTCGAGATACCCTTCCCCATAATAGCGGACCCCCAGGGCTACGTGGCCAAGAAGCTCGGCATGCTCCACGCCGAGAGCGCTACGAACACCGTGAGGGCTGTATTCATAGTCGACCCTAAGGGCGTCATAAGGGCCATACTCTACTACCCACTAGAGCTGGGCAGGCTCATAGACGAGATACTCCGCATGGTGGTAGGACTCCAGGCCAGCGACAAGTACGGCGTAGCGATACCGGCCAACTGGCCTCACAACGAACTAATAGGCAGCAGAGTCATAGTGCCGCCTGCCTCGACGATACAGGAGGCCCAGGAGAGGCTCAAGCACTACGAGTGCTTTGACTGGTGGTTCTGCCACAAGGAGGCGGCAAAGGAGGAGGCCGAGAAGGCTGCCAAGTACCTCGAGAGGGCCTGCAGGGCCCAGGAGGGCTAAAGGCGAGCGCAACCTCTATCCTCCAAGCCTTGCAGTTCGGGCCTTAATCCCCTCTCTTTCTGCTTACTACTTACTCTGTATCACTCCCTCTATCGGTGTCGTAGACTAGGCGATAGGCTAGGGGCTAGACGAGGGGGTTCGGCTGAGACAGGTGACCTCACTGCCCCGGGAGGGCTCGGGCCCGTGGATTCCACATCCCCCCTATTTGGGGTGGGGCTGGGAGTATTCAAGCGGGTAGCATATATGGGGAACGCTTGATAGCCTCGGTACCGCCGGGAAGGGGCGGGCGCTGGTAGGGTGCCGCAGTCTTGTGTGGTATAATCGGTGTGACTGCTAGGGATGGTAATGTTGTGCCCCTCGTCCTCGAGGGGCTGGAGAGGCTGGAGTACAGGGGGTATGATAGCGTTGGCGTGGCTGTCAATGCTGGCGGCAGGATCCTAGTTAGGAAGGCCTCGGGGAAGCTCGCCGACGTCAGGAGGAGGCTCGCGCTCGATAGCCTAGTTGGTAGCACGGCTATAGGCCACACGAGGTGGGCCACCCACGGCGCTCCAAACGACGTGAACGCGCACCCCCACGAGGACTGCGACGGCTCGATAGCACTAGTCCACAACGGCGTTATCAGGAACTACGCGAGCCTCAGGGAGGAGCTGGCCTCGAGGGGCCACAGGCTGAGGAGCGAGACAGATACCGAGTTGATAGCGCACCTCATAGAGGAGGGCGTGAAGGCCGGGCTACCGGTCATCGAGGCCCTAGCTGGGGCCATCTCGAGGCTAGATGGGAGCTATGCCCTAGCCATACTCGTGGCTGGGGAGCCCGGTAGGATATACTTCGCCAGGATGAGGAGCCCCCTGATACTAGGCTTTGGCGAGGGCGTGAACGCTGTGGCCAGCGACATACCAGCGCTCCTGCACCTGACTAGGAGGATAATGACGCTGGAGGATGGCGAGTTCGGTTGGATAAGCCCCGACAGAGTGGAGATCTACCGCCTCGGGGCGGGTGGCTACGAGAGGCTCAAGGCAATCGAGGTCCAGGCCAGGGTCAAGACTGTGGAGTGGACTCTCGAGAAGGCTAGCAAGGGGGGCTACCCCCACTTTATGATTAAGGAGATATACGAGCAACCCCAGGCCCTCCAGGACACATACAACGGGGCCGTGGAGGCCCCGGAGGTCTCGAGGGCGGCACGCCTCATAGTCGAGGCCCCAAGAGTCTACGTGGTAGGGGCTGGCACGAGCTACCACGCTGGCCTAGTGTTCTCCTACTACCTATCGAGGCTCGCCGGCGTCGCCTCCATACCCCTGATCTCGAGTGAGTTCAAGTTCTACGAGAGCACGGTAGGCGAGGGAGACGTTGTTGTAGCAGTTAGCCAGAGTGGGGAGACATACGACACCCTCGAGGCCGTGAGGGCCTACAAGGCCCGTGGAGCCGTTGTCATCGGCGTCACGAACGTCGTTGGAAGCGCCCTCGACAGGCTGGGGGACCTCACGCTCTACATAAGAGCCGGCCCCGAGATAGGGGTGGCCGCCACTAAGACCTTCACCTCCCAAGTCATGGTATTGCAGTTGCTTGCAATCAGGGCTGCGGAGGCCCGCGGGGCCCTCGACCCAAGCGAGGCGAGGGAGAAGGCGGGGATCCTCGCTGCGGCCCCCCAAGTGGCCTCGGAGGCGATAAGGTCCTCGGAGCCCCTGGCTAAGCTCCTAGCCTCTAGAGGGAACTGGAGGAGCATCTACGTCCTCGGGAGGGGCCTGGGGTACCCGATAGCCAAGGAGGGGGCGCTCAAGATAAAGGAGATAGCGTACCTCCACGCGGAAGCCTACCCCGCCGGGGAGAGCAAGCATGGCCCCATAGCCCTAGTTGAGGATGGGTTCCCAGTATTCCTGGTTGCTACCAGTGACTCACCCGAGATAGCGGGCAACGCCCTCGAGATGGCGGCAAGGGGGGCAGACGTGATGGTTCTAAAGCCATCTGATATGGAGTTAGACCTCAAGTCCTCGGAGAGGATAAGGATACTCTCGATGCCAGGCGGCGGACTGCTCTTGGAGCCCTATTCTCTCACACCCTTCTTCCAGCTCCTCGCATACTATAAAGCCGTGCAGAGCGGCTACGATCCTGACAAGCCCAGGAACCTTGCGAAGACCGTCACCGTGGAGTAGGGGGCGCACGGCCATGGTGCTGGGCGTAGTTCTCGCAGGAGGAGAAGGCCTCAGGTTGAGGCCCCTCATAAGGAGTACCCCAAAGGCCCTCGTGAGACTCGCCGGGAGGCCCCTCTACGCCTACTCTCTCGAGGAGCTCTCGACAGTGACGAGGAGCCTCCTAGTTGTGGCGCCTCCCGGGCGGGGTGCGTACTTCACTGAGGCCTCCAGGGTGGTCGAGCAGGAGACCGTGGGGAGCCTAGACTCGGCGATAAGGGTTGCCTGGAGAGAGGCGGAGAAGCTCTCGGAGGATCTGGTCCTACTAGCGTTCACGGGCTTCCTCTCCGCCCCCAAGGGCATCTCAGCGGCGGTCCTAGACTTTTACTCCTCAAGCGGCTACCAGGCCGTGGTATCGGTAGTGCCCGTAGTCACCGGGCTCGAGACCTATGGATTCGTCGATATGAAGCCCTCGGGCGAGGTGAAGTCCTACGTGCCCCCGGGATCCTCCGAGGCCCCGGCAGAGTCGGGCTACGTATTCGCGGGGGTCATGGCTGCCTCCTCCAAGGCCATGGATATCCTAGCACGGGAGGGCTTTAACAACGGCCTCAACAAGCTCGCAGCCGAGGGGGTCCTGGGAGCGGTTGTCTGGCACGGCGATTGGGTTGAGATAGGCTACCCCTGGGACCTCCTAGAGGCTAAGAGGGTGGCCATGCAGCTCGTACAACCCGTGATAGACCCCGATGCCAAGATAGGCAGGGAGGTCTCCATAGAGGGTAGGGTAGCCATAGCCCGCGGCGCCAGGGTCGCATCATCATCGGTGATCGTGGGGCCAGCCTACATAGGCCCCGGGGCAAGCGTAGAGCCCGGGGCGTACGTGCACTCCACCGTGGTGGAGGCCGGGTCCACGGTGGGTGCCCACAGCGTCGTACTAGACACTGTGGCGCTGGAGGCCTCGACGGTGGGACCGCACTCATACCTAGAGGCCTCAGTCATAGGGCCGAGGGCCCTAGTGGGCGCATACACCCTAGCGGAGGCCGGTGAACCGCCGTCTCCACCTAAGAGGCTAGCGGGCCTAGAGAAGCTTCTCAAAATCAAGACCGAGATTGGAGCAGTGGTAGGCGAGGCCGTCAAAATCCCCCCGAGGACAACACTAGGGCCCGGCAGCGTTGTGGACAAGCATTAAGGCGGCGGGCCTAGCGAGCTTTGGCCCCTCCGCACAGCCTCTATAGGGCTCGGCGATGGCCGCCCGCAGCGCCATGGGCGGCGGCACGCACACAGGCCCGCCGGGGGTGCGCGTGGTGGCGTCGGAGCCTCAAAAGGGCGGCAGAGGCGCTCGCAGGCAATTCCTCGGCAGGCACATAATGATTAAGGGGGAATACGCCGACAAGCTCCTCGCGGGGAGTAAGACTACGACTATAAGGCTGGGAATAGTCAAGCCCAAGTACAGCGAGGTCATAGTACACGGGAAGGGGAGGCCCCTCGCGAAGGCCCGCATAAAGAGCGTCACATACAAGACCGTGGGAGAGCTGACCGACGAGGATGCTAGGCGCGACGGCTTCGCCTCGAGGGCGGAGCTGCTCAGGGCCCTCGAGAGGGTCTACGGAAAGGTGAGGCCCGACGATAAGGTCACAATCATAGAGCTGGAGGTAACGCAGAGGCTAGACATGCTACCACCCGAGGATCCCTACATGGGCCTCGAGCCAGCCGACATAGCGAGGCTGGCGCTGAGGTACATAAGGGGGCTCCTAGAGGAGGAGGACGTCAAGATACTGGAGGACCTCACAAGGACGAACAGCATAAGGTCCACGGCAGTGCGGCTCTACGGTTCGATAGAGAGGAGGTGGAGGGTCAGGAGGGCGCTCCGCAAGGCGTTGAGAATACTCCGAGACCAGGGGCTCCTGAGGACCTGGAGGGGCTAGAAGGCAGCACCCCCGGGTGCTCCTGGAACGGTTTTAACACCTCTAAAGTCAATCCTACTGTGGAAGGGCCCACGCCCCCCGGGGGGTCGTTTTGGGGGAGGAGAAGCGTAAGCGCAGCGTAACAATAGAGGGGGAGGGCCTATGCCCTAAATGCGGGGGCGCTGGCAGGTACCGCTACATGCTCTCGTGGAGCGCCGCTGGCGAGGGGTGCGGTGCCCTCCTGGAGGTTGCCTATGAGTTTAGGTGTCCCTTCTGCGGCTACACCGAGCGGGCTAGGATCAAGCTACCACTCAAGGCGGCCTACTATCTGCGCTATCTCCTAAGGGAGAAGGCGATGGTGGAGGTGGAGAAGGCATGGCACGCGCTCAGGCTTAAAGCCGCTCTCGACGAGAAGGCTGGAGGGTGCAGTGAGTGACCAAGTGGAAGCTCAGGTGCACCGAGTGCGGCCGCGAGTGGGTGCTAGCGGCTAGCTTCCCCCTGGACAAGATGGGCAAGATATACCACTACTGCCCGTACTGCAAGAAGAACACGTTCCACGTGGTCATAGAGAGGATTGAGGAGTAGGCGGGCCCATCATCACTCTACGGGGGCTGGGCCCCGAGAGGGCCTGGCGCTCAAGGTCCTCGATGAACTCCCCTATACTCATGACCACCTGATCGCCCTCACGCCTCCTCCTAACGTTAACGGTGCCATCCCGCGCCTCCTTCTCGCCTATGACGGCGATGTAGAGGCTCCAGAGCCTCCCAGCAGCCCTGACCCTGGCGCCGAGGCCCCTCGTGGGCGGGTCTATGTAGACCCTCAGACCCAGGGATGAGACCTGCCGGGCCAGCTCCTCGGCGATGCCCAGCTGGCCCTCCTTGACGGGTATGACGGCAACATGTACGGGGCTCGCCCAGAAGGGCAGGCTGGGCGTCCTACCCGAGCGGGCCATGGCGACCCCATGGTCGACAAGCGCCCTAGCCAGCTCGTGGGACGGCCCGAGGCAGGCGACGCTGCTGGAGCCACTCCGTAGCGCGGCGTGGCCCCCAACCACCACAGCCTTCCCGGATGGCGACTCGTAGTAGATGACCCGGCCGTCATAGTCGGTGTACCAATCCACAACAAGACCCCCACGCATTGAGGCGCTCACGCTCGACAGCCTCCCCCCAAAGCCGTCCATGAGGCCTCCAAGGCTAGCCGCGGCGTCGTCCAGGCTTAGGCCAGCCCTGGCGAGGACATCGCCGTGGCCTGGGATCCTATAGAGTGCCTCGCTGCACCCGCACTCGAGCGCGTCTAGGCACAGCCTAACCAGGGTGTGGGGGAGAGGCTCCCTGCCCTGGGAGCTAAAGCCTCTCACGGGGCTCGCGGGGGCTGGTGGCCCCCCAGCGGCGTGTAAGAGGGCCCCCCACGCCACCTCGGCCCCCAGCAACGTGATCCCGGGGTGCAGGCCGAACCTGGCCATGACTCTCAGGGACTCCCCGTCCCAGGCGCCACTTGTAAAACGAGGCGCCTCGCCGAGGGCCTCGGCCTCGCGTAAAGGCGCGAGACCGCCGCCGTGCAGCCTGTAGAGGCCGCCCTCGCCCCCATAGCTTCTGGAGAGCTCGCAGAGGGGGTGGCCCACGCAGTGGATCCTGAAGGACTTGTACCAACCGAAGGGTGCACGAGCCAGTCTACCGGTCCACCTCTCACGCAGGAGCCTCTCGGCCTCCACTAGCAAGCCATAGGCTCGCCGGGGGTCGGCGAGCCTGCTGCTCAGGTGTGCGAAGGGGTAGAGTAGGATGCAGTCCACACCCACGCGCCGAGCCTGTGAGACAGCATCATTGACTAGCCTCTCGGCCTCGCCGAGCCCATCTCCCTCCTCGACGCTAACGAAAACCACGAGGCACTCGCCAAGGCTCTCCTCGGAGGGAGGATCGGGGGGCTCGCGCAGCGCCCTCCGGACAGCCCTGAACCAGGTCTCCCTACTGTGTATGAAGAGAGCCCGCATGCAACAGCGCCCCCCCGGGGGACCCGCCCTTCCGAGTCTTAAGCACGCTCCGCCTCAGAGCCCCCCTCGGGGGGCCTAGGGGCCCGCTTAGGATATAGCCTCTCGAGTAGCGACTTGGGAGGGGATTGAAGAGTGGCGGAGAGTGGAAGTGAGAGGCCCCTCATAAGGGACATCACGGAACTGCCCGGCATAGGGCCTACGACGGCGCAGAAGCTCGTAGAGGCCGGCTACTCCACCATAGAGGCGATTGCAGTCGCTACCCCCTTGGAGCTCAGCAATGCCACGGGCATACCCCTCCAGACGGCCGCTAAGATCGTGAAGGCCGCCAGGGAGGCGGTAGGCTTCACGATAAAGACTGCTCTAGACCTGAAGAAGGAGAGGATGAGTGCAAAGAAGATAACGACTGGCAGCAAGAACCTGGACGAGCTCCTAGGGGGAGGCGTCGAGACGAAGAATATAACCGAGTTCTTCGGCGAGTTCGGGAGTGGGAAGACACAGATATGCCACCAGTTAAGCGTTAACGTCCAGCTGCCCGAGGAGCAGGGCGGCCTCGAGGCTAAGGCGGTCTACATCGACACCGAGGGCACCTTCAGATGGGAGAGGATAGAGCAGATGGCGAGGGGCCTAGGCCTCGACCCGGACAAGGTTATGGAGAACATCTACTGGGTGAGGGCAATTAACAGCCACCACCAGATGGCGATAGTTGAGGAGCTCTTCGGCTTCATTAAGAGGGAGAACGTCAAGCTCCTAGTGGTTGACTCCCTCACGAGCCACTTCCGAGCCGAGTTCCCGGGCCGCGAGAACCTAGCAATGAGGCAGCAGCTCCTCAACAAGCACCTCCACCAACTGATGAGGCTAGCTGAGATGCTAGATGTAGCCGTGGTAATAACCAACCAGGTAATGGCGAGGCCGGACGTCTTCTACGGAGACCCCACCCAGGCCGTTGGGGGCCACGTAGTAGGGCACGCCCCCGGCGTCAGGGTGCAACTAAAGAAGAGCAGGGGCAACAAGAGGATAGCAAGGATTGTTGATGCGCCCCACCTACCCGAGGGCGAGACTGTATTCGTCATAACAGAGTGGGGCATTAGGGACCCAGAGTAACACGCCTGCCGCTTCCCACGATGCGCGAGTCCATGTGGCTCGTAGGGGGAGGCCTCCCACCGAGGGGCGTAGCGGGGCTTAACTAGGGCTCCGAGGCGTAATCCCCAGGATACCCTTGGAGATTGCCTGCTACAGTCTAGGTCTCGAAGCTCTAGGGCTCTCCTAGGCAGGCGGCGAGGCATTGGGGCCCCATGCAACCCCTGTCTCCGCAGGCCACAGCTCCGCCCGGGCGCACCACGGCCTTGCACGCTATCCCGTCTACAACGAGTCTATCACCCCTCCACCGGGCCCTCCATGCTATAGCTCCACCTATGATTCCCCTAACCTCCGCAACTATTGTGTGCTTGAGCCCTGAGAGCCTATCGTAGGCGGGTCTCCTCAGGGTTTCGACCCTGTACTCGCCCGGCGGCCAGAGGCAGGCGTAGAGTGAGGCTCCCTTCTCGACCAGCCAAGCCAGGGCCTTGAGGGGCCTCTTGACCTGTAGCGGCTCGAGCCTCCTCGCTATCCTAGATGGGTTCCTAGACTGGAGGGGGAGTCTGACGATGCGGGGCCTACCATCGAACTCGAGCCACTCGGGAAGCCAGTTTAACAAGGCCCACACCACCAGCGCAGGCAAGGGGGCCGCTTGGGGATATGCGCGTGGTGCGCTATAGCCTCGAAGGCGCTGGCGCTACTAGCGCTCTCGGCCGCTTCAGTCATGGACTATAAGTACAGGGAGGTGGAGCCCGCCTACTGGTACGCCGTGCTACGCATCGCAATACCACTCGGCGCCCTCTACATGATAGCATGCAAGCCTCCCCTCCCTCTCCGCATCTACCTAGGGATGGACGCCGCGGCCCTGGGGATAGCGGCCGCCGCATACCTCGCTGGGCTCCTCGGAGGCGGGGATGTACTGGCGATAGCCGTGATAGCGGCTGCTACGCCCGCTGGCCTCAGGGAACTAATTGTGCCGTCAATGCTCGCACTACTCTACGGCGGCCTCGCGGCGGCCCTCATACCAGTAGCCTACTGTGTGCTCAACATCTCAAGGCACAGCAGCCTCCTGGCGAGTCTCGCCAGGGAGGGTGGCGCATCGAGGGCGATGCAGGCGTGCTTCTCGGCCGTGCCAGTAAGGGTCTCCGAAGCCCTTAGGAGGCCCTGGCTCTACCCCACGGCCTGGGAGGTGGGGGAGCGCTATAACATCGTGGAGTCGAATCCACCCGACATGCTTGCCGAGATAGCAGCGGAGAGGGGTCTGGACGCTATCATCTGGGTCACACCGGGCCTCCCACTGGTGCTCTTCATAACAATAGGCTACGCTGCGGCCCTCGCCCTTGGGGACAAGCCTCTGATACTACTAATCCAGGCCATCAAGCCTGGCCCCTGAGGAGGATGCAGGCCCACAGCCTCCCGGGAGGGGGCCTGGAGGCCAGGGCTAAGCCGATAACAACCCGTAACCACCGCGGAGCCCGTGGGGGTCGAAGAGGGTTTGGAGTGGCCGAGACCCTGGTACCAAGTCTTGTGGGCGCCGTGGAGGATGGAGTACATCAAGTCCTCGGTCGAGTCTAAGGTGAAGGGATGCGTGTTCTGCGAGGCCCTCAAGATGAGCGACGAGGAGGCACTTATCCTCTATAGGGGCCGTAGAGCCTTCGTCATAATGAACAAGTACCCATACAACACAGGGCACCTAATGGTGGTCCCCATCAGGCACGTGGCATCCCTCGAGGAGCTGGACGAGGAGGAGATGCTCGAGATGGGCCTACTAGTAAACGCCTCACTTAGGGCACTGAGAAGGGCCTACAAGCCACAGGGCTTTAACGTAGGCATTAACATAGGTAGGGTAGCGGGCGCGGGCGTGGAGGACCACGTCCATATCCACGTCGTGCCCCGTTGGTCTGGGGACGCGAACTTCATGCTAATAACAGGCGCCACCAAGGTTATACCCCAGGACCTGAGGGACACATACTCTACACTAAAGCCTATTCTCGAGGAGGAGGCATCGAGGCTTCTGGGGAGAGGTGGCGCTGGGAGGTGAACCACCTCTTCATAGTAACTCACACGGACCTCGACGGCGTGGGAAGCGCCGCGGTATACCTCAGACTCTCGGGGGTAGAGGAGGGCTTCGCCACCATAGTCTATGCCGAACCATATAACCTAGATGAAGTACTAGATAACCTACAGGACAACGTTGACTCGGGCGACAGGCTGGTGATAGCGGATCTAGGGCCCAACAAGGCTGTCTTCGAGAGAGTAGTGGAGATAGTGTCCTCCCTAAGCAGGAAAGGCGTGGAGGTAGAGTGGTACGACCACCACGTCTGGGAGCCAAGCGAGGTGGATGCCCTCTCCAAGGCCGGCGTTAGGATTCACGTGGACCGCAGTACATGCGCCACAGGCGTGGTGGCCCGCTACTACCCGGAAGAGCACGAGGCAAAGGCTGACGACGTCACTGAGAGAATAGTGAGCGCGGTCTGCGCAGCCGACCTCTGGAGGTGGGACGACCCGCTAGCCCCCAAACTCTTCCGCGTGGCCGGTAACCGCCATGAGACCGAGTGGAAGACAAGGCTTGCATTCAAGCTAGCCAAGGGGGTCCTCTGGGACGAGGAGATGGCTGAGAGACTGGAGGACTATGTTAACAAGGAGCTAGCGGGGATGGACGCTACCCTCAGGAGGGTGGTTGTCATGGGGTCCGCGGGATCCTGCAGGGTAGCTGCCACCATTAAGGAGGAGGGCCCGCCCTCCAACAGCATAATAGGGGCCCTCCTGCTGTCCAGGTACAACGCTGATATAGCGGTGATCATCAGGCCCAACGGAGCTATCTCCCTCAGAAGCCGGAGAGTCAACGTTCAGATCCTGGCGAAGGAGCTGGGCGGGGGAGGCCACCCGAGGGCTGCAGGGGCTCGCGTTAAGATAGGGCTACTAACGAGGCTCCTATCACTCTTCTACCCTAAGGCGCTGCCGAGGAGGGTTGCCTCCCTGATAGTAGCCAAGGCGTCCTCCCTAGGCATCTGCAGGAGCCTGCAAGGAAGCACTATTACCTCGGGATCCCTTGGATAGAACAGAGGCTCGCCTCGGGACCGGTGCTCCCAGGCTTGAGGGGCAGGAAGGCGATAGCTAGGGTCGCAGCCTGTGCGCTCTTGGCGCTGGTGCTCCTAGCGTCGATGCCCACTGCTAGCGCCTCCGAGCCTAGGCACCCCGAGATAATCGGGAACGTGCTACCCGTCTTCACATTCAACTCCTCAAGCGTCCTCAAAGCCATACTCTCCACGGCCCAGGCCCTCGCATCGGATGCAGCCATGATGACGCTCGACTTCTATAATGCCACACTGACACTTAACGAGAGGAGCGGGGTCCTAGTCCTGCGCGGGGATCCTGCGATACCATACGCTCCCCGCCCCAACGCCCTAGGGGCAGGTAACGCCTCAGCACACCTAGAGGCGGTCCCAGGCATCGTTATCCGGGGACGCTATTACCTTGACTACCTAACGGTGGAATCCCTCCTACTTGACGCTGCAACGGCTGTGGCTAGAAGGGACTTCCACTCATACCTAATGGTATCGGCGACGGCGGCTAGCCTACTAGGCCTACTCAACTCATCCGCCCACCCCAGCGCCCCGGCCACGTACGTGGCTGTCCCCATGCTCGAGGTCAGGGCCGCTGGCAACTGCTCCAAGGCCCTAGTCGACGCTGCAAGACTCCTGGTCAGCCAGGGCGAGTCACCGAGTATGGACGCCCTGGAAGGCAGCGTAGGCTCCAGGCCATATGCAATCTATCCTACGGGGGGACCCCAGGGGCCGCCAGTGGCTTACATTATTAATGGGTACGAGGTAATCCCTCCCTGCTACGCCGTGCTCAACTACACCATAGTACAGGTGACAAGCACCTACGTCAGCGCATACGAAAGCCTCGAGGCCTACGCGCTCCTCCTCCTAGCAAGCATACAGCCCCTAAGCGCCCGGATGGAGCGGTTCATAAGCATCAGAGCCTCCTCGGCGACCCCACTCGTGATAGGTAACGCTTCCTCTACAAGCCTAAGGAAGCCCGGGGCAGCCTATCCGGGGGAGGGCGGCCTCTTCCCCTCACTTAACACTAGCTACACGAGAATTCTAAGGGAGATAGCCCGACGGGTAGCTCCGTCGCCCTCAGGCATGGCGGCGCTCATCTCGCGCAGCGCCCGGGAGAGCCCGGGCGGGGAGGTGAATCTAGGTGAGATACTGTCGGCACTCAGCGCGGGTAGCGCGGGCTTCTCATCAAACCTGAGGCTCCCGACAATAAGGGTGCCAAACGCTCCTCTCCGAGCCCCTGCCCTCAGCGGGTCCACCCTCGGGAGCAGCCTGGCTAGGCTCCTCCTATTGAGCGGCTTCATAGCGCTACTAGCGGCCGTGGCGATCCGCGAGGGGCTCCATAGGAGTGTTAGGAGATCCCTTAGGAGGCTCTACGAGGAGGTAATCGCAGCCGTCTACAGGACAGCCTACAGCAGAGGGCCCCGGGGGCCCCTGCGATGCTACCTTTACGCTCTAAGCGTCTCATCCCGGCTGGCCAGGCCGAAGAAGCCCTCGGAGACGCCGAGGGAGTACCTAGCCGGGGTCGCCTCCAGGCTCCCCTACAAGGCTAGGAAGCTGCTCGAAGCTGCGACTAGGGCCTATGAGGCCTACCGCTACGCCGGCAGGGAGGTGGGGGTTCCAGAGGACTGCAGGTGGGATAGGAGTGAGGCTTAGGGCCTCCTACGTGGCACTCATAATAGTAGTCATAGCACTCAATGCCGCCCTGGAGGCTATGCCAAAGGATGTAGTTATCAGTACAGGCTTCAACCCACTATCAGCATCGCCGAGGAACCCGGGCCCCTATGGGACAAGCGACCTCGTGGCACTCTTGCAGAACGAGGGGTTCAAGGTGCTCGTCATAGCGTCGCTCCAGGACCTGGCATACGCTCTACCCGAGAGGCCTGGCCGCCTGGTGATAAGCGTCATCGCGCCCGACCGCATCAGCCCCGGTGAGAGGGAGGCTCTCCTGAGGCTGGCCAGGCAGGGTAACGTCTCCATCCTCGTAGCCACCGAGAATACGGAGAATGTATCGACTGGCATAGCGGAGGATTTATCGCTAATCAAGTGTGGAACCCCAATCTTCCTCCCAGCGGTATCAACCGCCCCCTATAGGCTCCTCTACAATGCCAGTAGGGACTCGGCCCTCGTGGTAAGCCTCCCGGGCGAGGGACGGGTCGATGTGGTCGCCACCGGCTACGTGGCACCGGTTATACCCGGCCCTCCGAGGAATGCTACTGAGGCGCTAAAGAAGGCGAAGCTGCCTCCCGAGTCAGTGCCGCCCATCCCGCTCGGGGAGATATACGTCATCGCAGAGGCCGTCCTACCCGCTAGCGAGGCCTCGGAGCCCCTCGTACCCCAGCGCTTCACGGCGGGGATAGCGTGTAGGAGCAATAGGGGGGCGCTCGTAGTCATAGGTGATAGCACGATATTCACGAACATGCTCATAGGATCCCGCGGGGGGCGCTACGCCGATCTCGCCCTCAGCATCTACAGGTACCTAGCCGGGAATGGGCGGGCAACAGTAGTCTTCATCGCGGACCTGTACTCCAGAAAGTCCTACTCTCTAGCATTGAAGTTCCACCCCAGCGTGCTGCTCACAGCGGCGGCGCTGAGGTACAAGTCACTCGAGGCGTCTCTGGCATCCTATCTAGCGCTCCACCCGTTGGGAGTGCTGGGGGTAGTGGCAGGCCTCTCCCTCGCGGCCTATGCGGCCATGCCCAGGGAGCTACGCGCGAGGCCGCCCAGGCGCCGGCGCCAGCAGAGGAGGCTCGAGGGGCCCCCGGCGTTCATCGGCGGTAGTGCCCCTAAGCGCCCCCCAAGCCCGGGGTACTCAGTCGAGGAGATATGCCTGGCCGCAGACAGGATCCTCAGATCGCATCTGGGCTTCGGGCTCACGGAGGCCCACTCGAGGCCTAGGCTACTAGAGACGATTAGGGACCCTGAGACGCGCCGCCTCGTAGCCGAGCTATTAGGCCTCTGCGCGGAGGCCAGGAGGGGCGGGCTGTGGAGGAGGCTCGCGGGGGCCCTAGGCCTGGATAAGTCTAAGAGTATGAGGGCCTCCAGGCTACTGGAGATGCTGGCCTCCAGGCTCGGGGCGGAGTAGCTCGTGGCGCCAGTGGTGTGCCGGGATGCGGGACGAGTCTAGCCCTCTTGGAGAGTTAACGGCGGCTAGGGTGGGCGAGGCGCGCCGCCTGGTAGAGCGCATCATAGCTGAGATATCGAAGGTGGTCGTTGGTAAGAAGGAGGAGGTGAAGCTGATCATAGCTTCGCTCATAGCGGGTGGTCACGTCCTACTAGAGGGGGTCCCCGGCGTGGCTAAGACCACCATAGCCAGGGCGCTGGCCTCGGCGACGGGCCTTGAGTGGAAGAGGATACAGTTCACTCCGGACCTCCTACCGAGCGATATAATCGGTGTTATGGTACTCGACAGGAGGACCGGGGAGTTCAGGTTCCGCAGGGGCCCTATTTTCGCTAACATAGTGTTGGCGGATGAGATTAACAGGGCTAGCCCTAGGACGCAGAGCGCCCTCCTAGAGGCCATGCAGGAGAGGCAGGTCACAGTCGAGGGTGTCACCTATAAGCTGCCCGAGCCCTTCATGGTCATAGCGACAATGAACCCAGTCGAGTTCGAGGGGGTCTTCCCGCTCCCCGAGGCCCAGCTAGACAGGTTCCTAGCCAAGATAGTGATAGACTATCCCAGCCGCGAGGAGCTTATAGAGATAGTCAGGAGGCACGACATCATAGAGGAGTGGCCTGTTAGGAGCGTGGCAGCGGCGGATCAAATACTCGGGTTGATGTCGGCAGCCAGGGGCGTCTACGTAGATGATGTGGTCCTGGAGTATATTGCGGACATAGTCGAGGCCACTCGGAGGCACCCCCTTCTCAGGCTCGGAGCATCCCCGAGGGCCGCCATAGCCCTAGCTAAGCTCTCGCGGGCCCTAGCCCTGATCGAGGGCAGAACCTATGTGTTGCCAGACGACGTCAAGCGCGTGGCCAAACCTGTGCTGAGGCATAGGATAACCCTGAAGCCCGAGGCCGAGATAGAGGGCAACGTGTTGCCAGACGACGTAATAGATCAGGTCCTAGCCGAGGTGCCGACGCCGAGTCCGCCCGCTAGGCCCCTCTAGCCCTCACTGGGGGGCTCCTCCTTGGGGGGCATCGGCATAACCTGGCGCCTCGCATCGCTAGTAGCGGCAGCCGCTGTCTTGGTTGGAGTCTACGCCTACACGCTGGGCCAGGCCTCGTGGGCCCTCGTGCTAGCGGCTGCATTGATGGGGCTGGCGCTCGCATCCTACCTCTACGGCAAGGCGGTCTGGAACGCCCTCCAGGGCCTAGAGCTCGAGCGCCGCGTAGAAGGCTCCCTGGTCGAGGGTCTTGAGGCACGTGTGACGCTTGAGGTGAAGAACCCAACGCGGATACCGCTCCTGGCTGTCGCACTTGAGGACACACCGCCGAGGCTCTTCAGGCCCCTCGAGGAGCCCCGGGCCATCCTCTTCCTAGCACCCGGGGGGAGCGCTAGCTTCGAGTACAGGGTGATACCGATGTCTGGCCGCCACAGCTTCGGCGAGGTTCGCCTCCACGCTAGTGACCCTCTAGGCCTAGTGGAGGCAGAGGCGGTCATCGCTGGCGTGGAGAGGGGGAGCGTGCGTGTAGCCCCTAGAGTGGCCTATACTAGGATACTCCAGAGGCTCAGGGCGGCGATGCCGTACGCCGGCTCGTCGGCGCGCAGTGCGGGGTGGGGGACAGCATTCTATTATTTGAGGGATTACGTGGAGGGGGATGATGTTAGGAAGATCGACTGGAAGGCCCTAGCGAGGACGGGCAAGCTCATGGTGAAGCAGTTTGAGGCTGAAGAGGCTGTTCACGTGGCGCTAGTCCTCCTCGTGAGTGGTGACATGCTCTACGGGCCCTACGGCGATACAATGTTCGAGGAATCGCTCAGGCTCGCGGCAGCCCTCTCCGCATTTTACTTAGCCCAAGGCGACCTCGTAGACCTGGTGGTCTACGATGGCTCCGGGTCACCTAGGCTAGCCAGGAGGCTGTGGGGGAGGAACTCCATACTACTGGCCCTAAGGGTGATCTCCGACACCACGTCCGAGGCCCCAGGGGATCCCGCCCCCTACATAGAGTTCCTAGATAGGGAGCTGCCGGCGCTCCTCTACCCCGGCGGCTACTACGTCGTGCTGATCACATCGCTAGACGACGTAGTGGCGAGTCTATCAACGCCGGGGAGCCTAAGGGGGTTCTGGAGCATCGCGAGGGGCGGGGTACTCTTACACGTCTACAAGCCGCTCTACTCCCCCGAAGCCCTAAGGAGCATCCTCGACCGGGTCAGAGTTGTGGAGAGAGCCCTCCGCGAGGCGGAGGCCCTCAGGAGGGCTTTAGGCAGCCACGGTATGACGTATGCCCTCGTGGGCCCGAAGACCAACCTGCCAGTACTCCTGGCGAGGCTGAGCGTCCATGGCCGCCACCTTTAAGTCGTCGAGGGTAGGGTACTCGGATACCATCTACGCTGCGTGCATAGCCCTAGCCAGCGTCTGGGGGGCCCACCTCTACTGGTACCTCAGGATGATGCACCTAGCCAATCCGGGCTACGCCCTCGCACTAGCAGTGGCAGCAGTGGCACTAGCCCTAGCTGGCGCCGAGTGGCTCTACCCCCTCCTGCCAGTACTAGGTCTTACAGCCCTCCTAGCAAGAGCCGGTGGGCTCCACGGCGAGGCGGGTACTCGAGTGGCCATCGACGTCATCGGCGGCCTAGCCCTCTCAGCCGCTCTGGGGCATCTGAGGGAGATCCGCGCCTCCACGCGGATCCGCTGGGGCGGCGGCGCCCTCCGGTGGGCGGCTTCGCTGCTGGTAGCGACGGTCGTCCTCGTAGGCGTGCCCCTAGCAGTGGAGGAGGCTACCACGAAGTCGATGGAGGCCGTATTGTCTAGCATATCAAGGCTCCCCTACACGCTTAGAGAATTCTATACAATCCTGGCCACGACAAGGCTAGGCCTGGGTGTTCTCTCAGCGGTGGTCCTAGCCCTAGTCTTGAGAGTATCCTACTGGCTCTCCTCGCCCCTGCTCGAGGCGGCCACAGCCAACCCCTCCTCCGCCAGAGAGGAGTTGATGGAGACGCTCAGGTCCGAGGCGGAGGTGGCCTATAGTGCACCGCCCGAGGCGGCTAGGTATATCCTCATGGCTGCCTCGACAGCGCTGTCGCTAGCCTTCGTGCCTCTCATAGGCGCCCTCGCATCGCTTGTCGAGGAGGCGCTGACCCAGTTTATAGGTGGCTACTCGAAGCCCACAGCGCTCCTCCTCTCGATAGCCGTCTATAGTCTTGTATGGGCTCTGCTTAGGAAGGGCATCCGAGTCATCGCTCCAAGGAGCCTCCGCGAGGAGGCCAGGCTCCCCGATAGGCGGAGTTACCTGTCCTCTAGGGAGCCGCTGGCCAGGGCCGCCCTAATAGTGCTAGCGAAGCGCCTCCTCCTAGGGGCAGCGCTTAGCGTACTAGTAGCCCTAGCCGTGCAGGCCGTAATCCTGCTCGCCACCGGGGCCTCCCTGGGGAGGGCGATCGCTGCGTCGCTGGAGGGCCTCAGGACGGCGTTAAGCGGCTCCACCTACGCGGATAGAGCGTTCGCTGGAGCAGAGGCCTACGCGGAGTCGTACTCGAACTACCTATCATCCTATGTGAAGAGCCTCGACGCCCTCATGGCCACGCTCATAAAACTCTTCTGGGGCCGCTAGGAGAGGCGGGGCACCGGGGTATTGGCTGGCGCCGACAAATGCAGCCTGGCAGCAATAATTATAGCCGGGATTGTGGCGCTGGTAGCCCTAGGCTCGGGGATCTTCTTCCTAGTGGAATCGGTGGGCTTACTAGCAACGCAGCCCCCCCGCGTCACGGCGTCTATCATGGCTGCGATAGTAGGCCTTGCCCTCCTCTCGGCGGCGACTACCGTCTCTAGGCTCCTACTCCTGGCCAGGGCGGCGGCGAGGGCGGAGGAGAGGCCTCCTAGGCGATAAGGGCCCTCATGCCAGGGTTCGCTGGCATGCATCACCGGTCTCTCCTCAGCAGCGGCAGAGCCTAATCCTCGGGCCCCCACTGGTAGTGGTGGGGCGCCTTAATGAGTGTATACATGCTGGATGGGGTTGTCTACGAGTTTATAGCAGTCCCCTGCGGGACCCGCTATACAACGCCCCTCGGGCTCCACTGGGGCCCAACGCCCTGGGCTAGGGTCTACAGATCGACGAGGCTCCACGCACTCATAGAGGAGGGGGTAGTCGAGCGGATGATCCTCTACTCCCCCCTCGACCCCCGCGATTTCATATTAAGCATAATCCACGAGCTAGACGCTCTACTGGGAGAGGAGTGTAGGCCCCCCAGGCCCTACACGGTGGCCTACGAGTGCACCCCGAGGATCAAGGAGAGCACCCGCGACTACATCGACATAGCCTGCCCCGGGAGGCTAAAACCAGGCGCCCCCGCACCCTACACAAGGCTCTATGGAGCCATAGTCGAAGCCTTGGTGCTAGCGAGCAAGCTCGGGGCGGGTGTCGTAGATGAGGGGTTTGCACGCGCTTGTATGCAATGCTGCAAGTGGACCCTCCAGAGGGTACATAGCGGAGGGCAGGAGCCTATGGCCCTGCGGGAGCTACTGCAAAGTGCCCTCAAGCGTTTATGCGGCGATCGCTGCCTCGAGGAAGGCCTATGAAGAGATAGTGGAGCCGACCTTCGGCTATCCAAGGCATAGGGAGGTCTACAGCGCTAGCCTCGCAGCCCAGCTAGTGGACCCGAGATGCGAGGGCCTCTGTAGGGGCCTTTGGATCCTCCATGATGCGCTCAGGCATTCTAAGGCATGCATAGCAACGCCGGCCGGTGCATGCACTGGCTCGCATGATGTGTTGCTGGTCGCAGACTCAGCGGCCAGAGAAGCTGCTAAAGCCTACACTCGGGGGAGGCATGTTGTCCTGGTAACGGATCTCGACGGGGGCTTCGAGGCTCTTACCAGGCTCTCCCAGTATGCCCTCTGCACTGCAGTACACGCCCACGGCGACAATATGTGGCTCCACCCATTCCTGCCGGGCCTCCGGGCGCGATGCCTCATAGTAACCACCCAAGTAGAAGTACCTAGAGGCCTGGGGGTGCTCGGGCCCCTCGGGTACACTGATGGCGACAGGGCAATCCTACTAGCCATGGCTCTCGGGGCCTCTAGAGTGGAGGCCCTTTGGGGCGGCAGCCCGTGGGCCAAGGCCTGGGGGGACCCCGGCGTGAAGGCGTTGAAGTTATCCGTGGCGAAGCGCCTGATTAACGTCTACTCGGAAGCCCTCGGCTACAGGTGTGAGTGGATGCCTGTAGAGTGATGTGCGGGTGAATTGAAAAGGAAACGCTTAAGTAGGAGTAACGGCTACTATACTATGGTGTCGGCGTCTCATGCACCCCTCGAGGGTAAGCTTAACCCCCATATCAAGAGTCATGAAGGACCCAATAACAGTCTCGCCGCATGAGTCCGCTACAAGGGTCAGGCGGCTCTTCAGGGACACGATGGCGAGGGTTATCGTTGTAACCGATGAGCACGGGAGGGCGCTCGGCTGGGTGAAGAGGTCCAACGTGCTATTGATAACGAGCACGAAGAGTGAGGCCACAGCCTCAGATATCATGGAGGACATACCATTCACACTTTCAGAGAACAACACTCTAGGCGACGCCTTCAAACTCATGACCAAGTACGACGAGTGGTACGGTATAGTCGTGGGATCCTCCTGGGAGATTAGGGGTATAGTCGGCATGGAGGATATCGTGCGCCTGGGCCTCGAGTCGTCGAGGGGCATCCTCGAGAGGGCTAGGGTATCAGATTATATGACGAAGAGCGTCGTCTACGTTAAACCCGATGACCGCGTGGCCACGATATGGCGTTTAATGGCCTCCCTGGGCTACGCGGGGCTCCCCGTGGTTAACGATAAGGGGAGGCTCGTTGGTATAATAACACAGTACGACCTGATTAGGAAGGGCTATACTAGAATAGAACTGGAATCAGAGTCGGGCCCCCGGGGCGGGGCCAGGGTTAGGGACGCGATGACCCATAGCGTCGTATACCTCTACCCCTGGAGTAGCCTCGCCGAGGCCGCGGAGATAATAGTGAAGAGGGGTTTCGGGAGGATACCAATAGTGGATGGTCCCAAGACAAGAGTGCTTGTGGGGGTAATTGATCGAGAGGATATTGCTAGGGCACTTGTATCGGGAGGATAGAGCCTCCACGTTTCTTTGCTCGGGTATGGTGTCGTCTTCGCGTGGGGTGAGGTGTAGTGTCGAAGCGTCATGGAGGAGGCGCGCGGAGACCCCCTGTGAAGAAGGCCCACGTGGCCGTTTCTCCCCGAGCTAGGCTAACGCGCAGGCCCCCGACGGCGCCGCGTAGGCCCGAGGGTATCCGGTGGGTTAGGAGCGATGGCTCCCCCAACTGGAGTCAGAGACTAGCCGTGAGGCAGGGCGAGGTGGCGCAGGTCGCTTCGAGGCCCCCTATAGGGGTTTCGCCCTCGTCGACGGTGCTCGAAGCGGCTGAGGTGATGGCTGAGAATAACGTTAGGGGCCTCGTTCTAGTAGATGCTAAGGGCCACCTTCACGGCGTGCTAATGGCGACCGACATAGTTAACTACCTCGGCGGCGGCGAGTATTTCGGTATAGTGGAGAACCGCCACAAGCTCAATATATACAGTGCGCTCCGCGACGAACAGGTCGTATCTATATCCAACCCCTCACCCGCCTACATCTATACAACGACTAGCCTGGCTGATGCAGTGAAGCTGATGGTCATCGAGGGAATAGGCTTTCTCCCCGTCGTTAACGTCGAGGAAGTAGCATATGGAGTAGTTACGGAGCACGACATCGTGAGGACGTATCTCGGAGAGGAGTATATGGGCATCAAGGTGGGTGAGGTAGCCTCTAAGAATATTGTGGCTGTCGGCATAGAGGACACGCTCAGGAAGGCCGCGGAGCTTATGGTGAGGCATGGCTTTAGGAGGCTTCCCGTGCTGGGCAGTGACAACTCAATTAAGGGTATGATAACGGCTAAGGACATCGTGCGCTTCTTCGGCAGCCACAGGGCATTCGAGTTCGTCACAACCGGCGACATCAACGAGGTTCTAGAGACGCCAGTGTACGAACTCATGGAGCCGGGGATACTGACTGTCGAGGCATCGGCCGACGTGTCGGAGGCCGCTCGTCTGATGAGGGAGCACAACGTTGGCAGCCTCATAGTGCTCGACGAGAAAGGGGAGGCTGTAGGTATAATCACTGAGAGGGACGTAGTCGTGGCAATAGCCCTGGAGCGGGGTGGCGGATAATGGCTCCGAGGATCTCATCATACATGACAACCGACGTCGAGGTCGTAACACCTAATGATTCCCTAGCACACGCGAGGAGGATAATGCTTAGGAAGGGCATAAGCAGGCTAGTAGTGGTCGATGCTGAGGACACGAGTAGGCCCCTCGGTGTTCTGACACTTACTGATATAGTTGAGGCGCTCCTGGGCCGCTACTCTCATAGGCCCATCGAGACGATAATGGTCGGCGAGGTGTACACACCGGATCCTGTGGTAGTGGAGGCTACCAGGACTATCAAGACCGCCGCGTCACTCATGTTAAAGCACAAAATAGGAGGACTCCCCGTAGTGGGGCCCGATGGCAGGCTGGTAGGGATAATAACGAGGTTCGATATAACCAGGGCATTTGCTGAGCGCTACAGGGGCCGCTACAGGGTCGAGGACCTCATGCGCAGGGAGTATGCTCAGGCCCGCAGGGGCCATAGTGTGTATCACATCGCAAAACTGCTCATGGCGGATCCTGCCGGTAAGGTTATAGTGGTGGATTCAGGTAAGCCCATAGGCGTGATAACGAAGAGGGACCTAGCATTTATAACAATGCCCCTAGTCGAGAGGGGATCGAGATTCTATAAGGTGAAGACCCTCGACAGGTATAGAGACAAGATAGTGGGGCTCAGAGTCTATAATGTACCCATAGCGGAGGATGTCATGAGCCCCAACCCGATAACTGTCGAGGTCGGATCCGACGCCGCAGAAGCGGCCAGTATAATGGTGAGTGAGGATATAGGCGTACTACCCGTAGTAGACTCCGAAGGCAACATTCAGGGCGTCTTCTCCAAGATAGAGGTGCTCGGGGCAGTAGCCCGTTCCTAAGACGGGCCCCGCCACTACGTTTTTTACTCGAGGAGTTCGGCGACGAACTTCTCGGGGTCGAAGCGCACTAGGTCGGAGTAGTCCTGGCCCGTGCCCAGGTAGAGTATGGGCTTGCGTGTAACAGCGGCGACTGAGACCGCAACACCGCCCTTAACGTCCGCGTCGGCCTTGGTAACTATGCTGCCATCAACACCCACTCCCTCGTTGAACATCCTGGCCTGCTCGACGGCATCATTGCCTGTCAGGGCATCCACCACCAGCACCCTGAGGTCAGGCTTGGATACTGTTACTATCTTGCGTAGCTCTCCCATGAGATCGTAGTCCGTGTGCATCCTGCCAGCGGTATCCACTAGTACCAGGCAGTAGTTCCGCGCGCGGGCGTATTCTATGGCGTCGAATGCGACGCTAGCCGGGTCGGCCCCATACCTTCCACCTATCACGGGGACAGAGATCTTCTCGGCGTGATAGGCTAGTTGCTCCTGGGCCCCAGCCCTGAACGTGTCGGCAGCCGCCAGGACGGGTGTGAGGCCAGCCCTCCTAGCCTTATAGGCTAGCTTGGCTATGGTGGTGGTCTTGCCCACGCCATTCACGCCTAGAAACACGACGACGTAGGGCCTAGAGGCTGGCTTGCACCTCCTCCTAGCTTCCTCGACGATATCGGCGCCGGGTCCATCAAGGATCTCGAGTAGGACGCCCTTCAGGGCGTCCCTTACAACGTCCTCGATCTTGGCTGCCCGGGAGACTCGCCGGCCTACCAGGCTCTGCTTGAGCTTGTCGAGTATGTACTCTACAACGTCGAATGCGACCTCGGCCTCGAGGAGGTACAAACTAATATCATCTAAGGCATCCTCTATATCGCTGGCCCTTATCTCCCTCGTCCCAACCTTCTCCTTCAGTGTCGAGGCAAGGGTGGCCGTGGCCCTCGAGAGGGCCTCACGCAGCTTCCCGAACAATATCCCCAGCCTCTAAGCCTTCGGGGCAGCCAGCTACTTCCTAGCCTGGGCTGTACCCCTCTGGGCTTGGGCTGCGAGCGCCTCGAGGACCTGGCGGTACCTCTCGTAGAGGTTAACGTAGTCCTTGAGGGTCTCCCTAAGCGACGCCAGCTGACCGTTGAGGGCCCTCTCCTTCTGGGAGAGCACCTCAAGCGCCTTGGCTGAGTCCAGTTCAGCGTAGTAGTTGAGGCCGAGGGATACTATGAACTTGTCGCTCTCCGCGATGCTGACATAAGCGAAACCGTTCAACTGGGGGTCCAGGGGCATGAGCACGGTGCCCTCCTTGAGCCTAACGAACTCGTCTATGGTGTCCTTAGCCCTCTTAATGGATTCGAGGGAGCCCACCATCTGGGCCTCGACCGCTCTGAGCTTGTTTATCTCCTCGGCTAGAGCCTGCATCTGAGCATAGACGGCGCCGATGTCTATCATAGTGCCTCTTTGCTCCCCGCTCACTTCGCCTTCACCCACCCGGTAAGCTCTGCCAGCCTTAGGATCTCGAGGTCCTCTACTTCCTCTAGTGGTACCTCCTTTATCTCCTCTATCCTGATGTGGTATCTCTTGAGTTTGTGCCTGCTTCCGAGTTCCGAGTACACCTTCTCGAGGGCGTGCTCGGGCTTAAGGGCCCTGACGTAGAGCGTGAAGCTCCTCCACTCCGGGAACCTATCGTGGGAGAGCAGCATTTTGCCGCGGACCCTGTACGTCTTCACCTCGCCGCTCAAGGCACTCCACCCCCTAGAGCCACCTGGATCCTGGCCAGCTCGGGGCCAGTGGTATCCTCCCCGGCTATAGCTCCTTTGCTATTAGCCACCAGCCCCGTCCTAACGAATGAGACCCCAAAATTAACTGTACCTGTGGAGACGGGTACCCCGAAGAGCTTTGAGAGGGCCTCGACCTCCTCATCGGTTGCATCGGGGTGTGCTAGGCCCCCCCTATTGGTTACGACGAGGACTGAGCCCACCGTGGGGACCCCGGCGACGGTCCCACGTCTCGCCTCCACGCCGAGTGCGTCCTCTATTTCCTTCACAGCACTGTCCTCCATGTAGGGGTATAGGAGCGCCGCGCGATCATTAGCTACAATCAGGTTCCCCACAGCATTATTCCTGGACTCCAAGACGACTATGTTCATGTCGCGCGCCGCCCTCTTTATAACCTCCAGCTCCTCGGGCTCTACCGCCCTCGAGACTATAATGCCGTTATTGTTACCGGCGAGCATTATGCCGAGGAGCCTCGAGCCTGCTATTGTCAGCTCGACAACCTCCACGCCGAGTACTTCCTCTATGAGGTTCCTCTCTTCCTTCGTGAGGCCGCTGGGAACGAAGGCAACTTCATCGGTGACATGCATGTAGACGCCCACATTAGGGTTACCGAAGAGCGATAACTTGGCTACCTCGAATCTACGCTCCCCACTCTGGGTCATCGCTGCACGCCTCCGGGAGCTTACTTGGAGGCCTTAACCTCGAGGGGGCCTGGCTTTAGCTTGTCAGAGGCGAGCCTTACTATCGCTACCTTCTCCTTCTCCTCCTCTCCCTCCTCCTCCCTCAGGGTCACTACCACCTTAACCCTGCGGGGGGGCTTCTCCCTGCCGCGGCTCCATATGTAGTTGTTGACCTCGTTCATTATCACAACTCTGTCGGCCTTCGTATGCCTCTTAACGAACTCCCTCAGCAGCCTCACGGCCCTGTCGGCCCTGTTCGTCCTCCTCCCCCAGTACACCCTCTTCAGGGGGATCACGTAGACGAACCTGCCCAGAACCCTGCCCTCCTTGCTGCTCACCGCTCACCGCCCCCAGACTAGACCTTCAGCTTCTGCCTCCTCCAATGCCTCCTGACCGGGTTATACGTGACCCTCCTCATCGTCCTTAGTATGACCCAGGCTGGCACGGCCCTGTTCCTCTTGAGCGCGTGAGCGAGGCGTAGCTTCCTCGCGAGAGGCTTGTTATGCGCCACTGCTCCCCACTCCCCGAGCCAGGCCAGCTAGTCACTTCCACTTAAACCGTACGCGGGGCTCCCTGCGGGTCCTTGAGTCCACCTCTGCTAAGAGCATCTTAACCACGTCCTCCCCAACGGGTGGGGCTAGGCGGCCAACCTGTACGAGCTGGATGATGGTGTCCTCCACGGCCCTGGCTAACTCTGGCTTTACGAGCTTAACGTTGGCCAGCCTCTCCCTGGCCCTCGGAGTCAGTATCGCCCTCAGTAGCGCCTCCCTCTGAGCCTCGAGCCTCGCCTGCTCCTCCCGCAGCCTCTGCTCCTCCTCGAGCTTACGCTGCAGCTCCAGGAGCTTGCGCCTCTTAATCTCCTCTAACTCCTTATCGTCAGGTCCAACCGACACTTCAAACCCCCCGGGGGACAGCTAGTAGTAGCGGGAGAGCTCCGGGTACTTCTTGACTAGCTCCGAAGCTATCTCCTTTGCCGTCCTGTCGAGCAGGCTAACGCCCAGGGGGGTTATGACCCTGCCCTTGCCTGGTACCTTGGCTACGAGGCCCGCGGCCTCTAGTTGCTGGAGTATCTTCCTTATAACGCTGCCCCCAGCCTTCCTGAAGTGCTCCGGCTTCACCCCCCGGTTCTTCCTACCGCCATAGATTACTCGGAAGGTCTCTATGCCTATGGGCTCCCTCGACTTGTAGAGTTTCCTCAGAATCGACGCGGCTCGTATGTACCACCAGTCAGGATCCTCGGGTGGCCTCTCCTTGTGGGAGCCTGTCTTGGCGTAGAAGGCCCAGGCGGGGGGCCTGATCTGCTCGTACTCCTCCTTCAGCCTCCTCGCGACCCTCCTTATCAGCTCGTCGGCTGGGACGTCTAGCGCCGTAACCATGCCCTCCACCTACCAGCGGGCCTGGCGGGGCGCGCGTCTTTAAAGCTATCCTCGCCTGTGGGCCTGGCCAGGACGAAGGTCCTGCCCCGGACACCCATTAGCCTGGCGTTGAGCATTCTGGCCACGCGCCTGGCTATCCCCCTACGGTCCTCCTCCTCGGCCTCGACGGCGCTCCTGAGCATCTTAACCTTCACTACCCCCTTGGCCCGAAGCCTCTCGTCTATCTCCCTGAGCACGCCGGGTGTCACGCCTTTCTTGCCTATTATCACGTCGGCGGGGCCGTGATGCGCCAGCTTGGCCCTCCTCCTCAGACTCGCGCTCACCGCCTCCACTCCCTTGAGTGGGCCTGCTCGGGCGGCGCCTCTTATAGGGGTACCTCCGCATCCACCCGCAGGCTAGGCATGTGACTGTAACGTAGGAGAAACCGCCCTGACTGTGGAGCCTAACCCTCGCCGTCACCCCGGGTATGAGGGGGGCCCTGCACCTCCTGCAGATCCCCCGCTTTATGTAGCGGGGGATCCTCACGCGGGTTGCCTTGTAGAGGTCCCAGGCGAGCCCTGCCAGCCTCCTGGCACCCTCGATGTCACCCGAGCGGGCCCTCTCCACAGCCATGCGGTAGAGCCTGACTATCCTCTGCCTGGCAAGGTCCACGTAGAGTGTGCTACGCCTGCTCCTCAATCTTCTTCAGCTGCCTCCTATACATTTCGAGTAGCTCCTTCGTCGTCGTGGCGTCCTCGGGGCGCTTGTCGTCCCTCCACCTGATGAACCTGGGGAACCTTATTGATATCCCGGCCCCAGGCCTCACGGCGTTGAGGCAGCACGTGTGCATCGGGGACAGCGTTAGCTCGGCCCCTATGATCTCGGCCACCTTCGCCGGCACGAACCACACGTCAGCCTCTATAAGGGAGTCGACCCTGGGGTGCTTCCTCGGTATTATATAGGGCTTGAATATCTCCTCCATGCGGTTTAAGTCCTCGTCGGTGAAGCCGCTGCCAACCTTGCATACGGTCTTGAATGTATCGGTCTCCGGGTCGTAGGCCGCCATGAGTAGCGTGCCTATCTTACCGCCTCTCCTGCCCTTTCCATAGAAGCCGCCCACCGCCACGAGGTCTACCGTGTCTATCATCTCGCTCTTGTAGTCGCGCTTGAACTTTATCCAGAGCCACCCCCTGGCTCCGGCCTGGTATATGCTCTTCTCGTGTATCGCCTTGACCATCACGCCCTCGGCGCCGTCTTCGATTGCCTTGAGGAAGAACTTGACCAGCTCGTCGGGGTTATCGGTCACTATGTTGGTCGCGATGGTCCAGGTCTCGGAGGGCACAATGACCTCCTCGAGGTTCCTCCTCCTCTCCGGCAGAGGCTTAACGGTGAGATCCTCGCCATCCCTGTATAGTATGTCGAAGAGGAATACGGCCACGGGCACCTCCCTCATGGCCTTGTGGATCTGGTGCTTCCTCTTCCTCCTCATAAGCTCCTGGAACGGCCTCAGCTCGAGGGTGTCAGGGTCTATGGCGACGATCTCGCCCTCGACTATAGCCTTCTCGGCCCTTATCCCCCTACGAGCCATCTCAACAACGTCCGGGTACATGTGGGTTATGTTCTCGAGGCGCCTGGAGAATATGTAGACCCTATCGCCATCCTTGTGTATCTGGCCCCTCTCCCCATCGTACTTATACTCTACGAGCCCCCTGCCCCCAACCTTCCTTAGGATCTCAGCTGGGTCATTATGCCTCTCGGCCAGCATGGGCCTTATTGGCACCCCAACCTTCGGCTTCACGTCCTTCAGGGCATCGACACCGTGCTCCGCAACGATTCTAGCAATGGCCCCCAGGTCCGCCTGGAGGTTGTAGGCCCTCTCTATGATAGGCCTAGCCTGTGCGCCCCCGCCGAAGGCGACTGCGAGTGCGTCTAGTATCGTTGCATCGCCCACGCCAAGCCTGAGCTTCCCCTGCACGAAGCGCACTATATACTTCGCCTCGAGTGGGGATGCTTCGCTCAGGAGGCCTGCTACGAGCTTGATCTTCAGCTCCCTGCTCCCCTCACCCTGTGCCGTGGCTACTCTGTAGAGGGTGTTGAAGACCTTCGTTACAGTCAGGGGCTCGCCGCCTCCCCCCATGAACGCCAGGAGTCCTGCAGTCTTCTTCCTCTTCGCTTCAGTCTCGCGTGCGAGCCTCTCGGCCACGCTGCCGAGGTCGCCGAGGGTCTTGTAGAGGCTCTCCACCCTCGACTCGGGCACGTGATAGGCCATGGCGATCGCCGTTATGAGGAGCTTCTCGCCGACTCCCAGCTCGGGTACTCCCTTCCAGTCGGGGGCGAGCTTGCCCTGGATGAGGTAGACTACCTTGTCTATTATGCTGGGAGGCGTCGACTTGAACAGCTTGACGAGTATAACAGTTAACTGCGTCCTCGCGCTAACCATCTCAAGCGACTCGAAGGCCTTAGCGACCTCCGAGAAGGGCATATCGGCAGCCGAGGCCTTAGCCAACGCCCCCTCCCGGATCCCCCCGGGGAGGCCAGTGCTAAAAGGGGTGGCGCCCACAATCACGGGGGGATGAGGAGACCCGGCAAGGCGCTAGCAATGGCGATGGCGATAGTCTGGGATCCCCGACCCCTGCGGGCCTAGTCGCTCTCGCCGCTCCTGCTTAGGGCTCTCGTGTATTGCCAGGCTACCTCCGCGACGTGCTTTAGGGCGGCCTTGGCTTTTATTACCTCGAGCGTGTTCTTCAGGCCCTCGATGCGGGCCTCTAGGAGGCCCCTCTCCTCGCTCTCCCGGATTTCTAGCCGGGCTAGCCCCTCCTCGTGGCCGCTCCGGGCCTGCTCAGCGCGGATCTCGGCTACGACCTCCTCCAGGTAGGCCTTGGCCTCTGGTGGTAGGGCCAGGGGCTCGAGGGGGGCGAGCCTCACGTAGTCCTCGCCCTTGAAGACCCTCGCTATCCTGCGCCTCCCAACCCTGACCTCCTCAACCCTCTCGCCGGGCCTTACCCTCCTGGGATCGGCCTCGCCGCCCTGGCCGCCGCTGAGCATAGCTAGCAGCGCCTTTAGGTACGATAGTTCCTCCTCCAGCTCGGCTATCCTATCCCTGAGCCATCGCTCTACATCGCCTCTCGCCGGGCCCTCTAGGTACTCCTCACTGGCATGCTTGCTCAAAAGCACCCCCATAAGTTGGGGGGCAGCGCTTCCTATGAGTGGGGTGTAAGAAGGTATCACCCGGGAACCACGCTGCTACATAGATAGGGATACCCCGCCTCGCCGGGTCTCCTCCTCGCCGAGGAGCTCGAACCTCAGCTGGGACACTATCGGGTTCAGCTTGCCCTCGTAGTATGACTCGGCTATCAACTGCTTGACCTCACTCGTGTGCTTGATATCAAGTTTAACTATTATCTCTAGGGCCTTGAGGGTCTCCCTCCATACCTCGAGGAGCATGTCCCTCGGTATATGGGTTACAATGAATGGGTCCTGGAGCCACTGGTCGAAGGCCTTCAGCGTCCTTATGAGGTGGTTGAAGGCTATCCTTGTAGCCGTCACGATCTCGAGGCGGTCGGCGTTCGATATGCGCTCGTCGGACTCCATAAAGGTCTTGAGCACGGACTCCTGCATCCTGACCCACTTCTCGAGGGTACTGGTGAACTCGCTGATGTCACGTGGCACAGCCGCTGCACCTCCCCAGGGGCTACGTGGTTGGCGGCAGTATTAGCTCTAAGGCGGGTCGTCAGGGCCGATCTCGCTGAGTAGCTGCTTGGGGTCCGGGTTCTTCATGAGCCTCTTTGTCTCCTCTGGGAGCTTATCGTAGTAGTTCTTGAGGAAGCGTATGTCGTCTACCTTCCTCCTGTACTTGTCGTCAAGCATCCTGGGTATTCCGTCGAGGATCGGGTACCATCTACCGCACTTCTCGCATATCAGGACGCCCGTTTTAATGTACTTCCTAGCGCACTCCCTGCACGTGCTCATGTCTACCTCGCCCGCGGGCCTCCTGAGATAGCCGCAGTACTCCCTGCACCTAACCCTCCTCAGAGTATCATCGTCTATGGGCTTCTCCTCGACCTCCACGGGGTAGAGTAGTAGCGGGTGGTGCTTGCACACGGGGCACGCTAGCAGCTCAAGGAAATAGTACCTCAAGGCTGTAGGTCACCTCCTACCCAGGCACACCTCCTCTATGACCGATTTGACCTGGGCGAGGAGGCTCTCGGCTTTCTCGGGGCTCTTAGCCTCCAGCATGATCCTGAGGACGGGCTCTGTGCCGCTGGGCCTCACGAGGACCCAGAAGTCGTCTCCCATAACCTTGACCCCGTCTATGCGGACCTGCCTATAGGCGTTGTAGTGCTTCTCGACGGCCTTGACGGCGCACTCCGCCTCCTCGCGGCTCATGGGTATCTTGGTCTTTATGGGGTAGTACCTGGGGAGGGCTGCAACCATCTCCGAGAGCTTCTTACCGGTTAACGCTAGCATATAGGCTATGAGCGCGGTCTTCATCGCGCCATCCCTCACAATCTGGTGTGGAACATGCATGTAGCCACCGTTCTCCTCGAAGCCCGATATCGCCCCGCCGCCCCGCTGTATCATCCTCGATATGACAACTGAGCCCACCGGGGTCCACACGACCTCGATGCCGCGGGGCTTGAGGTACTGCTCCACTAGGAGGCTGCTTGAGACCCCAGTATAGGTTCGCCGCGGGAGCTCACGCCAGATCCCAGCGGCGAACTCCGTCAGCAGAGTGCCGCTCCTATCGCCCCAGATCACCTCCCCACTATCAGTTATCACTATGGCCCTGTCGGCATCGCCGTCGTGGCCGACACCGAAGTCCGCGCCAACAAGGCTCACCAGGCCAGCAGCCACCCTAAGCGAGTCAACTGTGGGCTCCGGCTCCCTCCCAGGGAACTCGGGGTTGAGGTCGCAGTTCAGAGTGAGAGCCTTGACCCCTAGCCTGCGCAGGACCTGGGGGGTAGCCAGGGAGCCCACGCTGTTGGCGCAGTCCACAACTGCCCTCAAGCCCTTGGACCGTATCTTCTCCGCGTCAACCATGTCTACTATAGCCTTGACGTAGTTTTCTATGGCGTCACTCCTCAGCTGCGGGTCGTACGCGACGTCTCTCCAGCTCACCTTGGAGGCCACAGACTTGAAGTAGTACTCCTCGATTACCCTCTCATCCTCCCGGGGGATCTCAATTCCATCGCTGGCTATCACCTTTATCCCGTTATACTGCGGCGGGTTATGGCTGGCGGTAATCATGACACCGCCGTCGAAGCCCATGGTCTTAACGTTATACTGGAGGGCTGGCGTGGGCAGAAGGCCCGCCTTGTAGACCTTTACCCCCTCGACCATTAAGCCCGCGATGACCGCGCCCTCTAGCATCGCCCCTCCAGCGCGCACGTCCCTCCCGACGAGGATCCTGGAGCCCTTACCGAAGTATGCTCCTATAGCCCTGGCAAGTCTTAGGGCCAGCTCAGGTGTTAGAGTGTCGCCCACGACGCCCCTGACGCCATCAGTACCGAAGAGCCTCCCCATAAGTGATCCCCTAAGCGTTTGAGAGGCCGCCGACCTTAAAGGGGCAACGCTCTACGCCCTCGGAAGACCCGAGAGGATCCTCTCCATGAAGCTCGCGTAGGTGTCGCGTATCTCATCACCTGATGGGTTCTTGTGCAACCCTAGCTCTGACGCTATGAGCCCGGCCTTAGAGAGTGGCGTTAGGTCGAAGAGCCTCAACTCGATCGAAACCTTCTTCTCAAGCGGGTGCGGGATCCTCTCCACGAAGCCCTCTACGCCCTCCGGCGTGGAGGGGCGGAAGCTCCAGGACCTGGAGATCAAGATCACGTCTCTGCCCTCGCTCTCGGCTAGTAGTGACGCCGCGTAGGCCCCCGCCTCGGCTACGAAGACGCCCTCCCCCGACACCCCCAGGGCCGCTATGACGACGGCGTCGGACTTGGACACTGCTTGGGAGAGGTTGGAGTCGGGCCAGGGCGTGGCCTTGATTCCGGCTCTCCTAAGCTTCACGGCGAGGCCTCTCCCACTCATAAGGGGCCAGTATGATATAGTGTGGACTCCCGATATCTTGCCTGAGACGGCTAGGAGTATTGGGATTAGGGAGTTAGTGAAGCCTACCAGGAGTACCTCCGACCCGAAGGGTATGGCCCGGCCCAGGTTTACTGCGACCTCCCTGGTGCTGGAGTTGGAGTAGGTCAGCAGGAACCTGAGGAGGCGCCTTGCCCCATCGAGGGTCTCCTTAGCAGTCATATCGCCCCTCTCCAGTATCCTCTTGGCGTATATTGAGAGGGCGTCTGCCGTTGCAAGCGCCGCGAAGCTGAAGGGGAAGCGGCCTCGTATGGTCCTCGACAGGTACTCCAATATGGATGCCGCCTCGTCGAGGCTCCTCGCCCTCACCTTGCTGAGCCTCTTGAGGAGGAGTGCGAGTAGGTGATCCTCTATCATATGTATATCCTTGTAGGCTAGGTTACTGCTCAGCTTGTCAAGATCCCGCTCCCAGCCCCGGAGCTTTACGGGCAAGGCCCTTCGCTGCGTGCACGCTGGCGCGCTCCTATAACAACTTTCCCCGTCCATCGACTCCCGGTGGGGCGTCGCTATTGGGAGGCCAAGGCAAAAGGTTCGTCGTAGGCATCGACGAGGCCGGGCGGGGCAGTATTGTGGGTGAGATGTTCGTCGCTGGCTTCGCCGCGCCACCCACCCTGGAGGAGGCACTCGTGGATATGGGTGTTAAGGACAGCAAGCAGCTCACACCACATAGGAGAGCGGAGCTTTACCGCGAACTCGTTAGGATAGGCCACATACACGTTGTGGCCGTGCCTCCAAGTGAGATAGACTCGAGGAACCTCAACATCCTAACGGAGGAGGCGGCCATGAAGATAGTTGACGCCCTAGCCCGGAGGCTCGGGGGCTACGATAGGCTCTCGGCGGTCATCATCGACAAGTTTGGAAGCCCCAGGAGGCTGCCGGCCGCCCTCAGGGCGAGGGGGTTCAGGGGCCTCCTCATAGTCGAGGAGGGCGCCGACGCCAAGTACCCCCATGTCTCGGCTGCGAGCATTGTGGCGAAGCATTTAAGGGACCTCAGGATAAGGGTGCTCTCAAGCCTCTATGGCGTCAGGGGCAGTGGGTACCCCTCCGACCCCAGGACCATGGAGTGGGTGAGGGAGGTCCTCTCGAGGGGCGAGAGGCCCCCGATAATAAGGTACTCGTGGTCGTCCCTGAGGGAGTACGGCTTCGGCCGCAAGAGGAGGGGTCAGAGGACGCTCGACGAGTGGCTGGGGAGGCGGTGACGCGAGCCGGATATAGGGCCGCTGGGTCTCCGCGAACCCTGATTCTGGGGTGGTGGGGTCCCCTCGTGGGCATGGGCGCCGACGTCACGCCAGCCATAGCGTTGAAGAGGCTCCTCCTCGAGAGGGGGCTCGAATCAGTCAGGCCCAGGGTCTGGCTCTCACGTAAGAAGCTGGCCCTCCAGGGCTTCCAGTATCTAGCGGTTGAGATGCTCGTAGAGGAGTACTCCATACTCGAGTCCACGGGGCTCTCAAGCGTGGTTTGGGAGGAGAGCTACCGCGGGCGTAGGCTGCGCATACTCTCAGGCAAGGGCGGCGAGGAGTACGACTCAGAGGTCAGGCGCGAGGCTAGCGGCGTTATAGAGTGGAGGGACCTTGAGGCACTACTTCCCGATCCCCCCTTCCCCTTGATCACGATAGACCTCGGCCTCTGGAGGCTCCACTCCGAGGACGAGATAGCCAAGCTCCGCATTCAGATAGCGATGAGCCTCGCCGTGGTCAGGTCCTTCCTATGGGACAGGCACCTGGCCGTCACCAGCGTGCCCGCGGAGGCCAAGGACGCCCTAGAGGAGTTGATGGGTAGGAACAAGGCCCTGCTCACGAGTGCGAGGCCCAACGAGTTGCTCTGGAGCGTGGGAGCCGAGGACGTGGTCATTCTGAGGCCCGACGCGCCCGAGGAGCTGAGGCCTCCCGACGTGATGAGGGCACAAGCCTTCCTGATAGGCGGTATAGTCGACCTCACCCCCCGGAGGGGGCTCAGCAGGATCCTCGATAGGATGGTGCCCTGGGGTAAGCCACGGAGGATAACGTTGAGGGGGTCAGTCATAGGGGTCCCGGATCGCCTTAATAGGGTGGCCGAGATAATACTAAGGGCCAGACTCCAGTATGGGGGCGACGTGGAGAGAGCCATTGTCGATTCGATGAGTAAGAGGGACGTGATGCGGAGGCTGTTCGTTGAGATAATGCGGGCCTCCGAGGCGAGGGCGGGGAGGAGAGTGGTCGATGCCAGCCTCTACGAGGAGCTAAGGACGTGGCTCCCCATAACCTGGGAGGACTTCCTGGAGGCCGCTAGGAAGGCGAGGGTGGAGGTGGTGGGTGCTTGAGGGTAAGGCTCGTGGCAGCTGATAGCATGGGGGTCAGGAGCCTAGCCACCCACGTGGAGATGTGCGGCCTCTCTATAGCGGTGGACCTGAGCGCCAGTCTCGCCCCCAGGAGATACGGCCTCCCCCCGCATGAACTCGAGCTTAGGGAGCTAGACTCTAGCCTCGAGAGGATACGCGGCCTCCTCCAGGACTCTCACGTCGCGGTGATAACTCACTACCACTACGATCACTACCTCGCCGGCGAGCCAGAGCTATACTATGGCAAGCACCTCCTCGTAAAGCACCCGAGGAGCGACATCAATGTGAGTCAGAGAATAAGGGCTCATAGGTTCCTCGTGAAGGGGGGTATAGCTGAGAGGGCCAGAGTCTCCTACGCTGACGGTATGGAGTATGTTATCGATGGAGTCAGGTTCCGCTTCTCACCGCCAGTCTGGCACGGCGAGCCGGGCACGAAGGTGGGCAAGGTAGTCATGGTGGCGATAGAGTGTGATGAGGGCCGGGTGGTCTATGCAAGCGACGTGCAGGGCCCCGTGGACGAGGAGGCTAGGAACTGGCTTGCCGGGCTCGGCGGTGCAGACCTGTTAGTCATCGATGGGCCGCCCACGTACTTCGCAGGCTACAAGGTGCCGCGCGAGGCTGTGGAGGATGGGTTCAGGGGCTTTGTGGAGGTTGTCAGGAGGCTGAAGCCCCACGTCGTAGTTGTAGATCACCACCTGGCCAGGGATAAGGCGTACGAGGACATACTGGGAGACCTCAGGCGCAGGGTGGGTGGTAGCTCCCGGATAGTCTCGGCCGCCGAGTTTATGGGCAGGGAGCCGAGGCTGCTCGAGGCTTACAGGAGGGAGCTATGGCGTGGGGAGTGGCTCCCCGGGGAGGCCTAAGCTCAGGGTGGCGCTGCTGGAGGCCGGCGTTGAGCTAGTGCCCAGGAGCCTCTGGCGCCACCCGCAGGTCCGGAGGGCAGCCGAGCGGTACGGTGTTGAGCCCTCCCTGATGCTCCTGGATAAGAGCCTCCACTACAACGCAATGGCCTCCCTGCCCAGGAAGTGGAAGAGGGGGAGGCCCGACATAGCCCACCTCACCCTGCTGGTGCTACTCGAATCGAGGGCTGGCAGGCGGGGGCTCGTAGAGGCTTATATGCACACCGTGGGGGGCGAGGTCTACTACTTCAAGCCCACGGAGAGGATCCCGAAGAACTATGAGAGGTTCAAGGGCCTCATGGCCCACCTTATCAGGGATGGCAGGGTGCCACCCGAGGGCGAGCCCCTTATCTACAGGGTATCCGGGAGCCTGGCCTCATTCCTCGCCTCGAAGGGACCGCTTATACTCCTCTGGGAGCGCGGCAAGCGGGCCAGCGAGGAGGAGGTAGTCGCCAGAGCCCTGGCTAGAGGCGCAGTGCTCGGCATAGGAGGCTTTCCCCGAGGGGACTTCGAGAGGTCCACGCTACGCAAGGCCGCGGAGGCGTATAGCATAGCGGGTGGGGAGCCCCTGCCGGCCTGGAGCGTGGCGTGTAGGATCGTGAGGGCATACGAGAGGATAGTGGGGCTATGAAGCCCCCGGGAGGGGTCTACCTCTTCCTCCTCCCCGTGCGGCGGGCTGCTATGTGGCCCACCTTCCTGCCCGGCGGCGTCTCCCTCGCTACAGTGCTGGGGTGGCTCTTCCTCTGGTGGCTGCCGCCTCCGAAGGGGTGGCTGGCGGCGTTCATCGCCACACCCCTGACCCTGGGCCACTTACGCGCCTTGACCTTCCACTTGTGGTAGGCGTTGCCAGCCTTCACCAGCGGCTTCTCCACCCTGCCAGCCCCGGCAGGTATGCCTATGGTGGCCCTCGAGGCGGCTGGCACGTCCTTCTCCTTACCGCTGGGGAGCTTCACCCTGACCCTATCGCCGCTCTTGCCTAGGACTATGGCGTAGCTACCGGCCTGCCTGGCGAGCTTGCCCCCGTCTCCGGGTATGAGTTCTATGTTGTATACTGCTGAGCCCTCGGGTACCTGGCCTAATGGCAGTATGTTACCCGGCTCCGGCTTGGCGTCCGGGCCTATCTCTATGATCTGGCCTATGTACATGCCCTCCGCGGCCGGCATTAGGAACTCGTCTCCCCTCTCAGTTACAACCCTCGCCAGGGGAACGTATCTCCCGGGATCGTGTATTAGATCCACCACCCTAGCCTTGAGGGTCTCCCTCGTTAGTGGTGGGTACTTCGCCGGGCCTGGGTGTATGTGGCCTGGGCTCCTGAATGTGGGCGAGCCCCTCCCCATTCTCTGTTGGCGCAGGCTCTTGCCCAATCCACTGCTCCCCCGTGCTCCGCGGGCGTTGCAGGGTGGTGCTGGCGGTTTTAAGGAGTTTCCCGAAGTCCACCACCCTTATGGGCACGGGCCTCGAGTCCCTCCGGGCTATGATGGCCTCGCCTACCGGTAGCTCGAGGAGCTCGTCGGCGAGCCTCCTGACGCCGAGCCTAGCTGCTAGCTCGGAGTACGACTCGGTCTTGCCCCCGAACACTATGAATGTGCCGGTGTTGTCGGCTACAGCCCCCGGTATGTCGGACGGCTCCTGGACGGCGTACACGAGGTGGAAGCCGAGGGACCTCCCCTCCCTGGCTATGGCCTCGAAGAGACTGGGCTCGAGGCTCATGTGCCTCCAGGCCTCATCCACCACCACAACCACAGGGCCCCCTAGGCTCTCCCGCCTCGACCAGAGCCCACCTATCACCCTGACACCCTCGCCAGCGTCTACCTCCGGCCCGTAGACCTCGACCCTCCCACCCCCTATCTCCGAGACGAGGGAGGCCAGGTCACCCTTCGGGTCGACCACGACTATCCTCCAGGGCTCGCCCCAGGCCTCCGAGGCGGCCGCTAGCTGTGCCACCACGCCGGCCAGTAGCACTGTCTTCCCCCTACCCGTGGGGCCCACTATCCCTATGTGAGCGGCGAAGTCCCCGGGGTAGTCGAGGGCGTACACGGCCGACTCGACGTCGAGCCTCCACCCCAGTATGACTGGGTACCCCCTAACGCTGTGCTGCCTAGGGGGCATGACGAGCGATGAGGCCTTCGAGGCCGGCCTGGGCCCCGGCGGCGGGGCGATGGCATCCATGCAGGAACCCCCGGGCACCCTCTTCAGCGTAATGCCCAGCTCCGCCTCTAGCAGAGTCTTGAAGGCCTCGGCCCTCGCTAGTCCCTCGGGGCCCTCCGGCACCCACACGACGACTCCCAGGGATCCCCAGTAGGGCTGGGAGGTCAGCGCGACCTCCTCGTATAGGGAGGAGAGCGTCTCTAGCATGGACTTGAGCCTCGCGGAGCGCGAGACCGAGTATGCAGCCTCCACCCTGGCGAGGGACTCCTCGAGTCTCGAGAGGATCCTGTCACGCCTCACCTTATAGAGGCTGGACACGATACTCACGCTCACGCCAGCGTCCCGGGCTATCCTGAAGACCCTCCTACCAGGGTCCCTCTCGCTGGCTGGGAGATCCTCGGAGACGTATACGACCCCGTGGAGCCGCTCCCCCTCAATGCTAACCTCGAGGTCCCCCTCACGCGCCAGGCTCGGCCGGGGGGCCTGCTGTGTGAATGTACCCTTCAGGAGCAGGGCCAGGCTGGCGGCACTCATGGCGCCTATGAAGGCTAGGAATGGGTCCAACCCGGGAGCACCCCCGCTGCTAGAGTCTCGGTATGAGCCTCTCCCTCCCACCCAGTAGCCTGGCTAGGGCGAATGCGATGCTCGACAGCACGAATAGGTATATTGAGGGTAGTATGACGTAGCCCACTAGCATCCTCGGCGCTCCAGTCCTCGAGAACTTCGTTAGGCCTAGGTAGTCCATTATGTAATCCTTTGGCTCGGGTAGTTGAGGCTTGGCTCTACAGGAGCCCTCGAACTTGAACGTCACGTTATAGTAGCCGGGTTCCCCGGCTACGAGCCTCAGGTAGGAGCCCGTTATGCCCCTCCACTCCCAGACGCCCTTCTCAACGCTCATGGGGCCCTCGTAGGTGTAGTCCACGCGGCAACCGCTCGGCGCGTCGGCCTCCACGTACTGGCCGCTATCCAGGTAGGCGCTGACCCTGACCTCTCCCCCCTCCAGGCTAGCCCTGGCGGTGCGCGTATCGGTATACACGATCCTATAGCCGCTCTGGTAGAGAAGGAATGGCGTTGTCAGGTTAATGTTGTAGCCGCTGAGGCTCTCGTTGAGGGTTGTGGGATCCAGGGGGTAGGGGTATAGGGGTATTATGACCCCGTCTATCTCGAGGCTCCAGTAGCTGGGGGCCCTGGAGGGCATGGAAGCGTAGCCGAGGCCGTAGGGGCCATCCAGGTAGCCGTTCTCGCCGACCAGGTAGCGTGCGACTTCGACGCTCTTACCGTTATCTACTATGCGCTCGCGCACAAAGCCGGCTGTGACGGGGTAGCCAGTGGCATCGTAGACCCTCACCTTAGCTATGAGGGCTCCGAGGCTCTCGGGGATCTCGGGAGCCATGCCCATGGCGCTGGATATGAATGCCGGCATGAGGGGGAGGCCAGCATTGAATACGAGGGCGAACGCTAGGAGGCCCGCGCCAGCACTCTTCCCTATTCTCAAAGGGAGGGAGTAGAGCGCTATGCCAAGGGCCGCCAGGTACATATAAGTCTTCCTAACGATAAGCATGAGTGCCCCTATGGTTGTGAAGGTCAGTATGACCATGTTGACGACCTTGTCGAGCGGCCATAAGAGGCTGTAGACCAGGTAGGAGAGGTAGACAAGCCTGGCGCTCGCTATTATGGCGGCTATCATCATCTTCACCCCTAGGGCTATTGCGAGCACGTGGTTGTACCAGTCCGTGAAGGAGCCCCAGGTCCAGCCGAGGAGGGTTGGGAGCGAGTCGGAGAACTGGATGAGGGTCCAGTAGAGCGTTATTAGTATGAAGGCTAGCACGCTATCAGATATCAGCCTGCCGCCCCAGACCTTCACCCCCCTCAGGGGCACTGGGAGTGCTATAATCAGGGCTCCCAAGGAGAAGGTTAGCATAACAAGCTCGTATGCAACCAGCATCAGATAGTTTACCGAGGCCAAGCGGCGGCCACCTTACCCGAGCGCCTGCTTCACGATGTATGTTATGAAGGCGAAGAGCGAGCTGCCGACGGCGAGCCAGAACGCCGCCCATATGGAGTCCTCGATGAAGCTGCTGCCGACCCTCTTCACCCTGCTGAAGGGTATGGGCGCCCCCCTAAGCGCCCAGCCGACGCTCCACGTCAACACGAAGAGGGCCCACGCGGCCGCGGTTATCCTGTTAGTCAACCCCTGTATCAGGCCTACTATGTCACCCAAGGCCCCACCCCAACCTGGGGGC
>JALWPV010000062.1 GCA_027080775.1 Acidilobaceae archaeon
CCCCCCGGGGTCTCGGGTGGTGCTTGGGGTTGAGTAGCTCGGGTGGGGGCGGGCTGGAGGAGCTTGCGAGGATCCTCTCGGAGCCCGGCGCCGCTGAGGCGCTCGAGAAGCTTGTGAGGGTCGCCGTTAAGCTCGACGAGGCCGGGGTCCTGGACCTCCTCGAGGCGCTAGCCGATGGCAGGCTGATCCGGGAGTTCCTCGAGGCGGCCCTCTCGGGCGGCGCCATTAGGGTGCTCGACCAGCTCAACGATATAGTCAAGGAGATCGGCGAGGTGGCTGATGCCATCGTAGCGGAGCCCAGGCCCGTGGGGCTGAGCGGCCTCCTCAGGGCGCTTAGGGATCCCGAGGTCCAGAGGGGCCTGGGGAGGCTCATAGCGCTCCTGAGGGCCCTCGGGAGGGTCAGGCTGGGCGGCCGCGGGGCCTCAACCTAGGCTTCGGCTGCGAGGATCCTCCAGGCCTCGAGCGCTAGGGCCAGCGTGTAGGCGTCCCCGTGGGCGCTCGCCAGCTGGAGCCCCAGGGGGGCGCCGCAGGGCAGCCGGGGGCCGGCAGGTATGCTTATCGCTGGGAGGTCGAGGGTGTTGAGGGGGGCGGTGTACTCTATGAGCCTGGTTGAGGCTGAGAGCCTCCAGTCCGCCTCCTCGATCCTCGGGGGCTCCTGGGGGGCGGTGGGGAGTAGGATTGCATCGTAGGCCTCGAGGCGCCCCCTCACGGCCGCCCTGACCTCCCCGAGGAGCCTCCTGGCGGAGGCTAGGGCCCAGGGCGGCATGTGGGAGGCTATGTCTAGTAGGAAGCGTATGTCCTCCCCCATCTCCTGCCTGTGGGCCTCGTAGAGGCCCTGGAGGTCCTGGAGGGCCTCTAGTAGGGTCGCGGCGACCCTGGCGTTCTCCGCCTCCCTTGGGAGGGCTAGCCTGGCCCGGACTGCCCTCCAGCCGGCGGCCTCGAGGGCCTCGAGGGCATCTCTGAAGGCCTCCCCCACGCTGGGCTCGGCCCTCTCCAGGAGGTCGACCGGCACGAGCACCCTTGGGCCTAGGTGGCTCTCCCGCAGCTCCCCCGCCGCCGCTAGGATGCGCCCCGCCTCGCCTGGGCGGATGGCCTCCACCGCGAGGACTACGTCGAGGGGGGTCGCCGCTATGAGGCCGGGGGCAGCCAGGGTCTCGACCCTCGGGGACCCAGCGGTGGGCAGGTACCCCCTGGAGGGCTTGAAGCCCGTCACGCCGGTATAGGCCGCTGGGAGCCTCACGCTGCCCCCGGCATCGTTGCCCGTTGCCAGCGGCACCGTGCCCGCTGCGACGGCCGCGGCGCTGCCCCCGCTGCTCCCCCCGGGGATCCTGCCGGGGCACGTGGGGTTCTCGGGGGTGCCGTAGTGGGGGTTCACGTTTGTCGTGCCGAGGGCCAGCTCGTGCATGGAGGTCTTGCCTATGACCGCTGCCCCCGCGGCCACCAGCCTCGAGGTGAGGGGATCCATGTGGCTGGGCTTGTATTGGGCGTAGGGGGCCCCGAGCCTGGTGTGGAAGCGTGGGTGGTCCATGTTGTCCTTTATCGCTACCGGCACGTACCCAAGGGCCCCGGGGGCCCCAAGGGCCTCCGCCTCCCCGGGCTCCACGCACTCCAGGAAGACGTTACCGGAGACCCCGGGGCCACAGGCCGAGGCGCTCGCCTCCCGGACGAGGCTCCTCCTCTCCCCTGGGGGCCTCCGGAGGATTGGGGCGAGCCTCGAGGCCCGGGCGTAGGGCTCGGCCTCGCCTAGGAGGGGCTCCCAGGAGCCTAGGAGGGGCCCGGGGGCGCCTCTGGGTAGGTTCCGCGCTATGCGCGCCGCTATCTCGCCTGGGCCGAGCAGCCTCGGTCACCGTGGCCCCTCGTGGCTGAGGGGTCGTTTTAGGGGTTGAGGGGGTGGGGCTCCACGCTAGGATTCCCCAGCAGCCTTGGCTGTGACCGCAGCCCTGACTGCCTCGTGCCTGAAGCAGGCGGCGTAGTGGCCCTTCTTTATCTCAACCAGGGGCGGCTCGGCTTGTGTGCATAGCTTGGCCCACTCCTCACCCCTCTTGAGGGCCTCCTCGTAGAGTATGCATCTGGGGTGGAACCTGCAGCCCGGGGGTATGTTGACGGGGCTGGGTACCTCGCCCTTTATCTTGATGTCCCTGAACTTGAGCCTGTTCCTGGGGTCGGGCTCTGGTATCGCCGCCACCAGGGCCTCGGTGTAGGGGTGGAGTGGCTCCTGTATGACGTCGTCCGCCTCGCCTATCTCCACTATCTTGCCGAGGTACATCACCGCTATCCTGTCGCAGACGTAGCGGGCGGTCGAGAGGTCGTGGGTTATGTAGATGAAGGATAGGCCGAGCCTCTCCTTTAGTAGGTTGAAGACCTCGAGTATCTCGGCTCTAATGGAGACGTCGAGCATTGAGACGGGCTCGTCGGCTACAACTAGGACGGGGTTCATTATTATGGCCCTCGCTATTGCGACCCTCTGCCTCTGCCCGCCGCTGAGCTGGTGGGGGTAGCGGTCTATGAACTCGGAGACGGGCGTGAGCTTCACCATCTCGAGGGCCCTCGACACCATCTCCAGCCTCTCGCTCTTAGTCTCCCCGATCTTGTGCACGATGAGGGGCTCCTCTAGTATGTCCCTAACCCTGAAGCGGGGGTTGAGGCTCCCGAATGGGTCCTGGTAGACCATCTGTATGTCGCGCCTGACGGGGTGGAACTGCTTCTCGTTGAGCTTGAATATGTCCACCATACCATCCTCGCCCAGGGTGACGCCGCGCTTCTCCAGCTCCTCCGCGACCTCCTTGGAGGGCCTGAAGAGGGCCGAGCCGCCAGTTATGGGCACTAGCCTCAGGAGGGCCTTGCCCGTGGTGGTCTTACCGCAGCCGCTCTCGCCGACGAAGCAGAAGGTCTCGCGGCGTCTTATGTCGAATGACACCCCATCAACTGCCCTAACGTAGAGGCGGGCCTTGCCCGTTATGGTCTCTATGAGGCCCCTCCTAACGGGGAACCATACCCTCAGATCCCTCACGTCGAGTACCTTCTCCCCCAACTCGGGCACGAGGGCTCACCTCCTCGCGTAGAGCCAGCACGCCACGAAGTGGCCCTTCTCGGCCTCGACCATGGGGGGCTCCTCCCTGTCGCAGGGCTCGAACCTCTTCTCGCACCTCGGGTAGAACCTGCAGCCCCTCGGCGGGTTCCTCAGGTCGGGGGGGCTGCCGGGTATGTAGATCAGCCTCTCCTTGGGCCCCCTGAGCCTGGGCACTGCCCGGAGGAGGGCTTGGGTGTAGGGGTGGAGGGGGTTCTCGAATACGGCGTCTGAGGGGCCGTACTCTACTATCTTACCAGCGTACATTATGGCCGTCTTCTCGGCGAGCTCCGCGATAACGGAGAGGTCGTGGGTTATGAGTATTATGCTCATCTTCTTCTCCCTATAGAGCCTCTTCATGAGGTTCAGTATCTGCGCCTGTATCACCACGTCAAGGGCCGTGGTGGGCTCGTCCGCTATGACTATATCAGGCTCTAGGAGTATGGCCATTGCTATGACGAGCCTCTGCTTCTGCCCGCCACTCAGCTCGTGGGGGTACCTCTCGAGTATCTCGGGTGGGAGGCCCACGTGCTGCACCATCTCCTCGGCCTTAGCCCAGGCCTCCTCCTTCGACATATCGGTATGGAGTAGGAGGGGCTCTATCACCTGGTCACCAACCTTGAGGACGGGGTTGAAGGCGTTCATGGCCCCCTGGAAGATCATGCTAACCTTGCGCCACCTGACCTTCCTCCTCAGCTCCGCCTCGCTCATCTTGGTGATATCCATCCCGTCAATCTTGATGGAGCCCCCGACTATCCTGCCGGGCGGCGGTACGAGGCGTAGGATGCTCCAGGCCAGCGTGCTCTTACCACAGCCGCTCTCCCCGGCTATGCCCAGGGTCTCCCCGCGGTCGAGGGTGAAGCTCACACCGTCGACGGCCCTAACGACCCCCCTAAGGGTGTAGTAGTACGTCCTCAGATCCGTTACCTCCAGTAAGGGCATGTGAGCCAGCCCCACGCCAGGCTCTACAGGGCACTAAGCCCGGGGAGTCACCTAGAGGCGGGGCACATTAAAAATTTGGAAGCGTATAGAAGGGAAAAGAATGAGTCGGGAGAGCCTCGTGTCCCCCACTAAGAGCTTGCCGCGCTACTTCCTTAGCATGTAAGCCGCTGCGGCTATGATTATGATTATTACTATGACGGCTGTTACTATGGCTGCTGTCCTGGCCTTCGACTTGGTTGTGGTTGTTGTAGCTGAGGTGGTGGTCGCTGGGGTCGTGGCTGTGGGCTTGCTGGTGGTCTTAGTGGGCGATGTGGTAGAGGTGGTGGTTGTGTGAGTTGTCGTCGTGTGGGTTGTCGTGGTCTTGGGTGTGGTCGTTGTAGATGTGGTTGTTGGACTGGTTGTCGTCGTGGTACTCGGGCTGCTCGGTGGTAGGAGTAGGGTTACGCTCTTCTGCGCGGTCGCGGGCACGCTGTAGCCGACGGGATAGACTAGTATGTTGAGGTTAATCACGGTTCCAGGCTTGTACTGCTTGGGTAGGAGCACCTGGAAGTGGCCTGGGCCTAGGTAGCTCACCTGGGCGAAGGTAGTGTTGAAGGTCTTGGGGTTGACTATGACAGCGTAGACTATCACGTCGCTCTTGGTGGCGGGCTTACCGTTGACCTTCACCTGGAGGTCGGCTAGCTTGGCGCCCTTGTAGAAGCCTGTGGTGTCGGGTATGTTGGCGGTCATAGTGACCTTCTTGGGCAGTAGCTCGCCGACAACCTGGCTTGGGGAGAATGGGAAGTATGTCCACCTCTTCAGGTATGCCACGTCGTTGACAGCGTCGTACTTGTCTAGGTAGAATGGGCCTAGGGAGACTAGCATGTGGCCGTGGGCCTTATAGAAGTTTATGAGGTTCTGCACCCTAGTCTGCCACTCACTCATGGTCAGGAGGCCCATGTTCATGAGCTGCTTGACCCAGTCCGGCGGGTTGTCCTTGATCTGCTCGAGGTACTTGGCCATGAGGGCGCACTGCTTGCTTGAGATGAGGTGTATACCCACCTTACCGCCGCTCCTTGCGTCCTGGTAGTCGAAGACGTAGGTGCCATTGCCGTGGACGAAGAGCTGGTCCATCGCGGCTATTAGCTCTAGTGGCCACGCGGTCCACGGGCTCATGGTGGCGGCTATGTAGCCTGGGTCTATGTGGTTGTAGTTGGTGTAGACGGCTATCGCCGTGCTGTTTATTATCTTGAGTCCAACCAGGTTGGTTACTAGCGTGTAGTAGTCGTAGAAGAGCCTCTGCTCATACCTCACGTCCTTGGGGCCGCTGCTGGAGCTATACTCTAGTATAATCCAGTAGGTCGCCATTATGTCGGCCATGCTCATCTTGCTTCCATCGTGGAAGACGAACTTAGGCATGTACTTCATGTTGTAGATTACCTCGTTCTTAGCTGTCACGTTTGTCTTACCTGCCTGCGCGAAGGTCTCCCACTTGTGGTCCTTCGTGTTGTAGAATATTGCGTCGCCGGGCACCTTCACGGGGCCCCTGACGAGTTTCCAGGTTATGTGGTTAGCTGGGCTCCACCCTGTCTTGCCATCGGTTATCCTGGTGGTGACGCCGGGCCAGGTTATTGCCTCGTAGACGGGCCTGCTGTAGAAGTCGGCGAAGCCTCCTATTGGGTTCCAGATCCAGCCGCTGGCGTATACGTATCTGTTACTGAAGGTCACGGTGGTGCCCTTGGAGTACTGTAGGTTGAGGAATGTGTAGACGTTCCAGGGGCTGGCCTTGGGGCTCGTGATGACGCCGCTTATGTCGGGGCTGTAGACGTAGATGTCGAAGGTTGCGGCAATGAATACCCTGACGCTGTCATTGATACCGAGATCCATGCCCTTGAGGAGGTAGTCCCAGAACTGCTTCTCGGTTGTGTAGTTACCGCTGTCTAGCCAGGTGGCTAGCTTGTCTATCTTAGGGTTGCTGTAGGTCCAGTTCTTAGAGGGGGCCTGGGGCATGCTGCCCCATATGCTGCTGTAGAACCAGACGAAGTCGGCGTAGTCGTATGCAGTCATGCCGGTTATGCCCCAGCCCTCGGTGTAGAGCTGCCACTGGCACTGGGAGGCGTCGCCAGCATAGACTATCTTGAAGGCTCCGGCGAAGTTCTTGTAGATCCTGTTGACAGTTATGCCTATGCTCTCGAGGGTGCTTGCTAGCATGTCGCCTATTTGCCTCCTCTCATCCTCAGTCCTTATCACGAAGTTCACGGTGACTGGCTTGCCGTCGCTCCAGTACCACTTGCCGTCGCTACCCTTGTGGGCGCCCAGCTCCTGGAGGGCCTCCGTCATCAGCTTTATGCCCTCCTTCTGGCCGCCCTTCTTTATGATGTAGTTCCACTTGGCGAGCACGCTGAGGACGTGTGGGTAGTCTGGGTCGTAGGGGGTGAACCAGGTCAGCACGGGTATGGCGTAGCCCTTGTAGATGTTAGTCACTATGGCGTCCCTGTCGATTAGGAACTGGAGGGCGAGCCTGGCCTTATGGTTGGCGAAGAGATTGGGGTGGCCGTCGGGGCACTTGGGGTAGGGATTCACGAGTATGTTGACTAGGCCGCTCGCTGGTGTGGCAGCCTTGAAGCCTGCCTGGAGGAGCTTCGTAGCCAGATCCCTGGGCAGGGCGAAGAGCCTGCCCTGCGTAGAGCCCGCCATTAGTGAGCCTACTGCTGCGTCATTATCCTCTATCCTCTTTATTATAATAGTATTAACGTAGGCTGCATTGGCGTGGTAAGCCATAGCTACTGGCGGCAGTATCATGAGGGCCGCAAGGATTATTGCGGCGAGCAACCTGCTCATACTATCGTCCCCCAGTAGGGCCAGGGGATTTAGATGGCCTGCCAGGTTTATATGTATAACGTACGCTTGTGGAGGAGACCCGCCTCCAAACGTTTTAGGGGAGGGTAATACGACTCGGGCCCCCCTTACCTGATTGAATCTCTACTCACGCGATAAGAAGCGAATCCCTTAGGGCCCCACCAAGAGGCTGAGGCCGGGGAGTAGCGTGTGCATGCAGGGAATGAAGAGTGAAGCAGTGACATAGAGAGGTGGGGCTACCTCTGCAGCTTCGGCGCCACGAGTGGCTCCACGGCCCTACCTATCAGTAGGAACGTCGCCGAGAATATCACTAGTGCTAGCCCTGGGAAGATGTACATCCACCACCAGCCGTTCTGGACTGCGTGCTCGTCGTAGGCTAGCTGTAGTAGCTTGCCCCAGGTTGGGGCTGTGGGGTCTCCAAGGCCTAGTAGGCTGAGGCTGGCCTCCGCCACTATGATGCCGGGTATCGAGAGCACCGCTATGGCGAGGGTGTAGGGGAACACCTGGGGGAAGACGTGGCGGAATACTATCCTGGAGGTCTTTGCCCCCACGGCCTTGGCCGCCTCGACGTAGACCTGCTCGCTTATCTGGAGGGCCATGCTACGCACCACTATCACCGGCCCAGCCCAGAATAGTAGGATCATGAGGCCAGCGAGGCTTAGCATTGTCACCTTATAGACATAAGAGATCACTATTAGGATCGGTAGGAATGGCAGGGAGAGGAATATGTCTGCTATCCTCATCATCACCTCTCCCCTGATGTCCTTCCAGTAGCCAGCGAAGCTGCCGTAGATCGCGCCTATGAAGGTTGACGTGAAGGTTACGAGGAAGCCTAGTAGGAAGGCGTAGGGTAAGCCGAGTAGGAGGCCTAGGCCCACGGGCCTCGCCAGGGTGTCAGTGCCGGCTAGGCCGTAACAGTTGGGGTAGGCTATGAAGTAGAAGTTGAGGCTCCCCCTGCTCTCTATCTCCCTCGCCTGGGCCGGGGTCATGGCGGTCTCGTTTATGAGGTACATCAAGCTTAGCCTGAAGGTGTACCTGCCCTTCAGGGGCACCACGGTGCCGTTGGGTGTGACCTCGGCGAAGAGGGCCTGGCCCGCTGGGACGGGCCTGTCGGTCTTGAAGGGGTTGGTGCCGAAGACCTTCTCCATTGACTTGCCGAGGGTCTGGGCTATCTGGCCCAGGCTGAGGGGGCCCGTGGCTACTATCGGGTACTTCGATATTGGATAGGGCATCTTGACCGGGACCTGGACGGGCCTCCCGTGTATTATCAGGGTCTTGTTGAAGGTTGCGCCGCCGATGCGTATAGTGATAACCGACTTGTTGCCGTACTGGCTCACGGGTATCGTCTGGTCTAGGAATACGAAATCCGTGCCGTCGGGCCTGAGGAGGTCTATGTGGATCTTGGCCTGGAGTATCTTCTTGCCCCCAGGTATCGTGAGGCCTAGGAGCATTGCTGAGTCGCTTGGGAGGGCGTCCCCCTTATAGATGAAGGACTTATTATAGCTTAGCGTGTAGTATTTGAATACGTACCTGATATTACCATATGATATATTCATGGTCTTGGTCTTTACTACGGGCTTGACGTTCTGGAGGGAGAGCCTGACTGGCTGGGCCTTCTTCTTCACCGCCCAGCAGGGGGGCACGTGGACTGGGTACTTGTAGAACCAGTCGAACCCTGCCTGGTAGTGCCTCATGCCCTGGGGGTAATAGGCTGCGAGGGCGTAGAGTGCTAGGACTAGCTGTATGATCAGCAGGGCCCAGCCTATCTTGCCAGCCCAGGGTCTTAGAGTGAGCAGGAATGACTCCTTCCACTCCTCGAGGCGGAGCCTGAACCTCATCCAGGCCGTGCTCCGGACCGCCACGCCTATTCACCCCCGCGGGGCTAGGCCCTCTTAATCCTGGGGTCGAGCAGCGTGTAGAGTATGTCCAGTGTGAGCCTGAGTATGAGGTAGAGCAGCGTGGTTATGTAGGTTAGCTCTAGCACCACCGGGATGTCGCCGGCGTATATTGCCTCCCAGTAGAGCCTCCCCAGGCCTGGCCAGTTGAAGACTAGCTCCGTTATTATTGCGCCGCTGAAGACACTGAGTACTATGGCGAAGAGGACTATTGTGACTAGTGGGGGCGCCGCTGCCCTCATGACGTGCTTCCTCAGGACCATGTTCTCTGGGAGCCCCTTCGCCCTGGCAACTGTTACGAAGTCCTCGTTGAATATGTCGAGGAATATGTTGCGAAGCCTGAAGGCACTGTCCCCTATGCTCAGTATCGTGACTGTGAATACTGGAAGCGCAGCCGCGTCTATGAGCGTCTTTATGTCGTGGAAGTTCACGTTAACGTTCCACGGCTGCGGGAATATATGATACTTCACGGTGAAGAAGGCTATGAATACCATTGCGAGCCACCACCATGGCATGCTCACGCTGAATATGCTCCAAGCCACCACGGTGTTGTCTATCCAGGAGCCGGGCCTCCTGGCGGCCCAGAGCGCTAGGGGCACGGCTATTAGCACGGTGAGGGTGCTGGAGGTTGTGAAGAGCAGCACGGAGAACGGGACCCTCTCCAAGACTATGTCAAGTGCATTATGGCTCCCCTGGGTCGGCCAGTACCTCGTGGTAAGCACAGTCGAGTTCAGGGGCTTGAATGTGAGGAGGTTCCAGAAGTATTTGAGGCTCCTCTCATACCAAGGCTTGTCGAGGCCGTAGGCGTGGAATTCCTGCTGTGTGAGTATGGCGCGGAGCCTCTTGGGTAGCGCTGTGGCGATCTTCTGGGCCTCCTCCACCGTTACCTTACCCGATAATAATTTATCCCTCTCCTCCTTCGTTAGGAGGCCCTGCTGGTATAGCTTGTTTATGAGGTCCGCGGCGTCCTGGGGGGACACCGTGCCCTTGGCTATCCCTATGATCGTGTTCTGGGCGACGGTGAGCTGGTGGGACTGGGCCCTCATCTCCATCTGGACCGTCTGGAGGGCCTGGGACTTATAGAAGGTTGACATGGGCCCTGTGAAGATTATCGCTACTATTAGTGTAACGGCGGCTAGCACTATCACGAAGTCGACGATCTTAATGACGAGCCAGCGCACAGGCGACCACCACAGGGCCACTATGGTGGCCTGTAGCGGGGGGCTTCTAAATAAATTTACTCTCACAATGCGAGTTACCCGTGGGACCAGGGGCGCGAGGGAGGCGCAGCGTGGCTCCTAGCCATGGCCCTGAGGGTGAGTGGCTCATTATAGGGCTGCCGTACTACCCGGTGGGCCGCCTCGGCGAGACTGGCAGGACCCTCTTCTACGGCGAGGCACACCTCTCCATTGCGGCTGGGGACCTATACTTCTTCGCCCTGGCAACCCCCAAGACGCCGCCGGGGGACGAGCCGGGCCCCGAGGCCTTGAGGCTCAAGCCCCTACTCCACCCGGGCGAGTACGCGAGGAGGGCCATGGAGGCGTCTGAGAGGATCTTCAGTGAGGCCAACGTGCCGGAGGCCTCCTTCCACGTGGGCGGCCTCAAGGGGATGCTGAAGGCCGTCATAGCCCACCTCACGGGGAGGCAGGAGAAGAACCCCATAAGGGCGACCCCCAGGCTCGAGTGGAGGCTTGCAAGCGAGTACCTCAAGGGCATACTCAAGGTTAGGCCCGGGGAGAGGCTCCAGGTCAACGGGCCGCTGCGCTACGTCAAGGTCGGCGTGAGGCCCGGGGAGAGGGGCTTCGAGGCGGTCATATGGAGGAGGGGGAGGCCCGAGGAGTTCAGGGTCCTCGAGATACTCTCCAGGAGGAGCCCCAGCGTGGGTGAGGCCCTGGAGGCCCTCTGGGGCGAGGCGCGCCACTAGGGAGGCGACCGCGTGGTGGAGCCCATAATAGCGCCGCACCACGTCATACCCGGCTCACCCCCCGCACCCACCACGACGCCCATGCCCCCCACAGCGAGCGGCCACGCCGGGCACGCAGCGGTCGCCACAGCCGCTGAGACCATTGCCCATCATCATGTGGTACATGCTTCCGCTCAGGGCCTCTTCGGGCTCCTCGGAGCCGTCGGGGCCGCCCTGGCGGTGCTGGCCCTCGCAGCACTGTTCCTCAGGATAGCCTCGCCGAGGCCCCTCCGGGCCTCTAGCGGCGAGGGTGGCGGGGGCTGGGGCCTCGGGGGCCCCTACAGGTATGGGGGCTTGAAGGCGGTGCTTCGGAGGGTCTTCCTGGAGTGGAGGGAGAGGGCCTCGAGGATCCTGGGGGCTAGCCTGGAGGCGAAGACCGCGAGGGAGATAGCCTCCATGCTGGGGGTCGGGGCCGCGGCCAGGTTCGCCGCTGGCTACGAGCCCCTCGTCTACGGCAAACGGGAGCCCCGGGAGGCCGATGTCGACGTCCTGAGGAGGCTGGCGGAGGAGTCCCTCGGCGAGGCTGGTAGCCGTGGCGAGGCCTAGCCGCGCCCTCGAGGCTGGGAGCGCGCTCCTAGCCGGGCTCGCTGGTGGGCTCGCGAGGATCCTCGGGGCCGCTGGCCTAGTGGCTCTCCTAGGCCTCCTCGGGACCGCCATCCTGGCGGGGCCCTCCTTCGAGGCGACTCTCCACTCGTATAGGTGGTACACTGTGAGCCCCCTGAACCCCGGGGATGGGGGGTCAAGCGCCTTCTTCCTGGATGCTCAGAGGCTCTATGGAGCGAGTGTCGGGGGGAGCCTGGGAGCCACCAGCGCCGCCAGGCACGGGCTGAGGGTACTATATGTTGTCATAGGCCCCGACCGGGGCTTCACTGCCAGGGAGATCGAGGAGCTTAGGAGGGCCTACGAGACGGGGAACCTCAGGATCCTCGTAGCAGACGACCTGGGAGTAACCAGGGGCCTCCTGGAGGCCCTCGGCGCCCCCACGCCGGGGCGGCTGGAGCTGAACCCCCACGAGTCGGGGTCGTGGCAGTACATACTAACGATAACCTGCAACAGCACCCGGGGACCCGCCTCGGAGGCCCTCGCCGTGAAGCCCGCCCCCGGCAGCAGGGTGCTGTGCCGCTACGCTGAGACCGGGGATCCTGCCGTGGTTTGGAAGCCCGGCCCCGGCTGGGGCGGGGTGCTTGTAGTGGGTGACTCTTCCATCTACTCCAACTTCCTCTACCGGGGCATGCTTAGGTGGCTCCCCAGCACGAGGAGGCTGGCGCTCTACACGCTGAGGGCTGCGGGGGCTAGTCAGGCGAGCCTCGTGATATTCGACGTTTACCACTACAACGCCACCACCTTCAACTATAGGGGCCAATACGGCGTCGGCCTCCTAGCCGAGGGCTTCCACTCCCTGAGGTCCTCCCTCGAGGGCTTCACCAGGGCCCACCCCCTCGCTGGCCCAGTGACCCTCACAGGCCTGGGCCTGGCTATGGCTGCGATACTCGTAAACCCCGCCAGGGGGGCCCTGAGGCCCCGGGAGCGCGGGGTCCGCAAGGCCGAGGCAACAGCGGCCTCCGAGGCCCTAGGCCTCCTGGGGGTCGAGGTAGACGAGTCCATCCTCGAGAGGGCTAGGCCCGAGGAGGTCGCCAGCCTGCTGGAGAGGAGCCTCGAGGGGTGAGGGGCTTGGGCTTCAGGGAAGTGATGAGTAGGGTCGTGGAGGAGGTATCAAAGGTCATAGTTGGGCAGCGCGAGGCCATAGAGCTGTCCCTCGCAACCATACTAGCCGGGGGCCACGCGCTCCTCGAGGGGGTGCCAGGCGTCGCCAAGACCACCATGGCCAAGGCCCTAGCAAGGGCCCTGGGCCTCGAGTTCAAGAGGATCCAGTTCGTGCCCGACCTCCTGCCGAGCGACGTCACGGGCACCTACGTCCTCAGGGATGGCAGGTTCGAGTTCGTGAAGGGCCCCGTCTTCACGGAGATACTGCTGGTAGACGAGATAAACAGGGCGCCGCCGAAGACCCAGGCCGCCCTACTCCAGGCGATGCAGGAGAGGGAGGTCACAGTGCTTGGGGTGACCCACAGGCTGCCCGATCTCTTCACGGTGATAGCCACGATGAACCCCGTCGAGTACGAGGGCGTCTACCCCCTAGGCGAGGCCCAGGTGGACAGGTTCCTAGCCAAGATCAGGATGGGCTACCCCACGCTCGACGAGACGGTCGAGATAATAGACCGCTCCTGGCTAGCCGAGGAGATGCCCGTGGAGCCCGTGGCGAGCCGCGAGGAGGTGGCGGAGGCGAGGAGGAGCGTGAGGAGCGTCTACATCGATAGGAACGTGAAGTACTACATAGCGCTGATAGTCGAGGAGACGAGGAGGCACCCCGCCGTGAGGCTCGGGGCCTCGCCCCGGGGAGCCATAGCCCTGGCTAGGCTGGCGAGCGCCCTGGCCCTCATAGACGGGAGGGACTACGTCATACCTGACGACGTCAAGAAGGCGGCCCACGCCGCCCTCGACCACAGGATAATCCTTACACCCGAGGCCCGCCTCTCAGGGGTGACGCCTGAGAGGGTCGTGGAGGACGTGCTAGAGAAGGTCGAGCCCCCCTGAGGTGCCAGCCGCATGCAGGCCACCCCCAAGGCCCTCGCCCTAGCCTTGGCCTCCCTGGGCCTAGCGCTCCTAGCCCTCCGGGGGGCCTCCCCCGGCTTGACGGCCGCGGCTGGCGCGGCCCTGCTGGTCCTCCTAGCCTACATGGCCGGGGTCGCCGTTGAGGTCGAGGGGGCCCTCGCCCAAGTGGAGGCTTCCAGGGAGCCCAGGCTCGCGAAGGTGGTGGAGGGGGAGGAGGTCAGGGTCAGGCTGAGGATATCGAACCCCACGAGGCTAACGGTCTACTCCCTGGTGGCGAGGGAGGAGGCAGACGAGAGGCTCGCCCCCGCCTCCCCCGGGGTCTTCGGGGGTAGCCTGCCGGGGGGCTCGGTCCTCGAGGCGTCCTACACCATCAAGCCCCCGCCGGGCCTCTCCAGGGTCAACTCGGTCCTCCTCGAGGCCGGGGATCCCCTGGGCCTCTATAGGTCTAGGAGGAGGATCTGGGTCACCACCAGCATACAGGCCTACCCACGCCCCTACCCTCCCCCCAGCGCCCCGGGTGAGAGGCAGGGCCTAGCGGAGGCCCTGAGGGCCGCGAGGAGGGGGTGGGGCTTCGAGTTCTACTCGCTCCGCGACTACGTGCCGGGCGACGACATCAGGCTGGTGGCGTGGCTGCCCAGCGCCAGGGCCGGGAGGCCCGTGGTCAGGGAGAACGTGGAGGAGCGCATCCTCGACGCCTGCGTATTCCTCGACCTCTCCCTAGAGTCCTGGGCCGGGCCCCCGGGCGAGTCGGCGGCCGAGTGGATAATGAGGGCCGCCCTCGGCGTCGTCGAGGCCCTAGCCTCCAGCGGGGGCTGGGCCTGCTACAGGGCCTTCCTAGGCGAGGCCAGCCTCAGGGCTGGCCCCGAGAGGGCCAGGGACCTCCTAGAGTGGATGGCGGAGCAGCTATCCTCCATCTCCCCGGGCCACGCCAGGAGGAGGCTCATGCTATCGAGGGCGGCGAGGGAGTTCGACGAGGAGACCCCCACGGGCGCCGTGGCCCTCTACCTCATAGGCCCCGGGGCTGCGGAGCGCGTCCTCGAGGCCCTACGCGGTAGCCCCAGGAGGTGGAGGGCTGTCGTGGTCGAAGCCCTGCCCATGGGGGGAGACAGGCTCTCCCAGGCCCTAGCCAGGGCATTCGAGGCAGTCGACACACGCTACATAAGGAGCCTCTCCACGCTAGGCGTCCCAGCCTACATCGCCGGGAGCCCCCCGGCCCTCGCAGCCGCCATCAGGGAGGGAGTACTCGAGGTGGCGAGGCGTGGCCCGCTCCTACACTAGCCTCCTAGGCCTAGCTGCTGCGGCAGCCTTCGCCGCCCCCTGCATCGCCTCCGGGGGGGCCGGGGT
>JALWPV010000063.1 GCA_027080775.1 Acidilobaceae archaeon
GGGGAGGCTCTGAGGGGGGCTGCCGGGGATTGATGATTGGCCACATAGCTGACGTGCACCTCGGCGCCAGGCTGAGTGGGTACGAGGAGCTGGAGCTCGACGTCGAGGAGGCATTCGAGTCCGCCGTTAGGCTCCTCGTGGACGAGGGGGCCGAGGCTATAGTGATATCCGGGGACGTCTTCGACAGCTACAAGCCCAGCAACAGGGCCATCAGGAGGGCCCTCAGCGTGCTCTCCTGGGCCGCGGGGGAGAAGGGGGTCCCCGTGGTGGTCGCCATGGGGGACCACGACTACCCGCAGAGGAACGACCACTCGCCGATACACATACTGACCCACGCCTCGGGCAGGGTTTACGTGCCGCCCGAGTCCTACCCCAGGAGCTATACCGCCCTAGACATAGTGAGGGCCTCCACGGTAGACCTGGGGGGCGCCCGCTTCGTGGTGATGCCCTTCATCAAGGGGAGCCCCGAGAGGCGCAGGAGGCTCACGGGCGCCCTCCTCGAGGCGGCCTCGAGGCTCTGCAGGGGCCTCGAGCGCCCCAGGGTCCTGGTGGCGCACTACGGCCTGGACGGCTACACCCTCCAGGAGGACGCCGTGGCCTCCCCCGCGGAGCTGCCGCCCTGCGAGTACGCCGCCCTCGGCCACGTGCATAGGAGGCACATAGTGAGGGGGGTCCCCATTGAGGGTGGGACCACGACGATGGCCTACCCCTCGAGCCTCGTGCCCCTCAGGCTCGACGAGGTCAGGAGGCACCTCGAGGGCGAGAGGAGGGGCCCCCTGCTCGTAGACCTCTCCGGCGACGAGCCAGTTATACACGAGCTCGAGTTCAAGCAGCCCAGGATCCAGGCATACCTCGAGGCCAGGCCCGCAACGAGGAGGGGCCTCATCGAGGAGGCCCGGAGGGCCCTCCTCAAGGCCGGCTGGAGGGGCTCGAGCAGGCCCGGGAGGGAGCCGGTGCTGCACCTCGTACTCGAGATGCCCCGCTCAACACCACTCACCCCGAGGGACGCGGTCGAGGCGATACGATCCCACCTAAGGGTTAAGGTGAGGCTAGCCAAGGTCAGGACCCCAGCCCCCAGGCCCGAGGCTGCCCCCCAGGCCGCGGGGGACGGCGGGGACGCGGAGGTAGAGGTGATCAGGTCGCTCCTCGACCCGAGGAACCGCTACCCCGAGAGGGCCCGGGAGCTCGCGAGGCTCATAGTCGAGATCAAGGCGGCCGCCGCACGCGGCGACGCGGAGGAGGCCGCCAGGCTCGTGGCTGAGGCCCTCTCGGACCGCTTCGCGGCAGTCTGGGACGAGAGCCTCGGCGGCGCATCCGGGATCAAGAGGTGGCTAGGGGGGTAAGCCCGTTGACTTACATCATAAGGAGCGTCGAGGTCAAGGGGTTCCTGGGCTACGCCTCCGAGGCGAGGCTCTCCCTGGGGCCTGGCACCTACGCTCTAGTGGGCGAGAACGGGGCCGGGAAGAGTAGCATAGTGGACGCCATAAGGGCGGCCCTCGTCCTCCCGAGGGGCCTCAAGGTCAGAGGCGACGCTGAGGTGGTTAACCACTCCTCCCCGAGGGCCACCGTGGCGGTGGTGCTCGAGGACAGCGTCTCCGGCGAGAGGCTCGAGGTCAAGGTCGAGAAGAGCAGGGGTAGGACCCCCTCGATCCTAGTGGTGCACGAGGGCCCCCAGGGGAAGAGGAGGGCCACGAAGCAGGATGATGCCAAGAAGCTCATAGCCGAGGCCCTCGGGCTCCCCAGCGGGGACACGGGGATCCTCGAGAATGCCGCCATACTAAAGCAGGGGGGCCTCGACGAGATCATCAGCAAGCTCGGTAGCACTCAGAAGAAGGAGGGCAGGGAGTTCATAGAGAAGGTACTCGGAATAAAGGACTACGCCAAGGCCGTCAACAAGCTGAAGGAGGTGAGCCCCGAGGACGAGCCAGAGCTCACACTCAACAAGAGTGCACCAAACCGCATAAGGAATAGCCTAAGCAAGGCCCGCCGGGACCTCGAGGAGACTAGGAAGAAGCTAGCCGCCAAGAGGAGGGAGCTAGAGGAGGTCACCAAGCAGCTCGAGAAGGCCCGGGCGAGGCTAGCGGAGGTGGAGGGCTCCAGCGAGAGGCTGGCAGCCCTCGAGGCCGAGGCGGAGGGCCTCAGGGCTAGGCTCGATGAGATCAGGGCTAGGCTCAGGGACAGAAGGGCCAGGGCGGCCGAGGAGGAGCGCCTAGCCTCCAGGCTAGGGGAGCTCGAGGCCGAGGCCGAGAGGCTGGAGGCCCTAGCGCGCCTGGCAGAGGAGGCCCTGGGATCCTACGAGGCCCTCAAGGCGAGGCTGGAGGCCCTCGAGGCCGAGGCTCAGCACCTCAAGGAAGAGCTGGAGAGCCTCGCCGAGCTAGAGGCCCTCAGAGGCGACGTCGAGGAACTCTCGAGGGCCAGGGAGGAACTAGAGGCCCTCAGGAGGGCCAGGGAGGAGAAGGCCAGGAGGCTCGAGGCCCTCAGGGAGAGGCTCGCGGGCCTGAGGAGCCAGGCGGAGAGGCTCTCGAGGGCAGCGGGCCGGCTGGCCAAGGCCCTGGGCATCGAGGCTCCAGAGGAGCCCCGGGGGGTGCTGGACGAGGCTAGGCGCCGCATAGGCGAGCTCAACGGGGAGATCAAGAGGCTAGAGGAGGAGGCCGAGAGGCTCCTCCGAGAGGCCGAGGCCGCCAGGGCCAGCGCCCGCGACCTAGAGGAGAGGGCGAGAAAGCTCCGCGGCGCCCAGGGCCAGTGCCCGCTATGCGGCTCACCCCTGCCGCCCGAGAAGGCTAGGAGCATAGCGGAGTCCTACGAGGAGGAGGCCAGGAAGCTAAGGGCCAGGGCCTCGAGGCTTGACAGCAAGGCGGCCAGGCTCAGGGCGAGGATAGAGGCCCTCCGCAGGGAGGCCGAGGGGCTGGCCAGGCTCGCCGCGAGGCTAGAGGAGGCGCTCAACGCCGCCCCGAGCCCCGAGGAGGTCAGGGGCCTAGAGGAGGAGGCTGGGGGCCTAGAGGGGGAGCTTGAGGGGCTCGAGGCTAGGATACGGGATCTCGAGGGCCTAGTGGAGAGGCTGGGCGGGGCCGAGAGGAGGTACAACATGCTCCTGGGCCGCATTAAGAGCGTGAGCCCGGAGGACCCCCACGCCAGGAAGGGGCTCGAGGCCCTCCTAGGCGAGAGGACCCGCGAGCTAGAGGAGGCCCGAGAGGCCCTCAGGGACCTGGAGGCACGGCTGACCCGGGAGACGGGGGCCCCGAGCCCCCGGGAGGCGCTGGGGATCCTTAGGGGGGCATCTAGGAGGCTCCGCGTGATCCTCGGGGAGCTGGAGAGGGCCCGGAGGGCCCGCGAGAGGCTGGCCGAGCTGGAGGAGGAGATCAGGGGCCTCGAGGAGGAGGCAAGGAAGGCCGAGGCCAGGCTCGGGGAGCTGGAGGCCGAGGCCGAGAGGCTGAGGGCGAGGGCCGAGGAGGAGAGGAGGCTCAGGCGCAGGCTCGAGGAGCTACTCTCCAGGGCGGGGAGGCTCGAGGGCGAGGTGAGGAGCCTGGAGGCCGAGGCTGAGAAGCTCGAGCAGGAGGTCGGGAGGCTCGAGGCCCTCTACAGGAAGGCCCTTAGGGCCAGGAGGCTCCTGGAGATACTCGAGGAGGCCCCGCCCAGGATCCTCAGGGTACAGCTCTCAATGCTCTCCAGGCTGATGTCTGAGGTGCTCTCAGCCTTCAACCTCGGGATAGTCTCGGCCTCATTCACCCTGGACCCTGAGGGCGTAGGCCTGGTGCTCACGAGGACTGATGGGAGGCAGGCCACCCTCCAGGAGCTGAGCGGCGGCGAGAGGGTGGCGGTTGCGCTATCATTCATAGTCGCCCTCAGCAGGCTCCACGCCATAAGGGCCGGGTTCCTGGTGCTCGACGAGCCTACGGCGCACCTCGACGCTGACAGGAAGAGGAGGCTGGTGCAGGTGCTCAGGTCCGTGACTGGGGGCGGGACCGGCATACCCCAGCTCGTGATAGTAACGCACGACGAGGAGGTCGCGAGGGCTGCAGACGAGGTCTGCAGGGTCTGGAGGAGCGGGGGCTCCAGCAGGCTCTCCTGCGGGGGAGGCGAGGGTTGAGGGGAAGCCTGGTCGAGGCTGCGAGGGCTAAGAGGGAACTCATAAGGCTCTTCATAGAGAGGATTAGGAGGGGCGAGAGGCCCGCCACAAACGTGAGGCTCTACGACCTCCCCCCGAGGGGGGGCGGAGGCCGCGGGATCCCCCACGCAGCGGAGGATGGGGGCAGCAGGGTCGAGGACTTCGAGGCCTACACACTCTACATAGCCAGGGGCTGGGCAGCCTCCTACGAGGCCGCGGGCGGGGGCTACAGGGTCTCATTCGAGGCCGAGTACTCCGACGTCGGCATAGTCCTGCCCCAGGCCTACAGCGAGGAGAGGGTCCGCCTCTACCGGGAGACCCTCGAGGCCCTCGCCGCCCTGGAGGTGCTGCCCCGCATAGGGGGCGGCCTCCTACTCTGGGACGGGAGCCTCAGGCCACTCGTGGCCAAGCACAGGCCCGGGGCCTCCGAGGCCGGCATGGCGGAGGCTGCCAGGATCCTCAGGGATAGGCTCAGACTCGACCTGGAGGAGGCCCTCGGGGAGCTCGAGAAGCTATGGGCCCAGGGCGAGGCCCCCGCCTCCCCGGGGCTCATAGCTTCTAGGCTCGAGGTGGAGGCGCTCGGCGACAGGGACTACGTGTGGGTCGCCCTACTCGAGTGGGCCGAGAAGCTCCTGGCCGTCAAGAGGCTCCTCGAGTCAGCGTGGAGGGCAGGAGTGACCCCCCTCTTCATAACGAAGACAAGCAGGTCCACCAGCCTCTTCGGGGGGATCCTGCCGGACGTCTACTACCTCAAGAGGCTCAGGAGGTTCGACCCCTTCAGGACCGAGCACAGGATCCTCAGGGGCCTAGAGGAGTTCCGGGGCGTCGAGAAGGGCTCCCTTAGGGGGCCCCTACTACCCGTGGAGGCCGGCCTCGACGAGTTCTACAGGGAGAGGCTGGGCCTCGCGGAGCTATACGTGAGGCTAGACGCCGGGGCCCCGATACTGAAGGTCGAGGTCGCATTCGACGCCGGCCAGGCGGACCCCGGGCGGCTCGAGGGCCTGGTGGAGAGGAGCGTCGAGGCCCTCCAGGGCCTGCCCAGGGCCCGCGGCTACCCCCTGGGCCTGAGCGTGGCCCACAGGCGGGCCCGCCTCGCGGGCGGGGACGTGGAGAGGATCCTGGCCGTCCTGGGCTTGGAGCTTGAGAGGAGTGGGAGGTGGATGCTTTGAGCGTCGAGGACCCATGCGGCGGGGCGCCGAGGGCCGGGTGGATAGTGGGTGAGAGCACCCCGGTCTCGAGCCTCGTGCTATTCGACCGCAAGAGCCCCCGGAAGCCGGCGGCGGGCCTCTACGTCGTGGCGGGCTCGCCGGAGGGCTGCATACTAGGTATAGTCGAGAGGGTCTCGAGCGGCAACACGCTCCTGCCAGAGGAGGCCACCGACTCGGAGGAGGTGGAGAGCCTCACAGCCTACAGGGACCTCCTAGGCCGCTCCTACACGAGAGGCCTCATACGCTGGCTCGGCCTCCTAGAGCCCCTCCTCAAGGCGGGGGCCCTCGTCGCCCCCAAGACACCCCCAGAGCCGGGCTCGGAGGTCTACCTGGCGACCCCCACGGTGCTCAAGTCGATATTCGCCGGGGGCAGGGGCTGGGTCAGGCTCGGCACCCTGAGGGGCTCCGAGGTGCCGTTCCACGTGGGCGTGAACCAGCTCTTCCGCCACCTCGCCATACTAGCCGTTACTGGCGGCGGGAAGAGCAACACGGTCTGCGTCCTAGCCGAGAGGATCGTCGGGGAGCTGGGGGGCACCATGGTGATATTCGACGTGCACGGCGAGTACGCCACCGCGGAGGGCCTCGTCCCGGGGAGGCTGAACGTCCAGAGGGCCAAGATCAACCCGGCAACACTAGACTTCGCGGAGCTGGCCAAGCTGGCTAGGCTTCCGGAGAACGCCTTCGTGCAGGAGAGGCTCATCAGGCTGGCCTGGGAGAAGGCGATGGAGAAGTATAAGGAAGGAGAGTGGCAGGCGGGCGAGCTGATAGACAAGGCGATACAGCTCATCAACTCGCCCCAGATCCAGAGGGAGGCTGGGAGCCCGAAGAAGGACCAGGTACTCGGGGCCATGAGCAAGCTAGAGGACGTGAAGAGGATATACGGTGACGTACTAGATCCCTACTACCACACGAGCCTCGAGAGGATAATCAGGCCCGGCATGCTCACAGTCATAGACCTAAGCGAGGTAGACGAGACCGGGGCCGACGCCGTGGTTGCCCACTACCTCAGGCTCCTACTCGAGGCCAGGAAGGCCTGGAAGAGGAGCAGGGGCGAGAGGGGCTACCCGACCCCCGTGCTCGCGGTGGTCGAGGAGGCCCACGTCCTAGTCCCCAAGGACGAGTCGACCCTCACGAAGCGCTGGGCCGCAAGGGTGGCGAGGGAGGGCAGGAAGTTCGGCGTCGGCCTCATACTAGTCAGCCAGAGGCCCAAGGGGCTCGACCCAAACGTCCTGGGGCAGACTAACAACAAGATAATACTCAAGGTCGTGGAGCCGAGTGATATACGCTACATACAAGCGGCGAGCGAGCAGCTCAGCGAGGACCTCGCAAGCGTCCTCCCAGGCCTTAGCCCCGGCGAGGCCGTAGTCATAGGGAGCATGGCCAGGCTACCAGCGATAGTCAAGATAGACCTATGCACAGCCCGCACCGGAGGCGCCGACATAGACGCGGTGTCCGAGTGGGCCAAGCACAACAGCGGCTCCGGGGAGGAGGGCCTAGCGGAGGAGCTGAGCCTCTACTAGCCCCTCGGAGAGGCTAAAGCCCACGCAGCCAGCCCGGGGAGCCGGTGGGGGTGTCGGTCCTGCCCGGCGACTATGAGCGGGAGGCCCTCGACTACGCTGTAGACCTCCTCTCGAGGCTAGTCTCGATACCAACAGTCTCCCCGGCGGGCGACCACTACGAGGAGGCGGCCAGCCTCCTCGCGGGGGAGCTGGAGTCCCTCGGGGCCAGGGTGAGGGTCGAGAGGGTGCCCAGCGACTACCAGGCCAGGCGGTGCAGGCACGCGAGCAGCGCCCCTAGATTCATAGTGCTCGCCAGGCTCGGCGGCGGCCGGAGGACCCTGCACTTCAACGGGCACTACGACGTAGTCCCCGGTGGGCCGGGGTGGACTGTGACGGAGCCCTTCAAGCCCGTCGTCAGGGAGGGGAGGCTCTACGGGCGCGGCGCCTGCGACATGAAGGGCGGCATAGCCGCGGTCCTCGGGGCCCTCAAGCTGGCCCAGCTCCGGGGGGACGAGCCCGTCCACACAGTAGATGTCGCCCTGGTGCCGGATGAGGAGATAGGCGGCGAGTGCGGCACCGGCTACCTGGTAGAGGCCCTACTAGAGAGGCCGCCCGACTACGTTGTGATACCTGAGCCGAGCGGCCTCTCCAACCCCTGGAACGGCCACAAGGGCCTCCTCTGGGTGAGGGTCCGGGTGAGGGGTAGGACGAGCCACGCCAGCATGCCCTGGCTAGGCAGGAACGCCTTCCTAGAGGCCTCCAGGCTCGCCCTGGAGCTCCACAGGATCCTGGCCTCAACCCTGGCCGGGAGGTACACGAGGTACAGGGTCGACCCACCCGAGGCTGGGAGGCCCACCTTCACCCTAGGCGGCGAGGCCTCCGTCCCAGGGGGCGGCAAGGCCAACCAGGTGCCGGGCGAGTTCCAGTTCACCATAGACAGGAGGCTCATACCCGAGGAGACAGTCGAGCAGGCCCGCCGCGAGGTGGAGGCGGCCCTCCTATGGGCCTCCACGAGCCTCGGCGGCATCGACTACGAGGTCGAGGTGATAAACTCCGGCGACCCCGCAGCCAACGACCCAGGAGAGCTATACCAGGCGCTCCGCAGGGCAGCCGCAGGGGCCGGCGTGGAGCTGGGGGAGCCCCTCATATGCCCAGGCGGCCTAGACATGCACTACTACACCACGAAGGGCTCAAAGGCCCTGGCATACGGGCCCACATGCGAGACAGCCCATGCGCCCGACGAGTACGTGAGCATAGACGAGCTATCAAAGCTAATCAAGACATTCCACGCACTAGCATTCGACCCCGCAACCTGGCGGCAGAGCTGAGATAGTCTCCTACATGAGAGCCCGGTAAGAAGGCGATTCACAAGCCAGCCCCTTTTTGTGGATCCCGGGAGGCCTGCTGGAACCGGTGCCTCCGCCCTTGAGCGGAAGCGGCTCTAAGGGTCTCGTGCTGCTCGTGGGCCCTTGGGGCTTCCCCGGGCGCTGGTATGGGGTCTCGTACAGGGCACCCAAGCTCCCCGATGAGGCGTCCAAGTGGGGCAAGCTCTCGGCGTGGGGTTCCGAAGGGCCTGTTAGGAAGGGGCACTCGACGACCCTGGCGCTTGCTGGTGCGCTCGAGGACCAGGGCTGGGAGGTGAGGATGCTCGTCTACGGTCTCGATACCCTAGCGTCGCCTTACTTCGCGAATCCGAAGGCCGTAGGTAGTGATCTAGCGGGGAGGCTCGAGGCCCTCTTGGAGGAGTTCCACTCGAGCGACCCTAGGAGCTACGAGGAGGTGCTAGAGCGTGCCCAGGCGGTGCTGGGCCTCTTCCTCGATGCATACGCCGAGGAGGCCGGCGTGGATAGGGGGAAGGTGGAGTGCCTCATACTCCCTGGTACAGGGAGGTGGATGCTGCCCAAACCGGGCGCTAGAGGCGATGAGAAGCCGTACTCCTACGTCGGCTCGCCCCTCAACATGCAGGCTCTCCTGGAGCTGCACCTCACTTGGAGGCTAGGGGAACTCAAGCCTGACGCCATCATACTGGACATCAGCCACGGTGTAAACTACATGCCGGCCCTCGCCCTCAGGGCCCTGGAGAGGGTCTCCGTCCTCCACGCCTCCCTCCGCGGCCCCATCAGCGTAGCAGTCGTTCAGAGCGATCCCGTAGCCGAGGGTAGCAAGCTGTCCGTGATACACGTGGTGGAGGCTGGGAGGGTAGGCTACTCAATACACGACGCCATGGAATACTTCGCCGGGTCCCTCCCCCGGGACCCGAGGGGGATCCACGGCTACAGGATGCTCGAGCGCGGCAGGCCCCCCAGCGTCTTGAAGGGCATCAAGGCCGCGGTGGAGGGCGCCTTAGAGGAGTACTGGGGCACCATGAAGACCGTAATAGCCGCCGACAGGCACGGTCTAGCCCTCTACGCCCTCCACGCCCTATCCACCGTCAACCCCGCCCGACTGAGGAGGAGCGTGGAGGCCCTGGAGGACCTCCTACGAGGGGCTCTCCGCTATCGGGAGGTCGGCCGCTCGGAGGAGGGCGTACTCGTCTCCCAGCCCTTCGCAATAATCCCCGGAGAGGCGCTAAACATCCTCTACAGCCTGAGGATCCTCGAGGCGCTAGCCTCCCAGCTGGAGACGCAGGCTAGAACCGTGGGTAGGTACAGGATGTTCAGCCTCTCCTCCCTACGCCGCTACCTCGAGAGGGTGGAGCCCCCGAGGGCGGCCAGGGCGATAGCGCAGAGGGAGATAGACGATGTGAAAGGTAGGGTTACCACGCTGCTCGAGGCACTGCAGGCGGAGCCTTCCCTACTCTCCAAGCCCACGAGCTACTCGGTAATCTACGACTACACGGAGAGGAGCTTCTATAGCATCAGCAGAGCGGTCAGGGAAGGGAGGGTGAGAAGCAAGCTGGAGAGGGGGATACAGGAGGACCAGTATATGCTCGAGAAGAAGCCGCCCACCCACTGCGACATCGACGAGAGGAACTTCTACGCCCACGCCGGCATGGAGAGGAACGCCGTGGCAGTCCTGGCGGTGGAGGGAGAGGTATACATCGGCTATCACCCCCACTGCCTTGACAGAGTTAGGGAACTAGCCTCCGAGGCCCTTTCATAGGGTAACACGAACCCTAAGGATGAAAAGTCTGGAGCCCCCCTCACACCCCACAGGCCAGTGATGGATTGCCCGCATAGCCGAGGCCCGCTGGCCCGGGGCCCGTGGGGGCGTGCGCCCTGCCTGAGGCCCCTGCCCGCGGCTTGGGCTTGCCTTACGCCTCGCCGCCACGACCGCGAAGAGCAGGGTGGCGGCTAGGACCATCGGGAGGACCGAGGAGAAGGCGGCTGGGTACCCGTGGGTGTCCGCTATGAGCCCGATTGCTATGGGTGAGACCGTCACGCCGAGGCTGAGGAGGGCGTTGTAGACCCCCGTGTAGGCGCCCTCGCGGCCCCTGGGGGCTATGAGGCCCACCATGGCCGTGGCTGCCGGGAACGCGGTGGCGCCAGCGGCTCCGAAGAGTAGCATTGAGGCGTAGACGCTAGTTGTGCCGTGTGAGAGGCCGGCCAGGGCCACCGAGGCCCCTGCGAGTGGGTGGCCGACCAGTATGGGGATCCTCTTGTCGATGAGGTCCGCCAGCCTCCCCGTGACTGGCTGTAGGAGTGCGTAGGTCAGACTCGCCAGAGCCATCGCTAGAGCCAGCTGCCTCATGCTCATGTGCAGCACGTCAAGCATGTACCTGGGATAGATTACCACGAGGGAACCCATAGCGTAGAGGAGCGTGAAGGCTATGAGACCCAGGCTGAGGAGGAGCGGGTCCCGCATTGGGGAGACTCGGGGGCTCCCCCGGGCCCCTAGGGCGCCCCCGGGGACTCCCCTCGGGAGGGGTAGGGCTGCCGCGGCGGAGGCAAGGGCTAGCGCGGCTGAGAGCAGGAAGGGCGCGTGTATGCCAGCGGCTGCGGCGAGGGCCGGGCCTATGACGGGGCCTAGGGCCATTCCGAGGCCGAAGGAGGCTCCGAAGACGCCCATCGCAGTCCCCATCCTCGAGCCCCCGGTGCTCGAGGCTATGATCGAGAGCAGCACTGGCCAGGTAGCCGCGGCTGCTACGCCCTGGAGCGTCCTAGCGACCGCTAGGATGACCGTCGAGGCATCCCAGCCCAGCGACTCGACCCTAAAGCCGAGCCCTAGCGCCTCGGCGGTCTCCCTCGAGTAGCCTATGAGGAGCACGCTGGCCGCCACGCCAACGCTGCCCCAGAGGACGAAGCCCCTCCTCCCCAGCCTATCGGCGGCTCTGGCTAGCGGTGCCTGGGCTAGGGCTAGCGCGAGCCCCCCTAAGGCGAATATCACGCCTATAGACGTGTTAGGCTTGCCTCCTAGGGGGATCCCCTCCTCCTCGGCTAGGCTGGAGAGCAGGGGGCCGACTATAGAGATGGAGAACATTATGGAGAAAGCTATCAGCCCGGTCGACGCGAGGAGTCTACCCAGTCTGTTACCCAAGCCCCCCGGCCCAACCCACTCAAATATCTGATACGATATATAGGTTCACAGTATGTCGCGATTGCATAGGCGCCCCTCAAGGCTTTGTGAAGGTATCAATGCAATTACCCTCCGAAGCCTGGAGAGTAGCAGTGGGGTGGGCGCATGGTTAGGGTCTGCCTAGTGCAGCACGGGCAGGCGCTCAGCGAGGACGTGGACCCCCGGAGGCCCCTGAGCCCCGAGGGCAGGGGGGAGGTTGAGAGGGTCGCCTCATTCCTGGCCTTCGCGGGGGTGAGGGTCTTGAGGATCCTTCACAGCACGAAGCTCAGGGCGAGGGAGACGGCTGAGATACTGGCGAGGCACCTACGCCCCGAGGGTGGCGTGGAGGAGGCTGGGGGACTCGAGCCCCGGGCAGACCCCAGCCCTGGGCTGAGAGGCTATCCCAGGCCAGCGGGGACCTCATGATCGTGGGCCACTTGCCGCACCTCTCAAGGCTCGCCTCCCTCCTCCTACTCGGTAGGGACGACGTGGAGGTGATACGCTTCCGCTACGCTGGGGTCTACTGCCTCGAGAGGGGCGAGGACGGGCGCTGGAGGATCCTCTGGGCCGTGAGGCCCGACATACTCCCCCCACAGCCCTGAGAGGCCCACGTAACGCCCACTCACTACCTTATTAAGAGGTAGCCTAAGTCAGGGCGCGTGGCGGGGAGGTGTGGGATCCTCCTTGTCGGAGGAGGGACTAGTATTCGTGGCCCTCACGTTCCTCGGCATGGGCGTAGGAGCCCTCTACGGCAGGATAGACGCTGGCACCCTCATAGGCATAGGCCTCGGCTTCCTCGGCATGGCCCTAGTGAGGATGTGGAGGTCAACCAAGAGCCAGGAGCAGGGGTAGGGCGGTCACGGAGGACCACATCGCCACCCCCCGGCCCTCACCCCCGGGGTCGGGCCCCGAGGTAGGGCTTCATCCCGCCCGCCACCATAGGGCTTGAGGGCGCCCCTATACTCTTTAGAGGCCCCGGGGGGCTCCTCGTTGGGCGTTAAACCTCCAAGGCACCGGGGCTTGCCTGGTGTCTCCCGGTTTGCCCGGTGAGGGTAGCGTTGGGGAGGTGGAGGCTAGGCTCAGGGTCCTCCTGGGCCTCTCCGGCTACGAGGCCAGGGTCTACCTGGCAGTCCTACGCTTGGGCAGGGCGCAGCCGAGGGAGATAGCTCTCGAGGCCGGTGTGCCCCAGCAGAGGGTCTACGACGTGCTTAGGAGCCTCGAGAGGAGGGGCCTCGTCGCCGGTGAGGGGGGCTACTATAGGGCCCTACCCCCAGAGGAGGCCCTAGCAGCCATCGGTGAGAGGAGGATCCTAGAGGCCCAGAAGTGGGCGGAGGAACTCAAGTCCCTCGCTAGGAGGCTCTCCGGGCTGGCGGGGAGCGGCGGGGAGTCCGTCGCCCTCATCCACGGCCTGGAGCAGGCCCTCTCCTGGGCGGTCGTCCTGGCCTCCTCCTGCGGGGAGCGGCCGGTCTTCGCCGCCTACAAGGCCGCCGAGAGGCTGGGCGACCTATGGCCCCTGCTCCGGGGCCTCCTCGACAAGCTCCCCCGGGGGGCCCTGGTGCTGGTGCCCCGGGGCTCCAGGATCCCGGGGGAGGCTCTGGAATACGCTAGGAGCCGGGGGGTCGAGGTTAGGGAGGCCCCCTGCCTCATGCTCGACCTCATGGTGGCCTGTGACTCGGTCATACTGGGCCTCCCAGGCCCGGGCGGCGACGTAGTGGCCGTCGTCGTTAGGAGCGGGGAGTTCGCTGGGGCCCTCAGGGAGAGGCTCCTATCCCAGGCCCGGTGCTAGGTGTAGAAGCCCTCCCCGCCCTTCCCGCTGGCCTCGGGGCCGTAGACGCTCTCCACTATCTTATCGGCCAGCTCCCGGGGGAGCCCGGCCTTCACGAGCATCTCCTCTACCTCCCCGCGGCTCCTGCCCTCCCTGAGCTGGGCGGCCGCCAGCAGCTGGAGGTTCCTGAGGGCCTCGGCGCTAGCCTCCTCCTCGAGGCCCAGCTCCCTGACCAGGAGGCTGTAGGCTATGGCCAGGGCGGCTATGGCGTCGTTGAACTCCCTCCTCCCCAGGCTCCTCTTGTCTAGGTCCACGGCTAGGGCTATAGCGTGCTCCTCCGTGTAGAGGTAGACCTTCACGAGGGGCAGCTTCGATAGTAGCAGGAGGGCCCTGTAGACCCTCAGCTTCCTCTCGGCCTCCATGTCGACGGTAGCCACGCTCGTCTCTATGGAGACCCTGTAGGCGGGTATGGGGCTCGAGCCGAGGTCGGCGACCGAGAGGGTGACGGGTATCGAGGGGCTCGTGGCCTTGAAGGCCTCCAGCTTGCCGTCGCTCCTCCTCTCCTCGAGCACCACGAACCTAACGTTCTCCAGCCTCTCCGGCTTCTCGACCCCCTCCTCGAGCCAGGACTTGAGGGTCTCGAGGCTTACCTCGCCGCACTCCTCCCCAGGCACCCGCGGGCGCCCCCAGGCCTAGCCGTGGCTTGGGGGAGTGAAATCCTCTAGGCACCCGCCGCACCTGAGGCCTAGCCGGGCCAGCATGGGCTGGACGGCCTCGCATAGGCTAGGGCTCCTACCCGTGTAGTCGAGGAGCCTCTCGAGCAGCAGGAGCCTCGCCTCCCACTTCAGCCTCCCGTAGGGGAGCCTGTACCTCCCCCGGGGCTCCCTGGGCTCCCTCCACCTCCACGGCTCGACCCTGCTGACCCTGAGGTAGAGGCGGACCCACTCCCTCGCGAGCCCCGGGGCCTCGGGGTCTATGAGGCCCCTCTCCGCGAGGCCCCAGGCGGAGTCGTCCCTCTTGATTAGGGGGCAGAGGGCGCAGCCGAACCGCTGCCTCTCCAGCCTCCTCCTGGGCCCGTAGATCTCGAGGAGCCCATCGAAGCCGCCGCCCCAGACTGGCTTCTGGGACTCCAGGTAGTCCCAGACGTCCCCGCTCCCCCAGGAGGCTAGGGGTGTGACGGGCACCCCATAGTCGATGGCGGGGGGCCTGGTGCCCGGGGGCGCGTGGCATAGGGGGCAGCCCCTACCCCTCCTCGAGCTGCTCTCCTCGACCCTCACACCCGTCACCACACCGGTCTCACCGCGGCTCCACCCCAGGCTCCTCACTAGCCTCCTGGCGGGCCTCGCCTTGAGGTGGTTAGTGCACCACCTGAACATCGGGCTGGGAGCTGTGTAGCCCCTGAGGACTATGGCCTCCAGGAAGCTCCACCCGGGCGCGGGCTCGAGGACCACCGTCTCGACTGGGAGGCCCCTCCTCCCGGCCCAGGCCCCCGCCGGCCGACGCACCCCCCGGCCCCCCGCCCGCCCCCCCCCCGCCCCGCCGCGCGCCCCCCCCCGCCCCCCCCCCACCGACCCCCCCCCC
>JALWPV010000064.1 GCA_027080775.1 Acidilobaceae archaeon
GGGGGGCGGAGGCCCTGAGGCGCTGCCTGGAGGGGTGCGGCTGCCTGGATGATAGGTGCTGCCTGGCCGTCTGCGGGCGCGGGGCCCGCGGGGAGGAGCGCGGCCGGGCCCGCGCCTAGGCCGTGGGGGTGGGTGCGCGTGGCTTTGACCGTGGTGTTCACGGGGAGGATCTCCAAGAGGAGGGGTCAGGTGCTGGCCCTCCTCCCCCGGGAGTACTGGCCCCTCTTCTCGGGCCTGAGGGGGAGGAGGGTCAGGGTGAGGGTCGACGAGGTCGACTACCAGGGGAGGATCACGGTGATTGAGGGGAGGGTCTACGTGAGCTTACCCTACTCGGCCCTGGCGCTCAGGGAGAGGAGCAGGTACCACATAGTCCGGGTGGAGGTGTAGAGCCGTGGTTGAGGGCGCGGTCGGCGGGGAGCCCGCGGCGGCCGCTATACGCCTGCTATACGCCCCACCCGTGGGTCCCGGGCTGTGGACCCGGAGGTCCCGGGTTCAAATCCCGGCCCGGGCCCCACTACCACGCCCCTTAATGCTTCGGGCTGCTCCTCCCAAAGTGTTCAGCACGGAGGACTGAAGCTGAGAGGGGCTACAGCCGCCATGGCGGCAGCCAGTTCTTGCCGGGTACATAGCGCCCCCTGATAGGTATTGGGTGGCCGCAGTGGGGGCACCTGTATTTGCCGCCGCTATAGTCGAGGTTCCAGTAGACTACCCTGTAGCCCCTCCTCGCCACCAGAACGCGGCCGCACCTGGGGCACCTCGTCACCTCTAGCCCCGGATCGCCGACGTTGCCCACGTAGACGTAGTTTATCCCGGCTCTCCTCGCCTTCTCCGCTATTCCTAGAAGTACCCCCAGCCTTGTTGGGGGCTGGCGCCACTTGTTGGCTGGGTAGTAGCGGTTGACGTGTAGGGGCACGTCCTCCCCTAGGGTGTCTAGGTGCTTCTCTATTATCCAGTCGGCGCATTCCTCGTTGTAGCCTGTGACCACGAGGTATATCATCTCCACGTGGCCGCCGAGGTCGAGGATCCTCCTCGCGTTCCTGTAGACTATTCGATGGTCCACTCCCGGCAGTACCCTGGGGTGCCTCTTGGAGGCCTGAGGGCACCCCTTGATGTCTACCGCCCAGCCATCATAGCCCGCCTCTACTAGGGCCTCCACGGCCTTGAGTGTGAAGTACCCGTTCGTGACAAGCGTCGCGTAGAGCCCCCTCCTCCTAGCCTCCAGCCCAACGTCTATGAGGTAATCGAACAGGGTGGCAGGCTCGTTGAAGCTAGCGCAGACGCCCTCATCGCCAGCCCTAACGGCGGTCTCCACCAGCTCTTGAGGGTTAACTCTACGCTCATAGAGGGGCCTCCTAGCCCAGCTCAGCTCGTAGTTCTGGCACCACGGGCACAGGAAGTTGCATCCCCAGCCTGAGAAGGTGAGGGCCGTACTGTTTGGCCAGTAATGGAAGAGCGGCTTAATCTCTATGGGCCTACTCTCCACGGCGCTCAGGAGGCCCCAGTACTCGTGGACGAGCCTGCCGTCCCTGTTGGAGTAGGCGCCGCAGAAGCCCCTGCGACCCGGGGCTATGAGGCACCTCCTCTCGCAGACCAGGCACCTCGCCAGGCCCCTCCCAGCTGCCTCCTGGAGCCTGGCGGGCCTAGCCCCCCTCAGGGCCTGCCTGCACCCTCGCCGCGCCAGTGGTGGAGCCGCCTAATACCCGGGTGCCCGCGCTTGAGGCCGCGTGAGACAGGCAAGCCCTTATGCCCTGCCTGGGCACCAGCTCGGGGCACCTCTCGATCGTGAAGCCCGCCCTCCCCTCTAGGTAGTCCTCGAGGGGCCTCGGGTCTCCTCGCACCCTGTTCTCGAGGAGCACGCACCTCGGCCCTGCGTACCTGAATATGGCTGGCTCCACTTCCCTGAGGATCCAGAGGACCCTCCAGGCCACGAGCCTCATCTCGGCCTGGGCCCTAGCGCAGGTCCTGAGGGGTATGAAGCTCTCCAGGAGTTCCCTAGCATTCATGGTGAATACTATCCTGCTCCTAGCCGACTGGGGGAGGAGGTAGCGGGCCTCCTCCATTGGCACGCCCGCGGCCTGGAGCCTGTAGTAGCTCGAGGCCGCCCCGAGGAGGCCGCTGGCGTAGGAGGCGAGGGCCTCCCCCCTGATGGCCTGGGGGAACACAAATGCCTCCCGGGCGGCCTCGACCGCCCACTCCTCGCCCGCGGCGGCTGCCTCCGCTGCCCCCGCGAGGGCTCTAGCGTAGCAGTCCAGGGCCCCGCGGGCCTTCCTAGAGGCAGGGCAGTCGAGGCCCAGCGCCTCCGAGGCTCTCAGCGCCGCTAGTCTGATGTAGCCGTCAGTGTACCTCATGCTCTGCTGGGTGTAACTGGCCAGTCTATGGCGGACGAGCTGGTGGGTGCAGACCCTACTGCATCCCTCCGCAAGGAAGGTGTAGCTCGCATGCTCGAGGGGCGAGCCGTGGGACCTCCTGACGAGCTCCCAGGCCCACCTGGCAACCTCCTCCTCGCCCATGGAGAGGAGGTCCTCGATGGGCTTCCTTGAGAGGCTCACCCTGGCGGCGGCCGCTACTAGGAGGGCTGCCCCCGGCGTCGCTGCTAGGAGCCTCACGCTAATCCTATCCAACCCCGCCCCCCAGGGGTGGTGGCTCGCTGGCCTCGTGTTTGGGACTAGGCCCGGTAATACCGGTTAGACGAGGCGCTTGGCCAGCCTGTGGAAGAACCTCCTATACGTGACGCCCGTGATTGCCGCGCGGCCGGCCTGGTCTAGTAGCATTGCGAGCCAGGCGCCGAGCACGCAGCTCGATCGGGGGAGGTGGGACGCTAGGATCCCGGCTGGCACCACCCTCAGACCGTAGAGGCCAGCGAGGTTTATCGCCGTGGGCACTAGCGTGTTGCCGGCCCCCCTGATCGCCAGGGATAGCGAGACAGCCAGGGCGTAGGGCGGCTCGCTGGCGGCCGCTATCACTAGGTACCTAGCCGCCAGCCCCCTCACTATGGGGTCCCGGGTGAAGGCCCTCGGCAGGATGCCCGCCGTGGAGGCTAGGAGGAGGGCAACCCCTACGCCGGCTAGGGCGTCGAGTAGGGCCACCTCCACCCCGGCCCTGCGGGCCTCCCCCGGCCGCCCGGCTCCTACCTCTTGACCCGCGAGGGTGGCGGCGGACTCCCCTATGGAGTAGAGTGGCAGGTACGCTATCGACTCTATCCTAACGCCAATAGTGTGGGCCGCCAGGGCGGCGTCCCCACACCTGGCCACGACCCCCAGGTACGCGAGGTTGCCTCCGACGAATGCAAGCCTCTCAAGCAGCACCGGCAGGCCGACGAGGGCCATCCTAGCCGCTAGCCTCGAGGGCCTGGAGGGCCTGGCTGGGTAGCCGAGGCTCCCGGGAGCCTGGAGGGCCAGGTGTGCCATGTATATGATCGAGGCTGCGGCGCTCGCCAGGGCCGCCCCCGCTACCCCCAGCCTAGGCGCCCCCGCTAAGCCGTAGATTAGCACTGGATCCAGCACGGCGTTAGCCGTCGAGGAGGAGGCCGTGGCCCAGAGCACGGGCCTGGTCACGCCAGCTCCCCGGTAGGAGGCGTCGAGCGCCATGCCGGCGTAGAGGAAGGGTAGGCCTAAGAGCCTGTACCTGAAGTACTCCACGGCTAGGGCCTTGGCCGCCCTGGAGACGCGTGGCCCCGCCACGAGGCCCACGAGGCCCGGGGAGTAGGCCCAGGCGAGCGCGGCTATAGGCAGGGCTATGAGGGCGTTGAGCGCCACCGCCTCCCCTGTC
>JALWPV010000065.1 GCA_027080775.1 Acidilobaceae archaeon
CCACGCTCCACCCCCCGGTGCTTGAGCCCCGCTGCGGCGGCGGCTGGGGGCTATAGGCGGCGCTGGGCCTCCCAGTTCAGTGGCGGGGGCGTTGCCTCTCGACCCGAGCGTTGAGTTGCTATGGTTCGATAGCATGGGCGCCAAGTCCTCCTCGCTCTGTATCAGGGGGCCGGAGTGCGTGATCGCCGTAGACCCGGGCGCCGCCGAGATGCAGCCCAGCTACCCGCTGCCAGCCGGGGAGAAGAGGAGGCTGAGGAGGGCTGCCGCCGAGAGGATCCGCGGCTGCCTCGAGGAGGCGGGGGCAGTCGTTATCAGCCACTACCACTGGGACCACGCCCCCAGACCTGGGGGCGACATCCTGGTGCCCGAGCTCCTTAGGGGCAAGCTAGTCCTAGCCAAGAACCCCAACCGTTACATCAACGAGAGCCAGTGGGAGCGGGCTAGGAGGCTCTTCGAGGCGCTGGCCGGGGATCCCGGGGGCCTCTACGTGGAGCCCGGGAGCTGCGATACGCCCGACCCCGTGGAGGGCCTAAGCCTCGCCCTCTCAAGGGGCTTTGGCGACTACGAGGCTAGGCGCCGGGAGCTCCTTGAGAGGGGCCGTGGATGGTTCAAGAGGCTAGTGGGGCTCTGGTGCAGGGGGCCCTGGCTCGCCGAAGGCGCGCTACTAGGGGGCGCGAGGGTCGCGTGGGTAGATGGGAGGGAGGTGGAGGCCTGCGGCGTCAGGCTGCGCTTCACCGAGCCGTGGTTCCACGGCGTCGAGTACGATAGGACTGGGTGGGTCGTGGGGTTCGAGGCCCTCCTACCCGGGGGTAGGAGGCTCTTCTACACGAGCGACGTCATGGGCCCAATAATAGAGGACTACGCGGCCGCAATCGCCGAGCGGAGGCCTGACATCCTCATCCTAGACGGGCCCCCCACCTACCTCTACCCCTACATGCTGAACAGGGTCAATCTCTCGAGGGCGGTCGAGAACGCCATAACCATAGTAGAGGCCGGGATCCCACTTGTGGTCTACGACCACCACCTCCTCCGGGAGGCCCGCTGGAGGGAGAGGGTCAAGCCCGTCCTCGAGGCCGCCACGAGGGCCGGGGTGGAGCTGGCCACAGCGGCCGAGCACCTGGGGGGCAGGCCCCTCATAGACGTACTCGCAGCTGGCACTAGGGCTCGTAGGCGTCGTAGGAGAGGGTCACGGTAACCACGGCGGGGCCCTCCACCTCTAGGTGGATCCACGCTATCGCCTTACCGCTCTGGTAGACGAGGACCCTGCTAACGTTCCCGGGGAAGGGGAGATCGCAGGGTCTGACGTGGCCCCAGTAGCCGCTGTCGCCCGGGCTGTGGACGGGGCCGTAGAGGTAGGCCTCGTGTGAGACCGTGGCGTTCGAATCCACCTCGGCCCCCACTAGCACTGCTGGCACGGAGCCCTCATTCGAGACCACCAGGCCGAGCCAGAGGCTCCTCGACGCGTTGTGGCAGGAGCCACACCCACCCAGCTCTAGGGTGACCATGCTACCCTCAACCGTGACGTTGGCGTGGCAGTGGCAGCAGCCGAGGAGCTTCCACGACGAGATCCGCGGGTCCGGCGCCCCTATAGTGGCGCTCCCCGCCAGGCCCCCGTGGTCGCTCCAGTGGCCCTGCGTGCCCTTCGGCAGGGCGTTCGAGGCAGCTATTATCAGCGGTATCGCGAGTAACGCTAGGAGCGCCCCGCGGCTCACACTCACATGAATCCACCATTACCCCGCGGTATACGGCCTCGCTCAGAGTTATATCCTAGATACACGAGTTAAACCTAGGAATAGCCCGTACAACTCATACCTACCCTGGGGGCCAGCGGAGATTGGGGGATGCCAGCCCTAGGATAAGCCTGGATGGCGTTGAGGTCGCGGTAAGGCTATCCGCCCACGCCCGCCAGAGGATGAGGGAGAGGGGCGTAGACCTAGCTGGGATCCTGGAGGCCCTAGAGAACCCCTGCGACCACGCCTACGACAAGAGCAGGGACGTCGCCCTCTCCCTCGGCTGCAACGGAGTAGCCGTCGTCTACAGCTTAAAGGGTGGGATCATCGAGGTCGTAACAGTCCTGAGGGAGCGGGAGTACAGACACCTTGTCCACCACATAGGGAGGCGTAGATACAAGAGGCTAGGCCCCCGCTAGGGGTCTAGTTTCTCCGCCTCAGAGTATAGGTGGAGAAGCAGGTCACCCAGCTTGTCTAGCTCGCTGCGCAGGGCCTCGTAGAGGAGGTCATGCCTGATATCGGCGTAGCCGTGCACGAGGATGTTACGCATACCCGGTATCGAGAGCGCTAGATCCTCGTACTCGTCTGGTATCAGACCTTCCCTGACTAGGGCCTCCATTACCCCCCTATAGGTGGGCTCACCTGTAAGCCCCCTCCTGGCGGCTATGAAGCCCGCGATATCCAGTATGGCCTCTAAGAGCACTTGCAGGTGTCTCTCAGCTAGGGCCTGGGCGTCCTCGTCCCTAGAGTACTCCTCCCACGAGAGCCTAGAGAGCCTGTATAGCCTCTCCAGGCTCCTCCTGGCCCTTGCTAGTCTAGACGTCAGCCCTGGAGAGGGCACGCCTCGCCTCCCTCCTCACGAGCTCGATTAGGGGCTCCAGGTCGGCTACCTCGTCAAGGGCTCTCGCTAGGTCATCATAGTACTCCCCCTCGCACGAGGCGCCGCAGGAGTAGAGGAGCCTACCCCGGGCGAGGGCCTCCCAGGCAAGTATAGGGTTCCAGTCGTCTATGAAAGAGAGATCCACTCTTGAGTGCAGGCACTCCTCCAACTCGACCTGGAGGAGCCCTCTCTCGCGAAAGGAGAGCCTCCTGCCGGCCTTAACGGCGAGGTCATAGTCGCTCCACGGGGCCGCATAGCCCCGGGCCCTAGAGCCGTAGAGGACTATGTAGCGTAGCCCCCAGCGCCTACCTAGTCGTTGGAGGCACTCAAGCGCCTCTGGAGAGCCCCCCGTCGCCAAGGCGGCCCTGCACCTCTAGGGGTAGGAGTTGCTCCGGCTTATTGAGTACTGGGAGCCTCCGTGGAGGCCACGTGCCTGCATGGGCCCAGTATGGCGTCCAGCACGGCCTCCTGGCTGGGGTACCAGCGCGCGTGCTGGTAGTCCAGGAAGAGTGTGTCGGCGTTGACCGTAAATGGTATCCCGTGGTTGCAGAGTGTGGCCGCCATGTACCGGGAGAACTCTACGGCTACCCTTAGGGAGTATACTCCCCTGGGAGCCCCGTCGGGGTAGTGTTGGATCCCGTGTTTGGGGTAGCGGTTAGGCCTCCAGGCTCCCATCCAGACGGGGACCCCGTGGGCCCGCGACCACTCCTCGGCATGGGCTATGGCCTCCTCTATGAGGGTCTCATTGTATGGCTCGCCGCTTGGGCCCTTGGGGCCGCCAGCGTAGATGTGCCACTCAACCATCATGTAATCGTCAAAGTGGACCCTGAGCTCATCTAGGGCGAAGGGACTCGAGGCCTCGGGTGGCGTTACTATTATTATCCTGTAGGGGTCAACCCTCCTGATCGCCTCTATCGTCTCGTTGTAGACCTTATTGAGTATAGGGGCCTCATCCCTGATGGCGCCACTCGTCTCTATTATGAGGTCGTAGGAGACTAGGTAGGGCGCACCCCTGAGGTACTCCGCCACCGTGACCCACCACTCGACGAAGTGCCTCTGCGCCTCCGGGCTCGTGGGGTGCTCGCGGAGGTCATTGGCGGTATAGGTGATTATCGGCGCAAGCCCCGCTCTCAGGCAGTCGTAGACTACAACTCCCAGCAGGCGGAGTAGGGTCTTGTTTGAGACCACGTCACCACTGACTCTTATCCTGACGTGGTCGAACCCCTCAGCCCTGACAAGCCCTGCTATGCTGACCCCGCGGTTCCTCCAGTAGAAGTACCAGTGCTCGACCCTCGGGTAGTTGAGCCAGTTGACGGCAAGGCCGACGCGTATCATGGATGCGTACCGCCACGCCGTTATTGGAGCCGCTCCCTCCCACGCGGGGCCCGCTGGGGCCTTTGGGGCGGTTGAAGCCGCGACCAGGGCTACAATCACGACTGCAGAGACTATGAGTGCTGGCCGCCAGGCATCCAAGGCCTAATCGGCCCCCAACAGGGGCTCACAGAGGGTTTCCGGGGGCTCTTACGTGCCAGGCGTGGCTGAGCGGCCGTGCTACTCTATCCAGTCGCCTGTCTCTATCTTCTCTGGTATGTACTTGAATGCGAGGAACTTTAGGCCCTTGCTCGCGAGGGCCTCTATCTCAAGTTTCGCCTTCTTCTCTAGGAATATCCTTATCTCCCTCTTCCACCCGGGCGTCTGGAACCAGCTGTACTTGAGTAGCTCCTTGGCCCTCTTTACGTCGGCGTCCTTCGCTTTGATTATGTAGTTCCTCCTCTCCGCCTCGGTGAGGTAGGGCTTCTTCCTGCCGTAGCCGAAGACGTCGGTCATGCTTACCCCGAGGAACCTAGCCTTGGGCGTTGCCAGGCGCTCGCTCTCATAGCTGAGCTGGATGGAGCCCACCTTGAAGACGCTGTAGATGTACCACCCGTAGGGGTCGCTGTTGTGGTAGACGACTCCGTAGGATCCTATGAACGTGTTCGAGCCTGGGACAGCTAGGTCGTACACGTAGCCCCTGTATGGCCTCCTCCTCACCGATACAACCTCGGCCACAACAGCGCCTCCATTCACTATGCTATCGAGCCCTCCGAGGCCCCCTAGGAGCCCGGCGACCCTCCTGAGCTTCCACTTCGCCACCCTCCTAGCACTCGAGTTGAGGTATATCAGGCCCTCGGAGTGGAGCCTCATCAGGCTCCTCCTGAGCCCCCCTGTCAGGGGTATCGAGTAGAGCGCGTCAGGCCCCCGGGCCGAGCCGCTTGAGGGCCTCCCTGTTAGGGCCTCGTAGATGCTCGGCGGCGTCCTGGATGGGTGCTTCACTATCCTAATAACAGGCCTGCCGCCCTCGCTGGCAACGGAGGGGTTGACGCCCATCATTAGGAGGAGGTTGAAGACCTGCTTAGCCATCCCCTCGCTGGCCAGCCTTAGCGCTACCGAGCCCTCCGACTCGACTCTGCCCGAGGCCTCGAGGAGGCCCCGCAGGTAGGCTAGCTTCACCTGGATTGGCGCGGTATAGAGGGCTACCGGCACCTTGCTGCCGCCCCTCCTCGCACTCGAGAGCCCTAGGGCCTCGGCCACGCTGAGGCACTCCTCGGCGTCAACTATCACGTCGGTGTACCCGCACTCCTCCACGAGGTGAACCCTCACGCCGCAGCCCCTGAGGAGTTCCGCGACCCTCCTAGCCACCCTCCTCTTCGAGCCCCTGAGCCTCGCCACTATGAAGCGGCTGCCCGACAGCCTCGCGGCCCCGGAGACGAGGCCTATGAGCCAGGCGTTAGCCTCCGCGAGCCTCATGATGCCCCTCCTTATCAGGCCAGCCCTCTGGGGGGCATCGCTACAGGAGGGCCTCCCCGGCACCACGAGGGGCTCGGGCGCCGGGAGCCTCTCCGCCACCACGAGGTAGTCGCCGGGCCTAACCTCCCCGGCCGTCACTAGCCTCAGGTCTCCGTCGCGAACCACGTAGAGGGAGTGGCCGCCCGTGACCCTGACCGTGCCCCTCCCCCGGGTCTCGATCTCCACTACCTCGCCCTCGATGTAGTGCCTGTAGATGTAGCCGACGCGGGCCCACGATATCCCGCCGCTCACGGGGTCCCAGGCTGGCACCCATAGGGGGGCCCGGGCCCACTCCCTATCCGAGGAGCCCTCGAAGTAGCCGCCCAGCACCTCCCCGGCGGGGCCGACGTGGATCCAGCCCTCGGGGTCCCTAGCTATGACTGTCTCATCCTCGGGTATGCTATCAGTTAGTATGTACACCGGGAGGCCTAGCTCCTCGTTCAGCCTCCTGACGAATCTCCTCGTTGCCCTATCCGGTTGGCCGGCCCCCGTTACCAGTATGGCCTTGTACTTCTTCCAGAAGCCAGCCCTGTGGAGCTGCTGGAACACCGCGTCCTTCTCGACGACTAGGACGAACTCGGCGTCCCAGTCGAGGAACTCTATGAGGTCCGGCGTCGACTCTATGGCGTAGGCCCCGTGGCCGAGCTTTGATAGGTCTATGACGTCTCCACCGCTCCTGATGCGCATGTTGCCGACTACCTTCCCCTTCTCCTTGCTCAGTATGAGCATTTCCTCGCGGAGTAGGCCGGTGAGGACCTCGACGTCCCTTATGACGGAGTCGCTCTCGGCCTGCTCGTCCCAGGTGTTCTCCTCGCGGAGCCTCCCCCTGAGGTCCCTGTAGACTATGGTGTGCTTGCCCCTATAGTAGAGGTCCCTTATGGTGGGGTACTCGTTCTCCACTAGGGCCTGGTATATTATGCTGGCCATTAGCACGGTCTGCATGAACCTCCTGGCCTCCCCCATGTCGAGGAACTCCCTCTCGAGGGTCTCGCTACCGAGGAGGAGTATGCCCCTCCTCGGGTCGAAGATTGTGTTGGCTAGGGTCCTCTTGGGTATGACCAGCTTGGGCGGCTTGCCCTCCAGTATGTCCTCTAGGAGGCGCCTGAACTTCTCGTGTATGACCCTGGCGGCCCTGAGGCGGGCCTCGTAGTCCACCTTATCCTGGGGCACGGCCAAGGCCCCTCACCTCACTCCACCTTGACGTTCTCTATCACTGAGCGCACTACCTGCTCCGGGTCAGAGCGCTCGCCATCCACAGGCGGTATCTCTATGTTCCTTGCAACTATCCTTACAAGGCTCTCCACTATAGGCCTCTCCTCCCCGGGCTTCGGTGGGCTCCACTTCTCAGGCGGCTTGGCTAGGATTGCGAGGCTCCTCGCCACCTCGGGTATGTATTTGGCTATCGTGACTATCCTCCTCTTAACCTCGGCCTCCCTCCTCTTCCTGCTCAGGTAGACCCTGAGGCCCCTCGCCACCTCCTGGACGGCTGCCCTTATCTCGGACTCTATCTCGGGGACCTCGCTTATGCTCTCCTTGCCGACGCCCTTGTAGGGGACCTTCGTGCTGGCTATGTGCACGAGAACCACCAGGGGCGCGGGGAAGTCGACCCCGTACAGCTTCCAGTTTATCCTCGAGACGACCTTCCAGGCGACGTCCTCCCTCTCCTCGTAGAGTAGGGGTATCTTGTTCGCATACCTCAGCAGGAGGGGCTCGTCCCGGGGCTTTATCGCCCCCCCATAGGCTATGCCAGCCTCCACTATGAACGGGTGGCCCTCATAGGCCCTGGGGCTCCTGGTTACGGCGCCAACCCACTCTGGGGAGAACATCCTCCTGAGCCCTATCCTTATGAGATCCTCCCCTATGGGGCTCAGGTAGTCGCTCCTCGGGGCCCTGAACCTGGGGTAGGCCCTTAGCTTATCCGCCAGGGCGGCCAGCCTCTTGCCGTTACCCTTCTCGAGGAGCTTCTTGGGGTTCATGCTGGCGTCGAAGCCCGCCTCCCTTAGGAAGTCCGCCGCTGTCTTCTCGCCGACGCTCTGGAACTCCATTACGAGCATGTCCTTCAACGTCTCGGCCTTCGTGTTCATTATTATCATCTTCAACTGCTCAACGTCGACGCCGTGGGGGTGCGGCTTGGCCTCCCTCGGGGGTCTCGGCATCTTCCTCGTCGTCCTAGGATAGTGGTACACCACACCGTCTGGCGTGATTAGTGTTATCGTCGCGTACGGCGCTATAACGGCGGTCCTCTGTATGTACTCGACTATCCTCGAGCGGGCTCTGGACCAGTCGCCCTGGAGCGTTATCGAGACCCTGGTGCCGTGCCAGCGGCCCCTCCTCCTCCACTGGGCCTCCTCTAGTATGACGGGCTCGTTCCTCTTCATGTCGATGTAGAGCTTCTTCATGTAGACGTAGGGGCTCCCCATGGGGGCGCTCACGACCTCCACTGGCTGGCCGGTCGTTGCCTGGCCGTATAGCACGGCGGCCTTGACCCCCAGGCCGTACATGCCCCTAGTCTGGCGTATCACGTACTTGCTGCTGTAGAGCACCTTCCCGAAAGCGTTGGCTATCTCTGTTGCGGGCACGCCTATGCCGTTATCCTCGACCGTCACCGTGTACTTTGATGCCCTCGACTCCCCCGTGGCCAGGTCGGGCCTCTCCCTTATCTCAACGAGTATCTCCGGCAGTATCCCATGGGTATCCGTGGCGTCGAGGGCGTTCTCCACGAGCTCCCTCACAGTCTGGTAGAGGGCCCTCGTGGGGTTCGCGAAGCCCGCCAGCTCCTTGTTCTTGGCGAAGAACTCGGCTACACTCATCTCCCTGTACTTCTCCTTGGCGTCCCCCGCCTCCCCGGCTCTAGCCTTTGTCTTGGCCCTGGCGCGTGCTCTGGGCATCGCTGTGATACCCAGGAGAGCGTGTTGGCGAGGGGCTTTAAAGAGGGGGGTCGCTCGGGGCTTAGGAGAGGCCCTCGAGGAGGCCTGCCGCTATTATGGGGAGTATGAGGGTCGCGTCGCCGTACACCACGGCCCTCCTGGCCCGGGGCTTGACTTTACCCCAGGTGACCGCCTCCCTCGGGTGGGCGCCGCTGAGGCTCCCATCGTACTCCACCGCCGTGGTGACGTATACCACGTAGTCTAGGCCCTCGCGGAACTGGCTCCACCATATGGTGTGATGCTTGCTTATGCCGCCTCCCACTATCAGGGCGGCCGCCTTGCCCTCGCGGGGGAAGAAGTGGTCGGCTAGCCTCTTCATGTCCTCGTAGTAGTCCACCTCCACCCTATTGCCGCGCTGGGCCTCCATGAAGAGGGCTGTGCCGAACGCGCCGTCGGGCCACCCCGGCACGAAGACCTCCACTCCCCTCCTCCACGCCGATGCCAGAATGCTGTCCCGTGCCCCCCGGGCGTCCAGCATCTCGCCAGCCAGGCCGAGGAGCTTGTAGAGGGGCCACCTCTCGCCCCCCCTCCTCCTGGCCTCGGCCACGAGGTCCCTCACGAAAGCCTCGACCTTGGGGCCGTAGTCCTGGATTGGTATGAATACGTTGCCCAGCCTATGGTAGCCCCTCTCGTACAGCTCCGCGTCATCGGCTTCGAACCTCCCCCGGAGGTACCTCCCACCGGTTCCCCTCGCTATGTCGTGGTCCAGCGCCCCCGCCGTGGTTATCACGACATCGAACAAACCGCTATCCACCAGCTGCGCCAGGACGCCCCGGAGCCCCGTGGCCACGAGGTTGGCCGTGAACGAGAGGACCCTCAGCCTCGACTCCCGGAGGCCCTCGCGCAGCACCTCCACGGCCTCTGCCAGGTGGCCGGCCATGAAGCCGTGCATGCCCCTATACGCCTCTATGAGGTCCCGCAGAGTCATGGAGGGGCTTACCCTAGCGTCTCGCACCTCCTCGAACAACAGGCGCCACCACGAGCCCCGGCGGCGCCCCTCCTTAAAGGCTGGGCCCACCCGGGCCCCGGGGGGTGCTCCGTGTGGTGGCCAGGGCCCGCCTGCTCGTCGTGGCGTCGCCAACGCTTGACCTCATAGACGGCTCGGAGCCCCGCCCCGGGGGCCCGGGGCTATACGCCGCTGCCGCCGCCGCGTTACTCGGCTGTGAGACCGAGGTCCTGGGCCCCCTAGGGTTGGATGACGCCCACCTGGTGGCGCCGGCCTACGAGGCCCTGGGGGCCAGGCTGCTGGGCCCCTGGGGGCCAGGGTGCGCGGCGAGGTTCAGCCACCGCTACACGGGGCTGGGCAGGGAGTCGAGGGTTGAGTGTAGGCCCGCGAGCCTTTCACCCAGTAGCCTGGATCTCGCGGGACCTGGCTATGATGCAGTCCTGGTTAGCCCTGTATACTGCGAGGTCCCCCCGGGCCTCGAGGCCCTCGCGGCCAGCCTAGGCTCTCACGCGGCGGTCGACCTGCAGGGCTACGCTAGATGCGGCCTCGGAGCCCCGAGGCTGGAGGGCTTCAGCCTCGTGCACCTATCAGTCGACGACCCCCTAGACCCCCCGGAGCCCCCGCCAGCGGGGGTGGTTGCCTACACCGCCGGGGCCGAGGGCGGCGTCCTCTACCATAGGGGCGGCAGGGAGCCCCTCCCCAGCCCGAGGGGGCTGGTGGAGGATCCCACGGGGGCCGGGGACGCATTCACGGCCCTCACACTCTGCATGGAGGCCCTCTGGGGCCTCGATCCCGTGGATGCGGCTCTCCAAGCCGCCGATCTCGTGGCGGATGCGCTCACGCTAGCCGGGGAGGCGTTGAGGGGGCTCAGCGAGTACTAATCCCACCGATAAAAGCCTCCCGGGGCCTTGGCCGCGCGGAGCCCTTTGAGGGGTGGGGGTCTAACGGGGTTGATGAGCGCTGACCCGCTGGAGGCCGCTCTGAGGAGGGCTATGCAGGCTGCGGGGGCGTTCACTGATCCCTTCACGCTAATGGAGGTGGCGACGATACTGAGGCCCCTGATCCACGGGGGCCCCGGGTCGCTGGAGACCGAGAGGGGCAGGCTGGTCCTCGAGAGCGCCGTCTCCCACCTAGCCCTGGTGTTCGATAAGGTCAACGTCGAGGATCCCAGGGGCAAGGCGGAGTCCATTATAATGCGGGCGCTCAGGGAGTGCTGGTCCACGGGGTGCCCCCGGGGCTAGCTGGTTCTCCCGGGAATAGACTTAGCCGCACCCACCACCTGGCCTGGTCGGGTGCGGGGGGCTGCCGCCGCTCAGGATTGGCGTGGTCTCGACATACCCGCCTATCCACTGTGGAGTGGGTGAATACACCAGGCTCCTTCTCACGGCGATGCGTGGCGTCGACCCGAGCGTTGACCTGCTCGTCCTGGCCGAGGAGGGTGTGGGGGAGGGCTACTTCGACGATGACGCGGAGGCCCGCGTGGTGCCCTCCTTCAGGGCCCGCGAGCCCGACAGCTTCAAGGGCATCCTAGCGGCGCTGCAGGAGTACGACGGAGTAGATGTCCTCCACGTCCAACACGAGTACGGTATCTATGGTCTGGGCACGGGGATCCTCGACGCAGCCCTCGAGGCTAGGAGGGAGAGGCTAGCGGGGAGCGTCGTCTTCACGCTTCACACGGTCTACCACCCCCTGCAGGGCGAGCGGGAGGTCGAGTTCCAGGAGGCCGTGCTGAGCGAGGCGGATGCCGTGATAGTCCACAGCGCCGTGCAGGAGTTCGAGCTGCACGCGCAGATGGGCGCCTACCCCTCCAACCTGAAGAGGATCCCCCACGGGACCAGTGTGAACCCCTACCTCAGCTGGTCGCGCCTCAGGCTCGCCAGGAGCCTCGGCCTGGGAGAGGGCATCCTCGGTAAGTTCGTTGTTAGCCTCCTGGGCTTCCTCAGGCCCGACAAGGGCCTCGACACGCTGCTCGAGAGCCTCGAGATCCTGGGGAGGGGGGACAGGCTAGCCGTCATAGTTGGCGGTGAGGTCAGGGACGAGAGGCTGGCGGAGCTCGTGGAGGAGCACAGCGCCCACGGCCTCGTGTTCATACCGCACTACCTCAGCACGGACGAGATACTCATGCTCGCAGCCCTATCCGACGCCATAGTACTCCCATACAGGGATCCCCCGGGGAAGTACTCGGTTAGCGGCATCCTACACCTAAGCATGGGGAGCCTGAAGCCGATCATAGGCTCCAACGTGCCCAGGCTCGCCGAGCTGTACACCCTAGCGCCCAGGCTGGTCTTCAGGGCTGGCGACCCCTGGGACCTCTCATCGATGCTCGCGAGGCTCCTCGACAGCGAGTTCTACGACCTAGCAGTGTCATACGCTGGCCCCCTGTACTCGTATGCGGTCCGCACCTCCTGGCCCAGGATGGCTAGGAGGCACCTACGCCTCTACAGGAGGCTCCTCAAGAATAGGCCCGGAGGGCGCTAGCGTATTTCCCCTCACACCCAGCGCCCCAGGGGGTGCGCGGGGGCTTGGCTGGCCTGGACCTCCCGAGGAGCCCCGGCTTCGAGGAGGCCGCTAGGATTAGGAGGTGTGAGACTAGGGATATAGCGAGGAGGCTCGGGACCATATCGCCTGATAGGCTGTTCATCAACGGCTTCCCCGCCAAACACTCCGTGGCCGTCTTCAACCCGGGGCTCCTCCTAGATGAGGATGAGCGCGAGGTCATACTCTACCCCCGCATAATAGTAGGCTACTACAAGTACGTCTCAGCAATAGCCGAGGCCCGCATACCCGTCGAGGACGTGCTCAACGGGCAGGTGAGCCTCAACATGTACTCCGCGAACCTGGTGGTCAGCCCCTCCAACAAGTACGACTTCTGGGGGGCCGAGGATCCCAGGGCCTTCGTCTTGAGAGGCAGGAGGATGATGACCTACACCGGTAGGACCGTCAACTACTTCGAGGCAGGCGACAGGGACAGGACCCTCCCCGTAACCGCCGTGGAGGCCGGTGGGAGGTGGGTCAAGGCCCTCGTAGGCAGGCCCACGCCCAGGCTCGTGGGGCGCCTCATCAGCGATAAGAACGCTTTCCTACTCGACGTTGACGGCTCCATATTCCTCTTCCACAGGGCACACGAGGCCAGGGGCGAGTTCCTACTACTAGCCTCGAGACTCAGGGGCGAGGCCTGGAGGATCCTCGAGAGCCCCCCGGGCGATGGGCCCGCGGAGGTGCTGGCCGAGGAGGACTGGCACGTCATGCCAGCGGCGCGCTTCGAGGAGAAGATCGCCTGGGGCGCCCCTCCCATACACCTCGGCGGGAGGGAGTACCTCTTCCTCCTCCACGGCGTGGGTAGGGAGATGCAGGTCTACAGGGTCTTCGCCTTACTGGCTGAGGTGCACCCCAAGGAGGGCCCCATAGTGAAGGCTGTGACGCCCCGCTACATAATGGAGCCCAGGGAGCCCTACGAGACCTTCGGCGACAGGCCCTACACCGTCTTCCCCTGCGGCGCCGCCCGTCTGGGGGAGTCTATCCTAGTCTCCTACGGGGCGGCCGACTACATGGCCTCCCTGGCGCTCTTACCCATGGACGAGGTCATGGCCGAGCTGGATAGGGGGAGGATCCTCTGAGGGAGCCAGGGGTGCTGGGGGTCTTCAGGTATAGGGACAAGCTGGGCCACAGGTTAGTGCTGATACTTAGGGGCTTCCCCTGCTCGTGGGGCAGGTGCACCTTCTGCCCCTTCGCCCTCGAGCAGTCAACCAGCACCGCACGGGTGATAGGGGATAACAGGCGCATAATAGAGAGGGCCATCGAGGAGATCAGGAGGGAGCCCGTGGGTAGGGTGGCAGTCTTCAATGGGGGCAGCTTCCACGAGCTGCCCTACGACACCGTGGAGAGGCTTAGGCCCCTCGCCCGCGGGAGGGTCTTCGAGGTCGAGGAGAGGAGCGAGTTTGTCACCCTCGATTCCCTCGAGGCCCTCGTGGACTATTATAGACCCCGGAGGCTCATCGTGAGGGTGGGCTTCGAGACCGCCTTCGAGGATATCAGGGAAGGGCTCCTGAGGAAGGGTATGCCGGACTCGGAGATGCATAGGCTCAGCAGGCTCCGCCTCGAGGCCAGGAGCCGGGGGCTGCCAGTGGAGATATGGACATACCTCCTCTTCGGAATGGAGGGGATACCCGAGGAGACTGTGGTGGAGAGCCTCAGGGCCTTCAAGAGGCTCTTCGACGGCGTCATAGCTGTGAGGTACGTGAAGTACCTCCCGAGCCACCCTGACCCGGCCCCCGTGAGCGAGGCCCTCGCTAAGACTCTAGAGGAGGAGGCCGACCTCGTGGACTGGGGGGGCGAGCAGTGGGAGATAGCGGGGAGGAGAGGCTCTGCCCCTGGAGCGTCTGGGGCGGCGAGGAGCTCGACTGGGTCCGGGGAGCGGCGAGGCTCTACCTGAGGGGCGTCGGGCGGAGGTACATAGCCGAGTGGCCCTTTAACGAGGCCCACGAGGCCGTGGTGAAGAGGTACAGGCCCCAGCGCCGCTACAGGCTAGGCCTCTTCCTGCCGTGCAGCTACGGGAAGCCCTACGGGCAGAGCTACATACACTACCTCATACGCCGTGCCATAGCCCCCTGGCTCAGGGCTGGCCTAGTACACGAGATAATCCTAACCAACGCCGGGGTGGTGCCACGGGAGCTGGAGGAGCACTGGCCCTACGTGGCCTACGACTGGAACCCCAAGCACGAGACTCCCGAGGTTAAGAGGTGCTACCGGAGGATCCTCGCCTCGAGGATACGCGACTACCTGGAGGCCCACGGAGCCCACTATGAGGGCTACGCCGCCTATCTCCGCTGGGACAGCGACTCCTGGGCCGCCCTACGGGAGGCAGCCGGAGCCCTCGGGCTGAGGATACCGAACCTCGCCCCCGAAAGCGTCCCCCCGAAGGAGGTCGAGGAGGCGGGCCTCGGCCTCGGCTACGATGAGGACTCGGACATAGTACTAGTGACGCCCACGGCGCTTGAGTCCCTCAGGCGGGGGCTCCAGGGGATCCTGGGGTGGCCGGGGGCTTGAGG
>JALWPV010000066.1 GCA_027080775.1 Acidilobaceae archaeon
TCCTAGTGGTGTTCGGGGGGCCCAGGGCGGGGATCATGGGGGAGGCTGAGTTCGATTACATCATAAACACGGTGCCCAACCAGGGCACGCTGACGGTGAGGACGGAGGAGGCGCTCCATGCCACGCTGGCGCTCCTCAACGCTGTGGGGGAGTCGGGGTTGTGTGGAGACACCTTATAACCCCGCCGTGCAGGGCTCGGGTGGGGATTGGGTGCTGGGTGCGTATCTAGCTGAGGTGCTGGGAGATGGGAGCACGTAAAAAGAGCGCGCCAAGACGCGGGAGCCTCGGGTTCTCGCCGAGGAAGAGGGCCTCGAGGCTAGTACCCCGCGTCAGGAGCTGGCCCGAGGTCGACCTGGGCAAGCCTACGCTACTGGGCTTCCTCGGCTACAAGGTCGGGATGACGCATGTCTACATGATAGACGACAGGCCCGGCAGCCCCACCGCCGGCAGGGAGATATTCGTTCCGGTCACCATAGTAGAGACGCCCCCACTATTCGTGCTTGCCGTTAGGCTCTACGGCTACGACCCCAACAGGGGCCTCTACAGCATGGGGGAGGCCTGGGCCTATCCTCCCCCCGAACTCGAGATATGGAGGAAGGTGAAGACTCTTGGCTCGATAGACACCGACAAGATGCTGAAGAGGCTCGAGGACATGCTACCTCTGGCCAGGGAGGTCAGGGTACTAGTGGCGACCCAGCCCAAGCTCGTCGGCGGCCTGAGCAAGAAGAAGCCGGACATACTCGAGATCAAAGTGGGTGGAGTCCAGGATGTAGGGAAGCTATTCGAGTACGCCGCGGGCAAGCTGGGGGACCTAGTCAGCATCAGGGAGGTCTTCGCGGAGGGCCAGATGGTGGACGTGATAGCCGTTACCAAGGGCAAGGGCTTCCAGGGCGTGATAAAGAGGTGGGGCGTGAAGGAGCTGCCCAGGTGGCACAAGCACAGGAAGGGGAGCAGGAGGATAGGGGCCAGGAGCCACGGCCGCGGAACCTGGAGCGAGACCCCGCAGGCTGGCCAGACGGGCTATCACAGGAGGACAGAGTACAACAAGAGGATACTTATGATAGACGATGACGGCTTCAAGATAACGCCCGCTGGCGGGTTCCTCCACTACGGTATAGTGAGGAGCACCTACGCAGTACTCTCAGGCTCAATTCCCGGCACGCCCAAGAGGCCCGTGGTGCTGCGCCACGCCATAAGGCCGCCGAGGTGGTACCTATCCCTGAAGGAGATAAAGAAGCCGCAGATTACCTTCATAAGCCTCCAGAGCAAGCAGGGCAACTAGCGGGGGTGCACGAGGCGTGGCGATATACTCGAGCATGCTACTATACCTCTCCGAGCCAGTGACGGTCCCCTACTACAACGCCGAGGGCGAGAGGGCGGGGATGCTGACGCTACCCGACGTCTACAGGGTGCCCGTCAGGCCGGACCTCATTAGGAGGGTGTTCCTAAGCGAGTTCACGGCCAGGCTCCAGCCCAAGGGCCGCGACCCCATGGCTGGCAAGAGGACCTCGGCCAGGAGCCTTGGCGCTAACCATGGAGTGGCTAGGGTGCCCAGGATAAGGGGCTCCCTGAGGGCGGCCTTCGCACCCATGACCGTCGGCGGGAGGCTGGCGCACCCGCCCAGGGTCGAGAAGAGGATACATGAGGAGGTCAACAAGAAGGAGAGGCTCCTGGGTACCATGAGCGCCCTAGCGGCGACGGCCAGGCCCGAGCTGGTCAAGGCCCGGGGCCACATCTTCAGCGCCGAGGCCGTCCCCGTTGTGATAGAGAGCAGCGCTCTGAACGCCTACTCAAAGGCCAGTGAGGCCCGCAGCCTCCTAGCCAGGCTGGGCCTCCTCGACGACGTGGTGAGGGCTAAGGAGCGGACCCGTCAGAGGGCGGGTAAGGGCAAGAGGAGGGGGCGAAGGCTGAAGAGGCCAGTCTCAATACTATTCATAGCCGAGGATCACAGGGCCCCCCTGGCTAGGGCCCTGGCGGGCCTCCCAGGCGTGGACGTAGTAGAGCCGGGTCTCGTGAGCGTCATACACCTAGCGCCCGGCGGAGTCCCGGGGAGGCTAACGCTAGTAACCACGGGTGCACTCGAGGCCCTAGGTAAGCGCTTCGAGGTGAGCCTACCGTGAAGCCGGAGGAGGTAATAGTGAGGGCCGTCTTCAGCGAGAAGAGCCTCAAGCTACTCGAGGAGCAGAACACGCTAACACTCATAGTGAGGAGGGAGGCCTCCAAGCCACTGATAAAGCAGGCAGTCGAGAAGATGCTGGGAGTAAAGGTAGTGAGGGTTCGAACGCTCATAACACCGAAGGGCGAGAAGAAAGCCTACGTGAGGCTCTCACCGGAGTACAACGCCTCAGAGGTAGCAACGAGGCTAGGCCTCGTTGCCTAGCCCACTCCACACCCTCTCAGCTAGCGTTGACGCACACGTGTTACAAGCCACCAATGGTATACCGATTCTAGGCTCCCCGTAGCCCCCCTCGTGGAGATCTCCAGGAAAGGGCTCTCCTCAGCGCATATCTGCGGTAGGAGGCGACAGGGAAGGTAAGGGGGGGCCCGGCGTTAGCGTTACTGTGCGCCCTGCCCGGCCTGGGCGCCTCCCTGCTTCTCGACGATCTCCATGACCTTCTCCGCTATCGATAGGAATGCCTTCGAGGCCTTGGAGTCGGGGTACTCGAGGAAGAATATCTTGCCAGCATCGTTGGCCTCCCTTATCCTGGGGTCTATCGGTATCTCGCCCAGATAGGGTATGTTGAACTGCTCGGCTATCTCCTTGGCGGCGCCCTTACCGAATATGTAGTGCTTGCTGCCGTCGGGGCACTCGAAGTAGGTCATATTCTCGACTATGCCTATTATCGGCACGTTTAGCTTCCTGGCGAACGCCGCCGCCTTGAGGACGACCGACTTAGACACCTCGGAGGGTATCGTGACGAGTATGACGCCCGTCAGCTGCGGGATGAGCTGGGCTATGGTGAGCTGCTCATCGCCGGTACCTGGGGGTAGGTCTATTAGGAGGTAGTCTATGCCGCCCCAGTCGACGAAGGCTAGCAGCTCCCTGATGGCGCTTGTCTTCAGGGGGCCCCTCCAGATCACGGGGGTCTCATCCGTTGGGAGTAGGAGGCCGACACTGACGACCTTAAGGCCCGGGGGGACCTCTATTGGCTCTATGGTGCCATCGGCCCTCGCCGGCAGGCCTAGGCCCGTTGGCAGGCCGAGCATCTTGTGGACGCTGGGGCCGTGTACGTCCGCGTCGAATACACCCACCTTCCTGCCCTTGACTGCTAGGGCCGCTGCCAGCGAGACAGTGACGAAGGACTTGCCCACGCCCCCCTTGCTACTCAGCACGGCTATCTTGTACTTTATCTTCTTCATGTTCTCGACTACCTTCTTCTGCTGCTCCTGGATAAGCTTCATGCGCTGCGCTACCTCCTTGTAGGAGGACCCACTACTCGTGCTGGCCACACTAATCACCAGGGGCCAACCGGCCCGCTAGAGTTTATACGCCTCCGTGCATACATGGGCCCACGCGCGGGGTGGGATGAGCTATTTGCCGAGTGCGGATGGCGATGTCGAGAACGGTGAGGCGACCACCCCTACCCGGCGTATGGGGACCGGCCATGACTTGGGTTTTAAGAGCCGACGCCGCCTAGGCGATGTGGAGGAACCCACGCTGAGAGCCGGCCCCTGCCTAGGGGATGTAGCGGAGTGGCTGGAGGCTGTTGACAGGGAACTCCACGCTGCGGCTCTCACGAGGGAGTACAACTACTACCTCCTCACCCTCGAGACCCCCAGGGGCTTCGAGGTAACCCTCCTGCTACTGGCTTCCGAGGAGTGCATGCGCGTCAGAGGCGTCGCCGTGAGGGCCTGCGGTTCCCGGGTCGAGGCCCTGAAGCCCCTGGCGGGGAGGCCGGAGTTCGTGGTCGTAGACGTTGAGGGGGACTGCGTCACCCTGAGGGCCCCGGCCGACTCGCTCTATAGGGTACTACGGGCCCTCGAGCTGGCGGGGCTCGAGGGGGGCTCCGAGCTGGTAGCGCTAGAGCCGGTCGAGGACCTGGTAGGGGTCGAGGAGGAGTGGTTCAGCGCCCACCAAGGTTTAGGGTGAGGGGCTGGCTGGGGGAGGAGGACTTCAAGGCCCTACTGAGGGTAGCCAGGTACATGGGCAGGAGCGACGGCTACTCCCTCTTCGAGCTAGACGTCGCCCGCGCTAGGAGGAACGGGCTCGCCCCAAGGGACGTGCTGGCCCTCCTATCCTCGATCGAGGGTATCGAGCCCTCGGACCTGGAGGCGGTGGAGGAGGCCCTAAAGGCGGAGGCTGGTGTGAGGCTAGAGTACCAACCAGGCGGGTGGCTGCTGATATCCTCGAGGCTCCGCCTCAAGGAGCTGTTCGAGGGCCTGGGCTTCAGGCCCTCCTACGACCCGTCGAGGAGGGCCTTCAGGGTCAGGGCCTACCTCTACCGGGAGGTAGCCGAGCACCTCGCGGGCAAGGGGGTGGTGCTCGATGACAGGCTCGGCCTCCTATCCGGGGCCAGGATGCCGAGGGCCCCCAGCTTCCAGGGATCCCTGAGGCCCTACCAGAGGGAGGCCCTCGAGGCCTGGGAGCGTAATGGGGGCAGGGGAGTGATAGCCCTGCCCACGGGCTCGGGTAAGACTGTGATAGCGATAGCAGCAATGGCCAGGCTCGCCGTCAACACCCTCGTGGTTGTCTACACGAAGGAGCACATATTCCAGTGGATAGAAGCCATCAGGAGGTTCACGGACGCCGGCGCCCTGGTGGGCGCTTACTACAGCGAGGAGAAGAGCCTGAGGCCCATAACAGTGACGACATACCAGACAGCCTACAGGAAGCTCGACGTGTTCGCGACGCGCTACGCCCTCGTAGTCTTCGACGAAGCCCACCACCTCCCAGCCGACAAGTTCAGGGCGATAGCCATAGGCCTGCCAGCCCCCTACAGGATAGGCCTCTCAGCCACCGTGGAGAGGGAGGACGGGAGGCACGAGGAGATATTCCCCATAGTGGGGGGAGTCGTATACCACACCAGCCCCGGCAGGCTCACCCAGGAGGGCTACCTGGCCCCATTCCAGATACGCCGCGTCCCCGTGGAGCTGCCGCCCAAGCTGAAGAGGGAGTACCAGAGGCTCCGCCGCCGCTACAGGGCCCTAGTCGGGGGCCTCAGGTTCGAGGAGGTCCTGAGCCTAGCCAGGAGGGGGGATGAGAGGGCCATAGAGGCCCTGAGGATCCACTCCCAGATGAGGAGCCTGATATACGAGAACCCGGCGAAGATAGACGCTATAGAGCGCATAGTCCGGGAGGAGCTATCCAGGGGCTCCAAGATCATAGTCTTCACCCAATACAAGAGGCAAGCCGAGGAGCTAGCCGAGAGGCTGGGGGCGCACCTGATACACGGCGACATGGACGCCGCCCGCAGGAGGAGGGAGCTAGAGGAGTTCAAGGCCGAGCCAAGCGGGGTCCTCGTGGTAACCACAGTGGGAGACGAGGGCCTAGACATACCCGACGCCAACGTAGGCATACTAGCCTCGGGCACAAGCTCCAGGAGGCAGTTCCTCCAGAGGCTAGGAAGGCTCCTAAGGCCGGCCCCCGGGAAGAAGGCGGTCCTCTACGAGGTAGTAACAGCGGGATCCCCCGAGGAAATGCAGTCAAAGAAGAGGAGGGGCTCAATATACTAGGGCTGCAGGACACCCGAAATAAAGCCCCGCCCGCCCGTCCACTCAGAGGGGGCAGCCGGGTCGTCTAGCGGCCCAGGATGCGGGGCTTTGGATAGCGGCCCCCTACCCCCTACCCCCGTTTCACTCCGCAGTCTCTCGTTAGCTTCTCCACTTCATGGGCCACTTTGAATGAATTACGTAACAAAATTAATTTATTGAAGATAAATACGCGATATTTATTCCCGCGAGAGTAATGATTACAGCTTGCTTCGATTTGATTACAAACATTCATTATAAGCTTTACTACACGCTTAGATGATGTAGTTATTGCTACGCAGAAGTAACACCCACGCCTTCGTTCGATGTTGCCATCCGAGTCGATGAGACCCTCAATGATACCTAGCAGGGCTTCCAAAGGAACTCTCTTTACATTTTCTTCAAGTTTTTGAGTGAATTTGGTTAGAGCTAGTATTAAGCATTTGCCACGTACTGATACTATTATCTCGTTATCACGCTTGAACACGTTAGTATTGAATCCTAGAGATGAAACTATGCGGGTAAGTTCTTCTGCAATTTTTGACTCGTGAGATCCGAGGAAGAGTCTTAGCCTGTAATCATAGCGTTTCTTATCTATATAGATATTTCCGTCGCCTAGATAAAATCCGACAGGGTAACCCCATCTATGCTAGCCGACCTTGCTAATCAGCCCTACATAGTCGTCGCATTCCATGGGTTCCAAGAGGTCTAGCAGGAGCAATAATATATAAGCCCTCATGAAGCCTCCAAAAATGGCCGGGGGTAGGGGGTAGGGCCGCTAGAAGAGCCCCCGTGACCGGGGTTCGAATCCCCGCCCGGCTGCCACTTCCCTTCTCCATTCTCCCTTAGGCTGCCTGTGGGGAGAGCCTGGAGGGGTCTAGGGTGTACCCGCTGCATAGGCCCTCCTCGAGGCAGGCCTTTAGGGCCGCGCCGTTCATTATGGCGTAGGCCTCGCCTCCACGCACTATGACCTCTGAGGCCCCCAGCTTCTCGGCGGCTTCGATGGCCTTGGCTGGCTCTAGGCTTAGCCGGGCCTTGTAGAGGGGCTCCTCGACCATCCAGGGGTCTGAGAGGTCGTAGTACCTAAGCAGTCTCCCAGCTGCTAGGATGGCCGCGCCCCTCACGCCGCCGAGTTGTGGGGGTAGTATGTGGGTCGCCGCTATGACGGGCCTCCGCCTGGACTCCTCTGCCAGCAGGCTTGCCACGGTCGAGACTGTTGCGGGGTCTAGGTTGGCGAACGGCTCGTCGACGAGGAGTATCCGCGATGGCGTGGAGAGCGCGATGCATAGCAGGAGCTTCTTCGCGGTCCCACTGCTCAGGGCCCACGTCCTCCTCTCGAGGAACCCGCTTAGGCCCAGCTTCTCAGCAAGCTCCCAGGCCCTCTCCAAGCTCGCCCCAGCTATTGAGGAGGCGTACTCTATGTACTCCCTAGCACTCATCCAGTAGGGCAACTCCTCGTCACCTATAAGCCCGGTTACCGGGGGCCTCCGCGGCGCCAGGCCCCTGTAGACCTCGACTCCACCCACCACGACCCTCCCCCTACTCGGCCTCCGCAGCCCAGCCACTACCTTGAGGAGCGTAGTCTTCCCCGAGCCGTTAGCGCCCAGGAGGAGCGTCAGCCCCCCGCCGATCCTGAGGGTCACGCCGGCGAGGGCCACAGTGGGCCCGTAGCGGACCCACACGTCCTCCAGCTCCACCACGGGCCCGCTCACAGCTCCCTCCCCCTCCACGAGCCTGCCAGGAGGAGCAGGGGCACCACTACCAGGGCCGCGGCGATATGGTACCAGAGGAGCCTCGGGATCGGAGTGAAGGGCACCGCCAGCTTCAGCGGCAGGGACTCGAAGGCCAGCTGGGCCCGGATCCCCATGGTAGACACGGCGACCACGGCGGCGGGGGCCGCTACCAGGAGAGTGTAGGACAGCCTGCCTAGCGCGATGCCCAGCAGGGCCGTGGCGCCTCCATACACCAGCGCCACTATGACACCGCTCGCAAGCGAGCCAGCCACTAGGGGGTAGAGGGTCTCGAGGGCCACGCTGGGGTCCACGAGCACCCCCAGGAGGATCCTGGCGGAGGCGTATGGCAGGGCCACGAGGGCTACCAGCGAGGCGAGCTTGTAGGCCTGCAGCCCGGTCCTCCCAGCCCCCAGCAGGTAGAGCCTCCTGTCGAGTCCGGACTCGTGGTGGTAGCCGTAGAGGATAGCGGCTACTATGACTGCGTAGAGGGCTAGTATCACGTAGGCCTGCAGGGGTAGCTCCGAGACAGTGAGCAAGAGCGCCCTCGGCGAGATGTTGCTAATGCAGAAGCCGCCGAGCTTGCAGGGCCTCTGGGCCATGGAGTAGGTGTAGAGTAGGACCCACGCTATAGCGGCTGAGACCGCGTAGAGGTAGCTGGCCTCCAGATGCCACGCCCAGAGGCCCCCACGCCTCCCACGCACCCAGAAGCCCAGAGCCGCAAGAGCGGCCCCAGCCAAGGCGAGGGCCAGCCCCGGGGCCACGAGGCCCCTCAGGGAATCCCTGCTACTCGAACCGCGGCCCGAGACGAGCAGGCTCAGCACCCTACAGGCCCTCCCGCCCCGTAGCTCGATGGTTACATTGTAGATCCTGGGATCCCCCAGGCCCACTCTGCCCGACGAGCTCCCGGCCACGTTCGATGCCGAGGCCCCCCACGATCCCCTTCCCCCCGTCACGTTGACGCTGGCGTTGTAGAAGCACTCGCCACTAGCAGTTAGCTCGATGCTGTCGCCCCTCCACCCGTACACGTAGAACTCCTGGGCGATGGGCGCGCCCCCTTCGCCGCTGGCTACGACCCTGAAGCCCCCGGGCACGATGACGCTATGGTATACTACCACCACGCCAGCCCCTAGGGCAAGGGCAAGGAGCCCCAGCGCCGCCAGGGGCCTCCTGGTGGCGTAGAGGGGCGCAGCCACCGCCAGGGCCAGTAGCGCCGCTGCGCCCAGGGCCCTAGGCCAGCTCAGCCCGGCGCGGGCCTCCAAAGCCAGGAGGCTCGGAGCACCAAGGCCCCGGGCCTCCACGAGCCTAGCCGAGAGGGGAGTCCCCGTGAGGCTTCCAACGCTGAGCCAGACATGCCCTGCTCCAGTGGAGTTGGCGAGCCTCTCCCAGGCGAGGCCAGCCACGACGCTCAGGCCCCTATTCAGGAAGAGGGGGGAGGAGGCCTCGAGCAGCACCCCCCTCGACTTACTGTACACGTAGATAGTATCCCTGAGCTCGTACGCAGGCACGAGCAGCCTGCCATCGACTCTAACGGCGATTACGCCGCCTACCATCTTTAGAATCCTGACCCCCGCTATGCTGAGGTTATAGGTCGTCCCATTAATGACGCCGACCCTCCAGTACCTGGGGTGCCCCGAGAGGTAGTGTATAAGGGATAGGTAAGCCTTGTTGGTTATCCACACAACGCTGTCATTAACTTTCGCCGTATCATAGCGTGAGAAGCGTGACCTTACCAGTTTAGCTAACCTCAGTGCATCACTAGGCGAGGAGGCGACGAGGACAGTGTAAGCACTCATGGTTAGCCCTCTAACCGCTGGAGTGCATGTCGTGTCGAAGTAGGGCACTCTCCCGAGGCCCCTCACCGTATAGTTGAGCCTCGTCCCCACGCTGGTGTTGATGCCATACAGGCCAGCATACCCATCGGGGGCGACGCCATACCTCTTCTCATAGAAGAGCTTGGCCTCCTGGTCCATCGGCTTCTCGTAGAGGTACATGTACCCCGTACCATTAACGAGTGGGGGGAGGAGGTAGGGGAAGTCCCACTCATAGCGGCCCTCGGAGTCCAGGACGGCCCAGCGCTCCCAGTCAACACGGCCAGAAGCGCTAACGTTGAACCTCCCGATATACGCGGCTACACCCTCAAAGTGGCCCCTTTTGTAGGTAACGTTGAAGCCCTTGAGGCTCCCCCTAGCCCCAATGCTAGCCAAGATGTTGCTCGCTAGCCTCCGCGCGGCGCTAGGGGGGCCATAGCATGCTAGCATGGCATTCCTGAAAACTAGGGACTCCCGAAGGTTGGTGTTCCACACCTCTACTATGGCATTGATATTGCCAGCGTAGATATAGCAGCTTTCATTATAGAGGGGCGCTTCTAGGGGGCTGACTCTCACAATCAGTCGGGGCTCGTAGTCTCTGAGACCCAGTTTGCCGGCAACTAGTCCTCCTAGGGCTCTGAGATCGCTGGAGTATGTATTACTTATTGTTTCGATATTATTTATGAAACTTCCTAGGTGAGAGTAGACTCCTTCGTGGGAGTGAGATTCAATAGGCGTATAGGCATACACGAGTTCTAGAGCCTTGGGGAAACCTTGAGGTCTAATCTGAGCTGAAGTTGAAGCCGATGCTAAAAGAGTAGATTGAAATAATAATAGTATAATTGATAAAAAGAATAAAATAAATTTAAAGTTAGTATTCATGCCTCTATGCAACTTTATCTTCACTACTCTCTTCACTCCTCTATCCCCTGCAGAGCCCGCAATAACCCCCTAGCGTTGCTGAGACGCTTGCGTGCGCTTCGCATATGGAGCCGGACGCCCCTATGAAGGCACCTGTATCGCCAGTACCGAACGCGTGAAAGACATATGCGCTGTCTCCAGTGTTTAGCGGTATCACACCACTCACGCCAGGGTCGTACTGGCTGCACAGGCAGTATGAGAAATCAGCTTCCAGCGGATTCAAGCAGCCCTCACCAGCTACCGCACGGGAGCTAGCTCCGCCCGCAGACGTCTCGGGAGTAGGTCCTTCTATAGATGCTGTTGCATCGACGAAATTACCATATACATCATGGTCCTTTGCGTAACAGGTCGTATGAGGCGGCTGCAAAGGCTTAACGCTGGAGGCTCTCGCCGCTGGTGCTAGTAGGATTGCCGTGAAGGCTGCTAGTACCACTATTGCCAGTAGGGGCGCCGCGATGCCCCCTCTATCGGTTGGCGGCCTCACGCTGCGGCACCCCCGAGGGGCGCCATATCCCTTTATGAAGGTATTGATATATATATGTATCATTATACAAATTCTATAAAGTAGTGCTAGTGCTGGAGTGTGTCTCGGCCGGCCTTTGGCATGGTAGGCCTTCGGCTATGCCTAGGCCGTCGTGGAGTACTATGCACTCCTCCTCTAGCATTCTCATGCGTAGGGGGTCCCCTAGCTCGTTCTTCTCTATTACCAGGAGGTCTAGTGGTAGCTGCCTAGGCTTGAGTTTGTATGCCTCCTCCGCTACTTGTAGTGGGTTGGCCTCGTCTAGTATTAGTATTACGTCGTAGTCACTATAGGGCTTAGGGGTTCCCCTAGCCCTGCTACCTATGAGTATTATCGTGGAGCGGGGCTCCCGGAGCTTCAGGCGCTCGGCTAGCCTTGGGAAGGCCTCGTCTAGAGTCTCGAGGTCCTCGCAGAGCCTACGGAGGATCCCCCGCCGCATCCCTGAGCCACCCGAGGATTCTCTCCATGTAGTCAACGCACCTACCCGCTATCCTCGAGTCATAGGTTAGTGTCTTGGAGCCGGGGTAGCGGGCTATGGTTTAATGGGGGTTAGAGCGTCTGCCAGCGGGTATAGCTCCCCCGGGACGGCTACACCGGCCTCTTCAAGCGTGTATAGCAGCTTTGAGAGGTCATGCGTGAGCACGTGCACACCAGTCAGGGCTACCTGGAACGCCTTCAAGTAAAGCTCCACGGCCCGCCTGACGGTGGAGCAGGAGGCCCGTTACACGCCTTCCTCGAGGAGCCTAAGAGCCTCCTGGAGAACTCGGCCCTCTCAACCCACTCAGCCAGCAAATAGACCCTCAAACCCCACGACCCTCTCAACGAGCATACCCGGCCCGGCCGGGCCCGAGGGTAAAGCTCCTTGGCGTCCACCCGCGTATTCCTAATGTGGTGTTTATAGTTTTCGGCGAGGCAATTCCTGGACTAGACGGGGGTATGCCCTAGCTTGAGGACGCCTCGCCTGCTTGCTGTGTCTGTCTTCCTTGTCCTCCTTGTTCTAGTGGCCATTGCGGCCTTGGCTGCCCCTGGAGGGTATGAAGCCAGCAGGTCTTACAGGGCCGTCTCGGAGTACGTCGTTAGGGGTGTATACAATGGCTCCAGGGTTGATTTGAGGGTCGCCTGCGTGGGGCGCTTCGAGCTTAGGATGGTAGGCGTTCAAGAGCAGTATAACCTGGTCAAGCTGGAGTCGAGGCTCCTCGAGCCTGTTAGATGCGGAGCTAAAGGCTCCCGGGGCCCCCTGAACGTGACGCGCATCGAGTCGGAGGCCCGGCGGGCCCTCTACTCTTTCTTCCACCTGGAGGGCGGGAATGAGAGTGTCTTCACCACGTTCTACTATCAGAGCAGGCCGGGCTCACTCTACATAGCCCCCGGCCTCCTCGAGGACGCTCCAGGCCTCCTCAGGGGTGCTGCGGCGAGGTTCTACTTTGACTACAACTACACCACGGGAGCCCTCAAGATGAGGATCCTAACAGTCCATACGATGGCCTCGTCATATGATAGGCGCAGCGGCCTTCTCGAGTACTACCGAAGCGCGTGGAGGAGCCGCGTGGTGTACCTCAATGGCACCTCGGACTACCTCTACGCCAATAGCTTGGAGGTCAGGTCGGGCCTCCTGCCACCGCTGGCCCTCTACAAGGGCCTAGTCCTGGAGGTTCTAGCTGCGGCGCTCGCGGCCGTGGCGGTTGGCGAGTACCTCGCTATCAGGAGGCTCCGTGGGAGGATCCCCGTAGGGGGCGGGGGGTCAGAGGGTCTCCACGCTGACTCCGAGGGACTCGAGTAGCTCTACGAGCCACCTCCTGGTGGCTGATTTGAGTGACTTCTTGTGTACCAGCGCGGTACCCGGCTTCTCGGGCCATGTCTTCTCGATGGCTTGTCTTACTACGTCTGGCGTTATGCCCTCCTGGATCGCGTACCTCGGTATAATATGGCCCATGCAGTAGGGGCCGTCTAGGTGTATCTCGGTGAACTTCCTGGGGTAGTGGCTCTCCCCGAAGCCCGCGGCGGCCTCGCACTCCTCCACTCCATGCTCGAGCACGTGTAGCACAGCCCTCGCCATTGCCTCCCTGGCCCTCCGGTCCCTCCACCTATCGGGGGTGCTACCGATCTCTATGAAGACCAGGGGCTTCCCGGGCCTCGTGGGGCCGTGGTGGGTGGCCTCGAGGCTGACCTCGTACTCCCCCAGGAGCCCCGCCTCCTCGGCCTCCCTCCGGTAGGCCCTTAGGAGGGCCCTCGAGAGGGGTGGGGCGCTCACGCTGAGCACCCGGGGCTCGCCGCCTAGGGTGCGGCTCGTGGGATTGCCCGTGTGGTGCACGGTAAGGCTCGGCCTCCCACTGGAGGAGCTGTGCCTCGAGAGTATCACCACAGCGTCGGCGTGGGGGTCGGGGGTCTCATCTATGAACTCCAGGTTAACGGTGTCCTCCTCGTAGCCAGCCAGGTAGACGCCGCCGGCCACCTCCAGCCTGTAGCACTCCACGGCGCGGGGGCACTCGGCCTCCTCGTGGCTGGCGAGGCCCAGGATCTCCCTGGCGGCCCCGGAGCCCGCGGGGTCCCTGACGCTATAGGCTAGAGCGAGCCTGAGCCTAGGCAAGCCAGCGGGCACCTATGGGCCGGGTTAATGCGTTCGCTTTAAACTTGAATCCACACCCCCAGCGTGATGGGGGTGGGAGTGGTGGCTAAGCCCAGGCTCTTCGTTACCAGGCAGCTCCCCGGCGACGCCCTCAAGAGGCTGGAGGAGTACTACGATGTAGTCCTGTGGCCCGAGTACCAGGCCCCGCCCTACGAGAAGCTCCTAGAGGAGGCCAGGAGGAGCGACGCCCTAGTCACACTCCTCACTGATAGGGTCGACTGCAACCTGATAGAGTCGTCCCCCCGCCTCAGGATCATAGCCCAGTACGCTGTGGGTTACGATAACATTGACATCGACTGCGCGACGAGGCACGGCGTCTACGTCACGAACACCCCCGGAGTGCTGACTGATGCGACCGCCGACCTGACGTGGGCCCTCATACTCGCAGCAGCGAGGAGGATAGTGGAGGCCGATAGGTTCGTGAGGAGTGGGGAGTGGTACAAGACCCGCACGGGCTGGCACCCGATGATGATGCTAGGCGTCGAGGTCCACGGGAAGACGCTCGGGATCATAGGGATGGGTAGGATAGGCAGGGCCGTGGCCAAGAGGGCCAAAGGCTTCGACATGAGGGTGATCTACTACGACGTTGTGAGGCTCCCCGAGGACGTGGAGAGGGAACTCGGCGTCGAGTACGCGCCTCTCGAGAAGCTCCTGGCCGAGGCTGATATAGTGACTATACACACCCCCCTAACTCCCGAGACCAAGGGCCTCATGAATAGGGAGAGGATTAGGATGATGAAGAAGGGCGCCATACTAGTGAACACGGCCCGCGGCAAGATAGTGGACTTGGACGCTCTAGTCGAGGCGCTCAAGGACGGCCACCTGGCAGCGGCCGGCCTAGACGTCTTCCCGGAGGAGCCCCTGCCACCTGATCACCCGATAACGAAGCTGGACAACGTAGTGCTAACCCCACACATAGGGAGCGCCACCTGGGAGACACGCACCAAGATGGCGGATCTAGTCGCGGAGAACCTGATAGCATTCTACAAGGGCCAGGTGCCCCCCACACTCGTGAACAAGGACGTGGTGAAGGTCAGGCCGCCCGGCTTCGCCTGAGGGAGGAGCGGCATGAGCGGCGAGGAGCCCGAGGAGAGGCTGAGGGAGTACGAGGAAGGCATGGCTAGGACTCGCAGGCTCGTCGTGGAGGACATTGATAAGCTGTGGATAGAGTATGACAAGCACAACGACATACTCTACATCAACTTCGGCACGGAGGAGGCCGATGAGAGCGTAATGATAGATGATGACGTGATAGTAAGGATGAGGGAGGGCAGGCTGGTGGGTATAGTGGTAAACAACTTCTCCAGGAGGGCTGGCATAGACATCTTATGATATACGGATCTTTTTAAAAATTTATTAAAAGGGGCGGGGCTGCTAGGCCTCGGTCTCCACCTTCTGGGCGGCCTTCACCATCTCCAGGGCCGCGAGGGGGTACCTCATTATCGTGGCGAAGTCGCCCTTCTCTACTTTGAGCTGCCTCCTCACTATAGCCGTCACCGGGTTCACCTTGCCCTGGATTATGTCTAGCCAGTCCTTGAGCGTGGCTGAGAGCACGTAGGGGGCCTCGGCCTTGCTGGAGTCGTCGTACCACTCAACACCCTCGCAGGTGCCGTTGTTCAGCTTCAACACGAAGCCCGGGCTGGGGCCCCCGCCGCTCTCGACCTTGAAGAGTATGGGCCACACCCAGCCCCTGGCGCTCCTCTTGTAGCCCTCGGACTCGTTCAGGGCCTTACAGTACTCCTCGGCCCACTCCTTACTCGGGAACTTGGGCATCCCACACTCGCCTCCCGAGCCCCTGGTGGGGCGGGTGGGTGGTGGTTAGTATAGGTTGAGTATAAGCTTCTCTATATCCTCCGGGGGCGGGACTATGGGTGCATATGCTATGTCGGGGTCGTGGAACGCCTCCTCCGCAACGCGGGCCGCCACAGCCTCGAGCCTGGGCTTCTCGACCCCGAGGTCTCTGAGCCTCTTGGGGGCGCCTATGGAGTCGTAGAGCCTGTAGATGTGGCCTGCCAGGTCGTCCCTGTGCTCGGCCCCGTCCAGCTCCTCGAGGATCCTGCGGAGCCTCTCGTACTTAGCCCGGGCCCTCTCGTCGGAGTAGTAGAGCGAGACTATCCTCGGTAGCAGTATGCCCACTGTGGCGCCGTGGTGCGTGCCGAGGGCGGCGCCTAGCGGGTGGCCTATGGCGTGGGCCAGGCCCAGGCCGCCGTTGGTGAAGGCTATGCCAGCCATGGTGGCAGCCGCGTGGATCATGGCTGTTGCCTCCTCGTCGCCGTTCAGGGCGTCCTCGAGCCTAGTGAATATGATCTCGGCAGCGCTGAGGGCCAGGGCGTCCGTGAATGGCGTCGCCTCCGTGCTGGCTAGGGTCTCGAGCGCGTGGGTGAGGGCGTCCATGGCTGTCCACACCCTGAGCCTCCTCGGGGCCCCGCCGGGCAGCCTCGGATCGAGCACGCTCGCGTATGGGACTAGGTCGTAGTGAGCCATCGCCACCTTACGCCTCACTCCCCCGGCCTCCTCGGTTAGGACCATCGCGTGAGAGGCGTCGCTCCCCGTGCCGCTCGTGGTGGGCACGGCTATGAGCAGGATCCCGCCCCTATCCAGGCCTAGGGGATTGAAGGGGGCCACATCGTGGAGGTCGAGGCCCGGCTTCACGAGCCTCACGAGGGCCGCCTTGGCAGCGTCTATAACACTGCCCCCGCCCACAGCGATGATGGCCTTGGCCCCCGCCTCCCTGGCGAGGGAGGCTATCTCGTCCGCCACAGTGAATGGGGGCTCCGGCGTTACCCGGTCGTAGACCCTAACCTTGATGCCGCGCGACTCGAGGGTGCCGAGCAGCTCCTTGAAGGCTTCTAGCCCTGAGATCACCTTGTCCGTCACGACCACAGCGGTCTCGACGCCCTCCTCGGAGAGGATGGCGTGTATCGCGTCCCCGGCCCGCTCGTTCCAGAGGATCTTGCGTGGGAAGCCGTGGAGCACCAAGCCGGCCGCACCGGTGTATGGGGGACCTGCGGGGATAAAAGTGGGACTCTAATAACATTGTTATTTTATTCTCTATAAGCTGGTTATGATGTGGGAGAGCGCCTTGGCCGAGGCTGGGAGGCCTCGCTTCACCGACGTGCTCGACAGGAGCCCCTGGACTAGGGCCCACACGGTGATGTTCACGGTAATCTCTGCAAACTACATACTCGACGGCATAATGTTCGCCGTGGCCCCCCTACTACTCTACCTCGTGAAGCCCCCGGACGTCGCTGCAGCTATATTCGCCGTGAACCTCCTAGCCGAGGCCGCCGGGGCAGTGCTACTCGGCATGCTCGCCGACCGCTATGGGCGCAGGACCCTCTTCGCCCTCTGCCTGGGCCTCGAGGTCGCGGGCCTAGCAATCCTGGTCGCCGCCTACAAGAGCACGGCCGCCCTCCTGGTCGGCACGAGCCTCATGACCTTCGGCATCGGGGGCGAGTTCGGCCCGGCGTACTCGGCAATCGCGGAGCTGACCCCGGCTAAGCATAGGGGCAAGGCCCTCATGCTCGCGACGAACTTCTGGAACATAGGCTCCGCCGTGATAGCGGCCCTCTCTATATACTACAGCAAGATAGCCTCCTCCCCCGTCGAGCAGGCCCGCTACCTACTCCTCAGCGCCCTGGGAACCGCCATAGTGGCGGGCTTCGCGAGGCTCAGCATGCCCGAGTCGCCCCGCTGGCTCGTAGCCAGGGGCCGCGTGAGGGAGGCGGAGGAGTGGGTCAGGAGGATAACGGGCTACACGGGGCCCATGGACATGAGCCTGCCACCCGAGGCCGGGGCCGTCTCGCTGAGGGAGGCGCTGTCCCGCTACAAGTTCCGCCTCGCAGTACTAGCGACGATAACAATAGCGCAGTACGCCACCTACGACATGGCGGCCTACTACCTCCCATACGCCAAGGGCTTCGCCTTCGGGGAGAGCGCCGTCGGCTGGGTCGTGTTAATAGCCAACATAGGGGCCTCGTCCGGCGCATTCCTCCTGCTCCCACTAATAGATAGGAGCAGGATAGTCTCCACGCTATCAAGCTTCGCCGGAGGCCTGGCTACGGCCGCGGCCCTATGGGCAGCCCACGACGCCCACGTGCTGTCAGCCTTCTACGCCGTGCTGCTCGTGAACATGATATTCAGCGAGTGGGCCTGGGCCAGCCTGAGCGTGCTGCAGAGCGAGCTATTCCCGACCGGCGTGAGGGCCAGCGTGGTAGGGCTCCTGACGAGTCTCCAGGGAATCGTGGGCGCGGCGGCGGTCTACGTGAGCATAGTGATGAGCGCGGACGTGATGCTGGCAACCATAGTGGGCCTCTGGGCGGCGGGCCTCGCGGCGGCGCTCGCCTGGAGGGTGAGGGGTATAGAGTCCGCATCTAAGAGCGTCGAGTCCCTGGTGTAGCCGGGGGTGCGGGCCGTGGCTGGTAGGAGGATCCCGGTCGCCCTAACCATCGCGGGGAGCGATAGTGGTGGGGGCGCCGGCATAGAGGCTGACCTCAAGGTCTTCGCAGTACTCGGCGTCCACGGGACGGCGGCGATAACCAGCGTTACAGCCCAGAACACGAGGGAGGTCACCGGCGTCTACGACCTGCCGCCGGAGGCCGTGGTCAGGCAGATAGAGGCAGTCCACTCCGACCTAGGCGTGGACGCCGCTAAGACAGGGATGCTGAGCAACTCGGTCATAGTGGAGGCTGTAGCCAGGACCGTTGAGAGGCTCGGGTTCCCCCTCGTCGTGGACCCGGTTATGATAGCGAAGAGCGGGGCCCCACTCCTAAGGGAGGACGCCGTCAAGGTGCTCAGGGAGAAGCTGATACCACTGGCGAAGGTCGTGACGCCGAACAGGATGGAGGCGGAGAAGCTCACGGGAATGGAGATCAGGAGCCTCGAGGACGCCCGCAGGGCCGCGAAGTACATAGTCAGGGAGCTCGGGGCCGAGGCGGCGGTTGTGAAGGGGGGCCACCTAGGAGGCCCCGAGAGCGCCGACGTGCTCTACTACAGGGGCGAGTACAGGGTCTACAAGGCCCCCAGGATCGAGGGGGGATGCACCCACGGCACGGGCTGCGGTTTCTCAGCCGCCATAGCGGCGGAGCTTGCTAAGGGCAGGGACGTCCCGGAGGCGGTGGGCGTGGCTAAGAGGCTCATAACGATGGCCATAGAGTATGGGCTACACGTTGGGGGTGGGCACTGCCCGATCAACCCCGTTGCATGGCTCATGATACCCGCCGAGAGGTGGAGGGCTGTCGAGTCCGTCGAGGACGCCGTGGCCCTCATACTCCGCGAGGCCGAAATCCTGGAGCCCTACGCGCCCGAGGTCGGGATGAATGTCGTCCAGGCCATAGCGTACCCCTACGCCAGGACCCCCGAGGACGTCGTCGGGGTCGAGGGCAGGATAGTGAGGGTCAGGGGCGGCCTCAGGGCGGTAGGCCCCGCTAGGCCCGGGGCGTCGAGTCACATGGCGAGGCTCGTGCTGGCGGCGATGAGCGTGGATCCCAGGGTCAGGGGGGCCGTGAACATAGCTTACCACCCCGAGCTGGTCGAGGCGGCTGAGGGGCTCGGCCTCAGGGTTGTGAGGGTCGGCCGCGAGGAGGAGCCCGAGGAGGTCAGGAGAGCCGAGGGCAGGAGCATGCAGTGGCTGCTGGAGGAGGCCGCGAGGAGGGCGGGCGGCGCCGTGCCAGACGTGATATACGACGAGGGGGGCCTAGGCAAGGAGGCCATGATAAGGGTGCTCGCGGCAACAGCGCTCGAGGCGGCCGAGAAGCTAGTCGCCATAGCGCGCCGCGCCTCCAGGAGGTGAGTTCCCGTGGAGAAGCGCTACGATGCATACACGGAGAGGGCCGCCGCCCACAGCGAGGGCGGCCTGGCCAGGCTCATAATAAGGGCGGCCGCTAGGGTGCTCGAGGAGGCCCTAGAGCCCGACGTAGCCATAGTGGGCGCGGGCCCCGCCGGCCTGACGGCCGCCTGGCTCCTAGCTGAGAGGGGCTTCAGGGTGACCATACTCGAGAGGGGCCTCGGCGTCGGCGGCGGCATGAGGGGGGGCTCAACATTGCTCCCCGCGGGCCTGCTGGCGGAGGGCCTCGGCGCCGAGCTCGCCCGGAGGGCAGGAGTTAGGCTCGAGAGGGCCTCCGAGGACCTCTACATAGTGGATCCCACGGAGCTCTCCGTCAAGCTGGCATTCAAGGCTATAGAGGCTGGTGCGCGCGTCATCCCCGGCGTTTACGTTGAGGATGTCATATTCGACCCCGGGGAGAAGCCGAGGATACGGGGAGTCGTGGCGCTCCTATCACCCATAGTGGAGGCTGGCTGGCACGTCGACCCGATATACGTTGAGGCCAAGGCCGTGGTGGACGCCACAGGCCACGACGCTGACGTTCTCAGGATAGTGGAGAGGAGGTTCCCCGGCCTCCTCAGGGTGCCGGGAATGTCGGCCCTGAACGTGTGGGAGGGCGAGAGGCTTGTAGTCGAAAAGACTGGCAGGGTGCTCCCGGGCCTCTACGCGGCCGGCATGAGCGTGGCGGAGCTATACAACCTACCGCGCATGGGCCCCATATTCACGGGCATGCTGGTCTCCGGCGCCAAGGCGGCCGATGCCATAGAGGCGGACCTCAGAGGGGGAACCCCCTGAGGATTCCCTGGGGGTCCAGGGCCCGCTTTATCCTAGCCACAAGCCTGGCCCCCTCCTCGCCCAGCTCTAGTTTGAGGTAGGGCAGCCTCATCCTCCCGATGCCGTGGTGGTGGGAGATGCTGCCCCCGGCAGAGGAGACCGCCCTCATCACCCGGTCCCAGACGGCCCCATAGACCTCTTCTAGCCTCCCGGCGTCGAAGGCGAAGGTCATGTAGAGCGCCACCCCCGAGGGGTAGAAGTGGCTCGCGTGCACCCCAACGTAGGCCACCCCCTCAACGCTGAGGGCGGCGCTCCTCGCGGCCTCGTAGACCCTAGCGGCCGAGCCCCAGGGGGCGGAGAACTCTATCGTATCGAACGCCAGGCCTATCTCGAGTAGCCTTGCGATGCTGGCTATCACGTTGAACCTCTCCCGTAGCCAGCGGCTGGCGGGGCCCTCGCCCTCCTCGACCTCGACCCTGGAGCTTATGAGCTCCGCCGCGGCCTCCAGCCTGGCCCTGGCGACCCTGCAGGGGCCCTCGTAGACCCCGATTGCCGCGGGCCCCTCCACCCCCAGGGCTACGGGTGCCTCCTGCTCGTCGTAGATCCTGTATAGGTCCGGTGCCAGCCTCCTCTGCGCCAGGCTCCTCGCCTCCCCGAGGGCCTCCCGGAAGCTCCCAGGCCTCCAGTGGACCCTCAGCTCGCACTCGGGGAGGGGGAGGGCCTCGAGGTAGACCCTGGTTATGACGCCCAGGAGGCCCTCTGACCCGGTGAATAGCTGCTCGAGGGGTGGGAGCACGCTCCTCCGCGGCGAGGGCTTAACCCTGACCAGCCCGACGCCGGGGACAGCCGCGTGGAGGCCCTTCACCCTCTCCTCGATGCCCCCGTAGCCCGTGGAGTACTGGCCCGTGCTCCTCGTTGCCACGAGGCCCCCAATGCGGGCCTCGGGGAGGCTCTGGGGGTAGTGGCGGAGGGTCCAGCCGCGCCTGTTGAGCCACCCCTCCACCTCGGCGAGGGGGGCGCCGGCGCCGGCGTCGACTATCCCGGCCTCCTCGTCGAACCAGTCGACCCAGTCCAGCCTCGCGACGTCGAGGACCACCCACCCCTCATCGGGCACCGCACCGCCCAGGACCCCGGAGCCCCCAGCGTAGACTGCGAGCCTCACTCCAAAGCGCTGGGCCGCCTCTAGGAGGGCGGCCACCTCCTCCTCGGAGCCCGGCAGCACAGCAGCCGCTGGCCCCCGGGAGAGGGCGCCCCGAGGGTCGCGGAGGGCCCTGTAGACAAGGAGTGGCCAGTAGTCGATGGCGTATCCCGCTAGGCTCCATGTCTCCACGAGGACCCAGCGGGGCCCCACTATGCGCCTAGCCTCCTCGACGAACGACTCCAGGCTCAACCCCTACACCCCCAGAGGGTCTCGAGGAACGTGCAGGCCCTAGCCCCCGAGGCCCTGAGGGCTAGCGCAGCCCAGGCGCAGGGCGTCACCACGAGGCGACCGCCAGCCTCTCGGGCCAGCCTCGAGGCTGCCTGGGCAGCGTACTCCGGCATACCCAGCCCCAGGGGCCCCCCGGCTCCGCTGCAGGCCTCCAGGGCCTCGCCTAGGCCCCTCAGCCTGCTCCTCAGTTCCTCGGGGGCCTTGCAGGGGACGTGGATGAGGGAGTCACCCGGGGGCCTCCATTGCAGCCCGAGGGCGTCTAGAGCCTCCGGGCTGTAGAGGATCCTGCCGAGGCCCTCCAGGGCCTCCCGTGGGAAGTCGAGGTCCTCAACTATGATGGTGGAGCCCTCCGGGGCCTGGGCCTCCACCCTCGACCCCCACCAGTAGGCCCTCACAGCCTCCCGCGTAGGTAGCCAGTAGAGCCTCCACCCGCTTAGGGCGTCGATGGCTCTCCCAGGCGGCTCTATGGGCGACGCCACGACCAGGGGCTCCCCGGAGCCCCCCAGGGGCCTGGCCTCGACCCTGACCACCCCGGCCTCCCCGGCTAGGCGGGCCCTCGCAGCCATGAGGGCCCCGGGTAGGTCGTTGTGTATGGGGCAGGCCCTCACGCACTCGCCGCAGTGCACGCATAGATTCAACGCCTCACCCAGCCCGGGCGAGCCCTGGAGCGCCGCCAGGGCTATCCTGGCTAGGACGTGGGGGGCGGCTGACCTGAGGTTGGAGCCCCTGTAGACCGGGCAGGAGTACTGGCATATCCCCGGGCACGCCGCGCAGATCCTCAGGGCCCTCTCTGGGTCCCCCGCCGTGGACTCCAAGGCGTCACCCCCGGCCGGCTTGGGTGTTAGCTCCTTTTCTGCGGGATATGAGCGCCTCTATCTCGAGCGCGGCCTCCTCGAGGAGGTCTGGGTCCAGCCTGTACTCGACGTCGATAGGGTCCACCTCCTCCACCCTGACCTCGGGCTCGAAGCTGACCCCGCAGTTCCTAGCGGCGAGGACCGCGGCCCCCAGGGCGCTAGCGCTCCCCGGGGTGGCGGCGAGATCCACGCTCCTCTCCAGGTAGGCCGCCACCAGGCCCACGAGCCTCCTGAGCCTCGAGAGGCCCCCCGCGATCCTCACCCTGGAGGGCCTCGAGGCCCTCCTAGATATCTCCCTGTAGAGCAGGGCCACCGAGGCGGCGAGGCCGTGGGCGAGGCCTGCTGCTATGTCCCTCTTAGAGTGGCCGGGCTCGATGCCCAGCACCCCCGCAGTCCCCCTCCACAGCCTCGGCGTCCTAGAGCCCCACACGTAAGGTACCAGCAGGGGCGGGCGGCCCCGGGCCTCGACGCTCTCGTCGAGGGCGCCATAGCTGCCGCCGAGCATGTTGTCCACGAACCACTCCACACCGTGGCCGAGGCCGGATGCGTAAGCCTCGACCCCGTAGACCCTCGTGGAGCCCCTATCCAGGAGTATGAGGGGCACCAGCCCCCCACCCGGCGAGAGCCTGAGCCTCGGCCCCGTGGAGAGGTCGAGGAAGAACCCCGTGCCCAGGGCGGCCTTCAGGCAGCCCTCGGCTAGGCAGTCGAGGCCGACGCTGGCGGCCTGCTGGTCGCCTATCACGGCGGCTAGCCTACCTCCCTCCTTGATCTCGAGAGGCTCGACGCCCTCGTGCGCCAGGAGCCTCGGCAGCTCGAACCTGGGGAGCCCCGCGAGCCTCCAGGCGAGGCCCAGGGGCTCCAGGGTGCGCGGGTCCACGAGGCCCGTGAGCGCTGCGGTCGAGGAGTCGGCTGCGTAGACGCCGGTCAGCCTGTGGACCAGGTAGGCGTCCAGGTTCCAGGCGAGCAGGGAGCCCTCCTCGAGGCCACGCCGCAGCTCGGGCCTCTCAACGAGGAGGGCGGCTAGCCTCGCAGTCATGGACTCCGGCGAGAAGGCCTCCCCGAGCCTGGGGAGCCTCCTCGCGAGCCTCAGGCCCCAGGGGAGCCTGTGCCAGAGCACGTGTGGCCTGAGGTCCATCCAAGTGATGACCCGGGTGACAGGCTCGCCGGAGCGGCTCCAGGCTACTAGGGAGCCCCTATAGACTGTTAGCCCCACGCACCCGGCTCCGGCCCCTATGGCATCGGAGATCATGCTCTTCACGATGCCCAGTATGGCCTCGGGGTCCTGCTCGGCCACGGGCCCCCGGGCTATGGTCCTATTCCTCTCCACCCTCCTGAGGACCAGGGCTCCATCCTCGGAGTAGACGTCCAACTCTATCTTGGTGGTACCCACGTCTATACCCGCGACAACGCCGTGCCCAGGCAAGAGGCGGCCAACCACGCCCCCAGGATCCTGTGGGCGCGTAAAAAGCCCCCGGGCCGCCTTGGCGCCTTGGGTAGCGATGGCATCCAAGAGGGTTGCAGTCGTAGGCCTGGGGATCGTGGGGCTCCTAGCGGCCCTTGAGGCCCTCGACAGGGGCTACAAGGTGGAGGCCTACGAGGCCTACGAGGCGCTCGGCAGGGGGGCGAGCGGGCACAACGCTGGCGTTATACACGTCCTCCAGCCCCCCTTCATTAATAGGAAGGCCAGGCTCGCCAGGAGGGCCAACAGGCTTTTCGACTCGATAGCCTCCAGGGCCGGCTTCAGGCTCAGGAGGCTGCCCGGCCTCATAGTATACAGGGGCAACAGGGAGCGACTGCTGGCTATGGGGGCTGCGGGCGTCCTGAGGATCCTGGGCTACCCCGTGAGGCTCGTCGGGCAGGGGGTCTTCAGGGATTTATGCCCCTCCTCCGAGGCCCGCGTCGACGGCGCGATCCTCGTCGAGGGCTACGGGACCGTGGTACCCTGGGAGGCCGTTAGGGCCATTGGAGACCTTGTGGCTTCCATGGGGGCCGAGATCCACTACTCCACGGAGGTCGAGGAGGTCAGGCCAGCCCGGGGTGGCAGGGGCCCCATAGTGAGGAGTCCCCTGGGCGATAGGGAGTATGACGCCGTAGTCGTGGCCGCGGGGGCCGACACCGCCAGGCTCGCCAGGCAGGCTGGCCTCAGGCCTCCCAGGATGGGCTACTACAAGGGCGTAATGGCCCTGGCGAGGCTCGACTGCCGCGCCGTGGCAGCACCACTAGTCTCCAGGACCCGCTCCAGGGAGACCAAGGGCGGGGGCGTCATACCATGGCCCACGGGCGAGGTGCTCCTCGGCCCCACCTTCCAGGCCACGAGGGATCCCTGGGACACGAGCTACACCCGGGGCGACCTAGAGGCCACTGCGGGCCTCTACACCAGCGTGCTGGGCTTCGCACCCGAGCCGCACGCGGGCTTCGCGGGGACTAGGGTTAAGAACCTCGAGAGGGACGACTTCTACACGGAGGCCAGGAGGGGGGTGGCCTTCCTGGGCGCCATAGACAGCCCGGGCTTCACGTCATCGCCCCTCCTGGCCAGGTGGGCCCTGGAGGCGGCCCTCGCCGGGGGTGGTGGGCCCTGAGGCCTAGAACACTGGGAGCCTGCATCCTCAGCCTCTCGCTCGCCGCGATACTCCTAGCCTGGGCGGTCATAGGGGCCTCCTGGAGCCTCAACTCGGATTGGTTCGTCTTCACGCGCGACGCCTTCAGCGACCTCGGCGGGGCTAGGAGCTGCTGCCCGGGCCTCTACAACTACGGCCTCATGGGCGTCGGCTCTATCATAGTAGTGCTCGGCTACTGCATCGCCCTCGCGGCACCCTCTAAGCTGGAGGTGGCCGGCGGGGCCTACGTGGCCCTCGCCGGGGTATTCCTGGGGCTCATAGGCTACTACCACGCAGGCACGAGGCCCCACGTCTTCGTTTCGACATGGTTCTTCCTCCAGATGGACGTTGGGCTGGCCCTCGTCGCGGCAGGCCTCACGAGGAGGAGGGCTGGCGGCCTAGCCTTCCCAGCGCTCCTCGCCTCTATGGAGGCCTTCCCCGTGGCCGCCCTAGTGGGGGTCCTCGTCGGCTGGCCTAGCGCGGCGGTACTGGAGGCCTATGGTGTGCTAGTGATAGACGCGGTCGTGCTTATGATCTCGGCCGAGTACTATAGGGGGCTAGCCGCCGCCCACGGCCCTGCCCCTCAGGCAGTCGGGCCAGGGGCTCGTTGAGGCCCTCTTGAGCACCGTTATATTGTAGGCCGGGTGCACCTCAGCCCACATGCCGTGGTCGGTGTCTACCACGTAGACGCCTGTGACCCTCACGATGTCGCCGGGGCATACTCCTCCGCCTATAGGGCCCAGGACCCTGAAGTGGTCGTGTGGCACGACCTCCACGTGCAGCGCCCCTCTCCTGAGCACCTCGTTGCCCAGTGAGAGTATTGCCCCCGAGGAGTTGATTATCTTGACGTCGAAGCAGTAGTCTCCGTCATCCTCTATCTTCGGCGCGCCCACCACCCTGCCAGTAACGGTGACGCACCCCTCGACTATCCGCAGCCTAGCCGGGTCGTGAGTGTACCTGAACACATTGCTAGTGGACTGGCAGGGCCCCGTCGAGGACTGGGCCCAGCGCTGTGGGCCCCAGCTGTGGGGCTCGAAGGGGTAGAGCGAGACCTTCAGGTTGTATGAGAGCGGCGTCCCGCCCAGCGCAAGCCCGGAGGCAGCCACGGCGAGGGCGAGGGCCGCGGCGCCTAGGGCCGTAGCGCCGTGGGGCCTGGCTACCGCGGCGCCCAGAGCCAGGGCGGCCACGGCTCCAGCGGCGAGGCTTGGGAGGGAGAGGAAGGCGTAGGCCCCGAAGTAATACGCAGCCAGGCCAGCGAGTGAGGCGGTGAGGCCCAGCGCTGGGGCCCAACCGTGCCTCCGGGCTTCTAGGGTGGTGTAGTGGTAGGCATAGTAGGCGTAGGGCGCTAGTAGCAACTCGTAGATTGCCAGGCCGGCGTGTATGCCGTCGTTCCCATAGTAGAGTATTGCTATTGTAAGGGCGACTAGCTGGTCCACCCCGGCTAGAAGGAAGGCCTCCCCCAGGGCCCCCAGGCGCCCCCGGAGCCTCGCCGCTACATAGACCAGAGGAGTCCTGAGGGCGAGGCTCGCCGCTGGCACTAGCGTGAAGGCGGCCCTAGTCTCAGCTATTACCGCGAGGGCTGCGGCGTGGGCCGTGGCGAAGAGAGCGGCCGCCATGGCTGGTGGGAAGGCCAGCACGGCGTAGTACATGGCGGCGTAGACGAGGCCGTAGCCGACCAGTATGCCGGGGGCGTTGGCCATCAATGATATCCCGGCGAATGCTAGGATCGCGTAGAGGGCGGCTCGAGCCTTCAAGCAGCACGCCCCCGTGCAGGGCGGGTTATGGGTGGGATAAAACGGGGAGCCCCCTAAGCGTACCAGGAGGGCTGGCCCCCCAGGGACTCCTCTATGATGCACTCCACGAGCTCCACCATGAGGTTGATGGGGAGGCTGTTCTCGAGGCCTAGGCGGAGGGCTAGGGTTGAGTGGGGTGGCACGTGCAGGAAGCCGCCTAGCCTGCCCCGCTCCGAGGCCCACCTCATGACGAGGTAGCCTAGGGTGTTGCAGAGGTATGAGCCTATCCCAACGCTGACCCGCAGGGGTAGCCCGCGGTGACCTGTGCATTCCCTGTGGATCCTGCGGAGGGGCAGCCTGGCGTGCACGACTGGGGGGCCGCTGGGGTCTATGGGCTCCACGCTGGCCTTGAAGCCGTCAACATCCGGGGCCTCGAAGTGCATCAGGTTGGCGGCTGCCGCTTCGAGGACGGGCCTCGAGGCCGCCGGGTTGAGGCCCACGCCGAGGGCCAGCTCGGGGTCGGCCTCCTCGAGGAGCCTTGGCACCCTCTCCCTGACCTCGCTGGCCGAGACCCTCAGGCTGACGCCGGTGACCCTGCAGCCCCCTATTGTGGAGCCGTTGAGCCCCAGGGCTATCTCCTCGGCGGGGTTATGGGTGTAGGGGCCGAAGCTTGAGTAGCCGAGCACGAGTACCCTGCACATGCCGGGGCTAGCCTCCTATGCCGGCTAGCCTCTTGGCGTTCTCGATGAGGCCCCCCACCTGCTCCCTGACGAGCCTGTTGAGTGCAACCCACTGGGTTGCTGGGGGCCCGCCGCCCTGCACGAGGCCCACGAGGTGCGGGCCGGCGGTCCAGAGCTGTAGGAGCCTCATGGCCCTCAGCCTGTCCTCGGGGGAGTATGTGGGGTTGGCCTTCAGGGCCTCGGATACTAGGCTCCCCAGGCCGGGTATCGCGAGGTCCCTCGCGGAGGGGGCGTTCACCGTTATGCCGCCGCCTATCTCCGCTGCAGCCGCTATCGCCTCCTTGAGGTGGTCAACCGCCTCGAGCTTGGCTATGTTGGCGAGTGTGAAGTCCGGTATGTAGGCGCCGCTCGGGTGCCTCCACCCTTTCACCGCCGCAGCGAGGCCGGGGGCGTAGGCTGCCTCGCCGTGCCTCTTTATCTCCGCCAGCTTCTGCTGGATGTACCTAGCCCCCAGGACCCCGTTGGCGTCCGCGGCGAGGGCCGCTGCCCCGAGTACCACGTCGGCGAAGGCGGCCTTGCAGCCGGCACCCGCCGCGCGGTGGTGGGCCACGAAGTACTCGACGATTTTACCCGTGAACTCCGCCTCGCCAGCGAGGAACACGCGCTCGCGGGGCACGAATACGTCGTCGAATATCACTAGGTAGGTGCTCCTGTGGCCGTAGGGCACGGGGTAGTCCAGCTCCACGCCTAGGTCCCTCGAGATCTTCCTCAGGGCGTCGAAGGAGTTCCAGGAGGAGACGAAGTAGACCCCCTCGGTATCCGGCGTGACGGCGAAGGCTACGGCGTATTCCTCCTCCCCCGGGCCGAGGGCCCTCGTCGGGACAACCAGTATCTCGTCGGCGAGGGCGGCCCCGCTTATGTGCATCTTGGCCCCCCTGACCACTATGCCGTCCCTCCTCCTCTCGACGATGTGCACGTAGGATAGTGGGCTGTCCCTGAGCTCCCCGGGCCTCTTGCTCCTGTCGCCTTTCACGTCAGTCATGGCCGTAGCCACGACGAGGTCCCCCCGCTGGAGGCCTCTCAGGTACTCGGTGAACCTCCTGTGGTAGTCCGTCCCATGCTTCTCGTCGACCTCGTAGGTCGCGGCGTAGAGGGCGTTTATCCCATCGTGGCCCGTGCACCTGTAGTTGCAGTTGCCCACGTGGTAGTTGACTATCCTCTGGGACTCGACCCTCTTGACGAGATCCTCGACACTAGACTCCACGTGTAGGAACCTGCTAACCTCATCACCGTCAAGCCCCCTGGCCGTCAGGATCCCCCTATACTCCTCCCGGAGGGTCAGCTCATAGACTCTCTTCAGGGTCTCCACGACAGGCCTCGTCACGGGGTGCTCGAGGGGGTCATCCACGGGCTCACCGGCCACGTAGAACTTAACCCTCCTCGAGGACACCCGCCTAACGTACTCCTCGGGCGTGGATAGGGCCAACTAGGACACCTCGGGCACTATCCGATAGGGCATGTGTATGGCTGTGATATATCAGCGTGTGATTACCGGGGGCCTATGCGCGGCCGTGCACCCTTTTAACCCGCCCCACCTGGAGGCACCGGCAGGGCTTCGTGCCTCTGATAGTGGCCGTTGATAGGGTGGTGGACCCCGAGGTCCTCCGCGGCCTCTGCGAGGGCGTCAACGGCATAGACGGCGTCAAGGTGGGCCTCCCGGCAGTCCTGCGCGGGGGCCTCGAGTGGGCCTCGAGGATAGCTGGTGCCTGCAGCGGGTTGAGGGTCCTCGACTACAAGCTGGCCGATGTGGAGCACGTTATGAGGCTAACCGTTGAGCCGTTCCTGGAGAGCTACAACGTGTTCATAGCACACTCGTTCGTGGGAGCCCACGGCGCTCTCCTAGGCCTCAAGGAGCTGCTCGATGATAGGGGGGCGAAGCTGGCGCTCGTTGCCTCGATGAGCCATGAGGGCTCCATGGAGGTCTACGACAAGGCGTCCCCCTGGGTTGAGGAGGTCATTAGGAGGGTTGATCCCTGGGGCCTCATAGCCCCCGCCACTAGGCCATCCCTAGTCAGGAGGCTCAGGGGGAGGTTCCCGGGGAAGGCGATACTATCACCGGGGGTCGGGGCCCAAGGCGCCCGGCCGGGGAGCGCGCTCTGCGCTGGCGCCGATTACGAGATAGTGGGTAGGGCAATCATGGATTCCCGGGACCCCCGGGCGTCGGCTGAGTCCATAGTTGAGGCGCAGGAGGTGGCCCTGCGTGCCTGTAGATAGAGGCATCGTGGAGCTGATCGTATCCATCGGAGCCGTGAAGCTGGGCGAGTTCACCCTGGCCAGCGGCGCGCGGAGCAGCGTCTACGTGGACCTCAGGGAGTTCCCGATGCACCCAAGGGAGTTCAGGGAGGCCGTGAGGCGCATGGCCTCCAGGGCCGGGGAGCTTATGGGGTCCACTGGGGCCGAGGTCATCGCTGGCGTGGCAACGGGCGGCATCCCATGGGCCATAGGCGCGGCCCTGGAGCTGGGGGTGCCGGCGACCTACGTTAGGCCAGAGGCCAAGGGCCATGGCACCTCGAGGAGGGTCGAGGCCCGCGTTGCCGGTAGGAGGGTCCTGGTAGTGGATGACGTCGCCACGACCGGCGGCAGCCTGGCAGCGGCGATTGAGGCGTTGCGGGGGGCGGGCGCCTCAGTCAAGGCAGCCCTCGTAGTCGTGGACAGGCTCCAGGGGGCCCGCGAGAGGCTCGCCGGCCTCGGGGTGCCCCTCTACAGCCTCGCAACCCTCCGCGATATACTCGAGTACATGGCTGGGAGGGGCCTCGGGGACCCCTACCTCCTTGAGAGGGCTCTTGCGGAGGTGGGAGCCCGTTGAGTGAGGGGTGGCTGGGTAGGGATGTGATTAGCATCCTCGACTTCGACAGGGAGGACTTGGAGGTCCTCTTCGAGGAAGCGGATAGGATGAAGTCCCTGCTGGCAAACGGCTCGGTCCCCAAGACGCTCTCCGGTAGGATAGTGGCGCTAGCGTTCTTCGAGCCCTCAACCAGGACCAGGATGAGCTTCGAGGCCGCCGCGAAGAGGCTGGGAGCCGAGACCATAGGGTTCACCTCGGAGGAGGGCATAAGCGTCGCCAAGGGCGAGAGCCTCGCCGACACGGTGAGGATGCTCGACTCCTACGCAGACCTCATAGTTTTGAGGCACCGCTACGAGGGCTCCGCACTCTACGCCGCCGAGATAGCCGTCCACCCCGTGATAAACGGCGGCGATGGGAGGCAGCACCACCCCACGCAGGCGATGCTCGACCTCTACACGGTGAGGGAGGCGCACGGCGTCATAGACGGCCTGACCTACGGGGTCCTCGGGGACCTGAGGTACGGCAGGGCGGCGACGAGCTTCATACTCTCGCTGGGCCTCTTCAAGCCGAGGAGGGTCTACCTGATAGCGCCCCCCAGCCTCGAGCCCCGCGCCGAGGTCATGATGCTCATAGAGAGGCTCGGCATACCCGCCGTGAAGGCCAGGCTGGAGGACGTGATAGGGGAGCTGGACGTGCTCTACGTGACCAGGATCCAGCGGGAGAGGTTCCCCGACCCCGAGGAGTACGAGAGGGTCCGCGGCGCCTACAGGGTGACACCCTCCACCCTGGAGGGGGCGAAGAGGGACCTCATAGTGATGCACCCCCTACCACGCGTTGATGAGATAGACCCCAGGGTGGACTCGACGCCCCACGCCTGGTACTTCAGGCAGGCCAGGAATGGGGTCCCGGTTAGGATGGCGCTACTCAACCTGGTCATGGGGGGTGGGGCCTCGTGAGGAGCCCCGATGGAGAGGAGGGCCTCGTAGTCAGGAAGATAAGGCACGGCACGGTCATAGACCACATACCGGTGGGGAGGGCCCTAAGCGTGCTGAGGATCCTGGGTGTGAGCCTCACGGGCCCGCATAGGATAGCGGTCCTCATAAACGTTGAGAGCAGGAAGATCGGGAGGAAGGATATAGTCAAGATCGAGGGCCTGGAGCCGCGGCTCGAGGACCTCGACAGGATAGCCCTGGTTGCCCCGACAGCCACTATAAACGTTGTGAGGGACTACAGGGTCGTCGTCAAGAGGAAGGTGGAGCCCCCACGCGAGGTGCGCGGCATACTCAGGTGCGTCAACCCGACCTGTATAACCCGCCAGGAGAGGGAGCACGTCACGCCCCGCTTCGTGAGGGTGAGCCTCGAGCCCCTGGTCTACCAGTGCGTCTACTGCGGCAGCCTCCTGACTGAGAAAGAGATAGTGGAGCAGCTCACCGGCGGAGTAGGCTAGAGGCCTCCCTGGCTATGAGCCAGGGGGCCATGGGGCCCCTGTGGATGACGGCGCTTAGCACCTCCACGGCGTTCGCGCCGGCCTCGAGGGCCTCCAGGGCCCGGGCTCCATCGCTTATGCCCCCCACCGCTATGATAGTGAAGCCGCGGGGGCTCCAGCTCCTGAGTAGCCTAACCATCCTCAGAGTAACCGGGAAGAGCCGGGGCCCCCCTAGGCCAGCGTTGTAGCCGTCCACCCTGACCCTCAGGGTGTTCCCGGCGACTATGCCCGAGAAGCCGCAGGACCTGGCCAGGTCCAGGTAGCCCTCGAGCCTCCGCTCGTCTAGTGTGGGGGGTATCTTGAGGAGCACGGGCTTGCCCCTGGGCCTGAGGTGGTCGCATATGGCTGAGGCCACCTCGGGGTCCTCGAAGCTCCTATGGGCCTCCACGTTCGGGCAGCTAATGTTGACCTCCACCCAGTCCGCCACCGGCTCGACCGCCCTATAGACCCTCCCATAGCCCTCGGGCGTGAACGCCGCTACGTTGACCGCAACCGGCATCCCGGGGGGCCTCTCCCCGGAGAGCCTCTCAACCACGGGCCCGGGCCCGGGGCTCGGGAGGCCCAGCCTATTCAGGGTCCCACCATCGGGGAGCCTGACAAGTATCTTCGGCTCCACGCCCTCGTAGGGCTCCGGCAGCACGCTCCCCACGACGTGGAAGCCAGCCCCCATAGCCCAGGCGACCCAGAGGAGCCTGGCGTCCTTGTCGAGGCCTGCGGCTATGCCAACCAGGCTCTCCACCCTACGGCCCAGGATCTCGCCGTCAAGCCCCGGGGGCGGGGGCCGCCCGGAGGCCCTCGCTATAGCGTCTAGGAGCCACGCGGGCGTCGAGTGCAGGATCCTCCAGGCCCTCATGGGGCTCATGGAGTGCAGGATCCTCCACCCAAGCCCGAGCAGCGCCCCCACCATAGCCCGCCCCTAGGCTGGGGGCTGCGGGCTCCTAAGTAGGTGGGGTAACTCTCACTCCCCATGGGGTGGGGATCCTGCCTGCCTGGGTGTGCGGGCACCTGGCCGACTATCGGGGCCTGCTGGGCGAGGGGTGCGTGGGGGTTGACGAGGAGTCGGGCCTGATAGTGAGTGTCTCGAGGGACCACCCGGGGAGCGGGGCTGGCAGGGTCTGGGACTATAGGGGTAGGGGGGTCATAGTGGCCCCCGGCTTCATAGACCTGCACGTCCACTTGAGGGGCCTCCAGCTATCCTATAAGGAGGACGAGGCCAGCGGGTGCAAGGCGGCCGCGGCCGCTGGCATAACCCTTGTAGTGGACATGCCCAACACCAGGCCCCAGCTGAGGGATCCAGAGGCCCTCAGGGCCAAGCTCGAGGCACTCGACTCCAAGTGCATCGTGGACCACGGAGCCTACGCGGGGATACCCCGGGACCCCTCCCTTGCCTCTAGGCTGGCCTCGGAGCCGATAGCGGGCTTCAAGGTCTACCCCGAGGATCTCGCGAGCCCCGGCCTCGCGGGGGCCCTGGCTACTAGGAGGCTCGTGGTGCTCCACCCAGAGCTGCCCGAGGCCTCCAAGGCTGACCTCGCCTCGGCGACGCTCGAGGGCAGGCTCGCCCATAGGGGGTGCTGGTGGGAGGGGGCCGCCGTCCTAGAGCTAGGCGCCCACAGGCCCCGGGGGAGGGTGCACGTGACCCACGCATCCTGCGCCTCCACGGTTGCGATGGCCAGGTCGTGGGGCTACACGGTTGACGTCACGCCGCACCACCTATTCCTAGACACCACGGCCCCCCTGGACCCATGCCTCGGCAGGGTCAACCCCCCACTGAGGAGCCCCGGGGAGCGCCTGGGGCTTGTGAAGATGCTCCTCGAGGGCCGGGTCGACGCGCTGGCGAGTGACCACGCGCCCCACGAGGAGAGGGAGAAGAGCCTTCCACCCACGTGCCCCCCGGGCTTCCCGTGGCTGGAGGCCTGGCCCTGGCTGGCATACAGGCTGGTAGCCTCGGGCGCCCTGGGCCTCGGGGAGTTCCACTGGCTCACCAGCAGGGGCCCAGCCCTCGTGCTGGGCCTCAAGCGCTACGGGGCGCTGCAGGAGGGTTTTAGGGCCAACCTAGTAGCGTACGACCCCAACGCCTCCTGGCGCTTCCCCGGGCCCCGGTACTCGAAAGCCAAGCTACACCCGGCCACCATGATGGAGCTGCGGGGGCGACCCCTCGGAGTCTGGGTCGGCGGGGCCCCAGTCTACCTCGACGGAGAGATCGTGGAGGGCCGGAGGCCCGGGGTCAATCCTTTCCGGGCCCCAGGTGCTCGATAAGCTCAACCAGGACCCCGTGGGCGCTCTTGGGGTGGATGAATATGTAGCGTATCCTCTCGCCCGTATAGGGGTGGATGATCTCAACGGGCTCATCTGGAACAAGGCGGGCCCCGAGGCTCCTGAGGTGCTCTATAAGCGAGTCAAGGCCCTCGACCCTGAACGCTATGTGGTTGAGGCCCTCACCCCTCTTCTCCAGGAAGCCCTCCACAACGCTATCAGGGCTAGTGGGCTCCATGAGGTGGAGCTGGGTCTCGCCGAGGGGCTCCATCCTGATCCTTATCTTCTCGTTGTCAAGCCTCCATCCGCCCCTGAACTCGAAGCCGAACATCCTCCCGAAGTCCTCGGCCGCCTTGTCCGCGTCCCTAACGGCTATGACGACCTCCTCAAGCCCCAGGATCCTGAAGCCCCCCACTACCCGACCCCCACCCGAGGGGTGGAGCTATCGCTATTCATCTCTTCAATACACGCGTGTTAGTAGTGTGGAGGCGGTCCGCGGAGTAACCTGGCCTCATGCACGCTCGGTTGAAACCGGGTTCCAGTCATCCCGCCTAGAAAAGCGTGGGGCTAGGGAGTGGCTTAATTAAGAGAGGGTTCTAGGGGGCTGCTAGGCCCTGCGGGGCCTGAAGGCCTCGAGGTCCGGGTCCTTGGTGCCGCTCGCTATCTCCTTGGCGGCCTTGGCTGCGGCTACGGGGCCCACGGAGAGGCCGTAGTCGTTGAAGCCGTAGATGTGGTACACCTTGCCGGGGTACTTGGTGCTCCACCCGACCACTGGTAGGTCGTCGGCCGTGAAGTCGACGAAGGCGCCCCAGGACCTTAGTATGTTAACGTAGGCGAACGCTGGCAGTAGCTTAACTACGAGCGTGCTGGCCCTCTCGAGGAACTCCAGGCTGTCCTCGGTGCTCAGCTCGGGGTTCTCGAAGCCCATGTTGTCTATTGTTGCCACGAACTCCTTCCTGACGGTCTGGAGGAACCTGAAGGACTGGCTGTGGACCCTGATCGTCGGCTTTATAGTGTACTTGAAGGGCTCCGTGACTAGTCCGGCGGCGTACATAGGCTTGACCTCGACGCCGGGCTCGTCGCCCAGGAGTGCTAGCACCTTGGGCGAGGCTGCGCCCGCCGCTACAACGATGGCGTCGCCGGTGAACTCCTTGCCGGTGTTGGTGACTACCCTGACGCCTTCCTCCTTGACCTCGGCCTTTACCACCTCCTCGAACGTGTACGTCTCGGCTCCCTGGATCCTGGCGGCCGCTATGAATGCCCAAGTCACCGGGTGGGGCATCACCTTGTAGTCATTAGGCGTGATGAACGCCTTGTAGAACGCGTTAGGATCCAACTGGGGGAAGTACTCCTTAGCCTTCTCAGGGTCCGCCTCTATGACCTCGGCCCCGGCCTCCCTCCAGATGGCCGCAAGCTTCTTGAGGTCCTCGTACTCCTCCTCGTTGAAGGCCACGGCTATGTGAGGGCTATCGTCATTCATGAACCTCTGGGCGAAGGGCACGCCAAGCTCGGCCGCCTTCTTCTGGAACGCCAGTATGTGATCCTTCGTCTGGAGGGCCAGCTTCACTAGCTCGGGCTTCCTCTGCTGAACCGTTATGCTCCCCGTCGACCTACCGGTAGCGCCGTAGGTGAAGTAGCGGGCCTCGAGTAGTGTGACCTTGACGCCCTCCGAGGCGAGCGCCTCAGAGAGGCGGGCGCCTACTATTCCTCCGCCAACCACTATGACCTTCACTGCTTCTCACCCTCCTCCAGCCTAGCGAACACCGCGAAGGGTACGGGCTGCAGGGGTGGCCTCCTCTTGGGCACTAGCTTTTCTGGGTCGAGCTGGACACCGATCTTCCGTAGCTCCCCCGAGAGTATCCTCTGAAGGTGCTGCAGGCACCCCCTGCCCTGGCAGAAGCCCGTGACGGCGCCGCTCATCCTCCTGTAGGTGTCGGCGTCGAAGGAGCCGAGGAACTTCACCATGGCGTTGAACGTCTGTATCATCTCCTCGAGCGTTACGTCCATGCACCTACAGACGATCGCGGGGTGCTCGAACCTGTGGGTCTCACTGCTCATCACGCATCACCTCCACATACTTAGCCTCAAAAGCGCACTCGCCCGGGACGAGTACGTTAACCAGTACGGTGCCGAAGCGCGGGCTCTTTATAACGGTGTACACCTCGCCGTCGCAGAGGTAGCGGTGGCCCCTATCGTAGACCTTAACCTTCTCGCCCTTCTTGGGTATGGGGAGCATCTCGTAGGGTATGGAGACGAGCCAGAGCTTCTCGGCGTCGGGCCTCTTGCCCTTGAGCCTCTTCTCGCCGAACTTGGGGTAGACTATGGTTATCGCCAGGCCTGGGCATGCCTGGGCACAGAGGGTGCAGCCGGTGCACTTCTCCCATATCACCTTGGGCTTATCGTTCATCGTCTCCATGACGACGGCACCCGTGGGACAGACGTCGTGGCAGGGCGTGCAGGGTATGTTCTCGAGGCAATCGAACACCGGTACGGGTATACCCTTCTCGACGATCTCGTCTGGCGGTAGGTTGCCAGCCCTCCTCAGGTCCTCCAGGGAGATGTAGCCAGCGTTGAGTTCCTTCTGCATCTCAAGGAGATCCTCGGGCTCAACCTTCTTGGGCTTACCCTCCTTACCCTCGCCGCTGCTCACCCTCCTCACCCCCTCACTTCTGGATGAGGACCTTCTGGACCCCCTCCTTGATCCTGGCGTAGTGGGGGCTCGAGCGGAACTCGTCCAGCCACTTCATGGCGTGAGCCCTCTCCTTCTCGGCCCAGTCCGCCTTGTAGCCTAGGCTGAAGGCGGCGCTTATACCCGCGATCTTACCCTCCATCATAGCCGTTGAGGCCTCCTCTATGCCAGTAGCGTCGCCGGCCACGTAGACGCCGTCCAGGGTGGTCTCGAGGTACTGGGTCCTGAGGGGCACGTAGCCTCCAAGCTCCCTAACGAACTTGATCTTGGCCCCCATTAGCTCTAGCAGCTCGACGCTCGGCGTGAGGCCGACGGCCATCCAGACGCCGTCTACTGCTAGGTCCTTCTCGCTACCTGGAACGGGGCGGAACTTCTCGTCGACCTCGTATATCACGGCTCCCTCCACCTTGCCCTTACCGTAGGCCTCCCTGATCGTATGCCTCATTAGGACGGGTATGCCCATCCTCCTGATCTTAGAGGCGTGTACTAGGTATGCGGCGGTCTTGGGGAGTATGTCTATCACGGCCTTCACCTTTATCCCCGCCTGAGCGGCCTGGTAGGCTATGATGACGCCCACGTTGCCAGCCCCTATGATGAGGACCTCATCCGCTGGCCTTATGCCGAAGACATTCATGAGGGTCTGGGCTGCGCCGGCTCCCATGACGCCTGGCAGGTCGTTGCCGGGGAAGACGAGGCTCCTCTCCATGGCGCCCGTTGCTACTACGTACCTCTTGCCGCGGAGCTTGAGCACCCTGTACTCGGCGAGCCTCCTGGACTGGAACGCCACTAGGACGCCCTCGCGCCTGTAGTAGCCTATGGCCTGCGCTGAGGGGTAGATGTCGACGTTCTCATAATCCTTTATCTCGTCCACAAGCATCTTGGCTATCTCGACTCCCCGGGTCCCGGCATAGCTGTCCTTGGTCCCGAAGAACTTGTGCGTCTGCTTTATGAGCTGGCCTCCTAGGAAGGGGTTCTGGTCGAGTAGTGCAACTTTAGCTCCTAGCTTAGCTGCCTGCATCGCCGCGCTAAGGCCAGCGGGGCCAGCCCCTACCACCACTATATCGTAGTCCTTGGTAACGTACTCGACCTTCATCTTCTTCGTGGGCGTCGGCAGCTCGGCGTCATGCACGTCCTCCCTCTCAACTACCATGCCGTCCTCGACAAGCGTTATACACGTCCTAACGTGGGGTATCCCGTTGACCCTCATCATACACTGGCTGCACTTTCCTATCATACAGAAGGGACCCCTAGGCCTCTTCAGGCGCCCACTGTAGTTGAAGTGTACTATACCCGCGGCGTAGAGCGCGGCCGCTATCGTCTCGTTCTCATAAGCCGGTATCTCACGGCCCTCGAAGATTATCCTGACGCGCCTGCCTCGATCGAACTTTAGTACCGGGTGCTCGTATATCCTCCTATCCACCAGCCCGCTGAGGGGGCTTGAGGCCGCTATCCCTGATCCCCCCACAATCCACGCTCTTTACGGGGGGAGAACCGGAAATATAGCGTCCACAGGGAATCATAGCACCTAGAACCCTTTAGACACTATAAAAAACCCTCCCGTAGAGGCCCCCACACCTATGCTGGCGTATCGGCAGAGAATAGTACTCATAGTACTCCAAGGCCACTAACTCTGGGGGTGCCGGGGCGTGGGCGTCATAGGCGATCTTCGGAGGGAGCTGGAGGGTCTCAATAGAGAGATACTGGAGGCCCCCTCTGTCACGAGGCCGTCCATGGAAGTCCTCAGGGCGTTCGTGGCAAACCAGCTATACATCGTGCCCCACGACCTCAAGGCGCTATCCCACTCTATGGTGAAGGCGTCAGATGCCCTCGAGAGGAGGTTCGTGAAGGCCCTCATAGACGGCGACTACCAGGCCCTCCAGGCCCTCGAGGAGCTGGCAGCCGAGGTGGGGGTCAGGTTCAGCTACGATAGGATCTCACCTAGGGCGGTGGCTTACACGCACTTCCTCCAGTGGCTAGCCCTCCACGGCACAATGGGCGACCTGGCGGTTGCGATGACAGTTAATCTACCAGTGTGGGGGGAGAACTGCTCAAGGCTGGGCCGCTGGGCTGCCAGGGCCGGGGTTAGGGCTACGAGGTTCTTCGACCTATTCAAGGGGCCCTGGGACGAGCTGGAGGGGACGGCCGAGGAGATAGCCTCGAGGTACCTCGACATGGAGAGGTACAGGTTCGTGGCGAGGGCAATCCAGTTTTACGAGAGGGAGTTCTGGCTCGCCATAGCTTAGGCATTCCACGAGCTGGTGGATAGAAAAACTCCACTCGGCACCCTTTCTTTACTGGGGAGTAGTGTTGAGCGTGGCGGTGCCACGCGAGAGCCCGGAGTATAGGGCCCTGAGGAGGATAGAGAGGCTGCTGGCCAGGCTAGTGGTCGACGAATACGACGCCGATCCCGGACTACTCGACTACGTGAGGAGGAGGGTCGCTGGCGCGGAGGAGATACTCAGGAGGGGCCTCGTCGTCAGCGTTAGGAGGCTCGGCGAGCAATCCTGGATAGCGTCGTTTATATCGTTAAGGGCCGGAAAAGAGCTAGGCCCTCGAAGGATCCTGCTCAGGAGCCTGGAGGGTCGTATAGTCGAGGTCGAAGAAGGCCTATCTCTCGATGACATGATACATTACGCCGAGGTCTCACCTCAAGTCATTAAGTGCACGTGCATGGACTCAATCGTTACGGCCTCCGCAGCGTCGAGGCTAGGCACCAGGACCAGGAGCACGCTATGCAAGCACGTCATAGCACTGTTAGCAATCATAACCAGTGGTGCGGGAGAGGACATCGGGGTATATAGGAAGCCGCTGCGGGAGGCCCTTGAAGCGGCTTACGCTAGGCTCCATGGGAGGCCCCGGAGAGGATCTAATTTAAAAGTTCCTCCTAGATCGAATCCGTATCGGTGAAGGATGTGGGGCCCGCCCAGGCCCTCGCTGCTCTTCTGGGCCTCCTCGTGGCTGGGCATGTGGGGATACTCTTCGTAGCCGATCTCGAGCCGTTCCTGGTGGGCGAGAACATAGCGCTCGCAGCGCTCTACAGCGCCTCTGCCGTGGTGGCCCTGGAGGGCTACAGGCTAGGGGTCGCGCTGGCCGTGGGGGTCTCGCTATTCAGCGCGGGGAGGGTGTCGAGGAGCATAGTGGGGCCCCGGGGCGAGGTGGGCGAGCTGGCGGCCCGGCACGTGCCGCTCCTAATCCTTGATCTAGCAGTGGGCCTCCTCGGCCTGGCCATGCTGTACTAGCCCAGCGCTAGCAGGAGCGCCGAGGCGCCTAGGAGGGCTGCGAAGTAGGGGAGGGCGTACCTGTGGTAGGACCTGGTGTCGACCCGCGTTAGCCTTAGCAGTATGAGGTTCGCCATGGATCCGGTGGCGAGCCCCGCGCCTCCCACGTTGGCCCCCACAGCTAGGGGTATCCAGAGCCTCCGGGGCACTAGGTGTGCCAGTAGAACCGTGGCGGGCACGTTGCTCACCGCCTGGCTGAGCCCGGCCGCTAGGAGCATCGCCTCCATGGGGGTCGCGGGGACGGGTATGTGGCTGGCGGCTAGCCTCGACGCCTCGCCGAACTCTATGAATAGCAGGGCGAACACTGCTAGGAGCGGGGCGTCAACGGCCCCTAGGGCCCGGGGCCTGGCGACCCCTACAAGGGCGACCGCTAGCAGGAGGGCCTCGTACTGCATGCCCAGGCTACCCAGGACGGCGACGCCTAGTATGGCTGCGAGGGAAGCCGCTGCCAGGGGCTTGTCGAGCCTCACCGGGGGAGGAGGGGGGGCCCGCGCCGGGGGTCCCCTGAGGAGGGCTGTATACACTACCAGGAGCCCGAGGCCCGCCAGGGTGTAGGGGGCCATGCCAGCGGCGAACTCGGCGGCGCTGAGCCTGTAGTGCTGCCAGATGTAGATGTTCTGGGGGTTGCCGATGGGTGACGCCATGGATAGGGTGTTAACGCTGAGGGCTACAAGCACGTAGAGCCCGGTGAGGGGGGCGCCCAGGATCCTCTCGACGGACATCACCAGGGGGAGGTAGACGAAGAGGGCGGCATCATTAGTCATGAAGGCGGCCGAGGCGCCTGCCGCCAGGACTATGGAGGAGTATAGCAGGCCAGGCCTGCCCCGGAGCTTGGCGAGGAGCCTCGAGGCAGCCCTAGCAGGGAGGCCGGATAGCTCGAGGCCCCTCGAAGCTACAAGGAGGGCCACGAGGGCGGCGTAGACCCGCGGCTCGAGGAGCCTCAGGCTCCTGCGGGGGAGGCTGGGATCGAGGGGTATCATTACTATGTACGCTACAAGCAGCACCGTGAGGAGCCTCTCCCTGGCGGCGTAGGTCCTGAGCCTAGCTGCGAGCCTAGCCAACGAGCCTCCGGACCTCCTCCGTTAACCCGTAATCCGGCACTATCTCCCCGCCGTCCCCGCTTACCTTGATGTGGGCTACGATGAAGCTCCTCCAAGCGACGGGCACTGCCCAGGCGGCCTCGGGCCCCCTGTACTCGGCGGCGTCGAGCACCCTAAGCTCGCCTAGGATGGCCTCGGCCTCCCCCGCTATAGAGGAGGGATCCACGTCTCTCAGCATGGCGTGGACCGGCCTCCCCTTGGGGGAGGGCGAGCGGCTCACTGGGTCGTAGTGTATACGGTCTAGAGCGAAGCCCTGGTATATGAGTGGCAGGTCAACGTGGACGTCACCCGCTGGCCCCCTGTGGATTATCGGTGGCCCCACCACCACGTAGGGGAGCGCCCTCCTAGCGGTCTCTACAGCTCTCGAGGCGGCGGCCATTAGTCCACCGCCAGAAAGACCCTCAGGGGCCCCCTTAACCGGCGGCGGTCCCTCGGGGCTCTGGGGCATCGCAGCCGCACCCGGCTAGGGCTCGGGGGCCGCAGGGTTAAGGGGCTGGGAGGTGGAGGCCCGCGCTAGCCCCGCTATCTGGGGTAGCCTCTTGTAGTCGCCGACAAGCATTAGCGCGGTCAGCACCGCCAGGGCGTAGAGGGCCCTGCCGTGGAGCCCCGCTAGGAGGAGCGCGGCCACGCCATACCTACCCGCTAGGTCTAGGACGGCGTAGCCCCACGCGGCGTACCATAGCGGCCAGACGGGCCAGCCCTCCGGAGGCGCGGCGGGCTTGGGCGACGCCAGGATCCGCGCCTCAGCGGCGGCTATGGGTAGTGGTAGGAGCACTAGGAGGCCCCAGGCGCTGGAGGTGTAGTAGGCCACGCCGATGGCCAGTGAGGCTATGCTGGCCAGGGCTAGGGCCGCGGCCAGGATCCTCGCGCGGCGCCTGCCGAGGCGTATGGGGAGGGTTCTAACCCCCTTGGCCGAGTCGTGGTCGTACTTGTCGAGGTGCTTGCCCACTAGTACTAGGCTGACAGCGGCGGCGTATGGCAGGTAGACGGCGGCCTGCCTGAGGCCGTAGCGGCCGGTGAGGGCCAGGTAGGTGCCCCCCGCTATTATGGGGCCCCACACGACCGCCACGAGGGCCTCGCCTAGCCCCAGCCTCTTGGCGTCAACGGGGAAGCCAGCGTAGAGCGCCATCACGAGGGCCCCGGCCAGGGCTAGCAGCGGTACCAGCGGGCTGACGCGCACGCCGAGATAGAGGGCCATGGCTAGGTCGCCGGCCAGTATGAGCGCCACCGTGGCCTTGACCTCGCCTGGGGAGGCGATGCCATCGATTATGGGGTGGGGCCCATACAGGCTCCTGAAATAGCCCGGCTCATCTATGCCCCTACCGGCGTCTGTCAGGTCGTTGAGCAGGTTATCGGCTAGGTGCGCGAGCGCGAAGCCGGTGAGCACTGCCAGGAAGAGGGGCCAGCTGAAGCGCCCGTCGAGCCAGGCCATGAGTCCCCCGAGGGCCACGGCGTAGGCTGTCATGGAGAGCACGCAGAGCCTGGAGGCGGCCAGTATCCTCAGGGGCCTCGGCAGCCCTGCGAGGTCCTCGGAGACCCTGCAGTAGAGCAGGGACTCCCCCAGGGCCCTAATCGCACCCAAGACGCCCAGCCGGGCTCCCGGGGGAGTCGGTAGGGGAGAATTAACCACTAGAGAGGGGTACGAAGGAGAGCTAGCCCCCGCTTATGTGCGGCAGCACGGAGACGGTATCACCGTCCTCGAGCCTGTCGAGGGGCTTAGCCGGCCTCCCATTCCTGAGCACTATCACGTCATCGAAGGACACATCGGGCGGCAGCCTCACGACATCCCTCACACGCGCCCCCTCAGGGGCCTCTACCTCCAGCTCGCGTCCGAAGTACTCAGTCAAGTAGCCGAAGTACTTCACCTTAACCCTCAAGGCATCTCCCACGACGTGCCTCTCGGGGAGAGTATTAAGGCCGCGCAAATACCCGGGCCGCTCCCCGAAGACCTCGGGAAGAGGCTTCGGGACGGCTCTCACAGCGATACTATTGCCAAAGCGTTTAACCCGCTAAGCCGACACTGTTACCGGGTCTGAGAGCCTTGTCGGAGATCAAGGATCTAGCGGCTTACTTCAGGAGGGAGGCCGAGCGTGAGAGGGAATACGCCAGGCTCCTCGAGGGCACTGCTTCTAAGTCGCATAACCTGATGCTCAAGGCCCTAATGAAGGCCGTCTCGCTGGATTCAATGAAGCATGCGAGCCTCTACGAGGCCCTAGCCGACCTGGTGGAGAACCCGAGGCTAGTCACAGAGGAGGAGAGCGAGGAGGTCGCCAGGGAGGTCGAGAGGCACATAAGGGAGGAGGCCGAGGCAGTTGAGGAACTCGAGAGGCTCCTCAAGGATGAGAGGATAATCTCTAACCCAGCGGCGAAGTTCATAGTGGAGCTCATGCTGAGAGACGAGCGCTTCCACCACGCCCTCCTGAAGAGGCTGGAGGAGGCCGTCCTCAAGCCACTCCTCTTCAAGGAGGAGGACTACTGGGAGATGGTATGGAGAGACGCGGTCTGGCACGGAACCCCCGGCGGCTGACCCCCGGCTGCCACGCCGCCCACCGACTCAAACGCCAGCTCGGTATCCTAGGCCCCTTGAATCCCTCTTAGGGCATCCCGCACCCCCTTCTCTCGGGAGGGCTAGCCGGAGTTGGCCGGCGATAGGGGCAGGCTTGTAGTGCTAGTCAGGATCTATCACGAGAGAAGCCTGACCCCGAGGCTCCACGCCAGGCTCCTCCAGAGGCTCTCCACGACGCTCCTGGGGGCTCCCCTGGTCGTGCGGGTCTCCTCTAGGTGGGTTGAGTTGACCGTGTTCGCCAACCCCAGCGGCGGTGCCCTATCTAGGCTCGCCGGGATCCTAGGAGCCCGCAGCCTCGAGGTCGGCGTCCCCGGGGAGCCAGACGCCTGTGGCCCCGAGTGTCTCAGCCGCTACAGGCGCCTCCTCGGGGAGAATAGGTTCTGGGAGGCCCACGAGGTAGGGGAGGCAATTTGGGCCTCCACCGGGAGGGCCGGGCAGGCCCTCGCCGCACTCGCTGGGGCGTATGCTAAAGCCCAGGAGGGCATGGCTCACGCGGCCCGCGGGATCCTATGCAAGGCACTGGCCATGAGCCGGGAGACCGGGCTCAGCGATGCATTGGACGCCCTATGCCTCAGAGCCGAGGTGGCTAGTGTCTACAGCGAGGGGTGGGGAGACCCCGGAGCCTGCATAGAGTGGAGGCGTCTGGAGCGCCTTCTCAGCGGGGAGGCCAGGAGCCCCAGGATAAGGGCCTAGCCCCTTTACCCGGGTGGCCTTACAAAGTCCAAGCGTCCCCGCATGTCCTTATAGGCCTGAGGCCGCAGCCGCTATGCCGGAGGCACGGCCCCCATCATTTAGTCCTCTAGGAGCCGGCCCGCACTGCCCCGGGTGCGTGCGGGTTGTCGTTTGACTTCCAGGCTCTGGCCGAGCTGTTCGCCGCTAGGTCGGAGTGGATAGGGGATGGCAAGACCAAGACGAGGATACACGATGCCGTGCTGGAGGTCGACAACCCGCTGAGCGTCCCGCCGCTCAACCCACCGCCGGGCGTGACGTGGCCGGAGCAGCTCTTCCCAGCAGCGCTCGCGGCGTGCTTTATAACCACGATGACCACGATAAACGAGAAGATGAAGCTCGACATCAAGTCCCTCGCCGTAACAGTGAAGCCCGTGCTGGCCGTGGACGAGGACGGCGGCTTCAAGTTCGAGAAGATGCTCGTAACCATCGAGCTAACAGTGGCCCCCGGTGAGAGGAGGAGGGCCGAGAGGCTGGCGGAGCTGACGCACAAGTACTGCCTGATAAGCAAGGCCATCAAAGGCAACGTAGAGGAGGTAGTAGAGACCGTCATAAGGGAAGCCTAGGCACCCCATACTATGGGCACCGTTATATGGTGGCAGCGCCGCTTGCCCCACGGTGCCAGTGTTGGAGCCCAGGCCCGTCGAGCCCGGCGACGTCCTAGAGCTGTCCCTGGTCTCCAGCCCGGCTGCCGGCGATGGGGTTGCATACGTCGTATCCAAGCCTGACGGGAAGGGTGAGCGGCTCGAGTCCAGCATCTGGCTATGGAGCCGCGGGGCGCCGAGGCCGCTAACCTCGGGGCCGGGTGACGCATGCCCGGCGTGGGGGCCTCGGGGTCTCCTCGCCTTCACAAGACGGCAGGGCCGCGGCGAGGCGGCGATAGCAGTCCTCGCCCCAGGCCTCGGGGAGCCCCGTGTGGTTGCCCGCTCCCGCTTCGGCTTCAGGTCGCTCAGGTGGGGCGGCAGGAGGATCTTCGCGCTCAGCCGGGCCCCGCTAGGCGGTGGCGAGTGGAGGGACTACGAGGACCGGGATGCCCTGGTGGTTGAGAGGCTCCCAGTCTGGTTCAACGGTGAGGGCTTCATCTTCGATAGGAGGGTGGGCGTCGTAGCGGTGGATCCAGATGCCCAGAGCCTGGAGTGGGTCGTGCACGGCCCCTTCGACGTTGCCGCCTACACTGTCTCCGGGGACGGCGGGCTCCTAGCCTATGCCGTTGCCACTAACGAGCTGAGGCCGTATCTGCACGAGGTTAGGGTGAGGGACCTCAGGAGCGGCGAGGAGTGGGTCCTCGCCACGGGGCTCACAGTGGCCGAGCTGGAGTTCAGCCCTAACCCCAGGAGGCTGGCTATAAAGGCTCGAGACCCCACTAGGAGGGGCTTCGCAGGCCACTTCAGCGTCTACACAATACCCACCGGGGGAGGCGAGCTAGAGTGCCTCTCCTGCGACCTAGGCCTGAACACCCTCAACACCGCGAACAGCGACTCCCGGGGGCCCTCCTGCACGCCGAGCCTCCAGTGGGCCCCCACAGGCCTCTACACGCTCGTTAGCGACGCCGGGAGGGTACACCTCTACAGGCTAGAGCCCAAGGGGCCGGAGCCAATCATAGCCCCCGAGTGCGGCGTTGTGGATGAGTTCAGCGTCTCGGGGACGGGGGAGATCTACTACACAGTGATGACCCCAACCCAGCCCAAGGAGCTATACCGCCGCACGCCCAGCGGCGCCGAGAGGCTCACGAGGCACACCGAGGCGTGGCGGGCCGGGAGGATCCTAGCCGAGCCGAGGCACTATAGGATCAAGGCTGGCGATGGGGCCGAGCTGGACTTCTGGGTTCTACCCCCGGCTAGGCCCACCCAGGGTGGCGGGGCCCCGTGGGTGCTCTACATACACGGCGGCCCGAAGACTATGTATGGCTGCGGCTTCATGCTGGAGTTCCACGCGCTCAGCGGTGCTGGCCTCGCAGTGGTGTACGGGAACCCCAGGGGGAGCGATGGGTACAGCGAGGAGTTCGCCGACATAAGGGGGCGCTACGGGGAGAGGGACTACGAGGACCTGATGGAGATAGCCGGTGCAGCACCTCGCTTCGAGCCCTCCCTAGACCCCGAGCGGGCCGGGGTCGCCGGGGGGAGCTATGGGGGCTTCATGACTGCTTGGATAATAACAAGGACGACGAGGTTCAAGGCCGCAGCCCCCCAGAGGCTATGCAGCAACTGGATAAGCATGCACGGGACAAGCGACATAGGCTGGTACTTCACCGAGGACCAGATAGCCCCCAGGCCCCCATGGGAGGACCCAGAGGCCTACTGGCAGAGGAGCCCCCTAAGCGGCGCCGCTAGGATAGAGACGCCGACCCTGATAATCCACAGCCTCGAGGACTACAGGTGCCACGTGGAGCAGGCGATCCAGCTATTCATAGCTCTAAAGCGGAGGGGGGTCCCAGCGAGGCTGGCCCTATTCCCCGGGGAGAACCACGACCTAAGCCGCACCGGCACCCCGAGGAGGAAGAGGGCACGCATAGCCCTCATAAGGGACTGGATGCTGAAATGGCTCTCCTCCGGGAAGACTAGGAGCCCCTCAGGATAACAGCTTCAGGGAACGCAAACTTTTCGATACACTAATCGCTTAAGCCTTCTACATTATCGCAAGGGACAATGATAGGGGATAGAGCACGCCATTACCGCCTCTAATGAAATGCCAGGGCGTGGTGGGCCCGCCGGGATTTATGGACCCGGGGCCTCCGGCTCACCCGCGCTATAAATAGGAAGGTTGCACAAGTTCATAAAGAGATTCAACATAAACTCCAGCACGATAAGCACACAGAAGGCTCATTCCTGATAATAATGCAACACTCGAGGGTAAAGGCTTAGAGGCCCCCGGAGTACTGCTCCTATTAGTGGGGATTCAGAATTGTCCAAGGTTATAAGGGTCAGGTATGAGAAGGGGGTACTAAAGCCTCTCGAGCCTATTGATCTTGAAGAGGGTGTGGAGCTTCATATAGTACTCCTAACTACTGGAAAACAAGAAAAGAGGAATAGAAAGAGAATTGTTGAGAAGTATAAGGGGTTTATGGGTAGTGCGTCCAAGAAAGAGATCGATGAGCTCCTTCTGGAGGCCGAGTTTGAGAGCTTATAATCCTTCTATTAACCGACGGGGGCATAGAATTGAAGTTTGTAGACTCAAACGTATTCGCCTACAAGAGTGAGTATACAGAGGAGGCAGCCAGGCTACTAGTGGAGCACGAGGATCTGGCAACATCTGTTCGCGTAATTGACGAGGTAGTATTCCTATCGATAAGGAGACTAGCCTTGGAAAGGCTAGGACTACGGAGACTCGATAAGATAAAGGCATACATCTCAAAACATGGCTTGAACTTTGCAATGGATAAATTATCAATGCTGAGAGATGTTATCACTGAATTAGACATCATGGTCCTTAAGGATACCGCTGACCTTGAATAACTCTTCGATACTATGATCAGGTATAATCTTACACCAAGTGACGCTTTAATATCGCTCACTTGCAAACACTATGGCATAGACACTATCATAACTTTTGACGAAGACTTCAAACGGGTACCATGGCTAAAAGTCATACCCTAGGATCGAAATAACACTGCTTCCTAGCTCCTCAAGAAGTAAATTAAATGGAAAAGATCAAGCCTCTGATTATCAGGATATTGAGAAATATATCGGTCACGTTTTGCGGTCTCGGTTACCGATACATTTCCTACATGGATTAATGATGATTTGGAGGTGTTTATGGCGGGCCCGCCGGGATTTGAACCCGGGACCTCCGGCTCCGGAGGCCGGCGCTCTATCCTGGCTGAGCTACGGGCCCCCTGTCTGCGCTTATAGTTTGTGTGGTGGCGGGTGCTAAGAGTGTTGTGGGTCCTGGGGGTGTGGCTTGAGGTATAGGCGCCTCGGGCGTGGCGGTCCCAGGGTTAGCGTTGTGGGCCTGGGCTTCTGGGAGGCTGGTGGTAGGGCCTGGCGCTCTGGGGGGGGTGGGTGG
>JALWPV010000067.1 GCA_027080775.1 Acidilobaceae archaeon
TCCGTTTGTGAGTGCGAGTGTGCCACTTAGTGTTAATGTGCCACTTGTAGTTATTGGGCCTCCTGAGAATGATAGTCCTGTTGTTCCTCCTGAGGCATCTACTGATGTTACTGTTCCTGAGCCTCCTCCTGCACCTGCGGTAAGATCTACCCAACTTGTACCGTCATAATAATATAGATTTTTATCTGTACTATTAGCATAAATATCTCCCTCATTTGCTGTTGGCGCACTACCAGGTAACAAGTGTATTGCTCCTGAGACATCTAGTTTCTCTGCAGGGTTTGTTGTACCGATACCGACGTTGCCGGTTGGTATCCTTATGCTACCATTCGGAACTATTTGAATTCTTTCTTGGTTATTAGTTACATCAGTTATATAGAGTTCATTTGAATTATAATTATTAGAAGTACCAATTGCCCACTTTTGAGAAAGAGACTGATATTCATTACGGGCCCAAGAATTTGTACCGCCAGTAGTCTTTATTAAAGATGTTACAGAGGTGGAATCTTGCACTTCTAACTTCGCCCCCGGACTCCCCGTCCCAACCCCCACATTACCACTGCTATCAATCACAAACGGAGTGGTATCACTTGCTTGGTCATTGACTTGGAAGCTGTTGCCGGTACCGGTGTTGGTAATCGAGAGTTTGTTTGTTCCTGAGACTGCTATATCTGTTGAAGCGTCTAGTGTTAGAGAGTCTTTAAGCTCTGTGAAGTCTAGAGAGTCTGCTGTTATGTCTGATGCTAGTATAGAGCTTGCGAGATTAAGCTTAGAGTATGCAATACCTGCTGAAGCATTAATATCTGCATTGGTGATGGTGCCGTCTGTGATCTCGCTTGTATCAATAGAGGTGCCAAGTGTAGCTGTTACTGTTGGACTCCAACCTTCTCCGGCAGTCCCTGAGATGGAGATGCCTGTGCCTGCTGTTAGATTGCTCACATAGTTGCCTGTGGTGTCTGTGCCCAGTGCTACGGCATTGCTAGCTATGGTGAGAGCTCCGGTGCTTGAGAGAGTGGCATCTCCACTGAGAGTTTTGTTGTCCCAAGAGTTAGTACCATCATAAATGGCAATTTGTCCTGATGATGGTGTAGAGATTGCCGTATCTGAGAGTCCTGAGAAGGTGCCATCTCCTAATCCTGTAGTTGCTATTGTGATTGAACCTGCTCCGTTGGTGATAGCTATGCCAGTGCCTGCTGTAAGAGTTGCAAGAGTTGGGCCTCCTGTGCCATCTCCAATGAGAAGTTGTCCATTTGAGAGTACTGAGCTTGCTGTGATGGCTCCTGTACCTGAGCCGAAGAGTACTCCTCCGTCTGTGAGGGTTGTAGCTCCAGTGCCTCCGTTTGCTACTGGGAGTGTGCCTGTTACTTCACTTGTTAGGTCAATAGATGTTCCTAATGTAGTTTGTAGAGCTCCACTGGTAAGTGTAAGGCCTGTGCCGGTGAAGTCTGTAATTGTGTCTGCTCCTAGTGTTAATGAGGTGTTAATTGTAGTTGTTGTTGCTGTTAGGTCTGTAATGGTTGTGGTTGCAAGAGTAGATGTAGCTGATACATCTAGTGTTGAAGAGAGTGTTGTAGCTCCGCTTGCGGTGAGCGCAGCTAACGTAGTCGAACCAGCTACGCCTAGAGTCCCACTAAGAGAAGCATTCGCAGCGCTGAGTGTACCGGTTAGTGTAGGAGATGCAGAGAATACAACTGAGCCTGATCCTGTCTCGTCTGTGAGTGCTGAGGCTAAGTTTGCAGAGCTTGGTGTGGAGAGGAAGGTGGCAATGCCTGTGCCTAAGCCTGATACTCCTGTTGAGATTGGTAGTCCTGTGGCATCTGCTAGATTGAAGGCTGGTGTTGCGTCTGTACCTCCTAATGAGAGTTGTATACCTCCATAAGAGACTGTTGAGTTTGCCAGTTGTGTATTAGAGATATTTGCTGTATTTGAGATGTCCGCTGTTGTGATGGTGTTGTCTGTGATCTCAGAGCTCTCTATGGTTTGGCCTAGTAACGACACCTCTCCTGTTGCATCAGGCAGTGTAATAGTTCTGTCTGCTGTTGGGTCTGTAATAGCGATGGTTGTCTCAAAGGTATTGTCTGTAAGGCCTTCAAAGATCAGTGGGCTTGCACCTTGGAAGACTGTGCCTGTTGTGTCGATAGTGCCTGTGAAGGTGTATGCTCCTGCTCCTGTGTCTCCTGTATTTGATAGGAATGCGTCATCTACATTAAGAGTATCTCCGCTGAGTGTAATGTTTGTACCTGCTGTGAGTGCTGTCTTTGATACTGCAATACCTGCTGAAGCATTAATATCTGCATTGGTGATGGTGCCGTCTGTGATCTCGCTTGTATCAATAGAGGTGCCAAGTGTAGCTGTTACTGTTGGACTCCAACCTTCTCCGGCAGTCCCTGAGATGGAGATGCCTGTGCCTGCTGTTAGATTGCTCACATAGTTGCCTGTGGTGTCTGTGCCCAGTGCTACGGCATTGCTAGCTATGGTGAGAGCTCCGGTGCTTGAGAGAGTGGCATCTCCACTGAGAGTTTTGTTGTCCCAAGAGTTAGTACCATCATAAATGGCAATTTGTCCTGATGATGGTGTAGAGATTGCCGTATCTGAGAGTCCTGAGAAGGTGCCATCTCCTAATCCTGTAGTTGCTATTGTGATTGAACCTGCTCCGTTGGTGATAGCTATGCCAGTGCCTGCTGTAAGAGTTGCAAGAGTTGGGCCTCCTGTGCCATCTCCAATGAGAAGTTGTCCATTTGAGAGTACTGAGCTTGCTGTGATGGCTCCTGTACCTGAGCCGAAGAGTACTCCTCCGTCTGTGAGGGTTGTAGCTCCAGTGCCTCCGTTTGCTACTGGGAGTGTGCCTGTTACTTCACTTGTTAGGTCAATAGATGTTCCTAATGTAGTTTGTAGAGCTCCACTGGTAAGTGTAAGGCCTGTGCCGGTGAAGTCTGTAATTGTGTCTGCTCCTAGTGTTAATGAGGTGTTAATTGTAGTTGTTGTTGCTGTTAGGTCTGTAATGGTTGTGGTTGCAAGAGTAGATGTAGCTGATACATCTAGTGTTGAAGAGAGTGTTGTAGCTCCGCTTGCGGTGAGCGCAGCTAACGTAGTCGAACCAGCTACGCCTAGAGTCCCACTAAGAGAAGCATTCGCAGCGCTGAGTGTACCGGTTAGTGTAGGAGATGCAGAGAATACAACTGAGCCTGATCCTGTCTCGTCTGTGAGTGCTGAGGCTAAGTTTGCAGAGCTTGGTGTGGAGAGGAAGGTGGCAATGCCTGTGCCTAAGCCTGATACTCCTGTTGAGATTGGTAGTCCTGTGGCATCTGCTAGATTGAAGGCTGGTGTTGCGTCTGTACCTCCTAATGAGAGTTGTATACCTCCATAAGAGACTGTTGAGTTTGCCAGTTGTGTATTAGAGATATTTGCTGTATTTGAGATGTCCGCTGTTGTGATGGTGTTGTCAGCTATCTTAGTGCTTGTGATGGCAGAGTCTGCTATATCTGCTGTGGCTATTGTGGAGTCTGTGATCTCGCTTGTTGTAACAGTAGAGAGTGTTGCGAGAGAGCCGAGTCCTAAGCTTGTACGTGCTGTTGCTCCTGACTCTACTACCCATCCTGATGGAGATCCTACTATGAAGTTAGAGTCAGCGCTTGAGAGACCTCCTAGAGTAGTAAGATCTGCGTCGTATGCTTGTACATCGCTTCCAATTGCAAGCCCTAAGTTGG
>JALWPV010000068.1 GCA_027080775.1 Acidilobaceae archaeon
CCGGGGGCTTGAGGGGCATAGCGGGCGGCGACGGGGTCGAGTGCCCCGTACTCTACTCTAGGGGTGGGGAGCCAGCCGTAATCTTCCTCCACGGCTACAGTTTCCGCCACACCATCTGGGCTGAGCTGGGGTTCACGGGCCTCCTCGAGGAGAGGGGCCAGGCTTATGCCGCCCCCGACATGCCCTACGGCCGCGCCACGGGGTGCACGAGGCGCACGAGGAGCATCGACGTTAACCTAGCCATGGCCAGGGATGCCCTCAGGCTAGCCGGCGCCTCGAGACCCGCCGTGGCTTTCGCCGCTAGCATGGGGGGCCGCTATGCTGTATACCTAGCCTCAGCTGGGCTCGTAGACGCCCTGCTCCTGGCGGCGCCCGCTCTGGGCAGGGATGAGAGGGCGTGGAGTCTCCTGAGGGGCCTCAGGCCTCGGTGGGCTGTCGTGGCGTGGGGCACCCGCGATAGGGTTGTCGCCAGGAGGGAGGCTGAGGAGGTGGCTGAGAGGCTGGGGGCTCGCCTCGTCGTCGTTGAGGGGGCCGGCCACGCGGCCTACAGGGACAAGCCCGAGCTCTTCAGGGACCTGATCCTCGAGGCTATCGGGGCGGCTACCAGCGGATGACCACTAGGGCTATGACAGCCGCCGCGGATGCCACAACCAGGAGCCTCACGATGGGGTTCCACTCGGCCAGTATTACCAGCCAGCCCACCAGTGGCACCCTTAGCCATACCTTGCCCAGGATTGCGCTCGGCGGGACTAGGTATGGGTCGGGGGCGTCGTTGGCGTCGCCCTTGGTGACCACGGAGCCGTTCTGGTAGACCTCGACCACCCTATGCGTTATGAAGGCGTTCCCCATCTTGTAGGTAACCACATCGCCTACCTGGGGGCTTGATGATATGTGCCTGAGAACCACGACGTCACCGGGGTTTATGCTCGGCCTCATACTGCCGGTCACGACGACCAAGGGCTTCCAGACCATTACGCCAGCGGCCCCTAGGGCCACGAGGGCTACCGCGAGGCCTACCACTGCCCATAGGAGGGGGCTCCTCCATATCTTCCTAACCTTCATTCGGCCAGCCTCCCCGTTACCAGCCTCGCTGGCGTCTGGTGCGGGTTCTGGGGTGTCCTCAGCCCCGAGCTTTACCGGCTTCCTGGCCGGGTGGAAGAGGTTGACCGTGAGGTACGCCGCGTAGAGGCCCGCGACGCTGGCGACGGCCACGCCTATCGAGCCCATGGCCACCATGATGGGCAGCGCCCCCATCACTATTAGGAACGAGGCCGTGACGGCGTAGCTCTCAAGCATGGAGCCCCTCTCGTAGGCATAGAGCCCGACGAAGCCTAGGGCTATACCCACGATGAGGTAGCTTGCCACGCTTACCAGGGCCTCGGGGCCCCAGGAGCTCTGGGCCAGCAGGAGAACCCCAGGGTTGAGGGCCGCGAGCCCCACTGGAACCGCCGCGAGGTAGGCGTAATCGCCTAGCCTCGAGGAGGCCTTGTATGCTAGGGCCGCTGGCACCGCTATGAGAGCATAGATAAGTCCAGAGAGGAGGGCGCCCAGGGGGCCCCTAACAGGCGAGACCCTGGAGCCCACTACAAGCTCCATTAAGAGGTAGAGCGCGGCAACGGCGAGCCCCGGCATGAGCGCCCTAACCAGTGTGGCCCTGCTGGCGGCACCCCTCAAGCCTGGAATGCCCACGCCGCCTAGAATCTTCGCGGCGACTACCAGGGCAGCCCCAGCTAACAGGCCCTCGAGGGCTATCAGCCCTGTATAATACCACGCAGGGGATGCTGCTAGGCCTGCTTCCACGAGTAAACGCGGCAGGGCTAGGTAGTCGATGACGAGTATCGAGAGGAGTATTGCGTATAGGCCCAGGGCCGCCCTGTGGGGCTTCTCATTCAATTAACCATCACCGTTAATAATAAATAATATATAAAAAGGATTATGGGAGGGCCTGTGTTGCGACGTAGTGTATCGTGAAGGCTGGGAGACAGGAGGATCCCATCAGCTCCTCGTGCTGTTCCAGCGCATCACTTATGCCTATCCATATGAAGATGGCACTCTTCTCCCCCGGCATTATTATGTTATCGCTGTCGTACTGGAGTATTGTTGTCGAACTCGCTGGCAGCTTTAGTATCTGACCGCTAGCCATGATGTCCTCTAGGGAGAGCGCCGTAGCCGGGCTCCCGTGGTTGGCTATCCACCAGCTAACGGGATGCGTGAAGGGGTCCGTCCAGCCGTTGCTGACATTGCTGGGGTCGCTATAGGTTCCGATATCCATCTGTGAGTTGTAGTATGGAGCGTCGTAGGCTGGGTTTAGCAGTATGTAGTCTAGTAGCTCGCTGTTATCACAGCTGCCGCTTGGCGCGGCCTCGACCCAGAAGGTCACATGCACCGGCACCGTGCCCTCATTCTTGACTGTCAGTAGGAACGTGCCATAGGATAGCGGGTACGCATTGTCTAGGTTCACATCCACGAGACCCGTATCCCTGCCGTTACCGTTGTCCCTGACAGCTACAGAGAAGCTCATGACGTGGTTCGTGTTCCAACTAAGCGCCGTAGGGTTCAGGTCCCAGATGAGGGTGCCCATGCTGGCGCTACCAGAGAGGCCCACCCTATCGGTCCAGTGCGCCAGGCTGAAGCCTAGCCCTGCAACGGCCGCAACGAGCATGACTGCGGCCGCCGCGGCGGCGTAAAAAACCCTTGATTTGGAGTTACTCATCCTCGCCACCTCTTACCTCGGAACTCCCTACCATCGGAGATGGGGTAGGGCCTAGGCCTTGACTCGTTACTCCGGCGTGGACGCAGGTACTGCCTGTGTCCAGTCGAAGCTGAGCTGGAAGCCGAAGCCCATGCCCATTATGTCCTCGGGTGTGTTGTGGTCAGCGCTGCCGTTGAGGCCTATGCATAGGGTGAAGTACTCGTGCTCTCCGGGCGTCATGTAGAGTATCTGGTATGGGTCGCTTGTGAAGTCGTAGTCAGCCACGTAGTGGCCGTTTGTGTCGTAGTTCTGGTGGGCTAGCATGACGCTTAGGTTGCCCACGGTGTCATTACCGTTGTAGTATAGGGTCACATTTATGTAGGGGGCGTAGGTTGCCCAGTCGAACTCGCTGCTCGCGGCTAGGGTCGTGAAGCTGCTAGCCGGCGTCACAGCGGGTATAGTTCCAGCGTTCTCTATGTCGAACGTTACACAGGCCTCATAGCCGGGGTACATGTTTGTGATGTTAACTGTGAGCATGTCGCTCATGCCGTTGTCGTAGACATCGTCGCCATCGTCGTAGTTCGTTACTGCCGCCTGGATCGAGCCCACGTCGAGGGAGCCCTCGTTGTCGCTCACTCCCTCGTAGCTCATCTTCATGTTAAACGTCCCAAGGGACACGCTGCCCCGCACGTCAACTTGGTCATCCCAGTGTGCAAGGCTTAGCCCCGTGAGGGCTATAGCCAGCAGGGGGATGACCGCGGCGAGGACCGCTATCTTCTTCGAGTTCACACTTCGCACCTCATTCCTCTACCCTTTACAGGGTCGGGTAACAGAGTGACACGGATAGCTTAAATAGTAAATGAATATTTAATATATCTCTATTTGGCGTCCCTCTCAACCGGAGATAGGCTCCCTAGGTTTGAGCGTACCCGGCAAGAGGAGGACTCGTCCGAAAGCGGTTTCAGTACGATTTATCTATTCGATATATTAGACCCTACCTGCACCCCTCTCTCTGGGGTTTCGAGAGGTGAATACCCAAGTAGAGAACATGCAAACCCCGGAGGCGCCCAACCATGGCGGCGCACTGGCTACTACCCGGCGATAGCGAGGACCACCGGCTCAGAGGCCGGGCCTACCGCAGCGAGGCCGATATACTCTCACTGATGCTCCGCATACTCGAGGCACTCGAGGGGAGACCCCTGCGCAAGACGAGGCTCATCCAGTACGCTAACCTTAACACTAAGAGCTTCGCGAAGTACGCAAGCGTCCTAGAGGGTGGGGGGCTCGTCGGCATTTCGGGTAAAGGCTATAAGATAACGGGTAGGGGAAGACTGACCCTTCGCATAACAGAGACCCTCACAGGCCTCATAACGCCCCCTGGGGCGGAGGAGTCGTTTAGAAACGTGATCTCCAGGTTCTGCAGGGTAGCCGAGGGGATCGGGCTTTCGTGTAGGGCGGATGAGGGCCTCTTTGACGTCATCGTAGAGGGTGGCGGGAGGAGCGTTGGAATACACTTCAGTAACTGTAAGACGAGCGACGCACCCAGGGTCATAGGGGCCATACTCGAGGCCCACAGCCCCGACGACGTAAACGTAGTGATTGTATGCCTTGGCGGCCGGAAGAATAGAGCCGCCCCTGTGGGGGATCTGAGAAGAACGAAGCTCTACACAATCCCAGAGGCGTCCGAGAAGGAACTAGAAGCGCTAGCGGCGAGGATAGTAGGCGAGAGCCAACCATTAAAACCCTAGCCCGGCATCACACCCAGCGGCTGGGGCCCGGAGCGACCCCCTGCGGGGATGAGCATGCCCAGCAATAAGCGGGCCGTGGCCCGGGTAGCTCAGCTGGTAGAGCGCCGGGCTGTGGACCCGGAGGTCCCGGGTTCAAATCCCGGCCCGGGCCCCACAACACATCCCTCCTGACCTCCGGGTAATCGTCTACGATCAAATACTCAACCGCCTCCTAGCCCGGGAGCCCAATCGGGGGCTCGATCTGCTATACGCCTGCTATACGCCCCTCTCTCTACATCGAGCGTCGAGCGAGGTGCTAGCAGCGCCGGCGGCCCGGGCGGCTGAGGGTCCGGGGAGGCCCCCCAGCCCGCCAAGTCCTCGGGCACCACCGTGGGGGTGCTAGCGGTGCTGCCGGATCCCGGCGAGGTGCCGCAGGAGGCGAGGCGCAGGCTCCTCGAGATCCTGGCCGGGGAGGGCAGAGTCAAGCCCTCGGTCCTGGGGGTGTCCAGGGCCTACTTCTACCAGATGCGCCGTGGTCTAAGGCCCATACCCGATCATGTACTAGAGAGGCTCCTGGAGCTGGCTACAGACGATGACCTGGCCAGGGTGCCGGTTCTGGCCCAGTACGTCGACTACTCGAGGATCCGGGGCTGGAGCCTCGACAGGATCCTCTCCCTGGTGCTCGAGTGGGCCAAGGCGAACCCGGCGAGCGCGAGGGTCCTCCTCGCCACCCTGGAGGCCGAGCTCGCCAAGCTAGGCCTGGCCGGCCACGCGGTGAGGGTCACGGAGGAGTATCTCCGGGAGTGGGAGAGCTACCTCGAGGTGAGGCTCAGGGACGGCACTCTAAGCCCCAAGCAGGCCGGGGACCTCCGCCGCTACCTGGGCCGCCTCCTAGAGGCGACGGGGGGCGTCCTAAGCCCCGGCCTGGTCAGGAGGGCCGTCCTAGAGGAGGCCAGGGATAGGCCGAAGGCCGCCGCTAAGATGCTGGAGGCCGCCCGCCTCTTCACCCGTGAGATACTCCAGGACCGCGGGCTCTATGAGGCCCTCCCGCGCTACAGACCACGGCCCGGGAGGAGCGAGGCCCCCGGCTGGGGGGAGATATGCGCGGTAATCGAGGCCTCCAGGTGGCCCCCCGCCAGGGCCCTCCTATACCTGGCCCTCTCGGGCCTGAGGATCGAGACCATCTATAGCATCCCGCTCGATAGGGTCGACCTGGAGAGGCGCGTCGTAGCGCCTATGAGTGATAGGCGTCACAAGAGGGACTGGTTCAGCTTCATACCCAGGGTGGGCGCCGAGTACCTGCGCAGCGTCTACATGCCCTGGAGGGATGAGTGGATCGAGAGGCACGGCGTTAACAGGGAACGCTTCATACCCGTCAAGCCCCGCAGGCTCCGGCTCTACCTCTACCAGGTGATGGAGGATGCCATCGGCAGGCGCTTCCAGCTACGCCTCATACGCCACAGGGTCACGACGCAGCTGAGCCTCTACATGGGCAGTCTCTGGGTCGAGATACTCACGGGCCACGCTCCCTACAGGATAGTGCAGGAGCACTACCTCCAGCGGGACGTCCTGGAGGAGATGCGCTCCAAGTACGACCAGGCAATGGGCCAGGTCCCATGCCTGAGGGGGTAGGGGGCTTTGGAGGCGTTCCTGGCGAGGCTCAGCGGGGAGGCCGCGAGGATCCTGGTGGCCCAGGCCGCCGCGTGCTACGGGGCCTCGGGGCTGGCCAGGATCCTGGGGGTCTCGAGGGCCTCGGTGCACGCCTGGCTCTCGGGTAGGAGGAGGCCCTCCCCCAGGGTCCTGGTCATGGTCGTGGAGGCCCTCTCCGCATGCCCCGGGCCCCTGAGGAGGAGGGCGGCCGGGATCCTCGAGGCCGAGGCGAGGAGGCTGGAGCGCGAGGCAAGGGAGGCCCTGGAGGCCCTCGGGGTGCCCCGGCTTGGCTAGGAGGCTCTACACGAGCCCCGGCAACATACCGGCGCCCTGGCCCTACATAGTCACCACCCCCCTCGACGGCCACCTGAAGTGGTACCTGGAGCGCTACGGCCACGCGGTGAGGGCCCTCCTATACGACTCGGGGGTCTCCCTCCTCGGCGGGGCCCCCGCCTACCCCCCGGGCTACCTGCGGAGGTACATCGAGGGCCTCGGGAGGGCGGCCAGGCTTCTGGAGAGGCACGCCCCCCAGGCCGAGCTGTACTACGTCGTACCCGACGTCCCGGGGGACAGGGCCCCATACCCCCTCAACGTCGCCAGGACCCTCGAGTACGCCAGGCTCTTCCTCAGGCTCCGCGGCAGGCTCCCCGGCACCCCCATCGCCGTGGTCCAGGGGGCCCGCGGGGATCCCGGGAGCCTCCTGAGGGCCTACATAGGCCACAGGGACCTATACGACGAGTACGACGTCATAGCCCTGGGCAGGGTGGACCGGAGGCCCAGGCTCATAGCGCGGGCGGTGGCCATGTTCGACCAGGTGGCCGCCAGGCCCTTCCACGCCTTCGGCCTCCCCAGGAGGAGCCTCCGCTACCTGGCCGAGTGGGGCCTGCCGCGCTGCATGCTCTCCAGCGCCGACACCCCCGCCTACGTCTTCGACCTGCTCTACAGGAACGGCGCCCCCAAGACGAGGGAGGCGATGGCCTGGATCCTCCTCGAGGCGGCCCGCCGCGCCCAGGAGCTGCTCGACAGCATACCCTGCAGGCCCGGGATGACCCGCTGGCTCCACTAGGAGGGGGGTGGCCCCGGGTTGGCCCGGGCCGTGGCCCGCGGTGAGGAGGCCCCTGTGGGGCCCCGGGCCGGCCTGGGGCTCTCGGAGAGGGAGGCCTACCTCATGGGCCTGATCCTGGAGCTCCGGGGGAGGGGCCTGGGCACGTACAGGATAGGCAGGATCCTCTGGCCCAGCCTGAACCCCAGGACGGCGCAGAAGAGGGTTCAGAGGATCCTCGGGAGGGCCCGCAGGCTGGGCCTGCCCGTCGAGGATCCCCGGCTGGCCCTCTCCCTCCTGCGGGCCGCGGGCCTCATCGGGCGGCCCGTTGAGACACCCGCCTCAAAGAATGTTGAGACAACCCGAAGACGGGCCCCGGGAGGCGAAGACGGTAGCGTGTGGATCCCCGGGTGGCAGAGGTCCCGGGGGACCCCGAGGCTGGGGCCCACGCAACGCCTGGCCGTGGCGGCCCTGGCCTCGCTGGGAGGCCGGGCCAGGTTCTCCGCCATAGTCAACGAGGTGCTGGGGCTCCTGGGGGTCGAGGGCCACCTGGTGCCCCGCTCGAGGCTGAGGAACAGGGTCTGGCAGGCCCTCAGGAGGCTCGCGGCCCGGGGCCTCGTGGGCCGCTACCGGGGGGTCTACTGGCTCGCGCCGAGGCTGGGATCCTCCGGGGTCCTGGTGGAGAACTTCAGGGCCCGGACCCACTCGGGGAGGGTGATCCAGGTCTGGAGCAAGAGGGAGGCCGGCCGCGCCGCCACGCTCGAGGAGGCCCTGACCCTCGCGACCCTGCGGGGGGCCGTTGAGACGGTGCAGGTGGAGCTCTCAGTCATACTCAGGGACCCGGGCCTCGAGGAGGTCATGGACGCCCTGGGCGTCTCCATCATCAAGGTCTACAGAGACCCCGCACCGCCCTATAACCTGCACGCGAAGGCGGAGGCCACCCTATCCAACCCGCCCCTGAAGCCGGGCATAGAGGAGCACCACCACTGGGCCCGCGCACTCCACACAATAACCCACGCACTCCGCAAAGCACTAGCCACCCCATGAGGCCCACAGGCACCATGCGCCGGTCTCACTTGGCTTGGCTAGAGCGTGCATGGCGGTGGGTCGTTCTTGTTGAGTGGTGTGTATGTGTATATTGGTTTCTTCTCGCTGTTCTGGAGGCCCTTCTTTATATCGTTTAGGAGGGCGTTTAGGCCGTCCCAGGTGTAGATCTGGAGTTTCGAGCCGTCGTTCAGTATTATTGCGTAGAGCTCTCCCGAGGCAGCGGTGTTCCTACAGGCTATCCTCAGCTGTATGTGGTAGACGTGAAGCAGGTTGGGTGCTTGTGGTGGTAGTTTGTAGTATTCTATCGTGGGCGGCTCCCCCTTGCAGGGGTCCCGCGTGAGGGGGCCCCTGAGGAAGGGCTTCGCGTAGAGCGTCAGGATACACCTGCTGGTGGCTCTCAGCTCACCAGGGAATATCCCATTAATGGGATAGTACTCGGGGTTGCGGGTATGGTAAACTAGGAGGTCTATGTACTCCACGTCGCCTCTGCCCCCTATGGTCAGGGGCCTGTAGGCGCTGTCGAGGCTCTCCTCGGGGTTCCCCGCCCAGTGCAGCTCTACCCAGGAGCTCCACGATCCACGCCCGAGTCCCCGCTCCCTTAGGGTCTCCAGTCGGAACCTCCCCTTGACGCGGCACTCTAAAGCCGGCGCTCGCCCCTTGTTAGCTACGGGCACGCTTATCACGGCGCCATAGGGCCTGCAGGTCGTCCTTGCGGCGTACCTTGGTATCCAGGCCCAAGACTCCGGGGTGTAGAGCAGCCTAGCTTTGGTCTCACCTATGAGAACTTCCAGCTTCGGTCTATTGAGGAGTCTGTCCGTGAACTGCACGGCTAGGCTTACGGGGCCCGTGAGGGCGCTTGTCCATAGTATGATGCTTTTGAGAGTCATCCCTGGGCCTACCGGGTGATGTAGTACCGTTTAGAGCTTCGTTTGGGGTTAGGGTTCATCCTCGCCGCCCTCTCTAGCCTGCTCTCGCAGGGCCCTGGCGGCGTTTCTAAGCCCGCAGCGGCCCTGCCTCTTCCTCTCGGTGCAGCCTAGGTCGCGGTCTATCGCCTCCCTGTGCCTCGTGTAGTACTCTAGGACCCTGGGGTCTAGCCCTACATCGCGGGCCCACTCCTCTAGAAGGCGGTCGTCGCAGCACCACTTCTCCGCCATATCCAGGAGTGCGTGGAGGTCCGCCAGTAGCCCGTAGCCCTCGCCGTGTACACAGTCGATAAGCCTCCTCAGGACACTTATCATGGTCCTGCTCCAATCGGTTCTCTTAGGGCTGTATCTCTGGGTCCGCATGTCGTGGCTGAATGCTGGTAGGAAGTAGATTATCTCTGGGTCGTCGAACTTCTCCTCGATGCACCCCCTGACTTCCTCCCTGGTCTCCATGGCCTTGAGGTACTCCCGGGCGTACTGCCTCGGAAAGTCTATCAGCCTGTCAACGCTCCTCACCCTGGACCCAATCGGGTCTAGGCCGAGCTCTCTTAGGAGGGCGTAGCCGTGCTTGAAGTGCACTCTATGGGCTGGCAAGAGCTTCCAAACCCCTCAAGACCGAGGGACGCCGCTCTAGGATATAGCCGTGGGGATCCCAGCGCCCCTATCGCTATCGCCTCTCTCCGCTGCAGCCCAGCTTCTCGGCCATGGAGGGGTCTCTATAGTGCTTCAGGGCGGCGCAGCATACCTCCCCCCAGAGGCGCTCTAGCTCGAAGTCGACGTGGTTCTTGGCGTTGGCGAGTAGCGATACTATCCTGCTGTCCCTGTATTTATCCAGGCAACCGCTCTTACGCGCGTTCAATATGATAGCCTCTAAGTTGTTCTTCTTGCTGCGGAGACTTTCCTTTGAGGGGATGTGGTGGACGCGGCTCTGCATGCGTTTCAAGAGCCTAGAGGCCGGGATCCCCGCGGGCTCGCTGGACCTTACTATATCGTCCCAGTACTCTACCAACGTTAGGGTCGACACGTTCATTTTGAGGTAGTCTAGGGCACGGGCGCATACATCTTCGAAGCCCGGGCTCAGGCTCCCGCTTGAGAGGGAGGCCGTTACCGCGCCTCTCACCGCCGAGTTGGCTTTGTCGAGTAGTATGTGGAGGACCAGCTGGCAGAGGCCGCTCTCCCCGTATTTCCCGTAGAACTCCTCGGCTCTCTTCATGAGGGCGCAGAGGTTCATCTTCACGTCGTCGTGCGCCCCCTCGGGCGGTATCTCGACGTTCGCCGCTGCACCCTGCATTATCCCCCTGAGGAACCTCTCGGCCATCTCGTCTATCGTCTTCCTCCTCTTCCTCCTAACCCGGCCCGAGTCTATGACTTTATCTATGTCCTGGTGGTACTCCCCACATATAAGCTCAGTGAACTTCCTGTGGTAGACCCACTTCACCGTTATGCGCCTCGTTACCTGTGACCAGCCATCCTTTTTACCTTCGAGCGCCTCACATCCCTCACTCCCGCCGGGGGGCCCTCTGCGCTCCCGCCCGTAGGAGGCCCTCTACCACCTCCCTGGCGTCTGCCCTGAGCTTCCAGGCCCTCTTGTTCCTCATGAATACCTTGACGCTCTGGAGGAGCCCCTTGGACTCGAGGCGCCTGAGCCAGTTGTAGAGCGTGGAGAGCCTGGCCTCGTAGTCTATGGCCTCCAGGATCTCCCCGGTGGTCAGGGGCCTCTCCGAGCCGGCGAGGACCTCCAGCACCCTGCGCTTCCACGGCGGCAACCCCGAGAGCCATAGGGCCAGGCCCTCCGCCGTGGGCCTGCGGCGCCTGGGCACGCGGCCCCACCGCCACAAGCGGGGCGGCGGGGGACGCCTCGGTGCCCCGGGGATCCGCGGCCCCGCACACCGCTACACGCAGCCCCACGCCCCCACACGCCCGGCCCCCAGGGGATCCCGCTGGGCCCCGGGGGTCCCACGTGGGCCCGCGGAGTACGCCCTCCTATGGTTTGATTTGTTTTGGGGGTTTGCCGGGTTTTTGGAGGGTTATTTCCCTGGTTTGTGGGTTGTATGCTGTTATCTTGTATCCTTGTGCTTGTAGTTTTCGTAGTTGTTTGTAGGCTTGCTTGGTTAGGGTTATCTTGTGTCCCTGTATTTCGAGTTGTGCCTCGGCCTCGGCTTGGGGTTTGGTTGGCTCCGGGCCCGGGTGGCTGGTGTGGGTCTGGGTTGGGGTTGGCTTGGGCTTGGTCTTTGCTGGGTGTACCTCGTAGGCGTCTTGTGGGATGCCGTTCTCCCGGGCGGCCCGCTCGAGTATCTCCCTGAGCCTGGCGGCGCAGGTCTCGGGGGCCCAGAAGTGTATCGCCGCCACGACGCCCCGCCTGGCGAGCTCCCAGTTCTTCACGAGGTTCCTCGCCGCCTGCTCGGGGTGGGCCTCCAGCTCCCCGCAGCTCTCGACCTCCACGGCCACGGCCTCGCGGTAGCGGGGCCTGAGCTGCGAGCGGTCGTAGGGTATAGCGATGAGGTCGGGGCGTGAGGGGCCCGACTGGCGGGCGGGGCTCGCGTAGTAGCCCCGCTCCAGGTAGTAGAGCAACGCCTTCGCCGCCAGCCTCCTGCCCTCCCTGCTCGGCGCCACGGCCTTGAGGCCGGCGAGGAGGCCGCGCCTGTAGCGGACGAGCCAGCGGTTCCCCTCCTTCCACGCCTCGATGAGGCCCCGGGCCGCGAGGGCGTCCCTCGCCTCCTCGGCCCTCTGCCTCCTGAGGCCTAGGCCCGCGAGGACCCTGCTCCACTCCACCGCCGCCCCGCCGCCCCGGGAGGCGCGCCAGACCCTGTAGAGGACGAGCTGCTCCTCCGGCGTGAGCCTCTCGCCCGGCGGCGGCAGCAGGGCCAGCACGGGGTTGAGCAGCTCCTCCGGGCTCCTAGCCCCCGCGGGCGGCGGGGTGAAGCGGGGCATCCCGGCCCTCGCCTCGGCCAGGCCCCGGAGCCTGGGGGGCGGGGGGTCTGTCCTCACGACCACGGGCGGCCAGGGCTGCTCGCCGGGCCTCGCCTGGAGCCTCACGAGGGCCGAGCCGACGGCGAGGGAGGTGAGGGCCTCGGCCACCTCCCTCGCGAAGCTCCTGTCGATCTTCGCCAGCCTGTCGACGTCCCCGCCCTCGACGCTGAAGACGACCTTGAGGGCCGTGTTGGCCAGCAGGCTCTGGAGGAGCTCGGGGGGCAGCTGCTTGAGGTGCTGGTGTGCCGCTATGATGTGGAGGCCGTACTTCCTGGCCTCGCTCAGGATCGTCTCTATCACGGGGAGGCCGGAGACGTTCTGGAACTCGTCGACTATCACGAATATCGGGTCCCGCCCCCCGCCCCGCAGCGCCCTCTCCAGCACGTAGAACCAGAGCTTCATCACTATGAGGCTCGTGAGGAGCTCGGAGAACTCCTCCCCGAGCGCCTTCGGCACCGCTATGGCCACGAGGGCCCTCTCCCGCACGAGCCTCTCGATGGGGAGCGTCGTGGTCCTGGTGAGCTCCCTGAGGAGGGGGTGGGTGTGGAAGGGTTGGAGCCTCACCAGGCTGCTGGCTATGCTCTGCTCCGGGAGCTTCCGCAGCAGCTCCACCTGCACCCTCCACTCGGGGTCGTCCACGTCCAGGTCGAGGGTGCCGGCCCTCAGGGCCAGGATTGCCCTGTAGAGGTCCTCGAACGTCGGCGTGGCCCCACTCCGGTACATCGCGTATAGTAGGGTCCTGACTATGAACTTCACGTTAACCGCCGTCTCCGGCAGCTTCAGGACCTTCTCCAGAACGGCGACGGTGTTGTCGACGGCTATGCTCCTCGCGAGCTCGGGGTCCCCCAGCCCGGGGAGGTCCAGGGGGTTCACGGCGAAGTCCCTGCTCCCGGCGTCCAGGTAGTAGACCCTCTCCAGGCTCGGGGCGGCCTCCACCACGTCCCTGGCCAGGTCCCCGTGGGGGTCCACCACGAAGACCGCCGCCCTGCCCGTGCTCCAGAGGCGCAGCGCCAGGTTCAGGAGGAGCGTGCTCTTCCCCGCCCCCGTCTTGCCTATGACGTAGGCGTGCCTGTAGAGGTCCTCCACGTCCACCCTGAACTCCCTGCCGTCCTCCAGGACCCCCAGCCTGATGTCCCGCCTGGGCGGTATGAGGCGCGGGAGGGGGGCGCCCCTCTCGAAGTCCACGGGGTGGAGGCTGGGGTCCGGGAGGACCAGGAGGCCCCCGAGCTCCCGGGCGTTCATCCATAGGAGGGCCCTGCTCGGGCCCCCCAGGATCCCGGCGGGGCCGGGTATCGCCCTGGCGCTCCGGGCGGCCCTCCCCAGGGGGCGGGAGAGGGGGCCCGCCCCCTCGACCTCGAGGGGCCTCGTGAACTTGGCGGCCAGGAGCTCCGCCAGCTCCCTGACGCTCCCCTTCCGGGGGCCGTAGACGCGTATCCTAACAATGTATATCGGGCCCTCCCGGAGGCGCTCCAGGGCCTCCCGGGCCCTCCGCCTCCTCACCTCCTCCTCCCCGGGGCTGGAGCGCATCCTCCTCATCCGCTCCCGGCGCAGGGGGTCCTGGCCGAGGGCCTCGTCCACCAGGTCCATCAGGGTGGCGGCGGCCTGGGCGGCGAGGCCCCTGTGGCCCCGGAGCTCCCTGGCCTTCCGCTGCAGCTCCCTGGAGGCCTTGGGGTCCCTCCAGGCGGCCACCTGGACGGCGTGCCCCTCCGGGATCCACTCGTAGACGTCCTGGAACCCCCTGGCCTCGATGGGCTCCCAGAACTCGCCCGGCCTCTGCCTGAGCTCGGCCCGGTAGAAGCCCCCGGGGATCCCCGGGGGATCCTCCCTCCTAACCCCCACGGCCCTCCTCAGCGTGGCCTCCGCCACCTGGCCGGAGAGGTAGAGCCTCAGCCTCCCCCCGAGCCTCCACGTCTCGAGTATGAACCAGGGGGCCTGCGCCAGGATCCCCGCCAGGGCCCCCGGGTCCACGCCAACCCGGGGGAGGATCCTCCACCACACCCTAGCGGCGACAGACCCCAACCCCGGGAC
>JALWPV010000069.1 GCA_027080775.1 Acidilobaceae archaeon
CTCAGAGCCTCCCCAGCCCCCCGGGAGGGTATAGGGGGTTCTAGGCCCCCCGAGGCCCTCCAGGGCTTGGTGTATAGTGCGCGGTACTACCCCTAATACCGCCCCCCGGCCCCCGGCCCGCGGGTGGGGTGTGGGGGTGGAGGTTTACGTTGGCACCTCGGGGTGGCTCTACGACTGGAACCCCGAGGGGAGCCTGGACTGGTACGTCAGGCATAGCGGCTTGAACGCCGTTGAGTTGAACGCCTCCTTCTACAGGACCCCATACCCCAACCAGGTTAGGGGCTGGGCTAGGAGGGGGGCCGGGCTCCGGTGGGCGGTGAAGGTTAACAGGAGGGTTAGCCACGTTCACAGGCTCAACGAGAAGGCCCTCGCAGCCTGGAGCAGGTTCCGGGCGGTTATGGAGCCCCTGGACCCCCTCATAGACTTCTACCTCCTCCAGCTCCCGCCCTCATTCAAGGCCACGCCAACCAGTATCTCGAGGCTGGAGGGCTTCGCCGCCGAGGCAGGGCTGGGGCGGAGGCTCGCCGTGGAGTTCCGCCACGAGTCGTGGTTCGAGTCGCGGAGGGGCGCCAGGCTCTGCGAGTCCATCGGGGCCACATTCGTCTCGATAGACTCCCCCATGGGGGTCTACATAGACTCCAGCAACGGCCTTGTCTACCTCAGGATGCACGGCAGGACCGCCTGGTACGCCCACTACTACAGCGACGAGGAGCTCGAGGAGGACGCTAGGGCTATAGCCTCCCTGGGCCCCGAGAGGGCCTACGTCTTCTTCAACAACGACCACGACATGCTCGAGAACGCTAGGAGGATGCTCGCGATACTCAGGCGCCTCCCCAGCTAAAACCGCCCGCCGACCCCTAGAGGGTGGGCCAGGGGGCCGTGCCGGGCTACGCCGAGCTACCGCTCCACGGGGGCCACGTGCCCCGCTGGATGCTGGCCAGGATGGAGAGGCTAGCCGCGGCCATACTAGAGGCCCTAGTAGAGCTAAAGGGGCCCGGGGCGGTGGTGGCGGGCCTGGCCGACCCCCTATGGTTCCAGGCCTTCAATAACGTCATAGGCATGGACTGGGACAGCAGCGGCAGTACCACCGTCGTGACGGGCATACTCAAATCCGTAACGTGGAGGAGGCCGGAGCTGGGGGTCCTAGTCCTCGGCGGTAAGGGGGAGAGGATGAGGCTTGTCCCAGAGGAGGCCTGGAGGGCCTCGGAGCTACTGGGCGTCGACCCCCAGCGCCTCGAGGCCCTCAGCAGGGCTGCCGCGAGGCTTGACTCCGCCCTCCTACAGGACGGCTACACCCTCTACCACCACACGGTCATAGTGGCCGAGGGCGGGGAGGCGGTTGTGGTGCAGCAGGGCATGAACCCCGAGGCCCGCATGGCGAGGAGGTATCACCTAGACAGGGCCGCCATCGAGGAGCCCCACACAGGCATAGCGGGGAGGAGGGGCCTAGCCCTCAACCTAACAGCCAGGGAGAGCAGGGAGGCGCGCCGCGTCATAGCGGACCTCACAGCCGAGGACCCCAGGAGGCTCGAGAGGCTCGTGGCCGAGGCCTACAGGCTAGCCCGCGGGGCCCCGAGCATAGAGGACTACCTCACCGGAGCCCCCAGGCCCCAAGGCGGCCCCCGGGCCCCAGTGTGGGCCCGCTACTACAAGCCAGTCAAGCCCGGCCCCAGGCTCAGGAGGGCCCTCGAGGCCCTAGCCTCGAGCCCCCACGCCGGCAGCGAGGAGGCCCTCCTCGCGGCGCCCGGCGTCGGGCCGGCTGTAGTGAGGGCCCTGGCACTCGTGGCGGACCTCCTCTACAAGGCGCCCCCCTCCACCCGGGACCCGGTAACCCACCCCATAGAGCCCTACGCATACGCCTACGCGGTAGGCGGAAAGGACGGCGTCCCATACCCCTTCGACGCCCGCACGGCGGAGAGGGTAGCCGAGATACTCGAGGAGGCCCTCGAGGCCGCGAGGATCGGTGAGAAGGAAAAGCTCAGAGCACTCATGAGGCTCCGCAAGATTCTACCCCGGAACAGCTAGCCCGCGTCGAACGCCACACGGGCATCCATTGCGTGCATAGAGGAGTGCTGGGGGAGCATCCCTTGAACCCCCCGGTTTAACCATGCCAGCCCCCGGGATCCTCAAAGGAGCTGGCCGTGCTCGCCTATAACTCGGGGCGTCGGCGTCCCCCGCCTGGGGGCTGGCCGTGGCCGGGATCCTTGGGATAGTGGGTGGCCTGGGGCCCGAGGCGACCGTGTATTACTACAGGCTCGCTGTGCGCCTCTACAGGGAGAGGTGGGGCGTGGCCCCGAGGCTCGTGGTGTATAGCCTGCCCCTCGAGGAGATGTGTAGGGCCGCCAAGTCGGGCGACGTTGAGGGGGTGGCCCGCCTCCTCCTGGAGGCCCTCAGGGGCCTCGCGGGGGCCGGGGCGGGCGTCGCTCTGGTCTCGGCTAACACACCCCACATGGCCTGGGATAGGGTTGTAGGCGCCGCCGAGGAGCTGGGTGTGAGGCTCGTTAGCATATTCGACCCCGTCGCGGAGGAGGCCGCTAGGAGGGGCTACAGGCGGGTGGGCCTCCTGGCGACGGGCGCCACGCTCCGGGCGGGCTTCTACCAGAGGGCCCTCAGGGCCAGGGGCGTCGAGGCCCTCGAGCCCCCCGGGGACGTGCAGGAGCGGGTTGACGAGGCTATAGAGGAGCTCGCCATGAGGGGCCCCGAGGCCAGGGGCGGGGCCCTGCCGGTCCTAGCGGGGGCCGTGGAGGCTCTAGCGGCGGGTGGGGCTGAGGCCGTGGTGGTGGCGTGCACCGACATCTCACCCTACCTCCCGGATCTCCAGGCGGGCTCCCCGGTGCCCCTGCTCGACTCGAGCGTGGAGCACGTGAGGGCCGCCCTAGAGCTACTCGGGGGGCCTCAGTAGCGGTCCACGCCCACACGCCCCTACGAGGGGGTTCGGGCGCGGGTTCGCTCACCATCAGCCCCCTAGCCCCCGGCTCTGGTGGTGGGCTGTTTTGAGTGGCTCCCGGGAGGAGTTGTGTGTGAGGGCGAGGGCTGCGAGGCTCGTGTTGGAGGGCCGAGCCGAGGAGGCCCTCCGCCTCCTGGCAAGCTACTACGGGGTCCCGGTCCCAGCCTTGAGGGTGGGGCTCCCCCGGCGGTGTAGGAGGGCTCTGGGCTGCTACGTCGCCTCGAGGAGGACGATCTACGTTAGGAGCAGCGCGGAGTACCGCGACCCCCTCGTTGTGCTGCACGAGTTCTACCACCACCTGAGGAGCAGGCTCGGCAGGCACCGGGGCACCGAGAGGCACGCCGACGAGTACGCCCTCGAGGCCCTCAGGGCCCTCGGGGAGGGCGTCTGCCTAGGAGAGGAGGAGGGCGGCGGCGACGGCGAAGGGGGGCGCGGCTAGGAGGGCGCTCCACATTATTATGTAGAGGTACTCGCTCCTCTTGAGGGCCGCTGCGTTGGCGTATATCGGCTTGTTGAGGGCCGCGGCCCCTATGGCTGCGAGGCTCGCCGCTATGACAGACGCCACGCCGAGGCTCGAGCCGGCGCTTGCCAGGCCTAGTATGGCGGCTCCAGCGTTCGCTAGGCCCCCTAGGACTGCCACCGCTATCGCTGCCCCCCTGCTGACGAGGGAGAAGGCCTTGACTGCGACTGCTAGGACCAGGTATGCTATGGCGCTCTTCACGGCTACCCCCCAGTTGAGGGGGGACTGGGCCTCGAAGCCGCCGCCCTCGGCTGTTAGGGCCGTGGCCCTGGCCCTCCCATAGGCTATGAGGGCCGCTATGAAGGCGGGGGCGACGGCTATGCTTGAGTAGACAGCGGCCTCGAGCGCCGCCTTGGGGCTGAGGAATAGGTAGGCGGCCGCCACGAGTAGTATCGAGGCCCTCATCTCCATGGCCGCGAGTATGAGTACGACGCTCGAGTGGAGGATCCCCCTCCTCTCCCAGGGGTCCCCTATATCCTTTAGCATGGAGGTTAGGCTCCCGATTGTTGCCTCGCTGTTCACGAGGCCCCCGAGTATCGCGGCGTAGACTAGGCCCTTGACACCGTAGATCCTGGCTATCACGTAGGAGGTGAAGCTAAGCGCTAGTACTATAACGAAGAAGAGGTAGACCTTGTAGAGGTCTATCCCAGCCACCACGGGGGCATAGGCCTTTATGACGGGGCCCAGGACTATGGCTAGGGTGGAGATCTCGAGGAGGGCGAGTATCTCCTCGTAGGATATCCTGGCAACGGCCCTCTCCACGGGGGTCTTTATGGCTAGTACGAGGGTCACCGCTATCGAGGTGCTGACCCCCTCGATTATGCCGCCCAACCCCACAATGACGCCGCTAACGTAGGCCACGAGCATCACTATGAGCGTAGTCACACCCGTATAGCCCGTCCGCACGTACCTAGCGTAGGCGTAGGGCATGTACATGCCCAGGAAGCCCGCGCCAGCGATCCCGGCTAGGAGGAGCCTCTCACCATAGGGTACACCCTCGAGGCCAAGGAGCACCCCGGTAAGGCCGCCGTAGACCCCCAGGAGGCCGAAGCTCCTGAGCCCCGGCAGATCCCCGCGGGGGCTCCTCGGGGCGAGCCTGGCCCTCTCCCTCTCGAGGCCTATGAGGGCCCCGGCTAGGAGGGCCACGAGTATCCTGAGCACGTGCTGCCCCGTTACGGCGGCCTCCACTCCCGGGGCACCCCACGGGCTACGAAGCCTGTGTAATGCCTGGCCGCGATATTAAGGTTTGGAGCCCCCTGAAGAGGTGTGGAGGAGGTGGGCGCGGGGCCCGCGGTAATCCCTCTAGGGGGCCCTGCCGCAGGCCCTGCGTAGCTCCTCCTCGACCCTACCCGCTATGAGCCTGAGCTCGGCGCTCTCCTCGGCTGGCCTGGGGTAGGCGTTCATGTCCACCTTTAGGGGGGTTATGGAGACGCATCCCTCCGCCATGACTGCGTAAACGTCGGAGCCCGGCTCGGGGGGTAGGGGGATGGGCTGGAGCCAGTAGTATGGCCTCCCGCGGGTGTCGAGGCGCCTCTCGAAGTCGGGTCTCCACCTCCTCCTGGCGGCCCGGGCGAGCCTCACGCAGCCCCTGATGTTCTCGGGTGCGGGGAAGTTTACGGTGAGGAGGTCCACCCCCCGGGGGAGCCCCCTCTCGAGGACCTGGCGCGAGAGCTCCCCGGCCACGGCCCTGACGACCCTGGCTAGCTTCTCGTCCTCGAACTCCTCCCAGAGGTGGACGTCCGCCGAGAAGGCTATGGCCGGTATGCCCATGAGGGCCGCCTCGACCGCAACCGCTATCGTGCCGCTGTAGAGTATGTGCTGCATGCTGAGGTTCTCGCCGACGTTGACCCCCGAAACCACCAGGTCGGGGTGGTAGCTGTGGGCCGCTATGGCTAGGTGGAGGGCGTCCACGGGGCTGCCGTCGACGACGTAGACATCGTAGCCCCCGTGCTTCACGAGGGTCATCCTGAGCGGCTTGTTGAAGGAGACCGTGTGGCCAACCGCGCTCCTAGGCCAGAGGGTCGAGTATATCCTAGCCTCGCCCAGGTGCTTGACGGACTCGTAGAGGAGGTAGAGGCCCTTCGAGAGGTAGCTATCATCATTCCCCACTAGGATCCTGTAGGCTGCCAACTACTCCCCCACGCCCCCAGGCACGCTCCACCCCATAACCCCGGGGGCCCCGAGCTAAATACCTGCAACCACACCGGGCCCCGCAAAGCTCTGTGTGCTGGGGCGCCCGGCTTTGGCGGCGAGGCCGCGCGGCGAGGGCATAGGGTTCAGGGAGGCCTTCAGCATAGGCGTCGGGGGCATGATTGGGGGCGGCATATTCGCCGTCCTAGGCCTCAGCCTCGAGCTCGCGGGTAGCGCCGCGCCCGTGGCCTTCGCTCTGGCAGGCCTCGTGGCGGGGCTCACGGCCTACTCCTACTCCAAGCTGACGCTGCGCTACCCAAGCAGGGGCGGCACGGTCGAGTTCCTGGTGAGGGCCTACGGCCCTGGCCTCCTCTCGGGGGGCCTGAATGTCCTCCTAGTCCTGAGCTACACGGTGATGATAGCGCTGTACGCCTACGCCTTCGGGAGCTATGGCGCGAGCAGCTTCGGCGGGGGCCACCTGGCTGCTAGGATCCTAGGCGTCGCCGTCATACTGGCCTTCACCGGCGTCAACGCCCTCGGGGCCCTGGTCTCGGGGAGGGTGGAGGATGGCCTAGTATTCTTCAAGCTCAGCATCCTAGTCCTCGTGGTGGCCGTCTCGCTCCCCCTGATAGAGTGGCAGAGGCTCTCCCCCGCAGCGTGGCCCCCGCCATCGAGGATAGTGGCTGGGGGCATGATCATATTCCTCGCCTACGAGGGCTTCGAGCTCATAGCAAACAGCGCCGCCGACGCCGTGAGGGTGGAGGACGTGGCCAGGGCGTTCCTCGCCTCCGTCGCCGTGGTGGTGGCCGTCTACATCTCGGTAGCCCTGGTGGCGGCTGGCGCACTCACCCCGGCCGAGGTCATCAAGGCCAGGGACTACGCCCTCGCAGCCCTCGCCGGCAGGAGCCTGGGGAGGCCCGGGTTCCTCCTGGTGGTGGCGGCCGCCCTGGCCTCGACGGCCTCTGCTATAAACGCCACGCTCTACGGCACGGCCGGCATAAGCTACGTGGTCGCCCGCTACGGCCAGCTCCCACGGGAGATAGGCAGGACCATATGGGGCAAGGCCCCCGAGGGCCTCCTACTCATAGCCCTAATCTCCTCCGCCCTCACCCTAGGCGCGGGCCTAGAGGAGATCTCGCTCGCGGGGAGCGCCGGGTTCCTGCTGATATTCACCGCCGTGAACCTCGCAGCCTACAAGCTCCGCAGGCAGGCCAAGGCCAGCGGGCCCCTCGCACTCGCCGGGGCGCTGGCGGCCCTCGCTAGCCTAGCCGTGCTGCTGTACCACTCCTACGAGTCCACGCCGGGCCAGGTGGCACTCTTCGCCGCCCTGGCCGCGTCAGCATTCGCCGGGGAGGCCCTCTACAGGCTCGCTACCGGCCGCAGGATCGCCGAGTACGTCGACCCCCTCCTCGAGGAGAGGGAGAGACTGAAGAGGGCCTGGGAGTCCTGGGTGCCAAGCGTGCTAGGGGCGCTGAGGCGCCTCCTAGGCGAGTTCGAGGCCTACCTCGTAGGCGGGGTGGCCCGGGGGGAGCACGAGTCATCCCACGATGTCGACCTTCTAGTGGTAACCCCCAAGGCCCCTGCGGGGCGCCTGGAGAGGGAGGCCAGGGCCCTCGAGGAGGAGGTGAGGAGGCTCGCAGGCCTACCTAGGCATCATCCGCTGCACCTACACCTAGCCACGCCCAGCCAGAGGGATGAGTGGCTACGCAGGAGCCGGGCCCACAAGCCCCTACACGCCAAGGCCGAGGAGGGGAGCCGAAACGGTTAAACCCGCCCCAACCCTGCTCCCCCCGAGGCCTCGGGGGCCCGCGCGGGAGGCGCCTCATTGCAATTCCCTCCTATACTCGCGGAGAGTGGGAACATGCGCGTGGATGATCGTCTCGCTAGAGCCCGCGCGGGCCCCGAGGAGGAGACCATGGAGGCCGAGATATACATAACAACCACCATGACCAAGCTCATGAAGATACTGCTCCTACTCATGCGGGAGGAGGGGGTCGAGATAGACTCCGTCACCTTCAGGTCACGCGACTCAACCAACCGCCACAGCGACGCCGAGGACGACTACGAGTGGCTGAGGATGCATGACCCCTAGAGAGCCCCTGCGAGGCCCCGCGCGGGTCTCCCTGCCCGCGTTTTTCCTCCCCGCTATAACCTAGAGCCCCGGGGGGCCCTGTGGTGAGGTTCGCTAGGCCCGAAGCCCCCTGGGGCCATGTGGGGTATGGCGGAGCCCGAGGGCCCCCTCTAGTGGTTGGTCTTACTCTTGTGTGGCGCCGCCTTCGCTGCTGGCTCCGGCGGTCTCGGTTGACTCGGACTCCTTGAGTTCCTCCTCGAGCTTCTTGAGCTCCTCCTCTATCTCCTTCTCTATCTCCTCTATGGGCTTGGGGGGCGGTGTCGTGGCTAGGGTGTAGCCTATCCAGCCTAGTATGGCGAAGACCACTAGGACCGCTAGGAACGCTGTCACCTCGAGTGTTATCATGGCGTACTTGCTTAGGAAGACTAGGTAGCCGTAGACTACTATGACGATAACCGATACCGCGAGAAGGGAGGCTCCCACCGCCTGGTCTCTATTCATTCCCCCTGCCCCGTGATGTGGGCCCGGTGCCCCTGGTTTATAAGGGTGGAGTCCCTCGAGGCCATTGCAAACCTTATCATGCCCCCCTCCTCGAGGCGCCCCGCAGGTGCACGGGCTCGCCGAGGGCGGCCATCGCGGCCTCCCAGAGGGCCTCCGAGACTGTTGGGTGGGGGTGTACCGTGGAGGCTAGATCCTCGAGGGTGGCGCCCCTGCCTATGAGGCTCGCCGCGTAGCCCGCCAGCTCGCCTGCCTCGGGTAGGAAGGCGTGGACGCCGAGGATCCTGTGGGTGCCTGCCTCGTAGACTATCTTCACGAACCCCCTCTCCCCACCCTCGATGCCCACCCTGGCGAGGGCGCCAACTGAGGCTCTAGCCTCGACGGCCTCGACACCCCGGCGGCGGGCCTCCTCGAGGGTCAGGCCCACGCTGGCAGCCTCCGGGTGCGTGTAGACCACGAGTGGCACGGGCCCCGGGGGCCTGCGGGGCCTGCCTAGTATTGAGTGGGCGGCCGCCAGGCTCTCGTGGAAGGCCTTGTGTGCGAGCAGGGGGGGCCCGGCGGCGTCGCCCGCGGCGTAGGCCCATGGGGCTGGGGTCCTCATGGAGGGCCTCTCAACCACTATGTAGCCCTTCTCGTCGACGGGGACCCCGGCCTCCCTGAGGCCTAGTCCCCGGGTTGAGGGCCTCCTGCCAGTGGCCACCACGACTAGGTCCACCTCGACCGAGCCGTGGCCCGAGATCCAGACCCTAGCGCCGCGTGGGATCCTCTCGAGGCGCTCCACCGTGCTCCTCTTGTAAACCCTCACGCCCATCCTCCTGAGGCTTGACTCCACCGCCTGGCCCAGGCTCCTATCCACGCCCGGGAGCAGCCTGGGCATGACCTCCACTAGTATGGCCTCGAGCCCTGCGAGCGCCGCTATAGTGGCGTACTCCACACCCACGGGGCCCCCGCCAACTATGAGGATCCTCGAGGGCTGGCGGCGGATCGCCTCCAGGAAGCCCCTATTGTCGACGACCACCTCCCCATCGGGCTCCAGGCCCCTGGGGTAGCCCGGCTCGCTCCCGGGGGCTAGTAGGACCGCCCTCTCAGCCCTCAGCTCGGGGCCCCCCTCGACCACGACGAGCCTCTCCCCGGCGAGGCGGGCCCTCCCCCTTACCACCCAGACCCCCGCCGTGGACAAGATCTCCTCGACTCCCACGCGGCTCCTGGCGACGGGGCCGCTCCAGGCCCACTCCGCGAGGCCCCCTAGGCCCGGAGGTGGGGCTCCGGCTAGGCGCGAGTGGAGGAGCCTGCTGTAGAGGGCCTTTGTTGGTATGCACCCGTAGTTCGTGCACTCACCGCCGAGGAGGTGCTCCTCCACGAGGGCAACCCGCATGCCGCTCCTGGCCAGGATGGCGGCGGCCGGGTAGCCTGCGGGTCCGCCACCTATTACCACGACGTCCACGGTCTCGGGCATCCCGCGGGCCCGGGGCTACATGCCGGGTCTGCGGCGAGATTTAAATTGACCGTGCAGCATTGGCCCCCCGGGTGGAGGTATGCCGGCGAGCCCCATCGAGAAGCTGGCAGCGGCCGTCAACTGGCTCGAGGAGGAGCTGGCGAGCCTGAGGGAGCTTGCAAGCGATAAGGCCGGGGATATAATGAGGGCCGCCGACCTGCTCATGAGGGAGCTCGAGAATGACGCCGAGGTCCTAGTGGAGTCGATAATCAGGGAGCTCAACGAGCTTGCGGAGAGGGAGGTCGTCTCGATAGACGCCTGGGCCGACAGTGAGAAGGCCAGGCTGACGGAGGAGATCAGGGCCTCGGCCGAGGCTAACATGGAGAGGGCGGTGGATGAGGTGTTCAAGGTCATAGTTGAGAGGCTGGGGGGAGGCTAGGTGCCGGGTAGCACCGCCTACGCCCAGCTGGCGCCCGCCGCCAGGGTGGCCGTGACCAGGGTTCCATCCATAGAGAGGATAAGGGACGCCATGACAGCCCCCGACTTCAAGGAGGCCCTCGCAGCCCTGAGGGACGCCGTGCCCGGCCTCTCCGAGGCCAGGAGCCCCGAGGACGTTGGGAGGGCCCTATACTCCTGGCTCGGGGGGCTGGCTTGGCACCTCGCCAGGCTAGCCCCCAGGGGGGCGTCCATGGCGCTCCTCGCATTTGCGCTCGACGACATAGCGCTCGACATGCTCGCCGCCATGGAGGCTGCGGAGAGGGGCTCGAGGCCGGGTAGCATGCCTACTAGCGTGATAGAGTGGGGGCCCACCGCCGCCCTCGCCAGGGACCCGGAGATGATGTCGAGCCCCGAGAGGATCCTGGAGGCCTCATCCAAGTACAAGCCCCTCAGGAGGGCGCTCGAGTGGGCGCTCAACGCCGCCAGGCAGACGAGGGAGCCCAGGGTCTACACGCTAGCCCACCCGGCCGTCTCCTATGCTATATACACCTCGAGCCTCGAGGCCGTGGACGACTACAGCAGGGACTGGATCCTCCGCATAGTATGCCCCATGCTTCGCCACCGCGCCGCCAGGGCAGCCTCCCAGGCCGTGCTGCAGGGCTTCGAGCCCAGGGTGGCGGCGGCCGCCATCCCGGCCTGGTGGGACAGGCACTGCCACATACCCTGGAGGGCCCTGAGGGAGCTGGCCGAGAGGGAGGTAGAGGAGGAGCAGGTGCTCGCCGGGCTCAGGCAGCTCCTACCCGACATAGGGCTCGAGGGCCGCAGCCTCGCGGAGGCCCTGGAGGCGTCCCACAGGGCCACGAGGGCTAGGGTGAGGCTCGCCGCCGTGCAGGCCCTCGAGTCCTACCCGCTACACCTAGGCCTCGCCGCGGCGGCCCTCGCGCTCGCGAGGCTCGCGGCCGAGAGCGTTAGGGGCGTGCTCCAGGCCGCGGCCCTCAGGCTCAGGCCCGACGAGTACGGGGAGCCCCTGGGGGTCGAGGCCTAGCCCCAGGGCCAGGGGGTTAGTGCTAGTATATGCGGGGGCCGCCCGGGTACTGGCGTGAACCAGCTAGGACCCTAAGCCCCGCTCCCACTAGAAGCCTCTTCGGGTGCCGTTAGTGCCTGGCGGTGGGTGGCCCCTGGACGAGAAGCCGATACTGGTGTTCTGGGAGACCACTAAGGCCTGCCTCCTGAAGTGCAAGCACTGCAGGGCCCAGGCCATAACGGAGCCCCTGCCGGGCGAGCTCTCCACCCGGGAGGCCATGGCCCTCGTCGACCAGGTCCTAGAGTTCGGGAGGCCCTACCCGATACTAGTCCTAACGGGCGGGGACCCCCTCATGAGGGGGGACTTCTGGGAGATAGTCGAGTACGCCTCCAGCCAGGGCCTCAGGGTGGCGGTGGCCCCCTCGGTGACGCCTCTCCTGACGAGGGAGGCCGTTGCTAGGATGGCTAGGAGCGGGGTGAGGGCGGCCAGCCTAAGCCTCGACAGCCCCTACCCCGAGGTGCACGACTCCATAAGGGGGGTCGAGGGCACGTGGAAGAGGACCGTCGAGGCCATCCGCTGGTTCCGGGAGGAGGGCATAAGCGTGCAGGTCAACACTGTCGTGATGCGCGACACGGTCGAGGGCCTGGCTGACATGGTGAAGCTCCTCCTCGACCTCGGCGTGGGGACTTGGGAGGTCTTCTACCTAGTCCCAACGGGGAGGGCCACCATGCAGCTAGACCTGACGCCCCAGGAGTGGGAGGACGTCAGCCACTTCCTCTACGAGGCCAGCAAGTACGGCCTCCTGGTCAGGACGACCGAGGGGCCCATGTTCAGGAGGGCCGCCCTCGTGAGGATGGCCCTCGAGGCCCGCGGCGCCAGGGAGGCACTCGAGAGGCTCGACTCCAGCCTGGGGCCCCTCTACAGGAGGCTCAAGGCCCGCCTCAGGGAGCTACTCGGCGAGCCCCCAAGCAGCAGGAGGCCCGGGGCCCACACCTTCGCGACGAGGGATGGCAGGGGTATAGTTTTCATCGACTACAAGGGCAACGTCTACCCGAGCGGCTTCCTACCCGTGCCGGCAGGCAACGTGAGGCTCAAGAGCCTCAGGGAGATCTACAGGGAGAGCACCCTCTTCAAGCTCCTCAGGCGCGGGGACAGCCTCAAGGGCCGCTGCGGCAGGTGCGAGTTCCGCTGGATATGCGGTGGCAGCAGGGCGAGGGCCTACGCCTACCACGGCGACCCCCTGGCGGAGGATCCCGCTTGCCCCTACGAGCCGGGCTCCTACAGGGGGCTCCTCGAGGAGGCCGGCGTGGAGGACCCCAGCCTCTGGGGCCTCGCGAGGCTGGCGGGGGTGAGGATCCTGTGAGCGCCTCCCTCGGCCTCGACGGGCTAGACGTTGAGGCCCTCATGGAGCTCCAGTACAGGTTCCCCCTAACCCCCACGCCATACTGCGATGTAGCCGAGAGGCTCGGAGTCCCCGTGGGGGAGCTGCTGGGCAGGCTCAGGCGCCTCAGGAGCCTCGGGGCCCTGAAGCGGGTGGGCTTCTACTTCAACCACAGGAGCGCCGGGAGGAGGGCCGCTCTGGTGGCGTACTCCACGGGGGGCGATGGGGGCCTGGTGGAGGAGCTCGCCAGGCTCTACCGGGGCGACCCCGAGGCTACCCACGTCTACCTCAGGGACCACCCCGTCTACGATGTCTGGGTCGTCGTGAAGAGGGGCAGCCGGGGGGAGCTGGAGGAGCACGTGGCGAGCGTGGCCTCCAGGCTCGGCCTCCGCTACGCCATACTCTACAGCACGAGGACCTACAAGCTGAGCGTCAAGTACGACCTCCACAGGGGCGTCAGCAGGGCCGGCCTCCATAGCAGGGTTAACCCCGACCCCCCGAGGCCCGAGGACCTGGGCTACCCATCCAGCCTCGCCCGCTCCCTGAGGAGCCTCCCACTCGAGGAGAGGCCCTACAGGGGCATAGCCCGCACCCACGGCCTAGGCGAGGAGGAGGCCGTGGAGGCCGCCAGGGAGATGCTCAGGGCCGGGGTCCTAGGGGACCCAGGCGCCGCCCTCGACGGGTGGAGGATAGGCTTCAGGTACAACGCCATGACGGCCGCCTCCCCCGCCCGCGGGGGCCCCGGGGAGCTATGCGAGTGCCTCTCCAAGGTGCCGGAGGTGACGCACGTCGTCCTCAGGGAGCCCTGGCCCCCGGGCAGCTGGGGGCTCCCCTGCTTCTTCGTCGTCCACGCTAGGAGCGAGGGCCTCCTCAGGGAGGCGCTGCGGGGGGCCCTCGATGCCTGCGGCGTGGGCGAGCACGTTGCGATCAGGAGCCTGAGGGACCTGAAGCCCGGCGCGGTGAGGTGATGGCCGTGGTTCCCCTGAGCGTCATGGTCACGGGTAGGGGGACTGTCTCCACGCGGATCAAGGGCCGCTACGGCCCCGGCAGGCCGAGCAGGTTCTCCAGCGAGTACAGGCCCGTGGTGTTCTGGAACATAACCTACAAGTGCAACCTGAGGTGCGAGCACTGCTACATACGCGCCGGCCCCGACGTCAGGCTCCCGGAGCTGAGCGTGGAGGAGGTACTCGGGGTCGCCAGGCAGATAGTGGAGCACGGCATACCGCTCGTGGTATTCACCGGGGGCGAGCCGCTGGTCTCGGAGAAGTTCTGGAGGGCCGCGGAGTACCTCGCGGGCCGGGAGAGGCCTAAGCTCTCGCTCAGCACCAACGGGACCCTCATAGACGGCGAGGCCGCCGGGAGGCTCAAGCGCCTCGGCTTCAAGTACGTTGGCGTTAGCCTCGACAGCCTCAAGCCCGAGCTCCACGACAAGTTCAGGGGCGTGAGGGGGGCCTGGGAGGCCGCCGTGAGGGGCATGAGGGCGAGCGTGGAGGCCGGCATACCCACGGGGCTCAGGGTGACGGCCACCAGGCGGAACATAGCCGAGGTCCCCGAGATGATAGACTTCGCGGCGAAGCTGGGCCTCAGCAGGGTTAGCGTCTACCTCCTAGACACTATCGGGAGGGGCGAGGAGGTCAAGGGCGACGTGCCCAGCGTCGAGCAGGTCAAGTGGATGGTTGACAGGCTCATAGAGAAGGCCAGGGAGTACGAGGGGGTCCTCGAGATACTACTGGTCAGGATGAACTACGCCGGCATCTACGTGGCGGATAGGGTCGCGGGGAGCAGGGAGGAGTTCCTGAGGCTCCTCGAGCTACTCCAGGCCCAGGGGGACTGCGGCAGGAAGACCGTCAGCATATACCCCGACGGCACCGTGAAGCCCTGCCAGTTCATAGACTACTACACGATAGGCGACCTGCGCCGCGAGAGGCTCAGCGACATACTGAGCCCGAGAAACCCGAGGCTCAGGCCCTTCCTGGAGATGCACAGGCACCTCAGGGGCCCAAGGTGCTCCAGGTGCCCCTTCAGGAGAATATGCGGTGGGGGCAGCAGGAACAGGGCCCTAGTGCTAGAGGGCGACTTCTGGGGCGACGACCCGACCTGCATAGTGGACCCCGAGGGGGTGGCTGCGAGGTGGGGCCTAGACCCGGGGACCCCCCTCTGAGGGGCTGGCTCCCAGTCCTGCTCAGGGTCGAGGGCCTCAGGGCCCTGGTGCTGGGCGGGGGCCGCCAGGGGACCCATAGGGCCCTCCAGCTGGCCCGGGCCGGCGCCCGGGTTAGGGTTGCGGCGAGGGAGTTCAGCAGCGAGCTAGTCGAGGCGGCCCGGAGGGGCCTCGTGGAGCTTGTTGAGGCCGACCTCCGCGCTGTGGAAGCCCTCGAGGGCCTCATAGGCTGGGCGGACCTCGTGGTGGTCGCCACCAGCGACGCCGAGGTTAACAGGGAGGCGAGGGAGGCGGCACTCCGCATGGGCAAGCTCGTGAATGATGTGACGAGCGCCGCCTCGGGTAACGTGGTCGTGCCATTCCATGGCGAGGCCCCCGGGGGCCTCGTGGTCGCCGTGTCGAGCCTCGGTAGGGCTGGCGTTGCGGCGAGGGCTGCGCTGGAGAAGTGCCTCGAGGCGATAGCATCCGACCCCGAGGTGGAGGTCATAGCTGAGACATTCGCCGAGCTGAAGAGGCGCCTCAAGGAGGCCGAGCCGGACCCGGAGGCGAGGATGAGGGCATACAGGGCCGTCGCAGGGGACCCCCTCTATAGGAGCCTAGCCAGGAGCGGCCGCGCCCGGGAGGCCCTCGAGAGGGCGCTAGCCGTGGCCCTCGAGGCCATCAGAGGCCAGGGATCCCACCCACGAGGCGACCTCGCGGGCGGCCTCGGGGTCGGATAGTAGGCTCTCACCAACGACCCTCCAGCCGAGGCGCCTCAGGGCCCCGGGCAGCCTCCCCGGCAGCAGGGATGCGACCACAGCACACGCCCCGGGCGCGGGGGGCCTGGGAGGCCTCTTGGGCTCGTATGGTGCAAGCCCGACCCCCCGCCCTAGGATCCTGCAGGCGACCCTGGCGGCCTCTAGCATGTCCTCCTCCTGCTCCTCCACGAGCCTCTTAGCCCTCCAGTACGCTATCCACCCACCCCCGCAGGAGGCCCTGGAGAGCATGCGGGCGGCGTAGTGCCCCAGGATCCCCGGGGGCAGGGGGCCAGCTACCCTACAGCCCCGGGCCCCGGCCTCTCTCCTCAGGGACTCTAGGTGGCCGCCCCTAGCCGGGAGGAGCGCCACCACGAGGCCCCCGGGGCTGCAGCGGCTCGCGGCCTCCTCGAGCGGGGCAGCGGCGGCTCCGAGGGCCGATGCTAGCTCCTCGACTAGCCTGGAGCCGCCGGGGAGGCCGGGCTCGTGGTAGGCAAGCACCAGGCCAGCCACGCCCTGGCACCCGCCTGGGCCTGGCGTGGGCTGGGGGCTATCGGCTGTGGTCCTTCGCGGCGCTGGCGCGGGGGCTCGGCGTACTTACTGGTACATACGTTCTAACTCGAAGTAATTGCCCCCCATGGTCTCCGCCGATTTCCCCCGGGCACGGCTTCGGGGGTAGGGTTGCAGTCTCTTGGCGGGGGGCTGGCTCCGGCAGGCTGGTAGTGGCGAGTGCGTGCTGCTCTCGAGGCTCCACGCCTGGTACGCCAGTCATGCCGACGCTGGCCTGGGGGTGGTGTCGAGGCTCCAGGGCCTCGAGGATAGGGTGTACGAGGCCGTCTACCCGAGGGTGGAGGGCGTCGTCGTTGTCTCGACGTGCAACAGGTTCGAGGTCTATGTTGACTCGGAGAGGCCTGGGGAGGCGTGGGAGGCCCTCCAGCGGGTGCTTGGGGGCTTCTCCGCCCACCTCAGGGGGGCCTCGGGGCTCGAGGCGGCTAGGAGGATAGCTAGGATAGCGTCGGGCCTCGAGTCCGTCATACTGGGCGAGCCAGAGGTCCTAGGCCAGGTCAGGGAGGCCTGGCTGAAGGCGAAGGAGAGGGGGTTCACGAGCCCCCTCCTGGATAGGGTGTTCCACGCCGCCCTCAACGCTGGGAGGAGGGCTAGGAGGGAGACCAGGATAGGGGAGGGGAGCCTCGGCTACCCCTCCGCAGCCGTCAGGCTCGCGGCGGAGAGGCTCGGGGGCCTGGGGGGCAGGAGGATCCTCGTGGTCGGCACGGGTGAGGCCGCGGCTGCCATGGCTAGGATAGCCTGCAGCGGGGACTACGGGGTCCCCGAGGCCCTCGTAGTGGCTGGGAGGAGCGCCGAGAAGGCCTCCAGGATAGCCGGGGAGTGCCCGAGGGGCTACGCCTCAACGATAGAGGCGGCGCTGACCGGGAGGTACGACGCCGCCCTCGTCGCGGTCTCGGGCTCCCCCAGCCTCGAGGCGCTGCCCCGGCGGGCCGGGCTAGTGGTTGACATCTCGGTGCCCCCGGCGGTGCCTCGGGCCCCCAATGTCGTTGGGGTCGAGGAGGTGGGATCCTACGCTAGGAGGGCTGCCGAGGCCAGGGCGGCCGAGGCCCCCCTGGTGGAGTCCATTATAGAGGAGGAGCTGGAGAGGCTCGTGGCTAAGCTTAGGGAGGACAGGGTCAACCCCGTGGTTGAGGCCGTGGCGCGCTACGCCGCCGCTGCCGCCGCGGAGGAGGCGAGGCGCACCGCCAGGAGGCTCGGCCTCGGGGCCGAGGGGGAGGAGTACCTCGCCGTAGCGTTCAGGAGCCTGGCGAAGAGGCTCACCCACCCGCTCCTCGAGGCCCTCAGGGCCGCCGCTAGGAGTGGGGAGCCAGCCCTCCTGCCGAGGCTGATACTAGAGTCCTACAAGTCCCGCCTCGAGGGTGTGAGTGATGGGGTACCCGAGGGCTAGGCCTAGGAGGCTCAGGCTCACCCGGGGCCTCAGGGACCTCGTGGCGGAGGCGAGGCTCCACCCCTCCCAGCTAATGCTGCCGGTCTTCGTCTCGGAGGCCGTGGGTGAGCCGAGGCCCCTCAGGGGGCTCCCATGGCTCAGGGAGTACCCGCCGGTGAGCGGAGAGCTGGTCGAGTACCTCCAGTCGGCGATGGACCTGGGTGTTAGGTCCTTCCTGCTCTTCGGCATAACCCCCACGAGGGACCCCGAGGCCAGCAGGGCCTGGGCCAGGGACGGGCCCGTGCAGGTCGCACTCAGGACCATCAGGAGGGAGCTGGGCTGGGAGCCCGTGCTGGCGGCTGACCTATGCATCTGCGGCTACCACTCCGAGGGCCACTGCGGCCTGCCGAGGGAGGGTAGGAGGGGGAGGATCGTGGATAACGACTCGACGCTCGAGGTCTACAGGAGGATAGCGGTGAGCCAGGCCGAGGCGGGCGCTGACATAGTGGCGCCGAGCGGCATGATGGACGGCCAGGTGGCGGCCATTAGGGACGCCTTGGAGTCCGAGGGGTACTGGGACGTCGCCATAATGGCGTACTCAGCCAAGTACGCAAGCGTCTTCTACGGCCCCTTCAGGGAGGCCATGGACAGCGCCCCGAGGTGGGGCGATAGGAGGAGCTACCAGATGGACCCTAGGAACGCCCTGGAGGCCCTGAGGGAGGTGGAGCTTGACCTGGAGGAGGGGGCCGATATAGTGATGGTCAAGCCCGCCCTGGCGTACCTCGACGTTATCAGGCTCGTGAAGGAGCGCCACCCAGAGGTGCCCCTCGCCGCATACAACGTCAGCGGCGAGGCCGCCCTCGTGGAGCTAGCCTCCAGGGAGGGCCTGGCCCCGAGGGAGGCGCTACTCATGGAGGTCCTAACGGCGATCAGGAGGGCCGGGGCAGACATAATAATAACGTACCACGCCGCCGAGGCTGCCAAGCTAATCAGGGAAGGCTTCAACCCCTTCTAGAGGGGTGCGATGCCGTGGCTGGCTACGGGGAGATAGTTGAGAGGGCTAGGAGGGCCCTGGTGGGCGGCGTCGACAGCCCCGTTAGAGCGCTCACCGAGCCCCTCCTAGTCGCCTCGAGGGGCCGGGGGCCCTACCTCTACACCGCCGACGGCAGGAGGCTCGTTGACTACGTCCTAGGCTATGGGCCCCTGATACTCGGCCACGCCCACCCCGAGGTGGCGGAGGCCGTTAGGGAGCAGCTGGAGAGGGGGTGGCTCTACGGCGCCACGACCGAGGTTGAGGTTGAGCTTGCCGAGGAGATACTGAGGCACGTAATGCCCGGGGGGAGGGTGAGGTTCGTCAACAGCGGCACCGAGGCGACGATGACCGCCATCAGGCTCGCGAGGGGCTACACGGGTAGGGACCTCATAGTGAAGTTCGAGGGCTGCTACCACGGCGCCCACGACGCCGTGCTCGTGGCTGCGGGCAGCGCGGCTGCGAGCCTGGGGATCCCGAGGAGCCCCGGGGTGCCCGAGGCCGTTGCGAGGCTCACGCTCGTGGCGCCCTACAACGACCTGGCGACTGTGGAGGAGCTATTCGAGAGGCACGGGGGCGAGATAGCGGCCGTCATAGTAGAGCCTGTGGCGGGCAACAACGGGGTCATACCCCCAGCGCCCGGCTTCCTCGAGGGCCTCAGGCGCCTCACCAGGCGCTACGGCGCCCTGCTTATCTTCGACGAGGTGATAACCGGCTTCAGGCTCTCCCTGGGAGGCGCCCAGGACTACTACGGCGTCAAGGCCGACCTCGTCACCCTAGGCAAGATAATAGGAGGGGGCTTCCCCATCGGAGCCGTGGTGGGCCCGGCCGAGGTGATGGAGCACCTCACGCCCACAGGCAGGGTCTTCAACGCCGGCACCTTCAACGGCCACCCAGTGGCGATGGCTGCTGGCCTGGCAACGCTTAGGGTGCTCGAGAGGGAGGGCCTTGGGAGGGCCTCCGAGGCCGCCGGGATCCTCGAGGAGGCCATCAGGGAGGCCCTCGACCCCCTCGGGGTAGAGTACGCACTCAACAGGGTTGAGAGCATGCAACAGTTCTTCCCGGGGGTAGCAGAGGTCCGCGGCCCCCAGGACGCCGCGAGGGCCGACGCCAAGGCGTACCACAGGCTCCACAAGGCCCTGGCCTCCCGCGGGGTCCTCGTGCCGCCGAGCGTCCACGAGACCATATTCACGAGCATAGTCCACGACGAGGAGGCGCTCGACCATACTAGGAGGGCCCTCAGGGAGGCAGCGAGGGAGGCCATCAAGCCCTAGCCGGAGGGTGCCCGGAGCCTTGCCCCACCTCGTGGTGGCGGCGCGGGGTAGCAGGCTGAGCCTCGAGCAGGTCAGGATAGCCATGGAGTGGCTCTCCCGGAGGATACCCGGGCTATCCTACAGCGTGCTCGAGGTTACAACAAGCGGCGACGTGCAGAGGGACAAGCCGATCTACCTCACCGGGCTGAGGGGCGCCTTCGAGAGGGAGGTGGACAAGGCCGTGCTCGACGGCAGGGCTGACGTGGCGGTCCACAGCATGAAGGACCTGCCCTCCAAGCTCCCCAGCGGCCTCGAGATCGTAGCCGTGCCGCCGAGGGGCTCCAGGAGGGAGGCCCTAGTCCCCAGGAGGGGCCTCGAGCCCCTTAGCCCCGAGCGCCTCCCCAGGGGCTCGAGGGTGGCGGCTGGCAGCGCGAGGAGGAGGGCTATGATACTCCACGCCAACCCGGGCGTCGAGGCCACGTGGATCAGGGGCAACCTGGACACGAGGCTCAGGAGGCTCGACGAGGGGAGGGCCGACTACCTGGTGGCCGCGGAGGCGGGCCTCGAGAGGCTCGGCGTCTCGAGGCCATGGGCGAGCCTGCCAGTCATACCCTACACCCCGCCCCCAGGCCAGGGCCTCATAGCGGTCGTCGCGCCCTCGGAGTCCAGCGTCGCCAGGCTGCTGCGGGGGGCCTCGGAGCCCAGCGCCTGGAGGGAGGCGGTGGCCGAGAGGGTCTACCTAGAGAGGCTGGGGGGCGCCTGCGGGAGGCCCCTGGGCGGGGTGGCCCTCGACTCCGGGGGCGAGCTGGTCTTCACCGTGGCCGCCTACCACCCCGAGGGGAGGAGGGCCCTCTGGGCCAGGGTGAGGGCCAGGGACCCCGGCGAGGCGGGCGAGGAGGCGGCCGGCATCGCCATGGAGCTGGAGAGGGAGGCACCAAGGGGCTGACCGGCATGGGCGGGCCTGGAGTGGTCCACATTGTCGGCGCCGGCCCCGGGGATCCCGGGCTGGTCACGCTCAGGGCCCTAGAGTTGGTTAGGAGGGCTGACGCCATAGTCTATGATAGGCTAGCCCCCAGGAGCCTCCTAGCCGAGGCCAGGCCGGGGGCGAGGCTGATCTACGCCGGGAAGGCCCCGGGGAGGCACGCGCTCACGCAGGAGGAGATCAACGGGCTCCTAGCCAGCCTCGCCCTCGAGGGGCTGGAGGTCGTGAGGCTCCACGGCGGCGACCCCCTGACCTACGGTCGGGGGGAGGAGGAGTGCCTCCACCTAGCCTCCCGGGGGATCCCCTGCGACGTAACCCCAGGCGTGCCAAGCTTCACAGCGGCAGCGGCGGCCGCCATGGCGCCCCTGGCGGCTAGGGGCTACTCGAGCAGCTTCGCCGTCACCACGGCGATCAGGGCCGGGGGCGCGCCCGTCGAGGAGGCTAGGCTCGAGGCCCTCGCGAGGGCCGCCGACAGCCTGGCCGTGCTCATGGGGGCGAGGAGCCTCCCCAGGATAGCCGGGGTCCTCTCGAGGCTAGACCCCGGGACCCCCCTCGTCGTCGTGGAGAGGCTCGGCCTCGAGGGTGAGAGGATAATCGACTCCACCGCCGGGGAGGCCCGGGGAATCGAGGCCGAGCCCCCAGCGGTGATCATAGCCGGGGGCGCGGCCTCCTTCAGGAGGAGGTGGCTATGCCTAACTGCAGGGCTCTACTGCTAGGCCCCGACCCCCCACCCCCCAGGCTTGGGCCCTGCGAGACCCTCTGGGTGCCACTCCACGCGGCCATACCGGTATCGGCCAGCCACGCCAGGGCCGTGGCGGCGGCTGGGGCCTCGGATTACGTTGCCCTCACGAGCCCGAGGGCGGCGAGGGCCCTAGCGGGGGACGCCGCCAGCCACGGCTCACTGGGGCTCCTCCGCGAGGCCCTCGCCTCCGCTAGGGTCGCGGCGGTGGGCCCGGTTACCGCTGCCGAGGCGGAGAGGCTCCTCGGGGCCAGGGTTCAGGCCGTGGCGGAGCCCCATACGGGCGAGGCTCTGGGGAGGCTCCTCCTCCGCCTGGGGGCTGGGAGGGTAGCGTGGCTCCGCGGCGACCCCGCCGGGAGCGGGCTCAGGAGGATCCTCCTGGGGGCCGGGGTGGAGTTGGTGGAGGTGCTGGTCTACAGGCTCGTGCCCACGGGGAGGCTGGGGGAGGCCCTCGAGGCCCTGGGTAGTGTGGACTACGTGGCCCTCACGAGCCCCAGCATAGCTGAGGCCCTCGCCCCCGGCCTCAGGGGCCCCGGGGGCCCCAGGGTGGTGGCGATAGGGCCCACCACCGCTTCTAGGGCGCGGGGCCTCGGGGTCCGCGTTGACTGCGTGGCCAGCCCCCACACGCTGGAGGGTGTGGGGGCCTGCATTAACCTCCTGGAAACGGCGGGGGCTATTGGGGCGTAAAGCGATGCGCCCGAGCTAGTGGGGGCCTACGTTACTAGTGATAGTGTTGAGGTGCTCAGGTACTGGGGATGTGGTGGGTGCTACATGCCGGCCCCCCTTATATGCTTTTCCCCCGGCATGGGGTGCATGGGGTGAAGCGGCGTGAGGCTAGTGACCGTGAAGATGCCCGAGATCTACGTTGAGGGCATCGAGGAGCTGGTCAGGGCCGGCCGCTACAGCAGCAGGAGCGAGGTCATCAGGATAGCGGTGAGGGAGCTACTCAAGAGGGAGCTGTGGAGCGCGGGCCTGCCGGCCGAGGCCAGCTGGCTGCCAGCGCCTGCATACGCCGCGGGCACGGGTGAGCCCGTTAGGGTGGAGGCCTAGCTAGAACAGCTCCATCCTACCCCTCCTCCTAGCGCCGGGGGGCCTCTGGGCGGCCCCGGAGGCCCATATGGGCCTGAGGACCAGCTCCAGGAAGGGGTCTCCCTCCTCGAGTCTCTTGTAGCTGAATGGGGGGTTCCAGCCGGGTATGATCCTCCTTATCTCCTCGAGGCTGACGGGCCTCTGGTAGAGGCGGGGCTCCAGGACCTCTATGGCTATGGCCCTCTTCGCCCCCCTGATGTACTCCCAGGCGTCCTCCCCTATACCGGTGCCGGGCCTCCTCACCCTCGCCCACAGGGCCTCGGGGGCCCCCTCGAGGATCCTCCCCGCGCTGAACTCACCCACAACCGCCTTCACGTTCCCGCTCACGTACACCACTATGAGGGAGCCCTCCCCAACCCTCGGGAGCCCCGAGATCCTCCTGAGCTCGTACTTCTTGACGCCGGCGAATATCATCCTAGCGTACTTGGGCTTCAGACTCATCAGGTAGACCTCGGGAGCCTCGACCTCCAACGCCAACCCCGGCCATCCCCGGGGGCCTAGGGGGCCCTGCGGCTATAACCACAGCACCTCCACGCGGCCAGGAGGGGCTCCAGGAGATCCCTCAGGAGGGGCTCGGAGGGCCCCAGCCTCCTGTAGCCCGGGGGAGGCTGCCAGCCCGGGGCGACGGCCCGTATCTCCCGGAGGCCTATCCTCCTCGGGTACCTGCAGGGCGAGGAGACCTCCACCACCATGACCTCACTATAGCCCCCCAGAGCCCCGAGGAGCCTGCTGTCGAGGGGGCCGAGGACCTCCCGGGGAGGCCCGACGAGGACCCTCGACGCCACGAACTCGCCCACGAGCCCCCTAACCCTCGGGGGGCCCGTGGCATACATCACGACGCGGGAGCCCTCCTCTATAGGTGGCCTCCTCCACGTGCCCCCACCCCTCCTAGGCCCCGCGAGGGGCCTGGCCTCGAAGCGCCTCACACCCCGCAGGATAGCCTCCGCCACCCTCCAGTCCAGGGATAGAACATAGACCCCACCCAAAGAGCGACGCCCCCAGGGAGCCACTCGGAGGTGGGAGGGGCTAAGGGGCCTCCAGCCCCTCGGCAAGGCCAATCCAGCCCATCGCCCCCCGCCCGGGGGGCTGGGCGTGGGGCAGACTCCACACCGGGGCGCTTTCACCGGTGGGTGGCGGGCTGGTTTATCGCTTGGCTGGAGGGGGGTTATTGGGGTCCCCCTGTAATGGGGTTGTGTGGCTCCTAGGGTTGGCTTGTATTAGGCCCTGCCTTGGGGTCCACTGGTGTGGGGTGGGTTTGTGGGCCTCAGGAGGGTTGAGGAGTACCTGGAGAGCCTACGTGATGGGAGGGAGGTCTATTATAGGGGGGAGAGGGTAGACGATGTAACGAGCCACGAGGTCCTGGGGGCGGCTGTTAGGCACGCCTCCGACATCTATAGGCTCCAGTGGGATCCCAGGTATAGGGACCTACTCGTCTACGAGGACCCCGAGTACGGGCTTATCAGCAGGTTCTACAAGATCCCCCGGGGCAGCGGGGACCTTCTTGAGAGGTTCGAGCTCATATATGAGACTACGAGGTTCGGGAGGGGCATGTTTAACATTATAAAGGCCATAGGCTCCGACGCCCTCTTCGCCCTCATGGTTATAGCGAGGCGTATGGATAAGGCTCTCGGCACGAGCTACTATGAGAGGGTGATGAACTACTATAGGTACGTCGTCGAGAATGACCTCGCCCTCGCAGTAGCCCAGACCGACGTCAAGGGGGACCGCAGCAAGAGGCCCCACGAGCAGGCCGACCCGGACCTCTACGTCCACATCGTGGAGAGGACTAAGGATGGAATCTACGTCCAGGGGGCTAAGGCCCACACCACGCAGTCGATAGCCGCCAACGAGATCATAGTGCTGCCGACGAGGGCCATGACCGAGAGGGACAGGGACTACGCCGTCGCATTCGCCGTCCCAGCCAACGCTAGGGGCCTCAAGCTCGTCTCGAGGCCCATGAAGGCCGTGGAGTCAGCCCTCAGGGACCCAAGCTTCGTCATGGGGAGGATGAACGTTGAGAACGAGACCCTCACGATATTCGATAACGTCTTCGTGCCCTGGGAGAGGGTCTTCATGGCGGGGGAGTGGCAGTTCGCGGGCCCCCTCGCCGTGACCTTCCCCAGGTACCACAGGTTCACAGCCATATCCTATAGGGCGGCGATGGCCGACCTCCTCGTGGGCCTGGCCAAGCTGCTCGCGGAGTACAACGGGGTCGACGGCAAATCCCACATAAGGAGGGACGTGGCCTACATCATCAGGTACAAGGAGATGCTCAGGGCCACGGCGGTGGCGGCCTCCCACTACTGCGAGGTGGACCCCGAGACGGGGGTGGCGATGCCAAACATAGTAATGACCAACGTGGGGAAGCTCCTGGCCAACGAGGAGTACACCAACGTCGTGAAGCACCTCATAGACGTAGCCGGGGGCCTCGCGGCCACCGCCCCCAGCATGCAGGACTTCGAGAACCCCCAACTAAGGCCCTACCTCGAGAAGTACCTCGCCGGGGCCCGGGGCACCGCGCTCGAGAGGGCCAGGCTATTCATGCTGGCCCGCGAGTGGATCTCATCCTTCGGCGCCCTCTTCACGACGGCGATGATACACGCGGAGGGCTCGATAGAGGCGAGCATAATAGAGCTATACAGGTCCTACGACTACGAGGAGAGTAAGAAACTAGCACTCTACGCCGCAGGCCTGAGGGACACCCTAGACTAGGAGACCGGGCCGGGAGGCGGGGGCGCCACTTATTTACGGGTGCGGGGGCGGCTACTTGCGTGAGCACTCATAGGCTGGAGTGGTTCTGATGAGTGGCGATACCGTTCTATATGAGAAGCGGGGCCATGTAGTCACGATCACCATCAATAGGCCCCATGTGGATAACTGCATAGACCCCGAGACGAACTCGAGGCTAGCGGAGGCGTGGAGGAAGTTCAGGGACGACGATGACGCATACGTAGCCATAATAACGGGGGCGGGTGATAGGGCCTTCTCCACGGGAGCCGACCTGAAGAAGTGGGACTCCTTCATAAAGACGAGGAGGGTAGACTGGTTCAGGAGAAACGCCTACTACGGCCCCGGCTTCGGGGGTCTAACCCGGGGAATGGACATCTTCAAGCCTATCATAGCCGCCGTCAACGGCATGTGCTACGCGGGCGGACTCGAGATAGCGCTAGCGGCCGACATCAGGATAGCCGCCGAGCACGCTAGGTTCGGGGTCCTCAATAGGAGGTGGAACATAGGCCTGGGCGACGGGGGCACCCAGAGGCTCTGGAGAGTAGTAGGCCTAGGGAGGGCCATGGAGTTGATACTGACTGGCAGGGAGATAGACGCCTGGGAGGCCCACAGGATCGGGCTCGTCAACGAGGTCGTGCCCAAGGAGAGGCTCATGGAGAGGGCCCGCGAGCTGGCCGAGAGGATAGCCTCGTACCCCCAGGGGTCTATTAGGACAGACAAGGAGGCTGTCCTAAGGGGGGTCGGGAGGCCTCTCGAGGACGGCCTCAGACTCGAGAACCTACTCTTCTGGAGCCTCATCCTAGACAGGGACTTCTTCGAGGGCATGAGGGCCTTCAAGGAGAAGAGGCCGCCCAGATACACGAACGAGCAGGAGAAGCTAGGGGACGTACTAAAGGATCCCTGAGCCCGCGCCAGCCGGACAACACCAGCGACCCCCAGGCCTCCTGGGGGTGCGGCGGCGTGGCCAGGCGGAGGAGGGGGACCAGGACTAGCAGCTTCGGCTCCCCGGGTAGGGTGGCCCACGACTCGGGGCCCTTCTACTCGAGGAGGCTCTACAGCTCGCTGCCCCTCCCCAGGCCCTCCCCGGGGGACTTGGTGGAGAACCCTCTCCCGCCGGGGTACCTGGATAGCGTCGTCGTGGGGGATGCCCGCGAGGTCCTCAGGAGGCTCCCGGGTAATAGCGTGCACCTAATGGTGACGTCCCCCCCGTATAACGTTGGTAAGGAGTACGATGAGGACCTCACGCTGGGGGAGTACCTGGACTTCATAGGGGACGTCATGAGGGAGGTCTACCGGGTCCTCGTCTGGGGCGGGCGCGCCTGCTTCAACGTCGCGAACCTCGGGAGGAGGCCCTACATACCGCTGCACGCCTACCTGATAGGGCTCTTCGAGTCCATAGGGTTCCTGCTCCGCGGCGAGGTTATCTGGGACAAGGGGGAGGCGGTATCGGGCTCGAGCACCGCCTGGGGCACGTGGATGAGCGCCGTGAACCCCACGCTCAGGGACCAGCACGAGTACATAATCATCCTCAGCAAGGGCGGCTTCAAGAGGAGGCGCCCCCCAGGCGGGAGGGACACCATAACCAGGGAGGAGTTCCTCGAGTACACCCGCAGCGTGTGGAGGTTCCCCCCCGAGAGCGCCAGGAGGGTGGGCCACCCGGCCCCATTCCCCCTCGAGCTGCCCCGGAGGTGCATACAGCTCTACACCTTCACCGGCGACGTTGTACTAGACCCCTTCGCAGGCTCCGGCACCACATGCGTCGCAGCCAAGATGCTCGGCCGCCACTACCTATGCATAGACAACAACCCGGACTACGCCAGGATAGCGTTGGAGAGGCTCCGATCCACCGGGGCCAGCGTTTAACCCGGGCCCCAGGCCCGCGTTGGCGGTGGTGCATGCCGATGGGGACCCCCACCCTCCCCCCGGGCGTCACCATGAGGTTCGTGCACTGCAGCGGGGAGGCAGCCGTCGCTGAGACCCGGCTCGAGAGGGGGGCCGTGGTGCCGAGGCACAGGCACGACTCCCTGCAAGTCAGCGTTGTACTCAGGGGCCGCCTGCTCCTGGGCGTCGAGGGCGGGGGCGAGGAGGCCCTAGGCCCCGGGGACTACAGGGTGATACCCCCCGGCGCCTGGCACTGGGCGAGGGCCCTGGAGGACACAGTAGTGCTTGACATAAACACACCCCTCACCAGTGATAGGAAGAGGCTCGCCGAGGCCCTCGGCCACGAGTGCGGGTAGCATCAAGTTAAATGCCCCGAGGGCCCCACTGCAAACCCCCAGCATGGCGGGCGGGGGGCCGTGGCTGCGTCCATCCACCCCATAGACTGGGATGCAGTGCCGCGGGACCTCGCGGCCTCCATACCCCTCGCGGGCCTCGTGGTCCTCGTGCTCTACGCTACCCGCCCCCTATACCACTACATGAGGGCTAGGGGGCTCTCCCACAGGGCGGCGGTCTACTATAACAGGAAGGTGATCCACGCCGCCGCGGGCGGCGTCGTGACCCTCCTAGTCCCCTACGTCTACAGGGAGCCCCTAGCCCCCGCGGCGATGGCCTTCCTACTAGGCGGGATCCTAGCCCTCCAGAGGAGAAGGGGGAGGCTGATGTACTGGTTCCAAGTCCCCGAGAACAGCTACGAGGTAAACTTCACCCTAGCCTGGGGAGCCAGCCTCCTAGTACTATGGCCCCTCCTAGGCCCCCGCCTCGCCGTGCTACCAGCGATATTCATAGCCTTCGGCGACGCCGTGACCGGGATAGTGAGGAACACCCTATTCTCCAGGAGAGTCAAGCACTGGGCCGGCAACCTAGCGATGCTAGCAGTCACAGCCCCCCTGGGCTACGCCTACGGCGGCCTCCCAGGAGTACTGGCAGCACTCACCGCCAGCGTGGTAGAGCGCTACGAGTTCCCGCCGATAGACGATAACATCCTAATAGCACTAGCCAGCCTCCTGGTACTACTAGCAGCCCCCCTCATCTAGCCACGGAAACCGACCATAGGAACCGAAAACACCTCCCACAGCCGCCAGCCTCCGGAGCCGGAGGTCCCGGGCTAGAAATCCCGGCGGGCCCACCACATTATATCCTCCGAGGAATACTAGAGGCTATCTTGTTACTGCTCTGCCTTAGGGGATGACTGTTAGCCAGGGAACTCGTTTGAAGTCCTCGTCAAACGTTAGGATTCCCTGTATGCCATAGTGCCTGCAGGTCAAGGCTATTAGAGCGTCTGCTGGTAGTAAGTGATACTTTCTGGCTGTATTAATGATCTCTTGGGTTGTCGCTTTATCCTCTAGTACAGTCACTTTCGCGTCTTTTAGTAGCGTGGTTAGCTCGTTTAGTTCCACCTCGAAAATGCCATAGCCGTGGGTCTTGACGTGTTCCCTAAGCTTCTCTATACGCCGTATCCCTAGCTCTAACCATGCCTTAGTCCTCACGATTGTGAATATTGCCTCGTCTATTACTCGAATACTAGTGTACAGCTAGTCCTCACTCGAGATTATGTCCTCTACTACTTGAGAGTAGGGTTTAACGTCGTGGAGATAATAGATCATTGCATTAGTATCTAGGAATAGCATTACTGCTCCTCAGCCTCCAACATGAACCTATCGAGGAGCTCCTTAGGAGCGGGGCCCAGAGCCCCCCGGTGCCTCCTGAGGAGCCTCCTCCTCTCCCCGACCGCTATAATCTTTACGAGTACCTCCTCCCCCTCCCTGAATTCTAGAGGCTCCAGGGGCTTAAGCACTCCCTTCTCGTATCTGACCCTGATGACCTTGGACAGGACCCCTCCCCCTCCTCGATACGGCTAGCGGAGGCTCTAAGCCTTTACTAGTGAACCTCCCACGCGCTTATCCTACTGGAGTGCATGCCGCACTCCCTCATGAACCCGTGCAACTTTAGTATTTATAGCGCGGGTCTCCGGAGCCGCGGGATCCCGGGTCCACTAATCCCAGCAGGCCCACCACACATAAACCCTCTTTCAATATGTTTTCTCATTATTTTAAATGAGTTATATTGAATTATCTGAATACGGACTCTAAAACTTAGGCATTGTTATAAACTAGTGATGTAAAATGCTAGTCATAGATCTCTACGTATTTATACTTTATGATTACAAGCAGCCCAGGCTTGGGCTCTAGCTGGTTGGCTATTGAAGCTATTCTCTCGGCTAGTTTTTGTATTTCGTTCTTGGAGGGCTGGTAGGAAATGTAGATTACTCCATGCCTTGTAAGAGATAAGAGACTTGGTACTGTAAAGTCAGCGTCTCTTGTCAATATTATTCGCTCAAGTTCGTTTGCTATATTGACTAACTCTGTCGCTAATACCCCGGATACCTAGGTCTTGTAAACGAGTAACATCTACGCCATACTGCCTCAAGAGAGTTACCAGCTTTTTAGGTATATTTTCATCAGCTAGAAGCCTCAGCAACAACTCTAACCCTCTTTAGCGTCTCAGATGCAAACCTCAATGCTTCATATACAGCTTCCAACGGTATATCAAATTCCTCAGCAACCTCTTCAGGTTTCCAGCCAGCCGCAAGCATGTCTAGAATATCATCAACTGTTATGCGAGTTCCTCTAACGGTTGGTCTGCCACCACGCTTTCCAGGCACCACTTCGAGCCACTTGTATCCTGGTAGTAGCACCATCCCCTTGATACCTCCACGCCCCCATCTTACCTAGAGGGTATTACAGTGCTATATCACTACCCCCTACAAGGATCCCACACTATATAAGAACTCAAATAAATACGTTATAGTGTTCTCTATCAACTACTTATAATTATCTAAAAATTCAGTTTAAGACGTTTTATTCTAGGAATAAGCGGAAAGCATAGACTCTATACCCTGCCTCGCTACGCATCCTAACCTTCACGGCTGACGCTATGCGAAGCTCTTCTCTGCCAGCGAAGAGGTCTACGGCGATGGAGGCGTCGATTACCAGCTTCTCCACTCCAGCCTACCCCTCTCCCGAGAAAGGACCTCGCTAGGCTCTCCTCCCTGGCCTGCTAGGCTACGGCGAACACGGCGGGCATACCCCACCAAATCCTCCTTTAAGACCACGACTATCTCCTCGCCTTCCTCGAGGTCCAGGGGCTCGAGAGGCTTGAGTACCCCCTTCTCATACCTGACCCTGATGACCCTGGACAACCCCCGAGTTCCCCATTACGTGTAGAGGGCTTGGAGCCTCTAAGCCTTATACTCCTGAGAGTCGCAATATTATCGATAATGAGTAATCAATAGGATTATCACGCGGAGTGCATGTTACATCTCTTCATGAACTAATACAACATTGGTTTATTTAGCGCGGGCGAGCCGGGGGTTCCGGGTCACTAATCCCGGCGGGCCCGCCATTATGATTTATTGGTTGATTTTATTCCAGAATAGAAAGGCATTGGATTCGATGGAGAAGTTAAGAGGTCGGGCAGATGTAATGTAATTTGGTGAGGGATTTTGTCTGGTGTTGTGAGGTTCCGCCTTTCCAGGAACGCTGTGAAGAAATTGTTCGGTTCTGGGAAGGCGAGCGTATCTAAGGGCCTGGAGGAGGTGCTTGACCGGTATTCCGAGAGGGTCGAGGTGGATGTTCTAGAGGAGTTCCTAAGAGAGAGGAGGTAGCCTGAATTATGAACATAGTCGTCGACGTATCAGTGTTCATCGACAGGCTCTTCATATACAGTGAGGAAAGAAGTAGGAGAGCAAGAAACCTATTCGGGTATATCGATAAAGAGGAGCTTACTGTCTTCGAGCCCCAAGTATTCGGCGTGGAGCTAGCCTCCCAGCTAGTTCGTAGGAAGCCAAGAGAGGCTGCCAGGAGACTGTATGAGGAGATAATCGATAGAGTTATAATTATCGACGACATTGACTATGAGCTACTCCTCAACATTGCCCTTCAAACGGCTTGTAGGGCTATAGACGCGTACTATATTGCCGCGGCTGACCTTGTCTCCGGCATACTCGTGAGTGCGGACAAGATAATGGTTGATAACGCGAAGAAGTACGGGGTCGAGGCATACTATATCCTAGACACAAACGACTACAACAAACTAGTATCAAAAATTAGTCAAACAACACACTGAATCGCATCTAAATAATCCCTTGCCCCATGCATCACCGTACAAGGTATAAATAGGATTAGAAATCTTAAAGAAAATTATGAGACAATCGCATCTAAGTGCTGGCCTCCGGAGGCTCGCGGGCCCCTAATCCCGACAGGCCCGCTGCAAAGTGCCTAGGCCCTTGAGGGTACTTCGTCGAGACACCCTATGTAGGCCTCTTATGCTTCATAGAGGATCTCTTCTTAATGGCATGAACTGCCAGGGCAAGGCTCACGGTGATAATTGCAATGGATAGGGTAGCCTCGGCCCTCTGCGAGAGTGCTCCTACTAGCTCATAGTGGCCCTCGACGGCGAAGAGCACTCCTAGGGCTAGCGTTAGGGTTACCTGTAGCACGTCGGCGGCTTCTTCGCTCCCATTCCCCCCGCGGTTATTTATATAGTTTACTATAAGTATTGAAGCTGAGGTAATGGCCATGAGTAGACCCCCGATCATTAAGAGAAGCCACGCTAGGCCTTGCAACCTCCATCCTCCCAGAAAGAATTCACTCTTCAAAGGGAATATGCCGCTTAAAACGCAATGCGGCACGCTAGATCCGCTATATATGGCTTCCTTGTCATCGTAGGGAGAGACTAGTGGGAGGCTGGTGGCGTGTAATTAGGTCCTGAGTAGGAGTGAGGATAGGGTGTAGCCTATTCCGCCTCCTATGTAGTTGAAGCTTAGGATTACCGTGGAGACCTCGGGGGCGCGGTCGGTGAGTGAGACGAGGGTGTTGATTAGGGGTTCGAGGGGGCTGGATGAGACTGCTAGGGCGAGTAGTATGGCGGTGAATACTGCTGGGCTTACCCTCGTGCATAGGAGTGAGGTGAATAACGCCACGACCAGGGCGTAGGCTGCCATTAGCGTTGAGGCGGTCTTCACACTCGTCAGCTTCTTGAGGCCCCTCCTACTTATCACGAATTGTATAGCCATGTAGGTGGCCGTCTCGAGTTCGACCGCAGCGAAAACCGTGAGGCCCGGTATGCCCTGCCTGGCGCCTAGCTCGAAGACCATCCCCATCCAGAGGTACTGGAGGAGCCAGTTTAGCGCCGCCAGCGCTGCGAGTGGGGCCGCCCTCCTGAGTAGCGCGGGCTCCCCGGTGTAGAACCTGGGCTTCAGCTCGGCGCCGCCGAAGCGGGCGAAGTATAGGAGGAAGGCGAGGCCGAGGGCCGTCGAGGCGGATAGGACCGCCAGGAAGACCGCCTTATTCGGCGTCACATAAGTGAGCAGAGGCGCTATGAAGAACGCTGCCGCCTCGGCACCCGAGACAAGGGAGAAGAACCTCGAGGGATCCCTCAGGCGCTTAGCCCAGCTCACCTCCAGGTTGTATATGTAGCCCCCAGTATAGATGCCGAGCAGTGCGGAGACCGATATCCCGGCCAGGTATATCTTAATGTCGTCGAGGAGCAGTGCCAGCGTGACCGATAGGAAAAGGAAGAGCAGGTGGGCGAAGGGCAGCGCCTTGAAGAGCCGCTCGCTGTGGAGCACCAGGGGCGCGAAGCCGCGCGTGACCACGACGATGCCGTAGATGGTGCCGAATATGGGGACAGCGTTGGTGTAAGCTATGAAGTTCGTCGAGTAGATGGCGAAGGCGCCTATAATCGTTACTATGAAGTCCAGGTAGACGAGGTAGGGGGTCTGATCCCTCACCCACCACCCCCCACGGGCGCGGCCCCAGGAGTGCAAGAGTGCTACAGCCACTACGCTATAGCCACTATAGGGGACGGGGGGCACACCCCGGGGCCGGGGGCCTAGCGTGCTTCGGGGCCCCTCCGCTCCCCCTCGCCGCGGTGGGAGAGCTTCCCGTATACCCCGAGTATCGCTACCGCGTTGCCGAGTGCTATGAGGGCCGTGCCGGCTCTCAGTGTTGCCGTGTTGATTGAGATCTTTGAGGGCGTGGTTATCTGCTGTACCTCGTAGCCCGCTGGCACTAGGAAGGGGCTGCCCACGCGGTGGTAGCCCTCGCAGGCATAGCCTGTTGTAAGCTCGACCTGGAGCTTGCCTGGTAGGCTGCTGTTGAACTCGACAGTCACTATCCTAGTGGTTGGGGGCACCTCCCCCCTCATCAGGGGTATGACTATCTCCGCCTCCCTGGCGCCGGGCCTACTCGCTATGTAGCCTATAGTCTCCGAGCCATTCGCTACTAGAGGCACTATCACAGTGCCCGTTGGGGCCGCCTGCCTGGGTGGGGGAGTGATGTTAACCCTGTACTCCACCACTCTGGCGGTCTCGTTGTCTGCTAGCGTCGCGGTCACACGGACGACGAGGTACCCCGGCTTGCCAGCCGCTATGCTGCCCCTCGCCTTCAACTCGAAGACCTTGGCCCCCTCGCAGTTCGAGGGGAAGGACGAGGGGAGGAACAGGGAGGCCGTGCCACCCCTGAGGCTCGCCCACCCGATATAGGTTGAGACATCGTTGGTGGTATTCATCCAATAAGTCCCCGGGCGCTCGACCTCGTAGCGTGGAATGTATATGTAGCTCGCCCGGCTCGCCACGTCAACCTTGGCCTCGCCAACCGCCACAATCACGCCCCCAACCACCATGAGCGCAACGCCCACGGCCACAATGTAATCATACCTCACGCTCCACACCCTAGCGATAACGACTACAACCGGGATGGCATTGCAATAAATACGCTACCATAACTACCGATCCAACCAGCCCCGGAGAGCTGCATAGCTAGCCTTGAGACTCGGTAATCTTAAATCCAGAGCTGCCATGGGGTCTCCTATTGAGTGCGTGGCGGCGGGTGTCGCCAGGCTTGGACGATTGGATTAGGGATGTATTCATCGTTAGGGCCCACCTCTTCCAGCTCGCTCTCGAGCGCATGAGAGAGCGGGGCGAGAGGGAGGCCGAGGGCCTGGCGAGGCTCCTCGAGAGGCACGGGGTCCCCAAGGGTGGGGAGGTGCTCGAGCTCGGGTGTGGCACGGGTAGGGTGGCAGTGCCCCTGGCCGCTAGGGGGTATCGTGTGGCCTGCCTCGACATCTCGAGGGTGTTCCTCGAGGAGGCCTCCCGAAGGGCGGCGGAGGCGGGGCTCAAGGACCGCGTGGAGGTAGTTGAGGGCGACGCCTGGAGGGTTGACGAGCTGTTCCCCGCGGATAGATTCGACGCTGTATACATGATATGGACCACACTAATAGGCTACCACCTCGACAAGGCGAGGGACCTCGAGCTCCTCGAAAGGACTAAGAGGGTGACGAGGCCCGGGGGCGTACTCGCGATACTCAAAACTGCTAGCAGGGACCAGGTAGTGGCCCGCCGCTCATGCCAGGGGGGAGATGTGCCCATCGTATCCGAGTGGGAGGACCTAGTCGTAGTCGAGCACCCCGAGTTCGACGGCATAAGGTCTCTTCTGAGGAACAGGTGGGAGTACTATAGGCGCAGCGGCAGGAACCTCGAGTTCCTCGGCGAGCACGAGTTCACACTCAGGATCTACACGATAACCGAGCTAGTAGAGCTAGCCGAGGAGGCGGGATGGACCCTCGAGGCGGCCTACCACAGGCTCGACACGTTAGAGCCATACAAGCCGGGGAGGAGCGGGATAAACATAGTCCTCAGGAAGCCACCCCAATAGAAGAGTAGCCCTAAACACCCAGGATCCCCGGAGGCCCTCACTGGCCGGCCCCATGGCGGGGCCCATTTATAGGGGCTAGGCCGCGGTGGGCCTATCAAGTAGCGATCAAGCAATGTCACCCGGGGGACTGTGGGGTGTCCAGTGGCGAGTTCGCCGCTAAGCTGTGGAGGAGGGCGCTAGCGATGCTAGAGGGCGCGCGGTGGCGGCTGGGCAGGGGGAGTACGACCTTGCATGCTTTGAGGCCGAGCAGGCGGCGGCGCAGCTCGCCTTGAAGCCGCTCCTCTACGAGCTACTCGGCTCGGCCCCTCGGATACACGACTTAGGCGAGTTCCTCGGGCTCCTCCACCGTGCGCTGGAGGAGGGCGGGCTAGAAGGGCCCGCTGGGCTCCTAGTGGACCTGGTCCGGGGTCGCCGCAGGGACACCTGGCTCCTAAGCGACTCCTACTATAGGGGCCGGTATGGCTGCGTAGACTACACCGCCGACGAGGCTGATAGGTGCATAGGAGCAGCCAGGGAGGTACTGAGGCTCGTGGAGGAGGTGCGGAGAGCCCTTGAGGAGGAGGCCTAGCCTCGAGGGGCTGCTCGTAGAGGCCTATAGGAGGCTCCTGCACTGGAGGCGCTACGTCGGCGCCGTCGCTAGAGCGGCTGCAGACCTCCTGGGCCCCGACACGAGGGTCTACGTGATCGGCGGGGCCGCTGAGGGGAGGCTGACCGTGCTTAGCGACATAGACATCGTGATAGTCTCCAGAAGCGTGCCGAGGGACGAGGCGGGGAAGCAGCGCCTAAGGCTCGAGGTGAGGGATAGAGCCGTGGCCCGCTACGGCCTCCCCTGGGACTACCCCGTAGACATACACCTCTACAACGAGGAAGAATTCAGGGTGGCAAGGGGGCGCTACCGTAGGATGATAAAGATCCAGATTGAGTGGGACCGAGAGCCCGGCGGCGCGGGGGCCCAAGGATTACTCCATGGCGGGGGGTGATAGGCCCGGGGCTAACCCGCCGCATCCCATAGCGTGCAATAGCTCCTCTTATAGTCTATATAGGCAGGGCCTTTGTGGAGGCGCGCCGGTGCTTGGCGGGTGCTTATATCGATTGTAGGGGGCGGCGGCTCGTACCCGCCGCCCGGCTATGGTGGCCCCTCGGCGCTTATCGATACTGGCGGGGAGGTCTTAGTGCTCGACTGTGGGGAGGACTGCCTGACCGGGTTAGCGGTTAGCGGCTACCACCCATGTGATGTCGAGGCGGTTTATGTATCGCATGTCCACATAGACCACTGGGCGGGCCTCCCATCGCTGGTGACTGCGAAGGCCGCTGAGTCGTGCCCGAGGCTTAGGGTGGTCGCGGAGGAGGACGTGCTGGTCGACCTCAAACCCCTCCTGCTGAGGGTTACAGCGGCGTCCCTGGAGCCCTCCATAGTGCCCGTGGTTGACTACAGCCTGGACGGCTTCCGGCTGAGGACCTTCAGGACAGAGCACCCCGTGCCCACATACGGCCTCACCATCGCCGAGGGCGGGGTCAAGCTGGTGACGTATACGAGCGACTCGGGGTTCACCGGCGCCCTCAAATCGGAGGCCAGGGGTGCCCGCGTGCTGATAGCCGAGGCTACCCTGCCCTCGAGCCTAGAGGGCATAGCGGCCGGGTCGGGCCACATGACCGTCTCGGACTTCCTTAGCCTAGCGGAGGAGTCGGGGGCGGAGCACGCTATAGCCGTGCACCTCTCGCCGGGGAGCCTATCCGAGCTCAGGGAGAGGCTGGCCCGCGGCGACGCACCGCACGGCGTGCTGGTTGGCTCGAGGGGCCTCCAGCTCCGCCTATAGGGCCCAGCCGCCTCCCTGGAGGCTGCATGGTGGCGTGGGCCGCTAGTTATCGTAGCCAAGCAATGATTACCCCCTGCCCCGAGGGCTGGCATAGCTCCTGGGGCGGGGTTCGACCTAGTATTTCATTGTGAATCGCAATAAATATATGCTTTGATGTATTAGCTGTGGCTCGCGCCCCGCCCCCTCCTAGGCTCGTGGTGGGGTGGCGCCTTCCCGTGCTGCCGCGGAGGGTTGTGGAGCGCGTCAAGAAGATGAGTGTGGCTTGGTTCTCCTTTAACCTCGCAACGAGCGCTATCGTGCTCTCAACGTTCGCCCTCGGCAACCTTGAGGGCTACGGGTGGATGCTCGGGCTGGCTAGGCTGCTGGCCTACATCAACACTGCCACCTTCGCCTTGGCGGCTGTCCTCTACGCGGCGAGGGTGGTCCTGGGGTTCGAGTCGTTCAAGGCGGTTGCGCGGAGCCCCGTGGAGGGCCCCTTCCTCTCCACTATAGGGATAGCGACGATGACGCTCAGCCTCGACTGGAGCCTCGTTCTCGGGAGGGTTGGCGTGGCGGCAGCCCTCTTCTACGTGGGCCTCGCCATCCACACCGTGATATTCGTGGTCGTCATGTACCACCTCGAGAGGCACCCGGGCATCGAGGTGCACTACATGAACCCGAGCTGGTACATGCCGGCGGTGGGCAACGTGCTGGCCCCCTACGTGGGCATGATACTGGCCGGCAAGGGCGTGCCAGTCTCGGAGAGCCTTCTCGGCATCTACCTCGGGACGGGCACCATTATGTGGATAGCCCTCTTCGCCATATGGCTCTACAGGGCTATCTTCTACTCGCCCCCGCCGGCGAGGCTCATGGCTACCACCTGGATAAACCTGGCGCCCCCGGCCGTGATACCCCTATCCTACGAGGCGCTCCTCGGCTTCACGCCGGGCGTCTACGCGAGCCTGTACCGGGAGGCCGCCCAAGGCCCCGCCAGCCCTGTGGTGGCGAGCCTCCTGGCGGCGGTGTTCGACTTCTTCTACTACACCTTCTGGGGCGCCGCCGGCCTCCTATTCGCCCTTGTCATAGCAATCACCGCCGACCACGCGAGGAAGGGCGACATAGAGTTCGCGGAGAGCTGGTGGGCCTTCGTCTTCCCGCTGGCCGCCTACTCGATCTCGACCATACACCTCTACCTCCACCACCCCCAGGACCGATGGCTCGTGCCCTACGCCTGGCTGCTCTACACGCTAGCCTGGGCGGCCTACCTGGCGACCACGGGCCTCACGCTGTACTACGAGTACGCCGAGGTTGTCAGGGGCAAGCCTGAGGAGGAGCTGCCGAGGATAGCGAGGCCCCTAGAGGAGGAGCTAGCCAGCCCCGAGGCGGCGCCAGCGGGCCAGCCGAGGCCCCGCCTCCAGGGCTGAGCCCGGGTGGGGGAGATGGGGCCCGTCGTCGCCCGCTTCGATGCTGTTGAGTGCAGGATCCTGGGGCGGGAGTCGAGGTTCACCGTGAGGGCCGAGCTGGTGGGTGAGGGGAGAGTGGAGCTGCTCCACAACAGCAACACGGGCAGGCTCCTCGACGTGCTGGTCCCGGGTAGGAGGTGCCTCGCCTACCCCATCAGGGGCCCCAGGCTCCACTACAGGCTCGCGGCGGTCGAGTACGCCGGCGGCATGGCGGTCGTTGACACGGTCCTCCAGGCTAGGGCCTTCGAGGCCTCCGTCGAGGCCGGCCTCCTCCCCTGGCTGCGTGGCTGCGGGGTCGCCTCTAGGAACCCCCGGGTGCCCGTGGGCAGGCTGGACTACAGGCTCGAGTGCCCCTGGGGCGAGGTGCTGGTGGAGATGAAGAGCGCCGTCCTCGCGGGGCCGCGCGGCGAGGCGCTGTACCCCGACACTGTGAGCATCAGGGGTAGGAGGCACGTGGAGTGGCTCATAGAGGCCCGGCGCCGCGGCGTGGGGGTCATGCTGGTGTTCATAGCGGCGTTCCCGGCAGCCAGGTGCTACGCCCCCAACCCCGAGGGGGACCCCGTGCTAGCTGGGCTCATAGCGAGGGCCCGCCGCGAGGGCGTGCCCATGCACGCCCTGAGCCTAGAGGCCAGGCCCGGGGGCCTCGTGGCCCTGGTCGATCCGAGCCTGCCACCCTGCCCCGGGTGGTAGCCATAGCCAATAGGCCCCGGGGGATCCCTGGGGGCGTGGGGGTTAGGCTTGAGGGTCTGCCCTAGGTGTGGGCGCGAGACTCCCGTGGTGATCAGGGGCCTCTGCCCCAGGTGCTTCGCCGAGGTCTACGGCGTGGCTAGGGTGCCCGGCGAGGTTAGGGTTGAGGTCTGCAGGTACTGCGGCTCCGTGAGGCTTGGGGGTAGGTGGGTGGAGACCGATGCCACATTCGAGGGGGTCCTCGACGCCGTGGTCGGCTGGCTCTCCACGCGCCTCCAGCCCGTGGAGCCCCTCGTTGGCGTGGAGGTGCTGGGTTGGGACGCCCTCACCAGGCCTAACTGGAGCACCAGGATCCTCCTGAGGCTCAGGGGCCGCACGGGGGAGGGCGTCGAGGTCGAGGCCGAGGCCCCGGTGACGGTCAGGCTTAAGCCGAGCATATGCCCGCGCTGCAAGACCCGTGTGAGCGGGGAGTACGCCGTCCTAGTCCAGGTCAGGGGGAGCCGCCCCGGGCTTAGGAGGCTAGTCGAGGAGGCCGCGGAGAGGGCCGGCATAATAGGGGATGTAGTCGAGGTCAGCGAGACACGCGACGGGGTTAACGCCTACCTGACCCACAGGGGCGCGGCTAGCAGGCTGATATCGGCGCTCAAGAGGCTGGCCCCCCTGAGGGTATCGGGGCCCTACAGGGAGTACGTGGGGGTGACCAGCAGGGGTAGGAGGCGCACCCGCGACACCTACGTCGCAAGACTCGAGTAGCCCCCTAGCCCAGCGCTACCCCCCCATAGGGGGTCCTCCTGGGTCTGCGGGCGTTGTAGAGCCTCCTCGCCCGCTCCCAGAAGCCGTCGTCCACTATAACCACGCCGTACTCGAGCGCATCTAACACGTCGAGGCGGGGTCTCCCCTCGAGGGCGTCGAGCACCTCTTTGGGCGTGTAGCACCAGGGCTCTACGGGTAGGCCTCCCCTATACCTCTCGAGTACCAGGTACTCCCTCTCATAGAAGGGCCTGCCCTCGAACCCCTCTGCGACTACTAGCACGTCGATGTCGCTATCCCTTAGACAGTCGCCGCGGGCCCTGCTACCGAAGACCACCAGCGAGTGGAGCCCCAGGTCCGAGATGCTGCGGGCCAGGCGCTCCAGCCCGCCTCTCAGGCCCTCGAGGCAATCGCCTCCCTCACCCACGATACCACCCTTTCCGCGAGCAAGACCAGCTCCGAGGCTATTGCCTCGCTGTAGACCTCCATGGGCACACCGTTAGCGGCGTCCGGGTACCTAGCCACTCTATAGTGGGGGTTGAGCCTCCTAAGCGCCTCCAGGATCTCCTCGTCCCTTATACCTAGGATATCCGCTAGCCTAACCAGGTTATGGATGCGGGGAGGCAGCTCTCTTCGCAGTTCAACTATAGCCGCCTTGAGGGCCTTCTCGGCCGCTTGATGCGCGTGGAAAGCCGCGCCAGCATACCTACCAGCCCTCAATAGTATCCTGGCATCCTCTAAGTCATCTTCAGCGGCGCGCAGCCACTCCTCGGCCTCAGGCCTCACTAGACACAGCCCCCACCATAACCCCGGGTGATAGGGGACCATAAACCCCTCAAGGCCCCCCTCCCGGGGGGATCCAGCCGCTAGCGGCTCGACACCACTACTATGACCCCGCCGCGCGCCCTGCGCGCCCGGGCCTCGAGCCTCCTCAGGAGGAGGTAGCCCGCCACCACTACGGGCGAAGACGCTAGCAGGGAGGCCAGGTAGCCCGCTAGGCCCCGCCAGGGGGCCAGGTAGGAGTACACGAGCCCCGCGGCTGCGAGCCATGCTAGGTAGACTAGGAGCTGGGCCGTGTTGTAGAGCGCGAGGGGCCTGGGATGGGACTCGAACTGGTGCACCACATAGCTGGCAGCGACCAGGGCCAGGGCGGCGGCGCCCACCAGGTCCCCGGCTAGGCTGACCCCCTCGGCGCCTAGGAGTCCCGCAACCCATGGGTAGAGGGGGCTCCTCGGCGCGAGCGCCAGGAAGAGGGCTGCTAGGACCACGCCGAGCACGAGCATTACGGCGCCGAGGCGGCGGGCTTCCACGGAGGCGCTGCACCCCCAAGGCCCGGGGGGCTGGGGTCGGCTATAAGCTGGGGCCCCTCAGCGCCTACGGGGGCCACCCCAGAGGATCCTGCAGGTCTCATAGTACTCCCCCGGCTCCTCGCTCGGCGCCGGGGCTAGGGGTGTGAGGGCCCCTAGGATCCCTAGTGCCAGGGCCAGCGCGGCCCCGGCCCTCGCCGGCAGCGCCGCCATGGCTAGGTTGCCTAGGGCCCAGCCGGCCCCCATGGAGGCGTAGAGGGCTGCATAGGCCCTGCCCCTAAGCCCTGGGGGTGCCCCGGCTATCGCTGCTCTGTAGGATGTCTCGTAGACCCCCATCGCTAGCCCCCACGCCACCGCTGCGGCGAGGGGCTCGCCGGGCGCTAGGAGCACGAGCACCGTGGCTAGGGCCGAGAGGGCTGGGCCCAGGGAGAGGGAGGCCCTCGGGGCCCTATCGTAGAGGGCCCCTGCGAGGGGCGCCATGGCGGCGTCGGAGAGCATCGCAGCCGAGTAGAGGGCCGCCACCGCCGCTGGCGAGAGGCCTGCGAGGCCGAGCCTGTAGGAGGCCTGGGCCCAGTGCATGAACGCCGCCATCCCCAGGCCGGCGGCGAGGCTGGCCCTCACCACCTCTGGTGGGAGCCTGCCCCTGCGGGCCCCGCGGGCCAGCCTAGCCTCCTCTAGCCTGGGGTAGGCCGCCGCGGCCACTGCCAGCGAGGCGAGCGCCAGCACTGCTGGCACGCCTAGGAGGGCGTAGGCCCAGTGGTACCCGTGGCCCCTCAGGGCCCCTGCGACCAGGAGGGCCCCCGCGACGGCCCCGGCCTGGTCTGCGACCTCGTGGAGGCTGAAGGCTAGGCCCCTGGAGACCCCCGTTGTCACCTCGGCGAGTATGGCGTCCCTCGGGGCGGTCCTGAGGCCCTTGCCGGTCCTCTCAACTATCACTAGGGCGAAGGCCTCCCACCACCTCCCAGCGAGGGCTAGGAGCGGCACGGCCACGAGGTTCACAGTGTACCCCAGGAAGGCTAGGCCCCAGTAGGCCCTGGGTGAGGCCAGCCTCTGGGCGAGCTCCCCCCCGACGAAGCGGAAGAGGTAGCTCACCAGGTCCCCGACGCTGACCGCCCCAGCCACCAGGAGCCCCGCCCCCAGGTAGCCGAGGTAGGGGCCGATGGCGCTCCGAGCACCCTCATAGGCCATGTCGGCGAATAGCGAGGTCAAGGCTAAGGCCGTGAAGGCCAGGATGGCCCTGCGCCCCCTCCAAGGCATGCTCAGGCACCGCCGCCCCCATGGCCCCCAGGGGCTCGCCTGGGGGTGGGGTGGGGCTTGGTATTTAGGGTGGGGCCCCTAAGGGATTAATCCCACCCTGGTGTCACCCCATCTTCGAGGTCCGAGGCATGCCTGGCTCCTCCCTTGGACCCGGCGAGGTCTCCGGGCTAGCCCGGAGGCTACACGAGGTCCTGAGGCTCAGGACGAGGCCCGTCGGGGTTAAGCTGCTCGAGGTCGACCCCGACGAGTCGGGCCTACCCCTCTTCAGGCCCCTGAGGGACTTCAGGAGGAGGATGACACTCTGCCAGGCGGTAGCGCTGGCTAGGTACTACGGGTGGCCCGTGGGCCTGGGGCTCGATGATATGTCGTGTCCGGGCAGCATCGTCATATTCGGCCTCGCCGAGATGCCGGAGTACTTCAGGGACGGCAGCATAAGCGCTGGCCTCTACACTGAGGACAAGGAGCTGGGGGAGAAGCTCGACTCCCACCTCCCCAGGCTGCCCGTGGGGCGCTTCCGGGGGGTAGCGGTCTACAGCCTCCTAGACGCCATCGAGACCCCGGACGTGGTCGTATTCTACGGGACCCCGGGGCAGATGACGAAGTTCGCCGCAGCCGTGGCGTATAAGACCGGCGAGCCCGTGAGGCTCGAGGCCATGGGTAAGGCGGGCTCTTGCAGCGCCATAGCCAGGGCCTACCTCGACGGGAAGCCCTACCTCTCACTCCCCGGCCTCGGCGACAGGACCCTCGCGTGGACCATGGACGACGAGATGGCCGCCGCCCTCCCCATAGGATGGCTCAGGGACCTAGTGGAGGCCATGGAGGCCCAGGACAAGACCGAGGTCCTAACCTACCCGCCCAAGCCCTTCCTCTTCTACGAGTTCAAGTTCAAGAACCTCCCAGTCATCGGCGTCTACTACGACAGGTTCCTCAAGGAGCTGAGGGGCGGGAAGCCTTGACCAGCGAGGCAGATAGGGCCTTCGAGGAGGCCCTGAGGAGGGCCAAGGACAGGGCTGCCCAGCTCCTAGCGGAGACCTGGAACTGCGGCTACAGCCCATTCATGGCGCTAGCCGAGGCCCTCGGCCTCGAGGCAAGCGAGGAGATGATAGGGGCCTCGATAGCCTTCGCCGGGGGCATAAGTGGGAACCGCCACATCTGCGGGGCCCTCTGGGCCGCCGTAGCAGCGGTGGGGGCCTACGCCAGGAAGAGGATGGCATCCGAGGGCAGGGTACCCCGCGGCGGGGGCCCCGAGTTCATACAGGCGAACAGCGAGATACACGACCTCGCATCCAGGGTCTACAAGGAGTTCGTCTCCATGTTCGGCTCCCCCAACTGCGGCGACCTCAACCCACGCTTCGACCTGGTCTCACCGGAGCAGCAGAGGCTGTGTAGGGCCCTCGTCAGGAAGGGCGTCGAGATAGCGCTCAGGGTCCTCAGGGACAAGTACGGCCCCGAGGTAGTCGGGGGTGGGACCAGGTGATAGAGCCCGGGGAGGCCGCTGGCAGGAGGTACGACCTCATAGCCATAGGCTCGGGCATGGGCGGCGCCGCGGCCGCCCTTAGGGCCTCGACCCTAGGCCTCAAGGCCGCCATAGTAGAGAAGGGGGCCCTGGGGGGCACGTGCGTCAACGTGGGCTGCGTGCCCACCAAGTACCTCCTACGGGTAGCCGAGGAGGTGAGCGACGTCAGGGGGATGCTCGAGAGGGGCCTGCTCGAGGGGAGCGTTAGGCCCCGCCTCGCCGGCATCATGGCTCGGAAGAGGGAGCTCATAGACCAGGTCATAGCCTGGTACCTTGACTACGTGTTCCCCAGCTACGAGGTCGACGTGATCAGGGGCGAGGCCCGCCTCAGGGACCCACACACCGTCGTGGTCGACGGCGTGGCCATAGAGGCCCGGAGCATAGTTGTAGCGACAGGCTCAGAGCCCGTGGTGCCGCCGATCAAGGGCCTCGACGAGGCCCTGCGGAAGGGCTACGCCCTGACTAGTGATGGGGCGCTCTCCCTCGAGGAGGCCCCCGAGCACCTCATAGTAATCGGAGGGGGCCCGGTGGGCGTCGAGCTGGCGACGGTCTGGAGGGGCTTCGGCTCGAGGGTCACCATAGTGGAGATGATGCCCAGGATCCTCCCCGGCATGGACCCCGACGTCAGCAAGAGCCTCACCGAGGTACTAGGGTTCATGGGCGTCGAAGTCATCACGGGCTCGAGGGTCACGGCAGTCGACGCCGAGAGGGGCGAGGTTAGGCTCGAGGACGGCAGGAGGATCCGGGGGGACAGGGTCCTAGTAGCGACGGGTAGGAGGCCCTCAACGAGGGGCCTAGGCCTCGAGGAGGTAGGCGTCGAGCTGGGGCCCCACGGGGAGGTCCTCGTGGACGACCACGCGAGGACGAGCGTGCCCAGCATCTACGCCGTGGGCGACGTCACCGGAGAGCCCTACGTGGCCAGCAAGGCGAAGATCCAGGGGATAGCAGCGGGGGAGAACGCTGCGGGCCTCGACTCGCGCTACGACGCCAGCCTCATACCGATGGCCGTCTACAGCGACCCAGAGGCCGCCGGGGTTGGGGTGTCGGCTCGGAAGGGCGACCCGGGCTACATTGTGAAGAGGTTCCCGGCCGCGGTGAACTATAGGGCCATAGCGAGTGAGAGGCCCTACGGGATAGCGAAGATAGTAGCGAGGGAGTCTGATAGGAGGATAGTCGGCTTCCACATGGTGGGCCTCAACGCCTCCGAGGTCGTCAACGTCGCCGCAGTAGCCATAAAGCTCGGGCTAACCGTTGATGAGGCGAGGGACCTAGTATTCAGCCACCCAGTGATGAGCGAGGTGTTCCTAGACAACATAAACCTCCTCCTAGGCATAAACGTCTACCTACCCAGGAGGGGGTGAGGCCCCCTGAGCGAGGCCCCATACGACTTCGAGAACCCGCCCTGGATAGCCAGCTACGACAGCCACGTGCCCCCAAGGGTCGAGGTACCAGACATCATGCTACACGAGATGGTGGCCGACGTAGCCTCCAGGCACCCGGGGGCCACGGCGATAACCTTCATGGGCGAGGGGGTAAGCTACGCTAGGCTCTACGATGAGATCCTGAGGGCTGCGGAGGGCCTCAGGAGGCTTGGCGTGGGCGAGGGGGGCTGCGTCGCCCTGCTCATGCCTAATGTGCCGAACTACGTGGTTGTATCCTACGCGGCCATGGCGCTCGGGGCGAGGGCCTGCCTCCTAAACCCGCTCTGGAGCCCCCTCCAGGTCGAGGAGAACGTTGAGAAGCTCGGGGCCGACGTTGTAGTCTTCCAGGACGTCCTGGCTGACAGGGTCTCCGAGCTCGCGGGCAACTACAAGCTGGTAGCGGCTAGGCTCGACGACTACGGCTCGATCTCCTTCAAGGCCAAGGTGAGGCTCGGCAGGCTCCTCGGCAGGATCCCCAGGCCCCCCCGCGGGGCCATCGAGTACAGGGAGCTGCTAGCCCACGGGAGGCTCGAGAGGCCCTACAAGGGCGACCCCGGCGAGGCCGTGGCGGCGATGCTCTACACCGGGGGCACGACGGGCACCCCAAAGGCGGTGATGCTGACGCACAAGAACATAATGGCCAACATCATATACCAGAGGGTCTGGTTCAACAGGAGGGAGGCGAGCGACAGGGTCCTGGGGCTCCTACCCCTATTCCACGCCTACGGCTTCGGGAGCATACTCGGCCTCAGCCTGAACATAGCGGCGAACCTCATACTGGTCCCGAGGTTCGAGCCCCACAAGCTGGTCGACGTGATAGTTAGGCACAGGATAAACCTCATCCCCGGCGCCCCCACCGTCTACATAGTCCTACTCAAGGAGGTCCCCAGGGAGAAGCTTGCGAGGCTGCGCGGCGTGGCGGAGATATGCTTCAGCGGCGCCGCCCCCCTCCCAGTGGAGATAATCAAGAGGTGGGAGTCCATAACGGGCTGCCGGATAGTTGAGGGCTACGGCCTCACCGAGACCAGCCCCGTGGTGGCGGCGAACCCCATCTACGGCAAGAGGAAGCACGGTAGCATAGGGCTGCCCATGCCCAACACGCTCCTCGCAACCGCCGACCTAGTGGAGCCGAGGCTAGTCAAGGGGACGGGGGAGCTAGTGGTCAGCGGGCTCCAGGTCATGAAGGGCTACTACAACATGCCGGAGGAGAACGAGAAGGCCTTCTTCGAGTGCTGCGGCCGCCGCTGGCTGAGGACCGGGGACATAGGCTACATGGATGAGGAGGGCTACTTCTACATAGTGGACAGGAAGAAGGATATAATAAAGTATAAGGGCCACAGCGTCTACCCACGCTACATAGAGGAGGTACTCTACCAGCACGAGTGCGTGGCCGAGGCCGCCGTCATAGGCGTCCCCGACCCCGTCGCGGGGGAGAACATCAAGGCCTTCATAGTCCTGAGGCCCGAGTGCAGGGGCAAGGTCACGGAGAGGGATATCATAGAGTGGAGCAAGGAGAGGCTTGGGGCCCACGAGTACCCGAGGCTCGTCGAGTTCAGGGACAGCCTCCCCAAGAACCCCGCCGGGAAGATACTGAGGAGGATCCTCAGGGAGGAGGAGCTGCGCAGGCTGGCCTCCAGGGGCGGGGAGGGC
>JALWPV010000070.1 GCA_027080775.1 Acidilobaceae archaeon
CTTCGGAGGCGGGGGCGGTGGGGCCCGCTGATGCCTCATGTGCCGCTGTGGGTGGAGGCTGGCTAGTGCTCCTCTAGTGGCAGGGCCAGGAGGAGCATTACTAGGGTGAGGGCGGCCATCGCGGGGTAGAGGGCCGCCCAGCCCGCCAGGCTGGAGGCCCGCTCGAACGCCCATATGAGGGCAAGCGAGCCTATCTGCGAGAACTCCCAGAGGACAGCGTTGGCGGCTCCGGCCATGGCCTCGCCGACGCTCGCCGCGCTTAGGTCTAGGGCGAGTGGGGCTAGGGAGACGAAGAAGAAGCCCGCCACGAATAAGGCGGCCGCCACTGCTAGGCTGCCCCGGGCCTCGTAGGCTAGGAGCCACACGAGGGCAGCGGCTGCTAGGCAGCATATCATTGGCCTCCTCCTGGTGCGGTACCTATCGGCTAGGCCCGGCACTATGATGGAGCCTATGATGCCCCCTATCGTTAGAGCGCTCCCAACCAGGCCCGCGCTGGCGTGGGGCACCGAGAGGCTCGAGACGAGGGGCTCCACCCACGTCGTGAACGCTGTGTACGAGCCCACGCCTAGGAGGAAGAGCGCTGATAGGAGCTGTACATTCCTATTCCTGAGGACGGCCAGTATCTCCCTGGGGCTTACAGCCTCCCGCGGCCCACCGCTAGAGGGGGGCTCCCTGCAGACGGCCGCGACCAACGCCAGCGTGGCTATCGTGTAGGCGGCGTAGACCCATAGGGTACCCCCGAGGCCCAGGGCCGAGGCCAGCTTGGGGGTGGCGGCCAGCCCCGCGATGATGCCCACCATTAGTGAGAGCGTCCCGAGGCCCGTGGCTAGCCCAGCCTCCTCCTCGGGGAACCACGCCCTCACGAGCTTCGAGATGCTGTTCATTATGAAGGGTTGCCCCAGGCCCGCCAGCGTCTGGAATACAAGTAGGACCGCGAAGCTCCACGCGAGCGGCCTAAGGGCGGAGAACAAGGCTAGGAGCCCGGTCCCCACCAGGAGGGCCGAGCGGAAGCCGTACCTGTCTATGAAGTAGCCCGTTGGCAGTGAGGCAACAAGGTAGACGAGGGGGAAGACGGCTGCCAGCATGCCCACCGCGGACTGTGTTACTCCGTAGTGCTGCGCGGTCACATCCAGTATAGGGGCGAATGTTATCCATACAAGCTGCGAGGCAATCCCAGCGGCCATGTAGCCTGTCAGGACCACCCAGCGGTAGGGGGAGGCCACGTTGCCCTGTGGGGTAGCGGTTCCCCCGGCTCCCGGTGTTGTGGAGGAGTATTTCAAGGCTAGAACCCCTCGAGTCCCCCGGAGGCAGTGCTGGCTAGCTCGGCGAAGACGGGTTTGAGCCTCGAGTAGAGCTTCCTGTATAGGGCTCCGAGCCTCTTGTAGATCCTCGACTCGCGCGGGTCTGGCCTCGCGATCCCGGCAACCCTAACCCTGGCCGCCACCTCCTCGAGGCTCAGGCCCTCCAGGGCTGAGACCGCTATGGCGGCGGCCCCGCGGATGCCGGCGAGCTGGGGGTCCTCGGTGACCTCCAGGATCCTGCCGGTTGCACTGGCTACTATGCGCGCCCAGAGGCCCGACTTGAAGCCCCCGCCAACGGCTCTCATGGACTCCGCCGGGCCTACGAGTCTCTCCATGGGCTCTAGGGCCCAGGCTATGTTGAACGCCACGGCCTCCAGCGCCGCTCTGGCCAGGTGCGCCCTGTCGTGGGTTGTCGAGAATCCCACGAGGACCCCCCTGGCGTTGGGGTCGTCTATCGGGCACCTCTCGCCGTAGAGCCAGGGGGCCATGAGGAGGCCCCCGCTGCCCGGGGGCACCTCGGCGGCCTCCTCTAGTATGCTGTAGTCGCTGCCCGTCACCCGGAGGACCCAGTCGAGCAGCGCGCCCCCAATCTCCTGCTCGGCTATGACCAGGTAGTAGCCGGGCCTGGCTGATAGGAGGCTCCCTATGTAGTGGCCTATGTCGAGTAGCCTCTTCGGGCTGTGCGCGCCGAGCCAGTCGCTCGTACCTATGTAGACGTGGTACTCCCCGTCGGCAACAGCGCCCGAGCCGACAGCCGCCGAGGCTATATCGCCAGCACCGACGACTACCGGCACACCCTCCTCCAGGCCCAGCTCGGAGGCGGCGGGCTCCCTGAGCCTACCGGCAACGCTCGTGGAGTCCATTATGGTGGGGAGCTTCTCCCGGGGTATGCCGTAGCGCCTCAGCAGCCTCTCGCTCCACCTGGCCCTGCCGCCCTGGGTGTCGGCGAGCCATGTTAGGTGGGCTTCATCGGGGCTGGTGGCGTGGACCCCAGTCGCCTTGAGTAGGAGCCAGGACTTCATGTTCCCTATGAACCTCGCGCTCTTGTAGGTGTCCGACTCGTTCTCGGCTAGCCAGGCTATCTTGGATATGGGATCCTTACCCGTCTTGCTCGGAGCGCCCCCTGTGAGTCTGAGGAACTCTAGGAGCCTGAAGGCATTGTAGCCTGCGATCCTTATGGGGCCGCTGAACGCCTCTCGGGGGAGGCCGTGGGCCCTCTCGTCGAGCCACGTTATGAGGGGTGTCAGCTCCCCGCCCTCCTCGTCCATGAGCACCACGCCGGCAAGGTAGGTCGAGAAGACCACGCCCTCGACGCCGCGGCCCCCGGCCTCCTCCACGAGCCTCCTCGAGAGGCCCGCTATGAGGCCCCAGAGCCTGGCGGGGTCTTGTATGGACCACCCCGGCCTGGGGTACTCCACGGGGGACTCAGCCGTCTCCAGCGCCACGACATCAAGGGTCCGGGGATCCACGAGCCCCGCCTTGACGGTCGTCGTGCCTAGGTCGACCGAGAGGATATATCCTCCCACCCTCGTGGCACCAGGCTAAAAGAATGTCTGGGGGACTACAAGTCCTCTAGGGCCCGCCAGCTATAGGCGGGGCTGGAATAGCCTCAGGACCGCCTGCCTTATGAGCTCCTCCGCCTGAGCGGGCTCTAGGAGGTGGATGAGCTCATCGACAAGCCTCAGCATCGACTCATCGAGCCCCCCAGAGGAGGCCTCCGCGGCCAGGCCTAGGAGCCCCTCAAAGCCAAGGCTCTCTATGAGTTGCTCAGCCTCGAAGCGGGGAGGCTGGGCCCCGCGGGCCGCCTCCTCGAGGGCCTCTAGGAACTCGTCAACGACGCGGGCGTGCACGGGGCTCACTGTTAAGTGGATGCTTGGCGGGTAGCCGAGGCGCCTGTTACCCGGTTGTAGCTGGACCACCCAGCCGGCCCTCGCGAGCCTTGAAGCGGCGTCGAATATGTCTACCTCATCGCTCGTGAACGCCATGACACCCGCCCTAGGTCTGCCGAGAACCCTGAAGCCAAGCTCCTCAACGCCCCTCTCGATAGCCCTGCGAGCCTCCAATACGGCGCCCGCTGCTCTCTTGTAGCCCTCATAGCCCAGTAGCCTGGCTACAGCCCATGCCGCGGCGAGGGGTGCGGCGCTCCTAGTCGAGAGGATGGCCTCATTCACCAGGGGGTAGCCGGGCCAGTTGGCGTCCACGAAGACGGTGGGAGCCCTCAGCTCCGGGCTCCTGAAGAGCGCTAGGGACGCCCCCTTGGGCGAGTAGCCGTACTTGTGCATGTCAACACTCATTGACTTGACCGCCTCGACCCTGAAGTCGAATGGGGGCACATCCTCTCCGAGGTCCGAGGCGAAGGCTAGGACCATGCCCCCAAGACAGGCGTCGACGTGGAGCCACACGTCCCTGGCCTCAGCCTCCTCGCCTATCTCGGCAACAGGGTCGAGGCCCCCGAAGGGGTAGTCAACGGCCGAGGCCACGACCATCACGGTATCGGGTCCCAGGGCCTCCGAGACCACGGCGGGGTCGGCGGTGAGGGTCTCCGGGTCCACGGGGACCCTAACGGCCTCGAGGCCTAGGAGGTAGGCGGCTTTATCGAAGGCCGGGTGACCGGTCGCCGGGAGGACTATGCGCCCCCTACCCCGGCCCCCACGCCTCCTCCAGTGCTCCCTAGCGGCGAGGGCGGAGACAATTATGCTCTCGGTCCCGCCATACGTGAAGGCGCCCGAGAAGCCCTCGGGGGCGTTCATGAGGGCCCCCACGAAACCCACGAGCTCCCTCTCGAGATCGAGGAGGCTAGGGTAGACCGTGAAGTCTAGCATGGTCTTATCCCTATAGAGCTTGAAGGCCTCCCAGCCCACCCTCAGAACCTCGGGCAGGCCGGTATCGTAGGTGTGGGTGAACATCCTACCACTCCAGGGGTCAGCGTCGCCCTTGGAAAGGGATGCAAGCCTCTCCAGCACGGTCTCGACACTCGCGCCCTCACGCCACTCACGGGGAAGCCTATCACCGTGTCCCACTTCGCTCACACCGCTTAGCATTGCGTCTGACGGCTACTCATATAGGCTTCCCCCGGGGCTGGGAGGGTGCTGGAGGCCTGTGTGCTTTGAAGAGGGCGAGCCTCTGGGCCCTCGCGGGTGACATAGAGTCCCAGGCTGATGTGGAGTGGGATCCCTCCCCGGCCAGGCTCCGCGAGGAGTCCCTCCGCTACGCTAGGAGGACTAGGACTGGAGCGATAGCCGTTGTCTCCAGGAAGGCTAGGGCTAGGATGCCCAGCCGCACGAGGGTGATAGGCGACGGCTCGGATGAGGCCTACGATATAGCCCTGGAGGCGTATGACTGGCTCTTGAAGAGGGAGTACTACGCCGTCGAGAGGTGCATCGGGGCCGGGTCGCACCGCTTCAGGATACTAGGCCTCATAGAGAAGAGCTACCCACACCTGGCCCTCATGGCCCACATGAACTTCTTCCCATGCGAGAGGGAGGGCGGTACCCCCGATATAGTCACGATAGACGCCCCGGGCTGGCGTGACACCTGGATACTCATCGAGAGGAGGACTGGGACCACCCTGATACTGGGCTCCGACTACTATGGGGAGCTGAAGATGAGCTTCCTCAGGCTGGCGATGAACATGTCGAGGGACCTGCACTACAGCCCCGGCCTCCACGCTGGCAGCAAGCTCTACAGGGTCAGGGGGAGGGACGGTATCCTCAGGGAGGTGGGGGTCCTAGTCTTCGGCCTGAGCGGCACTGGCAAGACCACGCTGACACTCGAGAGCCACGGGCTGAGGCCCCCGGAGAAGGCCGCCCTACGCCAGGACGACATAGTCATACTGACCCCCGACGGCAGGGCCCATGGGACGGAGTTCAACCTCTACCCCAAGACTGATAGCGTGCCTGAACTCCCACCCCTCTACCCAGCGGTCACCCACCAGGACGCCGTGCTCGAGAACGTAGTCGTCAGGGAGGACGGCACCCCTGACTTCTCAGACCTCAGCATAACGCCCAACGCTAGGGCCCTAGCAATAAGGGAGGCCATACCCCTCGCCGACGGCAGGATAGACCTGGATAGGGTCAACGCCCTATTCTTCCTCACCAGGAGGCCGGAGATGCCGCCCCTAGCCAGGCTCACGAGCCCCGAGCAGGCAGCGGCTTACTTCATGCTCGGCGAGAGCTTCAGGACCAGCGCGGAGGCCGGCAAGCCAGAGCCCGTGAGGGTGCCGGGCTTTGATCCCTTCATGCTGGAGCCGAAGTGGAGGAGCGGCTACCTAATAATGGACCTCGTCGACCGCCTCGACCTAGAGGTCTATGTAATGAACACGGGCTACGTGAAGGACCGCAAGGTGACCCCAGACGTCTCGAAGAGGCTCATGCTAGAGGCTGTCAGGGGCAACGTGGAGTGGAAGCTGGACAAAGAGCTCGGCGTCGAGGTAGCAGTCAGGGCCGGCGACATGCCCCTGGACAACCTGCTGCCCGAGAACGTCTACGGCCCCAGGTACCCCGAGGTGGTCGAGGCCCTTAGGAGGGAGAGGGTCAGGTTCTTCGAGGAGAAGCTCCCGAAGATCCGCTTCCTCGCCGATTACGTATGACGTCTACGGCTTCCGGGGGGTAGCCTGGGGCTAGTATTGCCCCGGCGTCGACTACTATCACCTCCCCGTTTATCCCGGATGCCTCGGGCCTGGCGAGGAAGGCCACTACCTCGGCCACCTCGTCGACCGTGACGAAGCGGTGGGGAGGCACGGACCTCAGGTAGCCCTCCCTGGCGTTCTTGATCCCCAGGACCTCTTCGAGCCAGTAGAAGTAGCTGAGCCCCAGCCTGGTGGCGACGAAGCCGGGTGCCACGGCGTTCACGGTGACGCCCGTATCAGCTACCTCGGCGGCCAGCGCCTTGGTGAAGCCTATGAGGCCCGCCTTCGCGGAGCTGTAGCCCACGAGGAAGAAGCCGCCCTGTATGCCGGCGGTGCTTGTCACGTTGATTATCCTGCCCCAGCCCCTCTCGAGCATGCCGGGTATCAGGGCCCTCGTGAGTATTATGCTCCCGACCAGGTCAACGTTTATCTCCCTTATCAGGAGGTCCACGCGGGCCCTGTGGAAGGGCTGGGCGTAGCCTACCCCGGCGTTGTTGACTAGGATGTCGACCCTACCCATAGCCTCGAGGGCCTGGCCGGCGAGCCTCTCGACCTGCTCCGGCAGCCCCATGTCGACCTGCACGGAGATGGCCTCGGAGCCCATCTCCTCAATCTTCTTGACGACCTCGAGGGCCTCCTCCCTCCGCCTCCTATAGGTAACCACAACCTTAGCCCCGAGGGATGCGAGTTTGAGCGCTATAGCCCTACCAATGCCCCTGCTGGAGCCCGTGACGAGGGCTACCCTCCCCTCGAGGGGCTCTGAGGCCAAGAGATGCGCTCACCCGCGCCGCTAGCGTTAAAGTAAGGGTCTATTACCTTCACTCCACCACCCCGTACTGGTGCCCCCACGCCTCTGGGCATGGGCCGCCCACGAGGCCGCCACTACTTTAACCCTCCAGGCCCCGGGCGGCGTGGGTGTTGCTGGCAAGCGAATCAGGGTGCAAGGGCTTTGGGGAGCGCTACGGATAAGCTGGGGGACACGCAGTTTAAGATAATCGTAGTTGAGGCACTCAGAGCGGTCAAGAGCAGGTACAGCTACAGGGCGCTGGCCCGTTTACTGGGTGTGAACCACACCCTCCTAGCCCGCTACGTCTCGGGCGCCCTACTCCCTAGCACTAGGCAGGCGAGGAAGATCTGGGAGGGCCTCCGGGGCATTATTAGTGTGCGGGACCTCATACTCTCCGAGCTCGAGGCCGGCGGCGTGCTCGACCTGGCCCACGTCCTATCCGACCCCCTCTACCTGAGGGTGATCACCCTCGAGTTCATGGAGAGGTTCGGGGGCGACGCGGTCGACAAGATACTCGTACCCGAGACGAGCGGTATAACTCTCGCCACGAGCCTCGCCCTAGCCTTCAACGTGCCCTTGATAATAGCTAGGAGGAGGAAGGCCAACCCCAGGATCCGCTACATCGAGGCCAGCGCCTCCCTGGCCCCGAGTATAGTGAGGATCTTCTACGTGCCCGAGGGCTCCCTAGCCCCGGGCGAGAGAATCCTAGTCGTGGACGACATCATACAGTCCGGCCTAACCCTCGAGACCATGAGGAGGCTCGTGGAGGCCAGCGGCGCGACCCTCGCGGGCGTGGCGGCGGTCATAGTCTACGGGAAGGCCTGGCGGGCCAGAGTCAAGCTCCCCAGCGGGGCCCGGGTGGAGGCTATACTAGAGCTAGAGCCCCGGGAGCCAGCGGCGTAGCCTCTCCATGGAGGCCTCCTCTCCCGGGCGGTGAGGAGGGCTGGATTGTGCGACCCCCAGCCCTGGGGGATGAGCGGGTTGCCCGGCCCGAGCCCCTCGGTGGCCCGCTAGGGTTGCCGGTACATCTCCGGGAGCCTCGCCTGGAGCCTCCTGGCCTCCTCTAGGGCCCTCCTGTAGAGGGCCTCCGTGACTAGTCCCTCCTCTCGGGCCTTGTCCAGCTCCTCGGCGTCTACTACCTCGGGCTCGCCGCCGGGCTTCATGACGACGTCTATGTAGAGGTCGAGGTATCTCACGCCGCTGAGGGAGAGTTCGGGGGGAGTGTTGATGTTAGCGTAGACCCCGAGGAGCCTCCCATTGGACGAGTAGTACTCGTGCACGACGCTCCACTCCACGGTGGAGAGCCTGGTCCTCGACCAGTCGCCCGGCCTCTTCTCGACGTTCAACCCGTCCAGGACGCCGGGCCTGGTGAAGGTCCTGGTGAGGGTCAGGGCGACGCCCTCGCCTAGCCTGGCCACGGACTCGACCCGGAAGGGGCCGAGCCTAGCCCTGGAGCCATCGGGGTGCCTGTGGTCGATCGTAACCCTGCGCCCCCTGAGCTGGCCGGCTATGAACTCCTCCGCCGCGAGCCCCGCCTCCCGGGTGCACGCCCCCAGCCTCAGGGCCTCCTCGGCGTAGTCCACCAGCATGCTCTCCTGCCTGCCCCCGGCCTTGAGCGAGTGGTGCCCCCTAACCGTTGGGTACACCCTGGCCCTGAGTTCGTCGAGGACCTCCTTGGCGGGCCTAGGGAGGTAGACTATGCTGATGTACTCCCCCCTCCTCACGACCCTCGGCTCCCGGGCCGGGGGCTCGGCTAGGAGGGCCTCGGCCTCCCCGGCCAGCCTAGCGGCCTCGGCCCTCACGCTCTCGGGGGAGGCGCTGCGGGCGGCGCTCCTAAAGTGTATGTGGAACCTGTCGGGGCTCACGCCGGCGGTCGCGGCTACGAGGTCCACCCTCGCCTCCGCTGGTATGTGCTCGCTGAAGCTGAAGCCGGAGCCGGGGGTGTGGAGCATGAGGTACTCCCCGATCACTCTGACCCCCGGCCTTAGGAGGGGCTCGGAGCCAGGCTCCAGCGCCTCCCGGGCCACGGTGGCCCTGAGGGCCTCACCCTCGCGGGGGCACTCGGGGGAGTCGAGGCGCCCCTCCATGCCGCCGGGCAGCCTGAGCCTGCAGTCGCCGAGGCTGACCGCGTCGACGACCGTGTAGAGGCCGAGGCGCCCCCTCCTGACGGCTGCGTGACCCACGGCCTCTAGGAGCGCCGCCTCGGCGGCCTCACCCGCCTCCCAGGGGTAGCCTATGACTAGAACCTCATCCGGGCTATCCTCCAGGCTCTTAACCGTGACGGCTGGGGGAGCGTCAACCGTCACGAGCCTGGAGGCCGAGAGCCTCTCCCTGAGGACGCTGCTCGCGTCACTTATCAGAAACCCCCTCTCATGGAAGAGCACTGAGAGGGCGGTGGCGTATATGCCGCGCACCCTCACGGGGTAGAGGCCCATCTACCAGCCCCGCCCCTAGGCGGCTAGTCCCTCACGGTCTCCAGTATGGATATGACGTTCCAGATCCTCGTCCTGGCATGTATGGGCATGTTGGGGTCCTGGCTCACCTCCTCCAAGGCGCTTATTGCGTTAGCCGCCCTGACGCCGGGGCTGAGCTTGGTGTCCCTCAGGTGCGTGAGGGCCTCGGCGGCGGCCCTCCTGATGTTACGCGGCACCCCAGTATCGTTCACGATACCGGCCAGGATGCTCATAGCAAGCCTTATCTTAGCCTCATTATCCATGGGAGCCTTAGCGGCCACCGTAGCACCCCCTCAAGGGCCCGGGGGGCCCTGAAGTATAATAGATTATCCCGCAAGATTATGAGGCCCGATGGGGGGAGCCCCCTGGGGGCTTGATGTTGAGCGGCGAGAAGCCCGCGAGGCCAGGGCCTGAGGCGATGAAGAGGATGGTCCAGCTGCTCCAGCAGGGCGCTGTCATGCTCGCTGAGACGTGCCCGATATGCGGTCTACCACTCTTCAGACTCAAGAACGGTGAGGTCGTGTGCCCCATACACGGCCGCGTTGTGATAGTATCGAGCGACGAGGAGGAGAGGGAGGTCCACATAGACGAGGCCGTGAAGCTCGCCGAGTACCAGGCCGCCCTGAGGGTGCAGAGCGCCTTGGAGAGCGGGGAGCCTGAGGAGGTCGTCAGGTGGCTCAACGTGATAGAGGCGGCTGAGAGGATTAGAAAACTGAGGGAGGAGAGGGCCTCCTCGAGGGGGGAGGCCCCGGGGCGCGTGGGGCGGGGCGGCTAGACCCTCTCCATCCTAAGGCCCTTGAAGAGGCTCCTGTACTTCTCGACGACCCAGCAGTCAACTATTATGTCGTCTCCATCCCTTATGATCCTCAGGCCCTCGAGGCCGGTCGAGGGGGGCTCGGGGAGCCCGGGGGGCTTGCGAGTGCCAGCGTACCTCCATTTGATTCTGCCGTTAACGCGGTAGAGTCTCCACCAGTACCGCCCGTAGTACTCGTACACCCTGACCCTCGAGCCAGACCTCTTATAGACGTAGTGGACGGGCTTTAAGTAGTAGCCGGATCCCCTGATGGAGAGGTTGTACTCGTAGACAGCCTTCCTGGCGAGCGCGCTCAGCTCCCTGGCGGCCTCTGCTCCCCCATAAACCCTAACAAGGCACTGGGGCGGCTCCCTCGGCTCTTCCAACTCATCCCCCTCCGTGGGGGTTAGCTCGTCGCAGGCTCACGTCACAGCCGCCCCATACTATTTGTATACACGGGCTTTAAGAATTCTAGGTTTCTAGGTTAGGAGACAAGTGTAGAGGTATATGTTAATATTAGTTTAAATGTTTAAGTGATCGGTATACCGGGTTGGCTTTGATAGTGATAAACCGGCTCCCGACTTTTTGTTCCCCGGTGTGGCTAGGGTGGGCTACATCTGGCACCCCCCTAGGGAGGTGGTTGAGCAGTCTAACGTCAAGAAGTTCATGGATAGGATGGGCTTCTCCTCATACAAGGAGCTTGTCGAGAGGAGCACGAGCGACATTAAGTGGTTCTGGGGCAACCTGCCCGAGTGGCTCGGGGTCGAGTGGTTCAAGGAGCCCAGGGAGGTAGTCGACCTGAGCAGGGGGCCCGAGTGGGCCAAGTGGTACCGGGGGGGCCTACTGAACGCCGCCTATAACGTGGTTGACAGGCTTGTCAAGATGGGCCTCGGCGACCGGGAGGCCTTCACCTGGGTGGGTGAGGACGGCTCCGAGAGGAGGGTCACCTACAGGCAGCTCTTGGACGAGGTCTCGAGGTTCTCCGCCTACCTGGCCGAGGTGGGCGTGGGTGAGGGTGACGTTGTGGCCATCTACGCGCCCATGCTGCCGGAGTCGATAGCCGCCATGCTCGGCGCCATCAGGATAGGGGCGATAGCGAGCCCTATATTCTCGGGCTTCGCCCCACCAGCGGTCGCTGAGAGGCTCGTGCAGTCCGAGCCTAAGGTCCTAGTGACGGCCGACGGCTACCCGCGTAGGGGCAGGCTGGTTAGGCTCAAGGAGAGCGCCGACGAGGCGATAGAGCTGGCCCGGAGGGCCGGAGCCCCCGAGCCTCGGGTCCTCGTCATTGAGAGGATGAAGCGTGGCGACACTCCATGGAGGGAGGGCAGGGACGAGAGGTGGAGCGACGCACTCAAGGGAAAAGCGCGCTCGGACCCGGGCCCCGCCGAGCTGGACCCCGAGCACCCCGCCCTCCTCCTCTTCACTAGCGGCACCACGGGCAAGCCGAAGGGCGCCGTTATAAGCCACGCCGGGACCCTACTCCAGCCCTCTAAGGAGCACTACTTCAACCTAGACATCCACCCGGGCTGGGAGGAGCCCGGGGATAGGCTCTGGTGGATAACCGACATAGGCTGGATGATGGGGCCCTGGCAGGTCGTGGGATCCCAGTTCCTCGGGGCAAGCCACTTGATAGTTGAGGGCCTGCCCACCTACCCGCACCCCGGGAGGGCCTGGGAGCTCATAGAGAAATATAGGGTGACCCACTTCGGCTTCGCCGCTACGGCGGCGAGGCTCCTCAAGAGGGATGCGAGCCACCTAATCGACGAGTACGACCTCTCGAGCCTGAGGGCCTTCGGCAACACGGGCGAGCCCATAGACCCCGACACCTGGATGTGGGTCATGAGGGACCTAGGCAAGGAGAGGAGGCCACTCATAAACCTGAGCGGCGGCACGGAGATATTCGGGTGCTTCCTCCTCCCAAGCCCCGTGGTGCCCCTTAAGCCCTCCACCCTCTGGGGCCCCGGCCTGGGCATGGATGTCGATGTGTTCGACGATGAGGGCAGGCCCGTCAGGGGGGTACCGGGCTACCTGGTGGCGAAGAAGCCCGCCCCGAGCATGACGAGGGGCCTCTGGAGGGACCCGGAGCGCTACATCAAGACCTACTGGAGCCGCTTCCCCGGGGTGTGGTACCACGGCGACTACGCCCTCATAGACGAGGACGGCTTCTGGTACATACTGGGCAGGGCGGATGATGTGATAAAGGTTGCAGGCAAGAGGATCGGGAGCCTCGAACTCGAGGGCATACTGACCAGCCACCCAGCGGTGGCCGAAGCCGCCTGCGTCGGGGCGCCCCACGAGCTGAAGGGTGAGGTGATAATATGCTTCGCGATACCGAAGCCCAACGCCAGCACCGAGGGTCTGGAGGACGAACTGAGGAGGATGGTGGAAGAGAGGCTTGGCAAGGCCTTCAGGCCTGAGAGGGTCTTCATAGTGGATGACCTGCCGAGGACTAGGAGTGGGAAGATAACTAGGAGGGTCATAAGGGACCTAGCTAGGGGCATAGAGCCCAGGGAGCTGAGCGTTCTAGAGAACCCGGAGGCCGTCGAGAAGATAAAGAAGCTCCTGGAGACCATCAAGTAATAACCTCCAACCCGCCATCCGCAGGAGGCTGCGCCTTACTCTCTTACTCGGCCTAGAGCTGTGGGGAGCTAGCGCTTTTGTGTGGAGTGGAAGTTTTTGATAGTGTAAAACAGCTTGGCAATGGGGAATATCTCCAATTTTTAACAGATACAGCGGAGCGTGAGAGTATGACCAAGGGTTTGGCAGTGGTCATGTTCTCGGGGGAGGCGGAGAAGTTCATCCCCCTGGGAGTCCTGACCTCAACAGCCGTAAACCTAGGCATGCCCGTTAGGATATTCGTGACAGGCTTCGCACTGCCATACTTCACGAAGAACAAGCCTGAGCCTAGGTTCTCCAAGGAGTTCGAGGACATGGTGCCAGCCCTGATGGAGGGCATGAAGAGGCTGAACCTACCCACCTGGTACGACATGCTGAAGGAGGCGAAGGAGGCCGGGGACGTGAAGGTATACGTGTGCAGCATGATGGCGGAGGCGATGGGCCTCAAGAAGGAGGACCTGGACCCGATAGTAGACGACGTCGTGGGCGCCACATACTTCATGTCGAACATTGAGGGGTACGAGGTAATATTCATCTAGCCACGGGTGAGCGCGATGGGAGAGAGGATAGTTGTAGACGCTAAGGGCATGGCCTGCCCGGGCCCCATCACAAAGCTCGTCAAGGCGTACAGGAAGGCCAAGAGCGGAGATATAATAGAGATATACGCCACCGACCCCGGCTTCAAGCCCGATCTAGAGGCCTGGATCAAGAGGACTGGCAACGAGCTCGTGGAGATAAGCGAGGAGGGAGGCGTAATAAAGGCTGTCATCAAGGTCACAGCTAAGTAAGCCCTACGCCCCCACCCACTACTTTTCCCCGCGCATCCCGGAGGTGCTATAGGATGACCGAGAGGATACTCGTCTTAGGAGCCGGCCCCGGGGGCCTGGTTTCAGCGAACCTCCTAGCCCTACACGGCTATGATGTGACGGTTGTCGAGAAGAGCGAGTACCACCTCTTCCAGCCTGGCATGCTGTGGATAGCCTTCCAGGGGCACCCGCCCGAGAAGTACATGAGGCCCGTTAAGGATCTTGTGAAGCCTACTGTGAACCTAGTCCAGGGCAAGGTCGCCGAGGTGAACCTAGCGGAGAGGACAGTGACGCTAGAGGATGGTAGGAGGCTCGACTATGATAGGGTGATAATAGCGCTTGGAGCCCACCTCGACTACGACGCCGTGCCAGGCCACAGCAGCCTGGTGGAGGAGTTCGGCGACTACTTCAGAGGCGCGGATTACGCCGCCCGGTTCTGGAGCCACTTTAAGGCTATGAGTAGGGGCACCCTGGTCATAGCGGCTGCAGACCCCCTCTACAAGTGCCCGCCCGCACCCCTCAAAGCGGCCTTCCTAGCCGCCGAGACCCTCCGGAGAAGGGGTGTTAAGGACTCGGTCAGCGTGGTCCTTGCGCTACCCTTCATACACGAGTACCCAAGCGAGACGGTCGCCGAGATCGTTGCCCCGAAGCTGCGGGAGGCCGGTGTCGAGGTCAAGACTATGTTCACGGTCGACAGCATAGACGCCGAGAATAGGGTGATATACTCACTCGAGGGCGAGAGCATCACTTACGACCTAGCAGCGGTTATACCAGCACACAAGGGCCCGGCGATACGCCTGCTACCCGAGGAGGCCAGGGATGACGACGGCTTCATAAAGGTGGACAAGTACACCCTCCAGATCGAGGGCTACGATGACGCATACGCCGTCGGCGACTGCAACAACGCTCCGACCAGCAAGACGGGTGTGACAGCCCACCTGGGGGCCGAGGTGGTGGTCGAGAGGATACTCGGCTTCGACTCCAGGTTCAACGGGCGCACGAACTGCCCGATAGTGACTGATGGCGAGGCATCCTTCGTGATAAGCACCTACGACCACCCACCCATACCGGTTAAGTTCAGCATCTTCAAGAGGCTACTCGAGGACGCCTTCATAGCCAGCTACTGGTCGAGCCTGAGGGACCCCGAGAAGTGGTCCCCCATCTTCAGGGCGTACTTCGAGGCCACGGATCCCTCCAGGGTAGGGGGTGGATGGTGATGGCTGAGAGGGACGAGCTGATGGAGGTCATAGACAAGCTGGGCCAGCCCGAGGTCAGGGAGGCTCTAGTGAAGGCTGTAGACCTCCTCGCCAACCTCGAGAGAAGCGGCCTACTGGACCTGCTCATAGCACTCACAGACGAGGACGTGGTGAAGCGGATAGTGCAGCTCGTGATGACCACGGGCACCATGAAGCTAGCGGACAACCTGCCAGAGCTACTCGACAAGCTAGGGGCTATAGCCGCGACCCTAGCAGAGCCAGCCGAGCCCCTAGGCATAACGGGGCTCCTAGAGTCGCTCAAGGACCCCGCCGTAGCCCGCGGCCTCTCAAGACTCGTAACAGTGTTGAGGGCGCTAGGCGGGGATTAGATGGCCGCCGGGCCACGGCTCCCGCCTCCTCTTTTTGGAGCGTGAATAGCTGGCGGTGTGTAGGGGTAGATGTTATTAAGGAGGCGGCGTTACTGTATTGGTTAACCTGCATAGATATATATTGAATAGTTCCATCTCACTAAAAACGAGGTAGCACCGCTGGAGGTAGATGCGCGGTGCCGAAACGCATACTGATACTCGGAGGAGGCACTGGCGGGGTAGTCTCAGCGCTCTTCCTAAGCGAGCAGGTGAGGGGGTTCGGCTTTGACGCTGAGATAACGCTCGTTAACAAGGACGAGTGGCACTACATGCCCCCCCTCTGGATGGATGTGGCCCTAGAGGGCATACCACTGGATGAGACGAGGGCCCCGATAAGGAACCTAGAGAAGTACGGGGTTAGGGTCGTCGTTGACGAGGCAGTCAAGATAGACCCAGCCAATAGGAGGGTCTCCCTAGCGGGTGGTGACAGCCTTGAGTATGACTACCTCATAGTAGCGCTGGGGTCGCGGAACGGCTGGGAGGCGTACCCGGGCCTCGCTGAGGCAGGCTACCACAACTATGACCCCGAGGGAGCGGTGGAGTTCAACAAGGCCCTCAGGGAGTTCCCAGGCGGCCGCGTGGTAATACTGGTACCCGAGATGCCCTACAGGTGCGGCACCTACCCGATGGAGTTCGCCACGGTACTCGGCTACAGGCTGGCGACGCGGGGCATAAACCCCGACATAACGCTGGTGGTCCCCATGGCCCCCAATGGAGCCACGCCGGTTGAGGGCCTAGGCCCCGACATAGCGAAGCTCTGGCTGAAGTACTTCGAGAAGTACAACGTCAAGGTGATACCGCACAAGGGCTTCGAGAGGGTCGACCCCGGGAGGAACGTCGTAGTCACTAAGAACAATGAGATCCCATACGACCTCCTAGTAAAGGTGCCCCCCCTCCGCCTCCCCAAGGTGCTGGAGGACCCCGAGTTCGTGTACCCCGACGATAACAGGTTCACCAAGTCCAGGGCACCGGACTTCAGGCACCCAGACTACGATGACATATTCATGATAGGCGAGCACGCCATGGAGCCCACGGGGCTGAGCACTGCCGGTGTATTCATACACGTCGCAGCCCACAGGGCTAGCAGCGAGATACTCTACGAGCTGGGAGGCAGCTACCCGCCGGAGAAGGTGCCCCCGGTGGCCTGCGTCGCTTACTCGGGGGACAAGGGCTTCCTGGGGGTCTGCGAGATAGAGTACGATACGAGCCAGGGCAAGTACACCTGGAGGAAATGCTACAACGCCCTCGAGTCGGGGATGATTAAGCTGGTTAAGAGGGCTTTCTACCAGGGATGGCTTAACAGGTTAAGGTTCTAGGGGTGTAGGCTATGGCGGTGGAGGAGAGGTTCAACGAGGAGGAGGCCCAGGCCCTGAAGGAGCTCGTGGAGGTCGCCGTCGAACTCAAGAAGACAGGGCTACTCGGTATGCTAAAGGACTTCCTCTCCGACTCCGAGGGGGCATTCTCGGCCATACTAGTGGATCCCTCGACCTTCAGGCTCCTGGCGCTCATCGCAGCGGTGCTCGAGGCCTCGAGGAAAATAGACGGCTCGCAGGTAGCGGGAGTGAAGAACTGCGTCGAGAACGCCTTCTACTGCCTGCTGGACGGCATGGCTAAGACTGACCCGGCCAAGGCCGAGCGCAGAGGGCTCATGGGCCTCATGAGCGCGCTGAGGGACCCGGACGTGCAGAAGGGCCTAGGCTTCGTGATGGCACTCGCCAAGAACCTCGGCGCCTGCCTGAGGAAGCTAGAAGGCTCCACTAAATCCTAGCCCGGCAAGCCCCTGCGACTCCTCGGGGTGCGGGCGTCCCTCTCCCCCTTTCTTGGCGGCGACCCATGTGGGGCCTCGGCTGCGTGTTACTCGCTTATGAATGAGTCCTCGCTCCTGGCTATGTAGTCGTAGAATGCCCTCTCGTAGTCTATGCTTCCTGGGGGTGGGTAGACTCTGGGCATTGGGGGCTCGGCCTCGTAGCCGTAGTCTTCTAGTAGCATCTTTATGCGCCTCTTCACCTTCTCCTGTGCCAGGCTCGAGTGGTATATGGTTCCCATGCTTGAGGCTATCATGTCCACTATGTGCTCGTCACCCCTCTCCGCGTGGATGTGGGGGTTCCGCGTCTCTATCTGGTATATCGTGACGCCTGCCGGGGCGAAGGGGCAGGCCTCCTCGTTTATCCAGCAGTTCTCGAGGAGCCAGACGAGCTGGTAGGGCTCTATGGCGAAGCCCCCGGCCCACTCCATGTTTAGGGCCAGGTCTATGCTCATGGCGTGCTCCCCGCTGTTCCCGGTCTTGACTATGTCAGTCTCTATCCTCCTGGCCAGCGAGAGGGCGTAGTTGAGTATAGTGTTCGTGTGCATGGAGACCCTGCCCCTCCTCCTGAAGTAGACGTCCCCGGCGACCTCGAGCTTCGCCTTGAAGGGCCACTTGATCCTAACCATTACGTGGCCCGTATGGGGTAAGCTGAAGCCCGTGATGTAGGCCCAGGCGTACTCCGCCACCGCCCCGGGGACGTAGTTGTCGCTGTCTACGAAGGCCACGTACCTGCCGCCGAGGGCCGCGGCCGCTATGACGCCTAGTATCATGCCCTCCCCCTTGCCCTTCCTCACCCTCCCCTCCTCGTCTAGCAGGGGCTCGAGCTTGGTGCCCCTCAGTACGTCGCCCCACGCCTTGTCCCTCTGGTAGAGGACGGCTATCCTCCTCTCAGCGGTCCTGGCGAGCATCTTGGCTAGGTTTACCTCGTCCATGTACCTGTCCACGGGGCTCCTGCTCGAGGCCGACACTATGACGACCCAGCTCCCCTGGGGGATCCCGGCTATCACGCCCTCGAGCGTCATGAGGTCCTCGTCCTTCACCGGCACGACGAACACAGTGTCCCTCGCCAGCCTCTCCGCCCTCTCCGTGCCCACGTAGTACAGCGTGCCCCCGTCGCCCTCGAAGCCCAGGCCGTTGAGGGTGACAACCCTCACCACGTCATACAGCCTTATGGCACCGTACCTCTCAACCCTCCGGGGATGCTCTATCAGCAACACACACCACCACTATATAGCGGCTCGGGAAGCCTAGGCGTGCCACCCACACGCGAGAGGCGGCGGAGAGGATTAAACCCCATACCGGCTAGACACCCTAGAGCGGCTGGGTGGGCCGGTAGCTCAGCCTGGAAGAGCGCCCGGCTTGCACCCGGGAGGCCCCGGGTTCAAATCCCGGCCGGTCCACCACAACCCTCCTAGGCCCTAGCATTAAGCCCCAACGCCCATACTCTGTACTGGGGGTGAGGCTCCAGTGCCCCTGCTAGCGAGGAGGAGGCCGGCCGTCGCGGGGTACTTCTACCCGGCGGACCCAGAGGAGCTCAGGAGGGCGATAGAGGAGGCGTTCACGCACCCCCTAGGGCCCGGGGGGATCCCGGAGGTAAGCGGGGCCCGTAGGAGGGAGAGCATAGGCTTCGTCGTGCCCCACGCTGGCTACATGTACAGCGGGCCGGTGGCTGCCCACGCCTACTACAGGCTGGCGCTCGAGGGGGCCCCTGAGACCGTTGTTATTGCGGGGCCCAACCACACGGGTATGGGGAGCCTCGTCAGCATCTACCACGAGGGCGTCTGGGAGACGCCCCTAGGCGAGGTTGAGGTTGACTCCGAGTTCGCCAAGGCTATGATAGCCAATAGCAGGTTCCTTGACCCCGACGATAAGGCCCACATCTACGAGCACAGCGTCGAGGTCCAGGTGCCGTTTCTCCAGTACCTCTTCGGCGGGAGATTCAAGATAGTCCCGATAGTGGTGTGGCACCAGAGCCCCGAGGTCTCGGAGGACATAGCGAAGGCTGTGGCGAGCGCTGCCAGAGAGACGGGTAGGGACTACGTGTTCATAGCGAGCAGCGACTTCACCCACTACGAGAGCCACGAGAGCGCTGTGAGGAAGGACTCCATAGCGCTCGACGCCATAAAGAGGCTCGACCCCGAGGGCCTCTTCGCAGTGATAGAAAAGTACAATATCACAATGTGCGGCCCCGGCCCCGTGGCGGCCCTCCTATACCTCGGCAGGATGGCCGGCTCCCCGGGAGCGGAGGTCCTCAAGTACGCCACCAGCGGCGACGTCACAGGCGACAAGTCGAGCGTCGTGGGCTACGCAGCCGTGAGGGTCCCACTCCCCAGGAGGCAAGAGCAGGCCTAGAGGCGGGGAGCAGCCCCCTCAAGTGGCCCCTATAGCCTGGGCCCCTCTGGGGAGGCGCGGGGCCACAGCGCTTGCGGTTGTAGTATTATCTCTCCGGGATCCCGGGGTCCCCTGCGGGGATGGAGTGGGTTGAGGCTCTCCATACAGGCGCCGGCCATAGTCTCGGGTATACCGATACCTGACGCTGAGAACCCCCTCATAGCGGCCCCCGAGGCAAGGCTCGTGCTCAATGTCGAGCTGGAGCCCCGGGGGGGCGTTGGGGAGGCTAGGCTCAGGGGCCCGCTGCCAGTGCCCGGTAGCCTGTTGGGTGGTTTCTGGTCCAACATCCAGGACGGCCTGGGGGAGGGCTTCGACGCCGAGGTTATAGTGGAGGACGTCGTGGGCTCCCCGGGGCAGGCGGGATCCTACGCCGCCGTCACCGTAGCCCTCCTACACGTGTTGGCTAGGAGGCATGGGGACACGCTCTCCAGCGACGAGATCGTGGAGCTCGCCAGGCTCGCCGACCCCCTGGATTACACCGGGCTCCCCGGGTGGGCGGGCGTCCTAGACGCCCTCAGGTACTCGGCTGCGACGGGCAGGATAGTTGCGTGGAGGAACGACGAGGAGCACGGCGACATAGCCGAGGGCGGAGTCCCCGGGCTGTCCTATAGGGGCGAGGCCAGGGTCGCTAGGAGGATAGCGAGGGAGGAGCTAGGCGGCGACGTCTACTCGGCGATAGTCCACCTCGCAGGGATCTCAACCCTCGCCGCGGCAGTCAAGATAAGGGACGGAGAGGACCCCCTAGAGGTCGCCTGGAGGTACAAGCCCGTAGATGAGGCGATAGCCCTCCTAGTATGGGGGGCCCAGCCCCCAGGGGAGGAGTGCATCCACTCCCCTGGCCTCCCAGCGGTGCTCGAGAAGCACTGCAAGAGCTAGCCCCCCGGCGAGGCGGTGAGCCCGCATGCCCAGGCCCTGCGGGTCAGCGGCGGTGAAGCTCGGCGGTAGCCTTGTGACGGTGAAGGATAGGCCCTACACCGTGAGGGGGGAGGCCCTCGCGGGGGCCTCGAGGATCCTGGCAGCCTACTGGAGGAGCGGGGGGAGGCGCCTCATAGTAGTGCACGGCGGCGGGAGCTTCGGCCACTACGAGGTAGACACCCTCAGGGGGGAGCTGGGCGCCCGGGACCTCCCGGCGGCGGCCGCCCCCAGGATCCAGGGGGCCATGCTCAGACTAGCCGCCCGGGTCGTCGAAGCCCTCAGGGGGGCGGGGCTGCCCGCGAGCCTGCACACGACGCACACCATATGCGAGTGCCGCGAGTGCCGCTACACTCCCCTCCTCAGGGACCTCGGGGAGGGGCTGGTGCCTGTGGCGTACGGCGACGCAGTCCCATGCCGCGGGGGCCTCGTGATAGTGAGTGGGGACCAGCTAGTGGTCGAGGCGGGCCTGGAGGCCGGCGTCGACTGCATAGTCTTCACGATAGACGCGCCCGGGGTACTCGACGGTGAGGGCAGGGTCATAGGGGAGCTGGGCCCCGGGGATCCCGTGCCGAGGCTGGGCGGCGCGGCCCACGACGTCACAGGGGGGCTGGAGGCCAAGGTGGAGTGGGCCCGGAGGGCCGCCGCCGGGGGCGCGAGGGTCTACATCACCGGGCTCGGGGGCCTGCTTAAAGTCCTCGAGGGCGGGAGGGCCGGCACGAGGATAGTGGTGTAGGAGTCTTGGCCGAGGGGACAGGCACGCTGCCCAGGAAGCTCGACCACATAAGGATAGCAGTCGAGAAGGAAGTCGAGTCGGGGCACCCCACACTCCTCGGGGACGTGAGGATAGTCCACCAGCCCGCCCCCGAGGTTGACCTCGACTCGGTCGACCTCTCAGTCGAGGTTTTCGGTAAGAGGCTCAGCGCCCCCCTAATGATAACGGGCATGACGGGCGGCCACCCGGATGTCGAGTGGGTCAACGCCGCCCTCGCTAGGGTAGCCGAGAGGCATGGGATAGCCATTGGCGTGGGGAGCCAGAGGGCGGCCATCGAGGATCCCAGCGTCGAGGAAACATACAGGGTCGTCAGGCGGGAGGCGCCAACCACGGTAGTGGTGGCCAACCTGGGGGCGCCCCAGCTCGTCCTGGGCTACGGCGTGGAGGAGGCCCTGAGGGCCGTGGAGATGGTCAGGGCCGATGCACTCGCCATACACCTCAACCCAGCCCAGGAGGCCTTCCAGCTCGAGGGGGACACCAGGTACAGGGGCCTCCTGAGGGCCGTCAAGGAGATAGTAGACAACGTCGGCGTCCCAGTTGTGGTAAAGGAGACAGGGACGGGCCTCTCAATGGAGGCCGTCAGGCAGCTCAGCGCCCTGGGCGTGGAGTGCTTCGACGTCTCCGGCCTCGGGGGGACGAACTGGGTCAAGGTGGAGGTCCTCAGGGCGAGGGAGAGGGGCGTGGAGCCCCCGAGGCCCCCCGACGGCTTCACCGACTACTGGGGCAACCCGACGGCCCTCGCCGTGGTGGAGGCTAGGGTCGCCGCCCCGAGGGCGTGCGTCATAGCCAGCGGGGGCATAAGGACGGGCCTCGACGCTGCGAGGGCCATAGCCCTAGGGGCCGACCTGGCCGGCGTGGCGCTCCCAGCCCTGAGGGCCCTCTACCGGGGCGGCGACGAGGCCCTGGACAGGCTGATAGCCTCGCTGAAAGAGCAGCTGAGGGTTGCAGCATACCTCGCCGGGGCCCCCACGGTTAGGGACCTCATGGTGAGGCCCCTAACAATCACGGGGAGGCTCCGCGAGGAGCTAGAGGCTAGGGGTATAAGCCTGGGCGCGCTGGTTAGAGCTAAAATAGCCAGGCTCATGGCCCTCGGCCGTAGGGTGTAGGGGACGCCTTGAGCTTGCCGCCCACTCTCTCGAAGTTCCTCTCCCGCTACGCTATGGCCGTCGACTCGTTCATGAGGGACCACGTCAGGGGCATGCCGGAGACCCTCTACAAGGCTGGCATGCACCTGGTCAGGGCTGGGGGTAAGAGGCTGAGGCCCGCGATCGTTATGCTATTCGCCCGCGCCCTAGGGGGCGTGGAGGCCGAGTACCAGGCCATCCCCCTCGCGGCGGCGGTCGAGTTGTTCCATAACTTCACGTTGATACACGACGACATAATAGACAGGGACGAGTATAGGAGGGGGGTGCCGACGACCCACGTCGTCTACGGGGAGCCCATGGCGATAGTCGCGGGGGACCTCCTGCACGCCGAGGCCTTCAGGGCCATATACAGGGCCCTGGACTACGGCCTCGAGGCCGACGTCGCGGCCAGGGCCCTCGAGCTGCTCGCGTGGGCCGCCAAGAGGGTGAGCGAGGGGCAGGCCCTAGACATGATGTTCGAGTCCACGTGGGACGTCACTGCTAGGGACTACCTGGACATGATATACCTTAAGACGGGGGCACTCATAGAGGCCTCAGCCGCCATGGGCGCCCTCGTGGCCTCGGGGGACGAGAGCTACATAGAGGCGGCGCGCCAGTACGGGAGGCTCGTTGGGGTGGCCTTCCAGATAAGGGACGACTACCTCGGCGTCTACGGCGACCCCTCCAAGACCGGGAAGCCCGTATACAGCGACCTCAGGAGGGGGAAGAAGACCATCCTAGTCCTATATGCCCTCGAGCACCTCCCCAGCGAGAAGGCTGAGAGGCTCAAGAGCCTCATAGGCAGGGAGGGTGCGAGCGAGGAGGAGCTGGAGGAGGCGGCGGCCCTCATAAGGGAGAGCGGGGCCCCCAAGTACGCCATGGACCTCGCAATGGAGATGGCTAGGAACGCCGCCTCGATACTCGACGAGCTTCCAATAGAGGACTCCAGGGCCGCTGAGGCCCTCCGCGAGCTGGCGAGCTTCGTCGTCGAGAGGGAGAAGTAGCTGTGACGCTCAACCACGAGTTCACCCCGAGGGACTACGAGTTCCCACGCCTCTACGTGGCGGGCGAGGAGTCGGGGGAGTACCTGGTCCCGGACCTAGGGGCTGGCAGGTACACGATACGCCGCGGCGAGCCCGGCCCCCGGGAGGGGTGGATGGGCCTCAAGCCCTACGAGTGGGGCTGGCTCAGGATATTCGACCCCGTCGAGGCGAGGGCCACTAGGGCCTTCGCCGTAGTCGTTCCATGGCTCGACTACAGGGCCCTCTACCTAGGGGAGGGCGCCCCCCTCAAGCTGGTCGAGGCGTCGGGCGTGCACGTGAATATAGTGGCGAGGGAGGGGGAGGAGGTCGAGGAGGATAGCGTGCTAGCCTACGTGGTTACGGGGAAGGGCGAGACGAAGACCGTCAGGGCGGGCTGCGAGGGCGTGGTGGCCTACATAGCCTGGGAGCCCGGGGCCAGCGCTGAGAGGTATGTCTACCTCATAATAGACGAGGACGAGGTCGAGATCCTCGAGCCCGACGATGAGGCCCTAGCCCTCCTGGGGGCCCACTAAAAACCTCCAAGCCCCCGGCCCGCCCGGGGGCGCCGAGGGTTTTGAGTGGGGTAGACCCCGAGCTTGAGAGGCTCGTCAGGGGCTACGTGCTGAAGAACGCAGTCAAGTACGGCGGCAGGGCCAGCGTGGGTAGCGTAATGTCAATGATACTCGGCGACCACCCCGAGCTCAGGCCCAGGGCCCGTGAGGTCGCGGCCCTCGCTAGGAGGCTCGTGGAGTGGGTCAACAGCCTGGATCCCGGGGAGCAGGAGAGGATCCTCAGGGAGGAGTACCCCGAGCTACTAGAGGAGAGGCCCCGGAGGGAGGGGGGCCCCAAGGGGCTCCCACCGCTCCCCGGCGCCCGCGAGGGCGCTGTCGTGACGAGGTTCGCCCCCAACCCGGACTTCGTGATACACATAGGCAACGCCAGGCCCGCTATACTGAGCCACGAGTACGCTAGGATGTACAAGGGCAGGATGGTGCTCCGCTTCGAGGACACCGACCCCAGGACCAAGACCCCCCTGAGGGAGGCGTACGACCTCATCAAGGAGGACCTCCGCTGGCTCGGCGTCACATGGGACGAGGAGTACATCCAGAGCCTCAGGATGGAGGTCTTCTACGAGCACGCGAGGGCCATGCTGGAGAGGGGCTGCGCCTACGTCGACCTCTGCGGCGAGGAGTCCCGGGAGCTGCTCAGGAGCGGCAGGGCCTGCTGGAGCCGGGAGAGGCCCCCGGAGTGGCAGCTCGAGCAGTGGGACAAGATGCTATCCGGCGAGTACGGCGAGGGGGAGGCCGTGGTGAGGGTCAAGACCGACCTGTCCCATCCAAACCCCAGCGTTAGGGACTGGGTGGCCCTGAGGATAATCGACACCGAGCGCTATCCCCACCCCCTAGTGGGGAGCAGGTACAGGGTGTGGCCCACCTACAACTTCGCCGTTAGCGTCGACGACCACCTCATGGGTGTCACCCACGTGCTGAGGGGGAAGGAGCACCAGGTCAACACGGAGAAGCAGCTCTACGTCTACAAGTGCTTCTCCTGGGAGCCCCCCGTATTCATACACTTCGGCCGCCTCAAGCTCGAGGGCTTCATAATGAGTAAGAGCCACATAAGGAGGCTCCTCGAGGAGAACCCCGGCAAGTTCCTGGGCTACGACGACCCCAGGTTCGGCACGATAGCCGGCCTGAGGAGGAGGGGGATAGTGGCGGAGGCCATCAGGAGGGTCATACTGGAGGTCGGCGTCAAGCCGGGCGACGCCACGCTGAGCTGGAGCAACCTAGCCGCCGTGAACAGGAAGATTCTCGACCCCGTGGCTGATAGGATCATGTTCGTGGAGGACCCAGTCTGGCTCCGCGCCGACCTAGGCGGCGCCGGGTGCATCGAGGCCAGGATCCCATACCACCCAGACAGGCCCGAGAGGACGAGGACCATAAGGGTCTGCGACGGCGACGAGATAGGCGTAACCAGGGCGGACCACGCCCTAGGCAGGGCGAGGCTCGTGGGCCTCGGCAACTTCAGATTCGAGGACTCCAAGCTAGTGCTCGAGGGGACCAGCCTCGAGGAGGCGAGGAGGAGGGGGCTCCAGATAATCCACTGGACCCCGAGGAGGGGGGCTGTGCCCATGAGGGTCCTCGAGCCGGTAGAACTCGAGTTCAGGGAGCACAGGGGCTACGCCGAGCCCGCCATAAGAGAGTACGGCGTCGACGCCCACCTACAACTCATGAGGTTCGGCTTCGCCCGAATAGACTCCACGGGCGACGAGGTACTGGCATTCTACACACACCCATAGGGGGTGCAGGGCTTGCCGGGGCAAGGCGGTGGAGCCAGCGGCCCTGGGAGGATCCCGGTCAGCGAGGGCGAGTACAGGCTACTCCAAGCCCTAGCAAGGGCCGGGGTCTCCCGGGGGAGCCTCGAGGAGCTCGAGAGGGCCACGGGCATCCCCAGGTCTAGCATAGCGAGCCTCGCCGCCCTGCTGGCTGAGAAGGGTCTGGCGAGGGTGGAGGCCGTCGAGGAGGTCGAGTACAAGCCCAGCGAGAGGGGCAGGAGGATCCTCGAGGAGGGGGCCCCCGAGGAGAGGCTTGTGCGCCTCATAGCCGAGAGGGGCGGCGAGGCCGACCTGGCCAGCCTGGCTAGCACACTGGGCCCGGAGGCCGGCGTCGCCATTGGGGAGGCCAAGAGGCTGGGCCTCATAGAGGTCTCAGGCGGCAAGGCTAGGCTAGCAGTGGAGCCTGGGGAGGCCCTGGAGAGGGCATCCCGCGTTAGGAGGCTCCTAGAGGCCCTCGCCCGGGGCGGGCGCCTCGAGCCCGAGGAGCTGGAGGCCCTCAAGAGGAGGGGGCTCGTGGAGGAGTCCAGGAGAAAGAGGCTCATCGTCGAGCTAGCCGCGAGCCCCCTGGAGGTGCTCTCGAGGGTCTCAGTCGAGATAGGCAGGCTGACCCACGAGATGCTGAAGAGCGGGGCGTGGAGGGGCCAGCCCTTCAGGGCCTACAACGTCAGGGCCGAGCCTCCGAGGGTGCTCCCGGCTAGGATGCACTTCCTAGCCGAGTTCATTGAGATGCTGAGGGACATAATGAAGGAGATGGGATTCAGGGAGGTCAGGGGGCCCCTGGTGGAGCTTGAGCTATACAACTTCGACATGCTCTTCCAGGCCCAAGACCACCCCGCCCGCGAGATACACGACACCCTCAAGATAGCGGAGCCCCGGGAAGCCAGCCTCGAGGGCCTCGAGAGCCTCCTGGAGAGGGTCGGCAGGGTCCACGAGAGGGGCTGGGGCTACAAGTGGGACCCCAGGGTTGCGGCCAGGCTAGTGCTCAGGAGCCAGACGACCAGCGTCTCAGCCAGGCTCCTAGCCTCGAGGCCCCCAGAGCCCCTGAGGGCCTTCACGATAGGCAGGGTCTTCAGGAGCGACACCGTCGACGCCACCCACCTACCCCAGTTCCACCAGCTAGACGGCGTCGAGGGCTGGAGCGGCTACACCTTCAGGGACCTACTCGGCACCCTGAAGGAGATAAGCGAGCGCCTCGGCCTCGAGGTCAGGTTCAAGCCCGCCTACTTCCCCTTCACCGAGCCAAGCGTCGAGGGCTACGCCCACATGCCCGGCGGGGGCTGGGTGGAGCTGTTCGGCGCCGGCCTCTTCAGGCCCGAGGTGCTCGAGATGGCGGGCGTGGACTACCCCGTCGGGGCGTGGGGCCTAGGCGTGGAGAGGCTGGCAGCCGCCTACTACGGCATAAGGGACATCAGGCTCCTCTACACGAGGGACTACGACTACATCAGGTCCATGCCCGCTAGGAGGGGGTGGTAGCCTGTGCCAGTCCTCAGGTTCAAGGCCGAGAGGCTCATGAGCCTCATAGGCTTGAAGGACCACGCCGCCCTTGAGGACGTGGCCTTCAGGCTCAAAGGCGAGCTCGAGTGGGGCCCGGAGGGGGAGGTCTACATAGAGCTGAACCCCGACAGGCCCGACATGTACATAGGCGAGGGCTTCGCGAGGGCGGCCCGCGGGCTCCTCGGCTTCGAGGCGGGCTACACTAGGCCCGAGGCCGTCGAGTCGGGCGTCGAGGTCACGGCCCGGGGGGTCGAGACGAGGCCCTACATAGCCGCGGCCGTGGTATACAACGTTAACGTGGACGAGGAGTACCTCGAGGAGCTGGTCCAGTTCCAGGAGAAGCTACACGACACTATCGGGAGGAGGCGGAGGAAGGTGGCGATAGGCTTCCACGACCTATCCAAGCTACCCAGCAAGAGGATAGAGTACAGGCTAGTGGACATAGCCGAGGCCAGGATGGTGCCCCTACACGGCGACTCGGAGGTAACAGTGGAGCGCGTCCTCGAGGAGACCGAGCAGGGGAGGAGGTACGGCTCGATCTCGCTAGCCGGGCATAAGCACCCGGCGCTCCTCGCCGGGGGCGTGATCATAGCCCTGCCCCCCGTGATCAACTCCGAGGTGACCAGGGTCGAGCCCGGCACGAGGGACCTATTCATAGACGTGACGGGCACGGACGCTGCCGCCGTGCTCTCAACGCTCGAGGTGATAGTTGCGGGCCTCTCCGAGAGGCCCGGCGCCAGGGTGGGCCTAGTCAAGGTAGACGCCCCCAAGGTGAGGGGGGTCACCCCCAGGCTCGAGTCGAGGCGCATGGAGGTGGGAGCCTCCTGGGCCTCGGGTGTCCTAGGCGTTGAGCTTGGCCCCGGGGAACTCGCTAGGCTCCTCTCGAGGGCCAGGTTCAACGCCGCCCCCAGGGGGGACGGCGACACCGTGGAGGTGGAGGTGCCCCCCTACAGGGTCGACGTGCTGGGCCCAATCGACCTTGTTGAGGACGCCGCTATGATGATGGGCTACGACGCCCTCGAGCCGGAGCTACCGCAACTGAGGACCCGGGGGAGCCTGGACAGCCTCACACTCCTGGCGAGGGAGCTGAGGAAGCTAGCCGTGGGCCTAGGCTTCACGGAGGCTATGCAGATGGTCCTAACGAGCCCTAGGGCCGTGGAGGCGCTGGGGCTCTCGGGGGCAGCGGTTAGGGTAGCGAACCCCGTGCAGGTCGAGTACAGCGTGCTCAGGCCGTCCCTGGCGGTGTCCCTCCTCCAGTTCCTAGCTGAGAACCAGCACGCCGAGAAGCCCGTGAGGGTCTTCGAGGTCGGCGAGGTCGTCTGGAGAGAGGGTGGCGGCGTGGCCGAGGACTACAGGGCGGCGCTAGCCTTCATGGGGGAGGAGGCCAGCTTCGAGGACGTCCAGGCTCCACTGTACTCTATACTCAGGATATTAGGGGTAGCGTTTAACGCCGAGGAGGCCGAGCTGCCCTGGGCGATACCCGGCAGGGCTGCTAGGCTGCTCGACGCCGAGGGCGGGGAGCTGGCATGGCTGGGCGAGGTGCACCCGAGGGTGCTGGAGGCCCTGGGGATAGAGTACCCCGTAGCCCTGGCAGAGGTGAGCCTCTCAGCGATGGCGGGGGGCTCTGGGAGGTTCAGGATACGAGGCCACGCTACGAGATAGGCCTCGACCAGGTGGGCTTCAGGGGCGTGAAGCTGAGGGCCACCATCGAGAGCCCCCTGGGCCCCCTCCAGCTCGACCTAACCGTGGACGCCCTCATAGACCTAGACCCAAGGCAGAGGGGGGCCCACCTATCCAGGAACATAGAGGCCCTAGCCGACGCCGTGGTCGAGGCCAGCAAGGCCGGGAGCATAGAGGAGCTACTGGAGGCCGCCGCCGAGAGGCTCCTCGAGAGGCACCCCTACGCCTCGAGGGCCTACGTGAGGGCCAGGACCACCTACCACATCGAGATAGAGCTGCCGGAGGCAGGCCTCAGGGGCCTCGAGCCGGTGGAAGTGGTGGTGAGCGTCTCGAGGGAGAGGGGCGGCGCCTCCAGGAGGAGGGTCGAGGTCGCAATCGCAGGCATGAGCGTCTGCCCGAGCGCAGCCACGACCACCTCGGCCATGCTCGGGACCCCGAGGGAGACTAGCCCGAGCCACGCGCAGAGGGTGATAGTGAGGGGCTTCATAGAGACTGGGGGCGAGATGGTTAGGATAGAGGATGTGGCGAGGATCCTCTCCCGCGCCCCCTCGGCGCCCGCATTCACGCTCCTCAAGAGGGAGCAGGAGGGCCGCCTGGTCATCCACGCCTTCAGGAACCAGAAGTTCGCCGAGGACATAGCGAGGGACGCCCTCTGCGGCCTCGCCAGGCTAGCCCTGGACTGCTGCCCCGACGCCCTGGTGGGCGTGGAGGTGGACAGCATGGAGAGCATCCACCCGCACAACGTCTACGTGAGGAAGGCCTTCAGGGCCCGCGAGGCCGGGGGCCTCTGCTAGCCTCGAGGTCGAACTCTATCCTGAGGAGGGCCTCGTACCTCCCCACAACCCTGGCCCCGAACTTCATGGCCAGCCTGTAGGCGGCCCTGTTATCAACCATTATGTAGCCGTAGAGCTTCTTGAAGCCGCACATCCTCGAGGCCTCCAGTATCGCCTTTCCAAGGGCAGTGCCGACCCCCTGGCCCTGGAACTCCTCGAGAACCGCTATGCCGGACTCAGCGTAGCCCCTCTCGTCGCCCACAGCCTCTGCCACACCGACTATCCTGCCGTCGGGGGCCTCCGCTACGACAACGACCGCTCGGGCGTTGCTGAGGAGGGAGTCGACGTAGGGGTCGAAGTACCTGACTATAGCGAAGAACCTCGTGTATATAGTCTCGAGGCTCAGGCTCTCGTAGAACCTGATGAGCGCATCCCTATCCCTCCTGCAGGCCGTCCTGATGGTGAGCCACACCCCCCGGGCCCTGTGGCGCCCCAGGATCCTGCCGCACCCGCAGGCCTCGCCGCTCACACGGGGGCCGCCCCCGCGGCTCGCGATCGCCATACAACCTTAAGTGGGGGAGGCCATTCTCATGTGTAGATATGGAGTTAAACTAAAATTGATTCTAACTAGAAGGTAGAGGTGGTACAGAGCGGTGCCTCTGACAACCTTCGAGGAAGAGATATACCTCAGGGCCCTCACGGGCAGGCTCGTAGGCATAGCTGTAGCAAAGCTCGGCGTCAACAAGCTCGCCGTGGTAGCGCCCAAGAACATCATATGCAGCAGCATAGCAACCGCCACAGAGGCAGCATTCCTAGACCACAGCGGCGGTGTCACATACCACTTCATGGTGGAGCTGAGCGGTAACGAGGATGAGATAGCAAAGAGGCTCAAGGAGTTCAACGCTCAGGCCGTGCTCCTACAGTTCGGCGGCGAGGACCCCATAGAGAAGGTGAAGGAGAGCTTCGTGAAGCTACTCAAGGCAATGGCTAAGGAGGGCGTGCCCGGAGCCATAGTATTCCACGTCAGGATATTCGCTGCGGGAGGCGTAGCCGAGGCCCTCAAGGACAGCGACATAGCAAACTACCTAGAGTCAAAGGACCTATTCGTCTACACCGTAGGCTTCGACGAGGGCAAAGTCTATGTGAACAAGGTGAAGATAGAGGATGGCCAGACCAAGCTGGAGAAGATAGCGGAGTACCACGTCACCCTGGAGCACGCCGACCTACTCAACAGGAGCCTGAAGGACAGGAAGGTAACCTTCCAGTAACCGCCTTCTAACTAGGTCTAACTAGGCTCCGCATACAACACTTTTTAAATAAATATATTTTAAAAGATATTTCTTGTAGTCTTGGTATAGCCTTGACTCTAGGCGAGGCCGTGCTGTCTGAGTGCCTCCTCGAGGTTGCTCTTCATGTAGCGGTAGTAGAGGTAGCCTAGGAACGCTAGGGCCAGCCCCATCCAGGCGTTGAGCGCCATTATGAGTAGCACGGCCCCGAGGAACCAGGGGGCGACTCTGGTCCTTCCCCTTATGATGGCCTCTTCACTCGATCCCTGCGACCCTCCTGTTATTGATAGGACATACTCTATGGGGTCGCCGATCCTGTAGGCTCCCGGCTCCTCCCTCACCTTGACCCCTCGGCTCCTGAGGGTGGAGGCCACCCCGCTGAGGGCCTCCACAGTGCCCCCGTAGGTCTTGGAGTCGAAGTAGAGCAGGTCCTCGACCGTCAGTGCTATGACGAAGACTATGATCGCTATGACGATGTTATAGGTTATCCCGCCTATGTAGGCTCCATACAAACCCTTGACCCCAGGGGCACGCGGGGCCCCAGGATAATAAGGGTGGGGCTCCTAGCCCCGCGTGCACTCCCTGATGGCCCCGTATAGCTTGGAGGCGACCCTGGAGATCTCGTCGGCCCCCTCGACGGCGTCCCTGAGGTGCTCGAGGCCCCCGAGGCCTCTACTGTATGCCACGGCTATGGCGGCTGCCATCGAGGCTATGCTATCACTATCGCCCCCTAGGCTCAGGGCGTTCAGCACCGCCTTCAGCGGGTCGCCCCGGGCCCTTGCGTGGGCGTATATCGCTGCGGGGACGCTCTCGTGGCCGGGCGCGCCGTTGCCAAGGGCGTCGACGACCTCCCGGGGGGTGGGGTCGGAGCCGAGTAGGCCCTCCACCCTCCCGAGGGCGGTCTTGAACTCCCGCGTCTTGGCTTGGCCCATGAGCACCCCTGGGAGCCTCACTGGCTCGACGCCGCTGAGGGAGTAGTGGATCGCCAGCGCCTGGATCCTCGCGGCCTCCACGCCTATGGGGTGGGCGTGCGTCACTATGGCCTGCTCCCCAGCCGCCCTCCAGACTGCCTGGGTGTCGGGGTGGTAGAAGAGGGCCACCGGCGCCACCCTTATGGCGGCCCCGTTGCCCATGTTGCCGCCCTCGTAGACCTCGAGGACTGCCTTCTTCCAGGGGAACCCCTTGCGGAGGAGCTTGATCACCGCTATGGTACCGGCTCCATAGTAGCGTAGCTCATCCTCGATGCGGGCCTTGGCCATGAGCATCTCAGCCAGGTGCTCCTGGTCGACGCCGCACCTCTCGGCCAGGGACTCCGCTACGATCAGAGTCATCTCTGTGTCGTCACTATAAGCGCAGTAGCCCCTGGGGGCAACGCACTCCAGCTCCCCGAGGCCCTCCAGCCATGCATCGAGGGGCTCGCGCCACTCGAACTCCAGGGGCAGGCCCAGGGCGTCCCCGACAGCCACCCCCATGAGGACCGACTCTACTACATCACGAGTCAGAGTCTCCAGCAGAGGCACACCTCCAGCCCCGCCAGGCGCCCTCGGGGGTCTAATTGGTGTGCCCTATACCACCAGCCCGCCCGGGGGCGGCTCGTTGGGGTTCACGGGGAAGCTGCCGCCGGAGGTGCTCGAGTCCATAGTCTATAGGCGGCTCGGGCTGCGCGACCCAGCCGTCGCTGTGGGGCCCTCGTACGGCGAGGACGCCGCGGTAATCGAGGCTGGCTGGGGTAGGGTGATAGTGGCCCACAGCGACCCCGTGACGGCGGCGGAGCGCTACGCGGGCTGGCTCGCGGTTAACGTGGCGGCGAACGACGTCGCAGCGCAGGGGGCCAGGCCGAGGTGGCTCCTCATGGTGATACTCCTACCCGAGGACTCGGGCCCCAGGCTGCTCGAGGAGATAGCCAGCCAGGCCGACCGAGCCGCCCGCGGCATAGGGGCCATGATCGTTGGGGGCCATACGGAGGCGGCCCCAGGACTCGGTCGCCCCATCGTGGTGGCGACAGCGATGGGCCTCGCCCCCAGGGAGTCAGTGGCGAGGACCTCGGGGGCGAGGCCCGGGGACCTCGTCATCATGACTAAGACGGCGGCGGTCGAGGGCACCGCGATACTGGCGAGCGATTACCGGGGGGAGCTGGCGAGGCGGGGCGTCCCCCGGGACGTGCTGGCTAGGGCGGAGGGCTTCATCTGGAGGGTGAGTGTTGTACCCGAGGCCCTGGCACTCGCGGGAAGGGGCCTCGTGGACGCGATGCACGACCCCACGGAGGGCGGGATCCTCGGGGGCGCTGCCGAGATGGCGTACGCCTCCGGGGTGCGGGTCAGGCTCTACGAGGACCGGGTACCGGTCGCCCCGGAGACCCGGGTGGTGGCGGGGGCCCTAGGCGTCGACCCCCTGAGGCTCATAAGCAGTGGGAGCCTCCTCGCCGCCGTGCCCCGCGGCCTAGCCGGGGAGGCCCTCGAGGCCCTCGGGGGGCTGGGCGTGAATGCCGCCGTAGTAGGGGAGGTGCTCGACTCCGGCAGGGCGGGCCTGGAGCTCGTGCGCCGCGACGGTTCTAGGGTCGAGGTGCCGAGGCACGTGCCCGACGAAATCTACAGGCTCCCGCCGCCGGGGGAGGGTGGAGGCGCTTGAGGAGGGCCCTACTCACGGGCTCGATCCTCCTCGTGGGGACGACCCTCCTCTGGGGGACGAGCTTCCCGGCGATAAAGTACACGGTGACCAGGATAGGCCCCCTAACCTACGTCTGGGTGCGCTCCCTCATAGCGGCGGCGGGCCTCTCCCCCTACCTGGCATACGCCGCCCTCAGGGGGCGCCCGCTGAGGGCCAGCCTTGAGGGGGGCCTCGCCACGGGGGTGGCGTTCGCGGTGGGCCTCTGGCTCCAGGGCTGGGGCACCCGCTACACCACGGCGAGTAACTCGGCCTTCATAACGGGGCTTAACACGGTCTTCGTCCACATATACACGGCCATAGTCGAGAGGGACTACAGCCCGGGCCTCGCAGCCTCCCTGGCCATGGCTCTAGCTGGCCTATACCTCCTAACCAGGCCCGAGGGGGGCCTGGGGCTGGGCGACGCGCTAGTCCTGCTGGGGGCCGTGGCCTGGGCCGCCCAGATAATACTGGTGGACCGCTACGCCCGCGGCTCCGACCCGGTGGCGTTCACGTTCGCCGAGATGCTGCCAAGCATAGCCCTCGCCCTCCCCGCCCTGGCGGTCGAGGGGCCCCCACGCCTGGATCCCGGGCTCCTCCTAGTGCTAGCCTACCTAGGCCTCGCCTGTGCGGACGCCGCATTCATACTCCAGGTGATGGGGCAGAAGAGGGTGCCCCCAGCCCTCGCCGCCCTAATATTCCTCCTTGAGCCGGTATTCGCCGCGGTGTTCTCAGCCGCACTCCTAGGGGAGAGATTCACGGGGGGCCAGCTGGCCGGGATGGCGCTGATAATAGCCGGTATAGCCGCCTCAGAGGAGGCCTACAGGCCCCGGGGAGCCAGGGGTTGAGGCGTAGGTGGCTGCTACTACTAGACCTCGACGGCACACTCTGGGACCACCCAGACGTTACGAGCATGGAGCCCCCATTCGAGAGGCTCGGCCCCCTGAGCCTCAGGGACTCCCGGGGGGTGGAGCTGCACGTCTACCCCTACATGGCCCGCCTCGCCCTCTGGGCTAGGAGGTCCCACGGCATAGTGGCTAGCTTCACCTGGAACGTCCCCTGGAAGGCGCTCGAGGCGCTTAGGACCCTAGGCCTCGACGGGCTCTTCGACTACCACCTAGCCGAGCCCCACCCAAGGAAGGACCTCGTGCTCAGGAGGTTCCTCTCTAGCCTGAGGTGCGAGAGGGGCTATGCCCCCAGCCCGGGGGAGATAGTCTACATCGATGACAGGGACATACACATAGGCCAGATACGCGAGACCGTGGGCGACGTGCACTTCATCAGGAGCCACCGCGACTGCAGGAGCTACGAGGAGTGCAGGAGCCTCATAGAGGGCCTCCTCGGCCTGAGAGGATCCTGAAGGCCTCCAGGGCGAACCTCGCGGCATAGTATGCCAGGACGGCGCCGAGGGCCCCTAGGAGGGCGGCGTACCCCCTAGACCCTAGGAGCCCAGCGGCGCCCCCGCCAGCGGCCAGGAGGCCCAGCCAGGCGTAGTCCATCCACACGTGACTAGCATACATCAAAGCCAGGCCCCCCGGGATCCTCGAGGCGCCCTCCACCAGGGGGAACCCGGCCGTGGCCCACCAGGCTAGGAAGAAGGGGTTGGCTCCCGTGTAGAGGACCCCTACGGCGAAGGCGCCTAGGAGGCCCCCCGCCGCCGAGGCCCCCGGCACAGCGGGGGCCGGGCTGCCCCCGAGGGCCGCCCGGGCCGCCTCGATGAGGCCCCAGGCGAAGAACCCCGTGAAACTCGCCATGAATAGGAGGAGTGCCCCGCCGATCCGGCCCTCGAGGAGGCGCCTGACCCTGGCCGCCGCCCTCGAGAGGAGGGCGACGTAGGGGAGCTCGAAGGCCATGTGGCCTAGGGCAACCGCCAACCCCCCGGCGAGCCCCAGGCTCGAGCCCAGGGCTATAGCCGCCGCCGAGAGGGGCCCGGGGCTCAGGGCGCCGCTGGGGCTTATGGCTAGGGTCTCAGCTATCAGGCGGCGGGCCCCCAAAGAAGCGCCCCCGACCCCTGGGGGATGGGGGGTTGGGGATTTAATTGCGTGGTAGAACCGGTTACTCTGGCCTTATCTTGCCTAGGAGGAATCTCGTTATGACGAGTTTCTGGGCCTCGTTCGTGCCGTCGCCTATCTCTATCATCTTTATGTCGCGGTAGTACCTCTCGACGGGGCTCTCCTTGCTGTAGCCTATCCCGCCTAGGACCTGCATGGCGAGCCTCACGAGGTCGGTGCCGTACTTTGCTGTGAAGTACTTAGCCATGCTCGAGTATAGTATGTAGTCTGGGTGGCCCTGGTCGGCCTTCCACGCGGCGGTGTATATTAGGAGCCTGGAGGCCTCTAGGAGGGTCTTCATGTGGGAGATCATGGATAGGACCATCTGGTGCTCGATTATCGGCACGCCCATGCTCTCCCTCTCCCTGGCGTACTTGAACGCCTCCTCGAAGGCGGCCTGCATGACCCCGAGGCCGGTGGCGGCTGTCGTTATCCTGCCCTCGTTGAGCGTCATCATCGCCTCCTTGAAGCCCCTCCCGATCTGGCCCAGTATCCTTGTCTCGGGCACCCTGCAGTCGTCGAAGTAGACGAGGCTGGTGCCGCTGCCCCTGTAGCCCATCATCTCGAGTTTCGAGACCTTCACGCAGGGCCCCTTGTCGACGACGAAGAGTGTGACGCCCCTGTGCCTCTCCTCGGGCTTCCCTGTCCTAGCGGCTACGATGAAGAAGTCGGCGTAGGGGGCGTTCGTTATGAACATCTTCTGGCCGCTGATGACGTACTCGTCCCCATCCTTTACGGCCTTGGTGGTCACGGCGCCCGCGTCGGTGCCGCAGCAGGGCTCGGTGAGGGCGAAGGCCCCTATGGCGCCGTTGGCGAGCTTCCTCAGGTAGGTCTCCTTTACCTCCTCGCTCCCATACCTTGCGAGGGGGTACGCCACCATACTACCGCTGACGGTGGCCATTATGCCTACCGCGCTGCTAACCCTCGCCAGCTCCTCCACCGTCACGACTGCCTCGAGGAGGCTCAAGCCTGGGCCCCCGTACTCCTCGGGGACCCTCATGGCGAAGTAGCCCATCTCAGCCGTCTTCCTGATAACCTCCTCGGGCACGGTGTTCTCCCTGTCAATCCTCTCGGCGTAGGGCGCGATCTCCTTCTCGGCGAACTCCCGGACGGACTGACGCACGAGGCGCACGTTCTCGTCCTCATAGGGTAAGGACATGCTTCCAGCCCACCCTGCTATAGGCTGGTGGGGGTATAATGGGGTGAACGGACCGCGAGTCTATGCTTCCCCCCCACCCCCCTCCCGGGCCTTCCTCTTCCAGGCCCTCGGGTAGAGGCCCGGCTCCATTACGACCCTCTTCGGCTTGAACGCTATGCCCCTCCTCTCCTCCATGACCCTCTCGCTGCTCATCTCGGCCGTGGCTAGGGCTATGAGCTCCCCCTTCAGGGTTAGTAGGGCCACGGTGTCCCCGGGCTTGATGCCCTCGTGGAGCCTCGCGACGCCTGGCACCGCTAGGGAGGCCCCGTGGACTATGCTCTCCACGGCGGTGTCCCTCACGACGACCTTGGGTAGGTGGCATATGCTGAACTCCCCGGGGAGCACGACCCTCCTGAGGAGGTCGTCCTTCCCCTCCTCCCTCAGCCTGTAGAGGGCCTCAGCGACGTCCTGTAGCCTGACGAGGTTGCGGTCCTCATGGAAGGGGCCCGTGCGCGTCCTCCTAAGCTCCCTCATGTGGGCCCCCACGCCCAGCACGAGTCCCACGTCCCAGCAGAGCTTCCTCATGTATGTCCCAGCCTCGCACGCCACCCTGAGGAGGGCGTAGCGCCCCGTGTACTCTATCAGCTCTATCTCGTCTATCCTCTTCACGCGGAGACTCCTCTTCACGCTGCTCCTCACCGGAGGCCTCTGGTATATCCTGCCCGTGAAGCTTTCCAGCACCTCCCTGAGCCTCTCCTCCTCCACGGGCGCGTGGAGCTGCATGACGCACACGTACTCCTTGTTGGAGTGGACAACGCTACCCACGACCCTGGTCATCCTCTGGAGTGCAACGGGCAGGACACCGGTGACCTTGGGGTATCCCCGCCCCCCGCCTAGGGGCTGGGGGGCTCTAGGGTCCCCCCGTGCCCCGCCCGTTGCACCCCGAACATCCTCTTGATCCACGCCACGACCTCGTGGCTAGTGGGCCCTGGGGGCTTGTCTAGGTTTATGACGCCGTACTCTATGTACTTGGCCAGAGGCCTCTCCCTCGGGAGCCACCCGTACCTAGGGTCGGTGGGCTCGTCTATCTTGGTTAGCCACCTCCTATTGAAGCCGCAGAACTCGTCCAGCTCCCTGATGAACCTAGCGCCCTCGGCCGTGTAGTCCCTCTCTCCCATTAATCCCTCCCACACCCCGCTATGCGTGGCGGGTTAATTTAGCTGGACCCCCACGAGCCCCCCGGAGCAGTATCCCGGGGGGTGGCGGGCGTGGCGTCGTGGGCTGAGGAGTTGAAGAGGGGCCTCAGCGAGGCCGGGGTGGCCTTTGAGGCCGAGGCGGAGGCCATCAGGATCCCCCTCGAGGGCGGGGCCGTCATAGAGGTCGCTGGCGCCGAGGGCGGCTACGCTATCGTGGCAACCATACCGTTGCCGGGGGCGGGCGAGGCCGATGCCGTGGAGACCGTGTGCAGGGCCCTCGGAGTCATGGCCTCCTTCGGCGTCGAGCTGGAATACGAGGTCGACGATAGCCTCCCGGGCTACCCCATGCTCAGGGTTACGGCGAGGCACGAGGACCCCGGGCTCCTTGCATCGAGGCTCCTAGAGGCCCTCAAGAAGCTGGCCAGCCCCTAGGGGCTGGGCTCCCCTCAAGATTATATTCCAGGCGCCTCACGCCCCAGAGGGGGCGCTCTTGATAGGGAGGCGCAGCTACGACTACCTCAAGGCCGTCTACAGGCTAGGCGGCACCCCAGGGGCCGGCTGCTGGGTGCCCGTGGGCCAGGTCGCCGAGGCCCTCGGAGTCAGCGTCCCCACGGCCAGCATCATGCTGAGGCGCCTAGCGGCCCGGGGGCTCCTAGAGGTCAGGGAGGGTGTCGGGGTCAGGCTGACCGAGGAGGGCTTCGAGGCCCTCATAGAGTACCTCTGGAAGTACGGGATCCTGGAGGTTGCCTTCGTCAGGGCGGGCCTCGACCCCGAGAGGGCCCGGGAGGCAGCGGCGAGCGCCGCCGACAGGCTCCCCAGGGAGGTGGCAGACGCCCTCTGCAGCGTGCTGGGCGAGCCCAGGGTCTGCCCCCACGGCAAGCCCATACCAAGGCCGGGCGAGGAGAAGCCCACAGGCGAGCCCAGGCTCTACTGCGGCGTAGAGCCCCTCAAACTAACCAGGCTAGTGGCGAGGGCCGCCAGGAGGAGCAGCCAAGCCGAGGCATAGAGCATCTCAGCGCCTTCACATATGATTAACCCCGCAGAGAGGCACTAGCTGCGGAGGCGGGGTACCAGCCTCTCGGGTGTAACGCTTTGCTTGGGAGTGTTAGCTTCAGAATCGAGGGCTTCAAGAGCATTGATAAGCTAAGGGCGGAGCTAGCCCCCCTGACAGTATTCGTCGGGCACCCAGCTAGCGGTAAAAGCAATATCATAGAGGCACTAGAGCTTATAGGATACGTGTTTAAGGCTGTAGTAGAGGCCCCGGCCGGCGAGCATGGTGAGCCGCTGGATCCCTCCTCGCTCGGCGCTCTCAACGATTATGTGAGGGCTCTGATATGCCATGACCTTCTCAATAGGCTTACAGGCGCCGCCAATGGGTTAGCGTCCCTGGGCCAGCAGGAGGCGAGGTTTAGGTGTGGTAGGAGCCCCGATCGCTTAGTCATAGAGTATCGCGTGGGAACCACGCTTATTGCTGAGGTAAAGGCGCCTCTAGCGGCGCCGCGTGCAAGACTTGTTGAAGCACCCGGCGCGCTCCCCAGGGATGTGGATCAACTCGTCAGGATTCTCTTGAACCTATCCATGATAGAGAAATCCTCCGGTAAGGGGCCAGTTTTGGATAGGAAGATCGAGGGCGTGGGGAAGCTTCCTGCGGCTGAGGGTACCCTACTAGCCCCTAGACTCTACAGCTTCGATAGAATGAATATCCTCTCGAATATAATAAACGGGTTAACCGACTCCCTCTACCCCCTATCATACCTCGACGAGAAGGCTAGAAACATGGCCTGGCTCCTCTATAGGAATCAGAGGGTTCTAGATGCCGTGAACGATGTACTCAGTCGTATTAGCGGCGTGACAATCTCGCCCCTCAGTAGCGGCAAGCTGGCGTTTTATGATGGTAAGAGGGAGGTTGGCCCCGTTAGCGTTAGCGATTCCGTGGTACGTATGGCCTATAGCCTCACGGCCCTGCTGGCGGCTTCCCCCACGGAGTATGATGGGGTGAAGGCTATCCCCCTGGTCATGCTAGAGGAGCCCGAGTCCCACGTCTACCCAATCGCCTTCACCAGCCTGGTTGACGCAGTCTTCAACGCCATCGAGAGGGGGTCTACGTGGCCGTCACCACCCACAGCGGCCGCCTCGCACAGCTCCTATGGGAGAACGCTGTCAAGCGGGGCGTGGAGGTACTGGTGTACTACACGGCGAGGAAGCCCGAGGGCCCAACCAGGCTCTACCGCATAGACCTCGAGAGGCTCTCCAGGGAGCTCCTCGACATGGATGATGTCATAAGGCAGCCCCTCGACATGATAGATGAGTACCTACAGAAGGGCATCATGAGGGAGGCCTGGGAAGCCAGCGCAGGGTGAGACCCGGGTGGTAGGCGGGTACACCGGGGAGTGCAACGCCAACAGGGCCATAGCCCTCCTCGTCATGAAGCGCCTCCTCAGGATCAGGGGCAGGCCCGGGCACTGCGAGGGAGCAGCCGAGTGCGTCAAGGGAGCCCTGAGGAGGCTCGAGAAAATGCAGCTGCTAGTTGTTGACCGCGAGCACAACCCGGCTCTGAGGAACTACCTCGAGGGGCTCATAGCCAAGGCCTCATGCAGGTCCTGCACCCCAAGCACCAGCCCCGTGCTAGCCTACAAGTGCGGCGAGGCCGGGAGCTTGAGGGTCGTGGCATTCAACGGGCCTCCCGAGGAGGTCCTGTAGAGGCTGGACCCCAAGCTGAAAAAGTATCTCTCAGATCCCGAGTGGGTCAGGCGCTTCAAGAGCGAGGCCTACGAGAAAGTCTCCAGAGGCAGGTGCAGCCACTCGGACTCCATATGCGGGGCCCTAGAGGCGCTCTACAAGGCCGTTGAGATAGCCCTCAAATCATGCGGGGCCCAGGGCTAGCCCCAGTCTAGAGGAGACTCTCAACTACCCGCCTGGCGGCCCACACCCAGCCCTCGGGCGCGGGGTAGGGGGCAACGTGGTAGGAGGCCCTCCTAGGCCTCACCCCGAGGCCGCTCCCGTGGGGTATCACCACCGCGTGGCTGGCCCACTCCAGCATGTCTGCGTCGCTCGGCGAGTCCCCCATGGCCACCCACTCGGCGCCCCTGAGCGCTGGCGCCAGGCGCTCGAGGGCCTCTAGGCCCCTAGCCTTGCCCCCAGCCATGGTTAGGTGTAGCACCCTGGCGCCCCGCCTAACGTTGAAGCCGAGCCCGTAGGCCCTCCGGGCGGCCTCCTCGAGGCACCCGGGGTCCCGGCTCCAGAGGGCCTCGTCGTAGAGCCTCCTAGACGCCATTAGGGCCTCCTCGCCCCTGAGGCCCAGGGCCTCCTCGACCGCCTCGGGTGGGGCCCTGGAGATCCTCGCGACGCGCCCCCTACAGCGGGGCGGTATGGCCCTCTCAACGAGGCCCTCCAGGGCGTCGAGCCTGGGCGCTAGGTCTATGACTGCGAGGCCCGTCTCGGGGTCCACCCAGTCCCACCAGGCCAGGATCCCCGGGTCACCAGCGACAGCGCTCCCCACCTCGACCACAAGCAGGGCGCCGAGGGGCCCATCGAAGCCGAGCCTCCTCCAGTAGAGCCAGGCCTCCCATAGAGTCTTACTGGTCGCAACCACCACGGGCACGCCGAGGAGCGCCAGCCTCCTAGCTTCCTCTGGCACGCCGTCGTAGCGGTAGGTCTCCAAGTCCAAGGCGGTCCCGTCGAGGTCAGTCGCCACCACCAGCAAGCTCCCACACTCCCCGGGGAGAGCGTCTCCCTCGGGGGTGGACTTAATCGCCCCCGCCCACGCGCCCCAGGCTTAGGGGGCGGGGGTGGAGAGCTGCTGTCCCACGCCAGACCCCTGGGCGGCGCGGGGGATGATGGAGGCGGGGTATGCTCACCCCCACGGACCCGCCCCCTGGCTCGCTCGTGGCGCGCTTCTGGTGGTTCACGCTATTACCCAGGGCCACGCCCTGCTCGTGGTGGTGCTGTGGGGTGCATAGGTACTCGAGGCTCGTCGAGGAGCTCGTCGAGCTTGTCGGGGTGGAGCTCTACGGTGTAGGCGGCGTCGTTGCTGGCGAGAGGATCCTGGTGAGCGCCCTCAGGGAGGGGGCGGCCAACCTCTACCTCTACGATGGCGGCCAGCTTGTGAGGCTCAACAGGGAGCCGATTAACGGCTACGCCAGGCCCCCGCGGGGCGCTGGCAGGGTCGTGATATACAGGGACGTCGCCCGGGGCAGGGAGCTGGCGAAGCTCTACGTTGTGAGCGTTGAGAGGCCGGGTGTCGAGGAGGAGCTGCACCCCGAGCAGGCGCCAGCGAGGATCCTCGGGGTCGCAGACGACGGTGAGACCGTGGCCTTCGCCGCGGTCCACGAGGCAGGCATAGGGGTCTACGCCTACAGGGGCGGCAGGCTCTGGAAGGCCGCCGACGCCCCGGGCCTCGCGATGGTGGAGAGCGTCCGCGGCGACCTAGCCGCTGGCGTGGGGGTCTTCCCCCCGGAGACGAGGCTCTTCAAGATCTTCACGGTGGACCTCCAGACCGGGGAGTTCAGGGTCCACGAGCCCCCAATCAGGGGTAGCGTGCTAGCCCTAGACATAGCCCCCGACGGCTCCATAGTCTACGGCCTAGAGGCCGCCCGGGAGGGCCTCCTCTACAGGCTCGACCCCCAGACGGGTAGGAGCGAGCCCCTAGACATGGGCGCCATGAGGGACTACGGGCCCACAGCCTTCAACGCAATACGCCACCTCCCCGGGGGCCTGGCGGTGATAGCCAGGAAGAGGGGTAGGAGCAGGGTATTCCTAGACGGAGCCCCGCTAGAGGCCCCCGAGGGCATGCACGGCAGCCCCGAGGAGTGGAGGGGCAGGATCCTGGTGACCCACACGAGCCTCGACACCCCCCACAGGATAGTAGCTCTAGACCCCTCCGGCGGGGGTTGGAGCGTGGTCCTAGAGGGCAGCAGGCCCTGGTGGCTCCCCGAGGCCCTCGGCAGCCACGGCTACGCCGAGGCCCAGAGCAGTGATGGAGCCGCCGTGCCCCTCTACTATCTCGAGTCAAGGAGGGCGCCGAGGCCCGGCCCCACAGTGGTGCTGGTCCACGGTGGCCCCTTCGCGGAGGACGCCGACGCCTGGGACATATTCGCAGCGGCCCTAGCGGCGGCCGGCTTCCACGTGGTGAAGCCCAACTACAGGGGCAGCACCGGCTACGGGCTAGAGTGGATGGAGAAGATCATAGGCGACCCATGCGGCATGGAGCTAGAGGACATCGCCGCAGCCGCGGGCTGGGCCGCCCGGGAGGGCCTGGCCCGGGGGAAGCCCTACATAATGGGCTACAGCTACGGGGGCTACATGACCCTCTGCGCCCTAACAAGGAAGCCGGGAGCCTTCAAGGCCGGCGTTGCAGGCGCGAGCGTCGCAGACTGGGAGGAGATGTACGAGCTAAGCGACCCAGCATTCAAGGCATTCATAGAGATGCTATTCAACGGCGACAAGAGCCTATGGAGGGAGAGGAGCCCCATAACATACATAGACAACCTCCAAGAGCCACTAGCACTCATACACCCACAAAACGACACCAGGACACCACTCAAACCAGTACTACACCTAATCGAGAAAGCTACAGAGAAGGGCAAGAGGCTGGAAGCACACATAGCCCCAGACATGGGCCACACAGTAAACAAGGTCGAAGACGTCGTGAAAATACTCCTACCAGCAGCACTATTCCTAGCAAGACAAGAAGAAAACAAAGAAAACAAACAATAAAACACACAACCCTCCCCCACACCCCTAAACCCCCAGGGAATGGAAGGCTTTTTGCATATTGTGTTTGCCTAATGTCTCCCACCTGTGGGCCTCCCGTTTGCATTATGTGGGTTCGTCCCACCTTATCCTTTGTTCTTTACTTTTCTCCTGGTGGGTTCACTGTGAACGTTGTGTTAGTGCCTATCTGGGTGATTGGCTATATGAGCGTAAAGCTTTTATACTCTTGTCTCTACATTGGAAGCTCTACGTAATGCTTGAACCTTTCTGGGCGATTGGCTGTGCCTAGGCGGTGGGCCGTTTTATGCAAACCATGGGGGGTGGAAACTGCCGATGGTGCCCACCGGAATCCCACCTGGTCCCGCGTATTCTACACGCCCAAGGCTGGGCTAAGGCATAAATACGAGGCCCACCCCCAACGAGGGGTGGACTCATACCCCTAGAGGGAAACCGAGCACATACCCTACAAAGGGAATTGCATCCTCCATAAGCTCCTTGTTGCCGAGCGAGTCCTCCTCGAACGCATACCCTACAAAGGGAATTGCATCGCATCGGCCCCCAGTAAGGTGGTAGTAACGCCCTGTAGCGCGGCATACCCTACAAAGGGAATTGCATCGCAAGCAGCTTCTCCGGGTCCCATTCCCCATAATTCTTTCATACCCTACAAAGGGAATTGCATCGGAAGATCAGCTATACCGACACCAACGGTAACACTGTTTCATACCCTACAAAGGGAATTGCATCCTTGGCAAGCTGGTAGGCCTCCCCAACGCTAGCACCGCATACCCTACAAAGGGAATTGCATCGCCAGGGATGGCCTGCTGGTGCTCAGGGGCGTTCGCATCCTGCATACCCTACAAAGGGAATTGCATCCATAGGCTTCGGCTGTACTGCCTAGGCTCAGATTTACCATACCCTACAAAGGGAATTGCATCTGGTACTGGTAGAGTATGCTGGCCGCGTGCTCCAGGCATACCCTACAAAGGGAATTGCATCGTATCCGGCCCTTAGAGACCGGCCTGAGCCTCTTCTTTGGGCATACCCTACAAAGGGAATTGCATCGCAGGAGCGCCGCGTCGGCGGGGACGTGATAGACAGGCATACCCTACAAAGGGAATTGCATCAGGATATGCAGTGTATCCGATGACGGTAGCAGTGATCACGTCATACCCTACAAAGGGAATTGCATCCTGAAGGTGCAGGACTACATAGTGCCCATTATAGTGGCGCCATACCCTACAAAGGGAATTGCATCCTTGCTTATCTCGATGGCTATGGGGCCGCCGAAGCCCACGGCATACCCTACAAAGGGAATTGCATCCTGCAGCACCTTGGAGTGGTCGTTTGACACTATAGCATACCCTACAAAGGGAATTGCATGCACGCTCCGGGTCATGGGTGTCGAAGGTATCGGGGGAGGCCATACCCTACAAAGGGAATTGCATGCCGCACAGCAGCAATTAGCATCCCCGTCATACTCTGATACTACATACCCTACAAAGGGAATTGCATGAGGCTAAACTGCATCGGCAAGCCAGAAGCCATAGAGATAGCATACCCTACAAAGGGAATTGCATGTACCAGGAGATAGAGTCCACCCCAGCGATCCTAGAGGCATACCCTACAAAGGGAATTGCATGCTCGATAGTATTAACTGGGGGTTTCCACATTGGTATCCATACCCTACAAAGGGAATTGCATGTGTGATATGCTGGAGAACAGCGAGGACATCTTCATATACGCGGGCATACCCTACAAAGGGAATTGCATGCACGTAGTCGTCCACGCCGTCGAAGTACCAGTCGTAGAGCATACCCTACAAAGGGAATTGCATGTTGTATATGACATGCTAGGGCTAAGCAAGTACGTTGGAGCCATACCCTACAAAGGGAATTGCATGTGGCCCAGGAGATAATGTTCGCCTACGCCAAGATGGCTAGCATACCCTACAAAGGGAATTGCATGCTTTATCATGTTGGGCGGCACGCCGAGGGCCTCGGCTCATACCCTACAAAGGGAATTGCATGGCCAATGCCTTCGCGGCTTCCTCGACAACCTCATTCTTGCATACCCTACAAAGGGAATTGCATGCAGACCAGGTCCCTGCCCAGCTCTGAGCCCTGGTAGGCTACATACCCTACAAAGGGAATTGCATGTCACACACCCAATATAGACTCCCTGTAACACATATTTAAGCATACCCTACAAAGGGAATTGCATGCTCCATGAAGTACCTGCGGAGGCGCCTGGTGAGCTCCTCCATACCCTACAAAGGGAATTGCATGACCGTGGAGTCCTACGTGTCGGAGGCCCAGCGGTTCCTGGCATACCCTACAAAGGGAATTGCATGGTAGCCTCGGTGGACATTGCGGTACCCCACCGTATCTAACATACCCTACAAAGGGAATTGCATGGCCGCCCTAGCCAACCCATACACCCAGGACATGCTACTGCATACCCTACAAAGGGAATTGCATGGGTGCCCTGCGAGGCGCCCCTGCTCGGCGTCGAGGACATACCCTACAAAGGGAATTGCATGCACCATGCCCTACCCCCTCTCGAGCAACGCCAACGTGATCATACCCTACAAAGGGAATTGCATGCACTCTGACCGAGGAGGAGATAGCGGCCGCGGAGGAGAGCATACCCTACAAAGGGAATTGGTGAGTGAGTTAGAGTGGTTTTAGGATGTGTTGTAGCTTTTCGACTGCCTCGTTTATTGAGCCTGGTTTGGGTTTTGCTCCTGGGAGGTCGGGGTCGTCCTCGGCTTCTATGCAGGTTACTCTGAGCCAGGGTGGGGCTAGCCTCCAGGCCCTGCTGGCTAGTGGCTGGCCGGAGGTGCATACGTCCACTATTGCGGCTGGCTGTGGTGGCAGGTGCCTGAGGATTAGGGCTGAGTGGGGCCGGGTGTGGGCTGCTAGGGCCAGGATCCTGGAGGGGCCGGCCTGGATGGCTGCGAGCACGGGGGCCGCCGCGGGGGGCTCCCGGGGGT
>JALWPV010000071.1 GCA_027080775.1 Acidilobaceae archaeon
GTATGTCTGCGATGCCGTGACCCGGTCCCTCGACCCTCGCCTCGAGGGGCCTGGGGTCGAGGGACCGGGTCACGGCATCGCAGACATACCTAGCCAGGTCCTCGAGGGCGGCCTCCCCGCCGGTGAGCTTGGAGAGCCTCCTCCTATCGATCCCGGCTAGGGCCCCGCGGAGGGCCCTCGAGAGGGCGTCGAGGTCGTAGACCAGGAGGCCCGCCCGGGGCCAGCGGCCGCAGTACCTCACCCTCACATCGTGGCCGTGGAGGCCTATGCCCAGGCTCGGCATCTCCAGGAGGACGTTCACCCACCCCTCCGAGCAGACCCACCACTCCTCCTCCAACGCCTACACCACCCCCCACGAGCAATCGCCGCCAGGGAGGCGGCCACACTAGCCGCTGCCGCGAGGGCCGAGGCGTAGAGCATATAGGGGCACGCCACCAATGCCCCCGGCACCCCCGCCCCTCCGGAGGGCTACCTGGCCAGGGCCTCCCGGACCCTCCTCACGAGATCCTCCATCGCCTCTATGAGGGAGGGGCCGTAGTGCGCCAGGCTGTCCGGTGGTAGCAGTACCAGGCGGCCCTCCCTGAGCGCCTTGAGGCCTCCGAGGCCCCTCTGCTCGAACAGCCTCTTAACCCTCTCCGGGGTGTCCTTGGAGAAGGGCTTGACCTCGTACACTATGACGTCGGGGTCGAACTCCCTGATCCTCTCGGGGTCGGGGTTTATCACCCATGGTATCCTGTCCTTGGAGAAGGGGGTCTCAGCGCCCAGGTACTCGAGTGCGTCGAGTATGTAGCTGTGGGCCCCGACGCTCACGGGGCCCCCAAGGTCTATCTCGTAGTAGAGCCTCACGCCCTCGAGGGCGCCCCGCAGGGGCGGGAGCCTCGAGGCGAGCTGGGCGGCGAGCCTCCTGGCGCCCCTCAGCTCCCCGACCACTATGCCGGTCTTCACTATATTGTCTAGGACGCCGTAGACGCTTATGGGCAGCGATATCGGGTAGACCCTATAGCCCTTCTCAACGAGTTCCCTGAGGACGCCCGACTGGGCGCCCGTCGTGGTGAGGACCAGGTCGGGCTCCAGTTCCTCCAGGGCCTTATAGTTGACCTTATAGTAGCTCCCCACCTTGGGCAGCCTCCTGGCCTCGGGGGGCTTGGAGCAGAACACGCTCACGCCGACGACGCGGGGCCCGGCTCCTATGAGGAAGAGTGTCTCCGTTATAGCGGGGGCTAGGCTCACTATCCGCGAGGGCCTCTCCGGGACCTCCACCTCCCTGCCGAGGGCCTCGCTGTAGAGCTTCACGTAGCCCAAGCTGGACGCACCCTCCAGCCACGCGTGTGCCGGTCATGAACCCAGATTTTATAGTGAATAATACCGCTGACCCATAGCCTGAAGGTGGGATTAGGTAGGCCCGCGGCGGGTGGTAGGCCGTGGTAAGGCTCTTCGCCCGCGAGGCCGTGGAGGAGATCCGCTCCGCCGCGGCCAAGTGGGAGAGCGAGGTCGTGCCACAGTGGCTTAAGAGGATACCCGAGAGGTTCACCGAGTTCACCACTCTAAGCGGGATACAGGTCAAGAGGCTCTACACCCCTGCAGACCTGGAGGACTTCGACTACATGGAGAAGCTAGGCTTCCCCGGCATGTACCCCTTCACCAGGGGGATACACGCCACAATGTACAGGGCCAGGATATGGACTATGAGGATGTTCAGCGGCTACGGCGGCCCCGAGGAGACGAACCAGAGGCTAAAGTTCCTCATAAAGCACGGCGAGACGGGGCTGAGCCTCGCATTCGACTACCCAACGCTGATAGGCATAGACCCCGACGACCCCATGGCCGAGGGCGAGGTGGGCATCGTAGGGGTCAGCGTGCCGACCCTCAAGGACATGGAGATAATATTCGACGGCATAAACATGGGCGAGGTGACCACGAACATGACCATCAACCCGCCGGCGCCCGTGCTCCTCAGCTTCTACGTCGCCACGGCGGAGAAGCAGGGGGTCCCCTACGATAGGATAGGCGGCACGACGCAGAACGACCCCCTGAAGGAGTTCATAGCCCAGAAGAGCTACGTCTTCCCGCCCGAGCCCGCTGTGAAGGTTGCGATGGACCTCATCGAGTGGAGCGTGAAGAACATTCCGAAGTGGAACCCGATAAGCATAAGCGGCTACCACATAAGGGAGGCCGGCAGCGACGCCGTCCAGGAGGTAGCGTTCACGATAGCTGATGGCATAGAGTATGTGAGGCAGCTCATAGCCAGGGGCCTCGACGTTGACTCCTTCGCACCGAGGCTCAGCTTCTTCTGGGACAGCCACATCAACTTCTTCGAGGAGATAGCGAAGTTCAGGGCCGCCAGGAGGATGTGGGCAAAGATAATGAGGGAGTGGTTCGGGGCCAAGAAGCCGAGGAGCTGGTGGATGAGGTTCCACACCCAGACAGCGGGCGTCAGCCTCACGGCCCAGCAGCCCTGGCTCAACATAGTGAGGACAGCCTACGAGGCCCTCGCAGCCGTGCTCGGGGGAACGCAGAGCCTCCACACCAACAGCTTCGACGAGCCCTTCAGGGTGCCGAGCGAGTTCGCCGCCAAGATAGCCCTCAGGACCCAGCAGATACTAGCCTACGAGACGGGGGTGGCGGACACCATAGACCCATGCGGCGGCAGCTACTACGTGGAGTGGCTGACAGACGAGATAGAGGAGAGGGCGTGGAAGTACATAGACAGGATAGAGAGGATGGGCGGCATGCTCGAGGCCGTCAAGAAGGGCTACCCGCAGAGGGAGATAACGGAGACGAGCTACAAGTTCCAGAGGGACGTCGAGGAGAGGAGGAAGTTCATCGTCGGAGTCAACATATTCGTCGAGGAGGAGGTAGACGAGGTCAGGAACGTGCCCCTACTAGAGTTCGACCAGGAGGAGATAGAGGAGAGGCAGAAGAGGAGGGTCAAGTGGGTCAGGGAGAACAGGAACCAGCAGCGCTGGAGGAGGGCCCTCGACGAGCTGAGGAAGGCCGCGGAGAGGGGCGATAACATAATGCCCTACGTCCTCAACGCCGCCAGGGCATACGCCACCCTAGGGGAGATAATGGGCACGCTGAAGGAGGTGTACGGGGTATATGTCGAGCCCCCAATCTACTAGCGCCTCACCGCTCGAGAGGCTCGAGAGGAGGGGCCGCTACAAGGTACTCGTAGCCAAGCTCGGCATAGACGGCCACGACAGGGGCGCCAAGGTGATAGCGAGGGCCCTCAAGGATGCGGGCTTCGAGGTAGTCTACACCGGCATAAGGCAGACCCCCGAGCAGGTGGTCGCTGCTGCGATACAGGAGGACGTGGACGTCATAGGCGTCAGCATACTCAGCGGGGCCCACATGCACCACATGAAGAAGCTCATGGAGAAGCTCAGGGAGGCCGGCGCCGACGACATACCCGTGGTCCTGGGGGGCACTATACCCCTACCGGACGTCGAGCCCCTACTCAAGATGGGCGTCAGGAGGGTATTCCTGCCGGGCACGAGCCTCAAGGAGATAATCGAGGAGGTCGAGAAGCTGGCCGAGGAGAAGAAGAGGCGCGAGCGCGAGCTAGGCCTCGCCTAGCCCCACCCCCGGCCCCCTCAGGGGCCAGGGGACGCAGGGCACCCTAGCCC
>JALWPV010000072.1 GCA_027080775.1 Acidilobaceae archaeon
GGCGCGGAGCTCACGGAGCTGGGGGTGGAGGTTCTCAACGCCTTCAGGAGGGCCTACCAGAGGATACACGGCGCCCCCCCAAGCCCTCCCCGCGCCGCAGGGAGGCCTGGGGAGCGGGCGGTGCTCGTCTATGCCGGCAGTAATGACCCCCTGCTCCAGAGGATCCTGGGCCTCCTAGGCGATAGGGGGGTGAAGGTGGAGGCCCACTGGCTGGGCTCCCTCCAGGGGCTCGCGAGCGTCCTCCTAGGCGACGCTGACGTGGCCGGCGTCCACGTCGTGGATCCCGTGACCGGCGAGTACAATAAGACCCTCCTGGGGGGAGTGGCAGGGGCCGCCCACCTAGCCATGGTCAGGGGCTACAGGAGGAGGATAGGCCTCGTCTCCAGGAGGCCGGTCAGCGTGGAGGAGGCGCTTCAGGGACTCCTGGAGGGTAGGCTCACAGTAGTCAACAGGCCCAAGGGCTCGGGGTCTAGGGTGCTCCTCGAGAGGCTGCTGTCCGAGGCCGCTGGGCTGGGCTGGCCCCCCGACGAGGGCCTACTGGAGGCCAGAGTCAAGGGCTGGGGCCGCGTCGCGGCGACTCACACGGAGGTAGTGGAGGCCGTAGCCAGGGGGGAGGCCGATGTAGGCGTGGCGGTCGAGGCCGCGGCCTCCACGCTGGGCCTCCATTTCACTCCACTAGCCTGGGAGTGGTTTGACTTCCTTCTCGCGACACGCAGGAATCCGGCGGCACTCTCGCAGTTCATCGAGGTACTATGCTCCGATGAGGCAAGATTCATAGCAAGGGGGTTGAGGGGTTATGAGTACTCTATCGAAAGCTGCGAAAGGATCCTCTAAGATGGAGGGCATAGCGGCGGTTAGGTGGGGTTAGTATTAAATTCGAACGCGGATCTCGGCATTTACCCGTTATCCGATAGCGGATAATTAGTTCATGTGCTTAAGCAGGTCACCAAGGTGCCCCTGTTTGGAGAGGCGGGTATGGGCGGCGGTTATTCTAGTTCTTCTCGTAATCGCCGCATCGGCGCTCTACTACACATCTAGGCACGGATCAAGTACTAGGACTGAACAAGCGCGTACTGGTGAGGTGGTTGTCTGCACGGCTGGCAGTATGGCCCTACCGCTTAAGGACATTATGGGCGGCTTCACGAATGAAACGGGGATTAAGGTTCTGCTGAAGCCTAAGGGGAGCGTCGAACTCATAAGAGAGTTCATAGGCTTGAAGAGCAGGTGCGACGTCATAGTGGTAGCCGACTACAGGCTCATACCCATGATGCTCTACCCCAACTACACGAGGTGGTACGCGGTCTTCGCCTCGAACGAGATCGTGGTGGCGTGGGGCAACCACACGAGGTCCCCCGGTGGGCTCCGGGAGATACTGGCTCAGTGGATCCGGGGGGAGGCGAGCTATGGGTTCAGCGATCCCAACAGGGATCCCTGCGGCTACAGGGCGGTAGGCGCCATAGCCCTCCTCTCGCTGGAGGAGCATAACTACTCCATACTGGAGGATCTAGTAGTGAAGAGGATCCCCGGCTCCCACTACGAGGCGGGGCCGAATGGCACCGTGGAAGTCTACATACCCGCCTCCTACACCCCCAGGCCCCCCCTCGTTATTAGGCCCAAGAGCATAGAGCTGCTCTCCCTCCTCGAGAGCGGGGAGCTGGACTACGCCATACTCTACAGGAGCGAGGCCGTGGAGCATCACCTCCATTATGTACCTCTTCCTCCGGGGGCCAATCTCGGTGACCCACACCTCGCGGGGGCCTACTCCAGGGTTGTTGTTCACATACTCGTAGGCACGCCGTCGGAGAAGGCGATAACTATGGCGCTGATAGCCTACGGCTTGACCATCCCCTCCAACGCCCCCAACGAGGAGGGCGCCCTACTCTTCGTGAAATACCTACTACAGCACCTCCCCCAGCTGGAGGAATACGGCTTCAAGCCCCTCTCACCCCCGATAGGCTACGGGAAAATCCCAGCCGGGCTGGAGGGGCTCCTCAGTGGCGGCGGCAGCTAGGGGGCTCGTTGAGCGCGGCCTGCTGCTATTTTCGGCTCTGGCATCGTTTTTCGTGCTCCTCCTAGTCCTGCCACTGGTGGCCCTATACGCTGGCGTGAAGCCGGGCGTCCTCGGGGCCATGCTCTCCTCGCCCGAGATGCGGGAAGAGATATTGGGGGGCTTCAGGGTAGCCCTCCTCGCCTCCCTGATAGCCGTGGGGATCCTCCTAGCCCTCGGCGTCCCCACGGCATACGTTCTGGCGCGCTACGACTTCCCCGGGAAGAGGGTGGTGGAGGGGGTCATAGACATACCACTGGCGCTCCCCCACGTCGTGGCCGGCGTCATGCTGCTGGAGGCCTACGGCTCGTGGGGCCTTGCGGGCCCCCTGCTCAGGAGGGTAGGCCTGGTAATCGAGGATCACCTGGCGGGCGTGGTGGCGGTGATGGCTTTCGTCTCGGCCCCCCTGCTCGTTGACACCGTCAAGGTCGGCTTCCAGTCAATACCAGAGAGCCTCAGCGCCGTCGCCCGCACCCTTGGGGCCTCGAGGCTGCGAGCATTCCGCGACATAGAGCTCCCCCTGGCGGCTAGGAGCATAGCGGCGGGCTCCCTCCTAGCCTGGGCCCGGGGGCTGAGCGAGGTGGGGGCCCTCCTGGTCGTAGCGTACTACCCCAAGACGGTTAACATACTCATACTAGAGTATCTCAGCATATACGGTCTCCCCTACGCTGTCACCCTAGCGGCGGTCTACGCCACGCTGACCCTGGGGATATTCGCCGCCCTGAGGGTGGTGACACGCTCTTGATCGAGGTCGAGGACCTCGTCGTCAGGCTCCCAGGCTTCACGCTCGAGGTCCCCCACCTGGAGGTGGGGGAGGGAGAATACCTGGTGGTGCTGGGGCCGAGCGGCGTCGGCAAGACGCTCCTACTCCACGCCATAGCAGGCCTGGTCGCGCCGGCCCGGGGGAGGATAGTGATCGGGCGCCGCGATGTGACCAGGGAGCCGCCGGAGAGGCGTGGGGTAGCCCTGGTCCCCCAGGACTACGCCCTATTCCCCCACATGAGCGTCCTAGACAATATAGCGTATGGCCTCAGGGTCAGGGGCATCCCCCGCTGGGAGGCCTATGGGAGGGCTAGGGCTTACGCCGAGGCCCTGGGCATAGCGCACCTACTCCACAGGAGGCCGGGGAGCCTGAGCGGGGGCGAGAAGCAGAGGGTGGCCCTAGCGAGGGCCCTAGCCGTGGAGCCGAGGATCCTGCTACTCGATGAGCCCCTAGCTAGCCTCGACCCCCAGGCCCGGGCCCGCGGCAGAGGCCTCCTCAGGGAGATCCACGAGTCGCGCGGGGTGACGGTAGTCCACGTCTCCCACAACATAGTAGACGCCGCGACGCTGGCCACCAGGGTGGCGTACATGAACGGCGGCAGGCTCGAGTGCACCTGCACCACCAGGGGCTTCCTGGAGAGCCCCTACGCCGAGCCCTACCTCGAGGAGCTGCGGCCCCTGGCCGGCCTGCTCGGGGGGCGCTAGCCGAGCCTCTCGGCGGCGACCCTAGCCCTCTGCCTCTCAACCATCTCCTCATGCTCCACATCTCCTATGGGCCCGGCCAGCCGCCTTGAGAGGCTGGCCACGACCTCCTCGTGGCCGTAGATTATAACCTCGTCGCCGGGGAGTATGACCTCGTCCGGCCCCGGCGCTCCTATGTACCTGATGCTCCCGTCCTCCCCCCTCCTGTATATGCCGAGGACTATGGCTCCCTCATCCTTGAGCCTCAGCTCCCTCAGCCTCCTGCCTGCCAGCCAGCTCCCCGGGGAGACCTGGAAGCTCGAGACTATGTAGCCGTGGCCGACTCCCAGCAGGCTCTCGTAGTCGACGACCCTGATCGAGGTGAACCTGTCGAGGGCCCAGTCAATGACCCTGCCGAGGAGCCTGTCAACGGTCTTGCTGCTGGCGAAGACGTAGAGGAGGAGGAGCCCCAGGGAGAGGACCCCGAGCCTCGCGAGGGCGCCCCTACTGGTCTGGCCTATGAAGGTCAGTATGAGGGCCGCCATGGAGCTGGTGAGCCCCGCGCTACCCAGTAGTATGAGTATCCTGATTATCCTCCTCCTAACCGGGTGGTTGACGACGTACTCCGACTCGCTCGTAGTGAAGCCCGCCCCCGAGAAGGCGCTCTGGGCCTGGAAGCTTGCCACGTCCCTAGAGAGCCCCGTACGCATCAAAGCCTTAGTGGCAATCTTGTTCACGACAATGCTAAACAGGATTATCAGGAGGAGCGTCGCCAGGGGCGTCCACAAGCCAGTGGCACCCTCCCGGGGTCGCCAACGCATCCAGGGGATATATCCACGATAGCAGCCCCATGGCCCCCGGCTGTCACGCTGTCCTCCTGCCGTGGAGGCGCCAGTAGTGGCCCCCCGTTATTACGGTCCAGCGCTAACCTCCGGCTGGGGCTCGAGAGCGTGCCCGGTGGCTGCACAGCGTTACTCGAGGCCGTGAGGAGGGTTGCCGGGGAGCGCCTGCCTAGGAGGCGCGGGTCTTACATTGTAGTGTTTGGGAGCGTCGCTGAGGGTAGGTGTGGGCCTCTCAGTGATGTGGATATCGCCGTTAAGGGGCTTAGCCTCGGGGAGGCCTCGGAGCTAGCTGAGGCCGTGGAGGCCGCCACTGGGAGGAGAGTGGATGTGGTGATCCTGGAACACGCGGGCCTCCCCCTACGCTACGAAGCCCTCGGCCGCGGGGTCCTAGTGGCTGGTGATAGGGAGGCGTTCACCCTCGACAGATGGCTCGCCATAGTCGAGTGGCTCGACTTTAGGGATGCATACGAGCACATGCATAACGCCTACCTCAAGAGGATCCTCAGACGGCCCTAGAGAAGGGTGCCCCCAGGATTGAGGCCTGGAGTATCAAGGAGGCTCGACAGGGTTCTCGCGGCTCTCCGCAGGCTCGACAGGTTATCATCCATGGGCCTCGGCGAGATAGAGGAGAGGGACCTGCTCCCACTGCTAGAGCGCGAGGTCGAGGTCGTGATTCAGGGCCTCCTCGACCTGCTCCTATATCATATCCTCCTCCGGCTGGGCTCCCCCCTCCAGCTACTCAGAGATAGGCCACATACTGGCAAGGCATGGAGTCCTCCCCAAGGCGGAGGGGGAGAGGCTCTCCCGCATGGCCAGGCTGAGGGACATAGTGGTCCACGCTTACCCCGACATAGACTACGCGATGCTCCACGGCTACGCTGCACAGCTACGCCTCGACGCGAGGAGGATCCTCGAATACATGCTATCATATATGAGGGAGAGGGGCATCGACCCGTAATCCCCAGGCCCTGGGGGTTGGGGTGTTGTGGCCAGGGCACTCTTCCTGCCGTCACACGTTGGGCTGGGCCACGTCGCCCGGGATGTGGTAATAGCTGGGCTCCTCCGCGGGCTCGAGCCCCGGGTCTCTATTGAGTGGTGCACTGCCGAGCCGGCGCTGGGGTTCCTCGAGAAGCTGGGGAAGAGGGTCGCCCCTGGCTGCGCGGGCCTGGAGAGCTTCTCGCAGCCCATAGAGGACCTCTACAATGGGAGGGTGAGAGGCCTCAGGGACCTAGCCTCGAGCCTCTCGATCCTCAAGAGGAACTATGAGGTGATCTCCGGGCTCCTCGAGGGCTACGACCTCGTGTTCGCCGATGAGTTCTGGGAGGTAGTCTACTCCGTGCCAGACGAGGTACGCAGGGGGATAGTATTCGCGACTGACATAGTCTACAAGCCCTACACGCTCAGGCCCCTCGACTCCCTCCTCAGCCTAGTCCTGAACAGGTACTTCAAGAGGGTCCTAGCCAGGTACAGGGAGCTGATCTACCTCAACGACCCCGACATGCTGGGCAGGGCCCGCTGGTACCCCCTCGTGGGCGGGAGGGTCGCCGGGTGGCTAGAGCGCAACGCCTACACAGCAGGCCTGGCGACAAGCTACCCGCCCGGCGGCCTCCCGAGCGCCGGCGAGGCGAGGCGCAGGCTGGGCCTCAGCGGCGACGAGGCACTCGTGGTGGTAACGGTCGGTGGCACCTCGGCCTCCAGCAGGGAGATGCTAGACTGCATAGACAGGGCCTCCCACGCCGTAGCAGAGGCGGTCAGGGAGGCCACGGGGGCGAGCCCCAGGATCCTGGCGCTACCGGGCCCCAGGACCCCCTGGAGGCCCTCCAGCCCCCTAGTCGAGGTGCCAAGCGACCCCGCCCCAGCAGGGCTCCGGGACTACTACGCTGCAGCGAGCCTCTTCATAGCCAGGTCAGGCCGCACCACCACGGCCGACCTACTCTGCGCCGGGATCCCCGGGGTCCTCATACCGATCCCCGGCCACTTCGAGCAGGAGGAGATAGCGCGCCACATGAACCGCAGGCACGGCTACCCAGTCCTCGACCAGGAGAGCTGCACCCCCGAAAGGCTAGCCTCGGCGGTGCGGGCCGCCCTCAGCAAGAGGCCCAGGCCTCCCCGGGGCCTCTGCCTGGGGGCCTCGAGGACGGCTGCGAGGCTCGCGGAGCTTCTCAGAGCCCCTACGCTCCGCCCTCCTAACGGCGGTGGCGGCGTAGGCGGCGCTGGCCAGTAGCAGGGCGGCTGAGGCCTCTAAGGGGGCAGCGGGGGCTATGTGGTCGTATAGGAGCCCCCCGATGTAGGGCCCCGGCGCCCCGGCTAGGCCCCTCACGCTGTTAGCTAGGGAGTAGGCCTCCCCCAGCCTCTCGCGGGGGGTTATCCTCGCTATCAACGCGCTATACGATGGCACCCACACCGAGATGCTCGCACCCACCGCCGCCAGGGCCAGGGCGGCCCCCGTGAAGCTCGAGGCAGAGGCGAGCCCCAGGGCCCCCGTTGCCCCGAGGACCTCGCTCGCGGCGACCCACATCCACGCGCCCCCGCGATCAACCGCCCTCCCCGCAAGGGGTAGGAGCCCCGTGTTCGTGGCCCCCATCAGGCTCATGAGCACGCCCACCTCGGCCTTCGTGAACCCCCTCTTGTAGAGGTACGCCGATAGCGTTGGAGCCCAGAAGGTCCACGAGAACCTGTCAAGCGCGACGAAGACCAGGACGCTGGCCAGGCTCCGGGAGGGCCTGAGCGCCGCCCTATACGCCTCTGCTAGGCTGCCCCGGGGCCTCAGGCCCTCCTCGCCCGGAGGCCTCACGGAGAGGGCGGCGAACGCCGCGAGCCCCGCTGCCGCCAGGCCGGCCACTATGAGGAAGGACGCCCTGAAGCCCAGGGCCTCGGCCGAGTAGCCGGCGGCCGCCGGCCCCACTAGGCGCGAGGCGCTGAAGGCCATAGAGGTGAGGCCCACGTAGTACCCGAACCTCGAGGACTCAACGCTCCTCGCTAGGAACGCTGTCCTGGCGGGCTGGCCCACCAGGAAGGATGCTAGGAAGAGGGCGTAGGAGACGGCGAGCAAGGCGAGGCTCCTGGTATAGGCGGGTAGGAGGGGGGCCACGACTAGGAGGGACCCCGCTATTACGACGACAACCCTGCTCCCGAGGGCGTCTATGGCGTAGCCGCTGCCAGGCAACACCAGGCTGACCGCGAGCCCCGCCAGGGCGGCTGCGCCTCCTATCAAGCTCATGCTATATCCTATGCTGGCCATGTACATCGGCAGGAGGGCCATGAAGCCCCCAACCGCGGCGCCCCTCAAAGCGTTGAACGCCGCCAGCGCCGCCACGTTCCTGTTCAAGGCGCCTCCAGCCGCCCCCAGGAGGGATGCACGGGCTATTAGGCCGAGCCGCTGAGGGCACTGGCCTGGGGGATGGAGTGGGAGCAGCTCCTGCTAGGGCCTGCCCCAGGCCCCGGGGCCCCCGCGGGCATGGTGTGGCCCTGATCCTCCCCTGCAACGGGTGCGTGAGGCTTGGGGACTACATGTTATGCGATGGCTGGAGGAGGGTGTGGCGCTACGTCTGGGATCTTGTACTGGCCGGGGCGGTGGACTTAGCGGCGGTTGATAGCTGCAAGCCTGGCCTAGTCTACTGGGGCCAGGAGGCCTCCCTCTCGTGGTGCGACCTGAGCCCGCGGTGGGACTACTATAGAAGGAGGCCGTGGAGGCTCGAGGCGCTCGAGAGGGCCCTCGAGGCTAATCTACTCGAGTTCTCCACGCGCCATAGGGCGATAGTCTACTACGTGGACGTCAAGGCCTACAGGCTCGCCCTCGAGGCGGCCTCAAGGCCTCTGAGGGCCCGTGGCTACCCCATAGTGGACGCTGGCCCCCACCCGGCGACCGCCCTCGGGTTCAGGAGCAGGGCTAACCTCGCAAGGCTCCGCTCCGTGCTCGCGGGTCTAGCGTCCACGGCGCCTCCCACCCTATAGTCGAGTTCCTCAGACGCGGAAGGCCCGGGGGGCTCAGGGGGTTGGTCAGGGTCTTCCTGGTGCTACCCGACGTCAGCGAGGCTAAGTGCAGGGCGATATGCCTCGCCGGGCCCCTCGACGTGCTGGTCTCATATACGACCCTGAAGTGGAAGCCCTCCACCCTAGCGAGGCTCCTAGCCCTGAGGCGCCGTGGGTGCCTCTCGAGCGTCATGCTGGATAGCGGGGCTTACCACCTGGCCAGGCTCGGGGCTAGAGTGGACCCCAGGGAGTACGCCGCTGACTCCCGCAGCGGCCTGGGCCCCGCCTGGGACCTCGTCGTGGCACCCGACGTCCCCGGGGATCCAGAGGCCACGTTGGAGAGGACCCTCGAATTCATCCAGTCCTACGGTGCACCCTTCCTCCCAGTCGCCCAGCCCCCACCGGGCCCTGCGGATCCGCGCAGGCACGCCCTCGAGGCGGAGAGGCTAGTCTCCCGGGGGCTCCTCGAGTGGTCGCCGAGGCTGCCGGGCGGTAGGAGGCTCCTAGGCCTCGGGGGCCTCGACGGGCCCCGCAGGAGGGTTTCCTACATAGCCGGCCTCTTGGAGGAAGTCGAATCCAGACTCGGCGGCGTCTCGCTCCACCTATTCGGCGTGGGCGCCAGGATCCTAGCAGGCCTCGCCAGGAGGGGCCTCCTGGGCCTAGTCTATAGCGTCGACTCAAGCGGGTGGCTCGCCGAGATAAGGTTCAGGAGGCGCACCCACTACAGGGCCCCAGGGGTGGTTGAGGCGAACGCGGCCGCCATGAAGGGGTACCTGGCCAGGCTAGCGAGGGTCCTGGGGGGCGGCTAGTGCCTGGCCTCGAGGCCCGGGAGCCTGTTTACGGCGAAGGCCACATCGAGGGCCCGGGCCTCCCCGAGCCCTGGGCCGGGCTCCCCGCCGAGGAGGCCCCGGAACCCCCCGCTGGCCAGGGAGGCCTCGATCTGCCCGAGCCACTCCCCGAGGCTCTTCCCAACGGCTCCCCCCAGGCGCCTCGAGAGGACTGCTAGGATCGTGTTGAACTGGCTCTCCTCCACCAGGTGGGGATCAAGCCTGAGGTCCACGCTCGCAGGCAGCCCCCGGGCCTCCAGCCTGCCAGCCCTCAGCTTGGCCTTCTCCAGCTTGGGCACCTTTACTATCCTGCGGGGCCTGGGGGGCCTGTACTCGGCCACGGGCGGCTCCACCCCGTGGATCCCAGCTAGCCTCTTAGCCTCGCCGGTAGCGTCCCTGGCCCTATAGCCCTCCATGACTATCACTGTATCGGCCACGGCGAGGAGTGGGAGGCTCCCACTCGACACTATGACCAGTGAGACCCCCCGCTCCGCGAGGCTCCTCGCGAGGCTCGCCAGGGGGGTCACCGTGTGCCACCTCGTGAGAGCCTCCGCCCTCTCGTCGCTGTAGAGTATGTTGGTCGCCGCCGTGTCCTCGTCGAGCAGGAGGAGCCTCGCACCGGCCTCGACGGCCTCCTGTATGGAGGCGGCAGTGCTCGTAGCCCCGCTCGCATCGCTCGTCGAGAAGCACCCCGTGTCAGCCCCGCTAGGGAGGTCGTGGATCATGGGACTAACATCCACGCACGAGACGAACCTGCCGTCCTCGGCCCTCACATACATGGCCTCCCTCACGCTGACAACCCTCTCCCTGCCATCGCCCGGCACGTGGTCCCACACACCAGAGGCTAGGGCCTCGAGGAGCGTGCTCTTACCGTGGAAGGCGCTCCCCGCTATAACGGTGACGCCCCTCCTGACGCCCATGCCGCTAACAGGCTCGCCCCGGGGCCCCTCAAGCTCCACCCTAAGGCTCGGGGGGCTCTCGAAGGGCACGGCCCCCGGGAGGGGTTCCTCGCATCCCCCACACCTCCTAGGCAACACGGAGCCGTCTCCCACGAAGGCGACCAGCCCCCGGCCCCCGAGTTGGGAGCGGAGCGCCTCCTGGAGCCTCCAGGCGTAGACGTGCTCCTCAAGCTCCCCCCGATGCCTCTCCGTGTCGTCTAGGGCCTCTAGGATGGCCCTCGGGAGCCTCTCAAGCAGCAGCTCCCGGGCGGCGCCGCCAAGGATCCTCCTACCACGGCTCGGCAGCCCAACCCACACCCTGAAGACGACCCTATCCCCGAGGACCTCCACGGCGCTCCTCCTGATGATCACGGGCCCAGGCCTGGGCACCCCGAGGAAGCCGCTGTGGCCCTCCCCCATCCGGGTGGAGAGCCTCTTGAGGTGCAGCCACAGCCTCCTATACAGCCAATCAGCAAGGGGCACCGGGTACCCGAGGAGCTCGGGGGGCAAGCGCCCGGCGGGGGCCTCCACCACGGCCACGCTCGGCGGGGCGAAGGGGTCCCCCTGAACCCTCGAGAGCCTGACCCCCAGGATCCCGGCCCTGGAGCAGGCGGATAGGAGGTCCCTGTAGGCCTTGTAGCCCCTACCATCGATCCTGCGTAGCACGCTCTCGATGCTCTCCCTACACCTACCCGGCAATAGAGCGCCCTACAGCCGCGGCGCCGGGGGTGAGGGCATTAATGCCTCACGACACAGAGCCGAACCGCAGGATATTCCAGGCCCTCAGCGCGGAGTAGACTATCTCCTCCACTATAGTCCTGGGAGGAGCCCCCACGCCGCCCGTGACGTTCCAGGCGACCTCTATCGGGTTGAGTATTATCGTGCCATTAACGAATACGCCGTTATCGTAGACCCTCAGGGCTACATCGCCGAATAGCGTCGGGCTGGAGGAGTTGTCGGCGTAGAAGGTTGCGTCCCACATGACTACATCACTCCAGTTAACGCCACTAGACGCCAGTATCTTGACGGCCTGGCTGAAGTTCAACACGTTGTAGAGGTAGAAGGCATAGTTCTCGGCTCTAGCCTCCAACCCAGCGGGCGTTATGGAGAGGTTGAAGGGCCCGTTGACTATGGCGGCGTAGCCGCCCTCATAGGTCTGCATGTCGAGGCTGGAGAGGTTGCCGTAGGGCCAAACCCAGACCCAGTGGTACTCCGCAATGTAGTAGCGCAACACCGAGTCGTCAACGCCGCAGGAGCCTAGGACGTCGCCTATGCTAGTGTTGCCCTGGAGCCACAGTATGATAGCGTACTTAGGCGGGCTTTCAGTATTGAACAGCAGGTTACACAGGGTGGTGGTGTTAGTTATAACGGTGTAGCCCGTAACCCCGGCGTAACCCAACTCGTCCTTGACAAGGCTCAGCATGGTCTCGAGAGCGTCAACCTTAGCCTCAGTTATATTAGAGATGTTATACTCGCTTGCATAACCGACAGCATTGATACCATTGATAAGGGATGCATCCGGTATAGCAACAATATAGACCGGCGGGCTCTCCTTAAACAATGGATTTAACACTCCATATTCAACTATCATATGCTCAAGTGCAAAGGCGAAGTCTTTATAGCATTCATATCCATAACCATCCCAATCTCTGTAATTATCGTAGAACATCAATCCAACCCTATAAACACCATTGCGCTCGACAGGGAACAACGCTTCAACATGATACTGCTTCGGCTTTTCATTCGTATACGAGAAATCTTTCTCATCATAAACTATCCACCGATTGATTTTCTTATCATACTTCCATACGACAAGAGAAAATATTCGTAGATGCCTGAAGGTGGAGGGACAGCTGGGAGGATAGAATATTATAAATGGCCCCCACCGGGTGTAATAGGAGATGGCAGTGTCAGTCCAATAATAGTTTATCTTTGCATCTACACGTATAAAGTCCACACCACTTATGTCGCGTGCTATCATGTATGTCCATACTAGTGCATCGGTTAGATTGTTCCCGTCACCATCTGCATCTAAAGTAATAGGTTCCGTTATAGTTGGGCCGTTGAGTAAGCTAGTAAATACTAGCTCCTTAATCCCGTTTCCATCGAAGTCCAATTCCCTTATGGAGCCAGTGGTGTTATAAAGTATATAAGGTTTTTTACACGTAATATTATATAATTGATTTCCCGATGAATCCAATATAAGCACTTGAAATGCATAGCCGCTAAAATATGTAGTATTTTGAGCGTCATATGTTCCAACGTAGCCGTGAACCTCTATGGTATCTCCACTACCTACGGTAATATATAGGCTGGTGAGATCAGTAAAGACATTACCTGAGATGTTCCAGGTGCAGTAGAGGTTATATGACCTGCTATCTACCTCGACCTCTATGCTCTCGTCGGGTACAATCTTAAGGTAATAAAGACCTGGATACTTGGGGTCGTTATAAATAAATGACTCTTTAAAGTTAAAGGCGCTAGGACTGCCTGTCAGATCTTCACTTACTATTCTCAGTGGTGGTGTCCAGGCGTAGGCTTCGCCTTCCTTCATTAGGGCGTTGTAGCCTATGAGTTTGAAGCCGCTTTGGGTGATGTAGATGCCTCTGGGTATTGAGTAGGCTCCGGCGCCTCCGCCGCCCCCGCCTGGGGCTGAGAGGAGGGTGCCGCTGTAGCCCCCGCCGGATATTGGGTGAAGGATTCCGTCGCTTGACTCGACTCGTACGACTAGGTTGGCTGCTACTGGCATTATGTTTGTCTTGTTGAATACTACGACTAGGACGTCGCCGGGTTGTAGTACTATGGGCTGCCCCCTGGGCACGGGTGTGCCTATGTAGCCTTCTTGGAGGTTGGGGTTGAGGTACATCTCGGCTATGATGGTGGTGGTATTTGGCATGCCGTGGGAGAGGTCTACTATGGCGTAGACGCTATGGCTTGCAACATCTATTAGGTAGAGCTTGTCCAGCTTGACAGGCACAGTGCCCGTGTTGTTGATGAAGGCGCCGGGGATCCAGCCCAGCTCCTGGTATATGCGGGAGTAGGGGTTAACGGGTCCAATACTAAGCTTCTCGTCGTACCTGAACATGCGCTGTTCTAGCTGGAGCCTCTGGGCTGTTAGGCTCCTCTCGGCGTTGTAGTAGGAGTTGAGTATTATGGGTACTGCGAACATGAATATGAGTGTGAGTACTATGAGCCCGCCTATGATCTCGGCTTGTCCCCTCCGCTTTCTCCTGGGCGTGGCGCGGCCCCCCTCTGGTTGCTTGTGGTGGGGGGTCTTAGGGTTTGCCTCCTGCTTGGGGTGGTTATTGGTGCTCGGGGTATACTATGGCGTTTATCATTGCTAGCCTGCCCTTTATGCCGTGCTGGCGTAGCTTCTCCTCTATTAGCCTTGCTATCTCCTCGTCGTATATGTCTATTATCTCGGCTGACCTGGGGTGGAGGACGTTTATGTGGGGTTTAACGTCTACCTCCACCCTGGTCTCGCCCTCCCAGGAGAAGAGGCGTATTAGGCCCAGCTTCTCCAGGGTGAGTAGGAAGGAGTAGAGCGTTGAGGTGCTTATCGTTGGCATCTCGGCTTTGACGGCCTCTAGCAGCTCCTTGAATGATGGGTGCCTCTTGTACCTCCTCTCGAGTATCTCGAGTATCTTGAGCCTCTGGGGGGTGAGCTTGTAGCCGTTCCTCCTGAGGGCCTCGGCCGCCCTAGCGGCCCAGCCCCTGCCTGCCTCCTCCTGGCTTGTATGCATTTCTAGTGGCACCTCGCTTCCACGTAGAAGGCTGGCGCTTCCAGCCCTTATATTCGTGTGTTACGACTTGTACCGGTGACTGGGGGCTATGCATAAATCTACCCGCTTCCCTCGCCGTGTTGGGGCCGTTTGGTTTGCCTATACTCGCAGGGGCCTCCAGGCGCTGGAGGGCGGGGCAGGCCTCAGCTATAAGCGTGGCCATACTCACCGCCGCCGTCCTAGCCCTCGGCTTGGCCTTGTACGGCTACTTCGCGGGCCACGCTAGGGCGGCCCAGCTCCAGCAGGCCCTCGTGAGCGCTTACGGCGACTACTCCCGGGCCCTTACAATACACGTGGAGGCCTCGTACATTAACACCTCCACTCCAACGCCCACCGCCTGCTACGTGGTCTCGATCAACAACGTCGCCGGGGCACCCGTGAGGGCCTACCTAACAATTCTACCCGCCGCCCAAGGCCCTCAGGGTGTGCCGATCCTCGACCCCGCGATCTCGAGGATCCCCCTGGACACCACGCAGACGCCCCCGAAGCTCACCGCGCTCCCCTACTACATAGAGGACGTCAACGGGGACGGTGTGCTAGATGTAGTAGGCTCCGGGGGCAGGGTGGTGCCGGGCAACCCCTGGCTGCCCAGCTGCGACGAGATATACTACAGCACCACCTACCAGATCGAGGCCCTCCAGCCAGAGTACGCGCCAGCCAACGAGATAGAGCTCGGCCTATCCGGCCTGAGCCTAGCAGGACTAGCCCAGTCAAAGCTAGGCGTGACCCTCAACGAGACGCCAGTCTGGGGCTTCACACTGCAACCCGGGGGCAAGCTTAGCCTATTCATCTACGTGGAACTCGCAGGCAACCCCCAGAGCCTCAGCCTCGCCTCCCTCATGAGCTTCAATGGGAGGTACTACGTGGTAACGCTTACCAACCTCCCCGTCACCCAGGGCTAACCGCCCCGGGCCTGTGGGGAGGGGTGGCAACGCCGAGCCCCCCAGGGCGTTGGGGGCTATGGGGATCCCTAGTGTGGCCGAGGCCCCTCCTGCCCGTTACTTGTAGAGTATGGCCTCGGCCCTCCTGTCTACGGCGTGAATTGGGGGTAGCTTCGATATGGTGGGGGCCGTGACGGTTATCACTATGGCGTGCTCGTCTGGCAGGTAGTCCCACTGGGCCTCCTGCTTCGAGGCTATGGGGGGCTCTATGCCCTCCTCTAGGTAGTAGTAGACCTCCATCGTGGCCCCCTTGGGGGTCCAGTAGATCCTGAGGCGGTCGGCCATGAGGTCGCTGCCCTCGAGGGCGTAGAACTCCATCTCTATCGCCGGCGTGTCGGGGTCGAACTCTATCATCTCGAGCTCGAAGCGGCCGCTGGCGTGGAGCCTCCTGAGGACGGGCTCCACGAGGCCCCTCCACGCCTCGACCCCGTAGTATACTAGCTCCTCGAAGATGCTGACGGCCTTGTGCTCCTTCCTCACCCTGAGCTTGTCGGCCCACTCCCCGATGAGGCCCCTATAATCCGCTATCACGTCCAGCACTATCGAGGCAAGCTCCTCCCTCGACACCCCGAGCCTCCCAGCGAGCTCGCCGAGGGCCTCGGCGTCGCCGGGTTCGAGGCTCGCGCACACCTTCGCCTTACCGGCTTCCTCGCCCGCCAATGAATGGGCACCCCGAGGGGGCTCGTGGCCCTCGACTCCTATAAGCCCGCCCCCGCGGCTCCCAAGGATTTAAACCCTCCACCCCACTGGGAGCTTGAGTGGGGTGTCATATCCGGATGCCCAAGAAGAGGCAGAACAGGGGCAGGCACAAGGGGGCCAAGGGCAGGACGCGCCTGATACAGTGCGACAACTGCGGCAAGCTCGTCCCGGAGGACAAGGCCATCTGCGTCACTAGGATGTACAGCCCCGTCGACCCACAGCTGGCTAGGGAGCTAGAGAAGAAGGGAGCCATAATAATGAGGTACCCGGTAACGAAGTGCTACTGCATAAACTGCGCCATACACTACGGCCTAGTGAAGATAAGGAGCCGCGAGGAGAGGAAGCCGAAGCCCAAGATACAGCTCTAGCCCTAGGCCCCGGGTTGCTGCAGGTTATTCTATAATAACCAGCCTGTCGCCGCCCCTCCTCTTCGCGGCCCTCAGGGCCCTCCAGGCCATCCTCCGCGTTGGGGTGCCGTAGTAGGCCTCCCTCCTAGTGGAGGCGGGCCTCCCCGTCACGGGGCCCCAGACGGCCGCTATAGTCAGGGTCACGCCGGCCTCCCTCTTCACGGTCTCCCTTATCTCCTCGAGGTCGCGGGCCAGCTCACCCGGCTTTACTAGCGGAAACTCTAGGATCGCCTCCTCGGTGCCCCTATCCCAGTCGAGCCCGTAGACTACTACGCCCCTCCACCTCCTGGCCAGGCCCTCTACGAGGCTCGAGAGGAGCCCGGTGGCCTCGTTGGGGCTCCACCTGCTCCAACCCCTCCTCTCGACCTCCTCCTCGAACCTATCCAGGTCCAGCGCGACCACGGTGCCCTCCACGACCCACAAGCCGGGCTGTGCCCCGCCCCTGACACCCGCCTCCACGGCGTCCCCGGCTGACGACCGGGGCCTCGGGCGGGCTCTCATAGCGGGGCCCGAGTCGGGGAGGGCCTCGGGGCCTGATAGGTTTTCGCCTCGCCTCCACGCATTTAACTAGCCCCGGCACCCCCCGGCCCCGGGAGGGCGTGGGGCCTTGGCCGTTGACCCGAGGAAGGTGCTGCCGACAAAGATCAACCTGATCAGGCTGCGCCGCGAGTACCTCATGATCAAGAGGATCAGGGGCGTGATGGAGGAGAAGAGGGAGGTGCTCCTCCACTACATTAAGAGTGCCGCGGAGGAGTATAACAGGTACCAGGAGGAGGTGTTCAAGACCATAGGCGAGGTCTTCACGAACTACTACCTCGGGGTCGCTGCCGAGGGCGCCGAGAGGGTGAGGCTCTACGCCGAGTCGGCCCCCGAGAGCCTCGACGTGGATGTCGGGACTAGGATACTGTTCGCCGTGAGGACCCCTACCTTCAACCTAGACAGGTCCAGCCTCGCAACGCCAGCCCTACCCGGGGGAGCCCACCCGAGGCTCTCACTGGCCTACAGGCAGGCTCGTGACCTGCTCCCCAAGCTCCTAAAGCTGCTGGAGTACGATGAGAGCATAAGGCTCCTCATAGAGGAGCTGAGGGAGACCCAGAGGCTAATAAACGCAATGGACTACGTGATACTCCCGAGCTACGAGAACGCCATGAAGTTCATACGCTCCGTCCTCGAGGAGAGGATGAGAGAGGACTTTATGAGGCTTAAGATGTTGAAGAGGAAGTTCGAGCAGAGGGCCGAGGCCGAGGCGGCCGCTAGGGGGTGACGAGCCCTATAATCAAGAGGACCCACGCCGCTACGAAGAGCGCTGTCAGCAGCCCCTTGGGGGTGGCGTTCCATATCCTCCTAGCCAGCCTCACGCTGACTATCGCTAGGCCAGCCGCGGCGAAGACTGCTAGCAGTATGATCCCCGCCATAGCCGCGACATAGCCGACGTCTACGTGGGCGTGGAACCTGACGCTGCTCATTATGGCGTTGGCCGCCGATGCGAGGTCTGATAGAGTCAAGTCACCCCTTCACCCCCACTATACCCTGGGAGCCCAGGGGACTTGCGGGGGGCTACCGGGTGTCGCCCCCGTAACACTCGAGGGCGCGCCGGTGAGGAGGGTTAAAAGCGCCGAGCCCCACGGCGATGAGGTGGGCCAGGACAGCCGAGGCGCCCCAGGGGGCGGTGAGGACCCCGGACCCCTCGACCCGCGCGGGGATGGAGTGACACGAGCGTGCCGAGCCCCACGTTGCCCTGGGGGTGGGAGCGCTGAGGCCCCTCTATGGCCAGGGGTTCTTCCACGTGTGCTGGGGCGTCATATGGTACACTATAGTCTTCGACTACGAGGACGTCGAGGGCGAGTACTGGGGGATCCTCAGGGGCGGCGACCCGAGGGCCGAGGCCGAGGAGCTGGGGGCTCGGATGCAGGGTTTCCTGGATGAGGAGAGGATGCTTATCAACGGCGAGGAGGTGAGGGCTGTGGTGGACTACGTCTACATCGACGTTAGAGGGGAGAGGGAGAGGTCCACCGCGGTCTTCCAGGTCAGGATCCCCTACAGGCCCAGGAGGGGCCGCAACGTCTACGAGGACTACTACGAGCCCGAGAGGGCGGAGTACCCCTACACGGTCACCTGGATCCTACCGCCATGCGGCAGGATCCTCAGCTACGAGATGCCGGGCCACGCCACCCTGGGCGGCGGGGGCAGGGTCCTCGAGGTCAGAGTCTCCCCGGGGGAGGTTCCACCGGGTTACGAGAGCCTAGTATTCGATCTCAGCGAGTGCTGAGGCCCCCGCCGCCCATGGAGCCCCCGGGAGGACGCCCCCCGCCAGCGACTCGAGGCCCGAGAGCACGGCCCTCTCGAGCCTCTCGGCCGCGAGCCTCCTGACCCTGTAGACCTGCTGCCAGGGTAGGCCGCTCCAGCGGAGGAGCCTCTCCAGGCTCTCGAGCCTCTCCAGGGTGGCCCGCGTGGGTCTACCAGCGGCTAGCTCGCTCGCGAGGAGGTCGAGGAGCGTCGAGGCGAGCCTGAGGAGGCCCGCCTTCCGGGGGTACTCCCTAGCGTAGGAGGAGGCGAGCCTCCTATACTTCCCCGCGAGCTCCTCCGCCATCAGCGAGACCGCCAGGTCCCCATTGTGGCTCACAGCGCAGCCCCCGCCTCGAGGGTGTGGGCCTCGCCGTGTAGGGCCTGGGAGGGGTTGTATTACCCGGGTAGCTACACACCCTATCACCCGGGCCCCGACCCCCAGGCGGAGGTGTCTAGGCGTGGCGGAGGGAGGTGGCTACGCAGCCCTATACCAGGGCAGGCTCTACTTCCTCAAGGCCCCCCAGGGATCCTCGCCCCATAGCGCCGTCGAGGCGCTACTCGGGTCCCAGGGGATAAGGGCGGCGTGGATCTGGGGCATAGGGGGCCTCAGGTGGGCGCGCCTCGGAGTCTTCAGCCCGGAGGAGGGCCGCTACTACACGGAGGACGTCGAGGCCGAGCCCGGCAGGGTGTTGGAGGTGCTGAGCATAGGGGGCAATAGCATCCTAGGCCCGGATGGGGCCTACCACACGCACCTCCACGCTGTGGTAGCCAAGGGCCCCGGCAGGGTCTACGCTGGCCACCTCGTGGACGCCAGGGTCGACCCCTTCCTGGAACTCTTCATCGTGGAGCTTGTGGGGGACATCGAGAGGATGGGGGACCTGCTCTCCCACAGGTGGGCCAAGGGCTGAAGGCGCTACCCCCCTTTTATACCCCCCCGCAGCCGCTGGCCCCGGGCTCTAGGGTGGGCGGCGAGGAGGCTTCCCTGGCCCTCGAGAGGCTCGACCAGCTCCAGGCCCGGTGGGTTGACCTCCAGTTCCTAGACCTCGCAGGCGTGCTCCGCAGGGTCACCGTGTCGAGGAGGCTCATAGACGAGGGCGTCATGAGGGAGGGGATAGGGAAGCTCGACGGCAGCAGCGTTAAGGGGTTCGTGGAGATAAACGAGAGCGACCTGAGGCTCAAGCCCATACCCGGGACCCTCGCCCTCCTGCCGTGGGGCGAGGGCGTCGCGAGGTTCCTATGCACGATCCACAGGGCCGACGGCTCGAGGTTCGAGAGGGACCCCAGGCTCCCCCTCGAGGCGGCGGTCGAGGCCCTCGGAGCCGAGGGCTACACGGCCCTCATGAGCTTCGAGCTCGAGTTCTTCGTGTTCGACGACTTCGAGGCGAGAGCCTCCTCCTATGAGAGCTATGTGAGGATAGAGACCCTCGAGCCAGACATGGGGGTGGCCAGGAAGGAGGCCTACTACGTCTCACAGCACGCCGACTCGACCTACGAGTACGCCCTACGGCTAGCCGAGGTGCTGGAGGGCAACTTCGCCGTGCCCGTGGAGGTCTTCCACCACGAGGTCGCCTCAGGCGGCCAGATGGAGGTCAACTTCCAGGCCTCGGACCCGCTCACGGCCGCCGATAGGCTCGCTACCATAAAGTACGCCGCCAGGAACGTCGCGGTCGAGCAGGGGAGGGTGGCGGTCTTCCTCCCGAAGCCCATACCCGACGACAACGGGAGCGGGCTCCACACCCACATAAGCCTCTGGAGGGGTGGCTCGAACGCCTTCTACGACCCCGACGACCCCTACGCCGAGCTGAGCCAGACGGCCAGGTACTTCATAGGCGGCCTCCTCGAGCACGCGAGGGCCCTCGCGGCGTTCACGAACCCGACAGTGAACAGCTACAGGAGGCTCATACCGGGCTACGAGGCCCCCGTCTACCTCGTCTGGAGCAAGGCCAACAGGAGCGCCGCCGTGAGGGTGCCCTTCTACAGGCGGGGGGAGCCCCATAGGAGGAGGATAGAGTACAGGCCCCCCGACCCCACAGTGAACCCCTACCTCGCCGCTGCTGCTATGCTATTGGCTGGCTTCGACGGCGTGAAGAGGAAGATAGACCCGGGCGACCCCGTGGACGAGAACGTCTACAGGATGACCCCGGAGAGGAGGAGGGCCCTCGGCGTGAGGGAGCTGCCCAGGAGCCTCGAGGAGGCCCTAGACGAGCTGGAGTCGGACTCCGAGTGGCTGAGGCCCGCCTTCCCCAAGAGCCTCATAGAGGCCTACATAGACCTCAAGCGCGGCGAGTCTAGGACCCTAGCGGCCTACGCCAGCGCCGCCGAGATGCTGTACTACCTCAACTACTAGCCCAGTATAACGTCGTGGGGCCTTATCTCGGCCCGGCCCGACGCCGTGACCCTAGCCAGCCTCCCTTTCTCCCAGGCCTCCCTCACGCTCGAGGCGCCAGCATAGCCCAGGGCGGCCTGGAGGCCAGCGGCCATCTCCGCCACGACTCCGAGGGCGCTGCCCCTGTACGGCACGAGGCCCTCCACCCCCTCCTCTATCGCCTTACTGGGCTTGGAGTACCTGTCAGCGGCGTACCTCGCAGCCATCGCGCCCCTCGAGGCCATCCCCCTGTAGGGCTTGTAGAGCCTCCCGCCCACGCTCACCTTGGGGGCGAGGGCCTCCTCCGTGCCGGCGAAGATCCTGCCGCCCATCACGGCCGAGGCACCCGCTATCAACGCCTTGGCGGCGTCGCCCGGGTTCCTTATGCCCCCATCAGCGACGATGGGCACCCTGCCGTGGAGGCCCAGCTCCTCGAGGGCGCTCCTGGCGTTGAGTACCGCCTGCAGGGTCGGCACGGAGGCCCCGGCGACCTCTCCGGTGAGGCATATGCTGCCGCTCGAGATGCCGACCCTCAGGCCAGCCACGCCCTCCGCTATGGAGAGCGTGTCGAGCACCCCCTCCCTCGTCCCCAGGTTGCCGGCCACGACTTCCGCTGAGACCTCCCTCACGAGCCTCGCTAGGCTGTGGAGGGCCTCCCGGTTGTGGAGGTGCGCCACGTCAACGACGAGGACATCCACTCCAGCCTCGTCGAGGGCCTTCGCCCTCCCTACGTCGAAGGGGCTCACGGCGGCGGCGACGGCCAGCCGCCCGTAGTCGTCCAGCGTGGGCTCCGGCCTGACGGTCTCGTAGAGCACCCTGAGCGCCTCGGCCTTCCCGGCCCAGTAGCCCGCGTCGACCCCCCTCCTGAGGTAGACGCCCCTTATCACGCCCCCGTCAACCACGACGGCGGCTCCAGCCCCGGCCTCCTCGAGCCTCATCTCGAGAGAGGCCAGGGGCTCCCCGGGGCCAGCCTTGGGGATCTCGGCCCAGATGCTCGGCGACTCATTCTTCACCCTCCTAACCTCGGCTACCTGCTCGTCGACGCTCATGTTGCGGTGTATGACGCCTATAGCCCCAGCCCTCGCCAGGAGAGCGGCGAGCCTCCAGCCCGTAACGGTATCCATGGGCGCGGAAGCCACGGGCACCGCGAGCCTCCTGCCAGCGCTCAGCCTCCCCGAGATATCCACGGAGGAGGGCTCGACACTAGCGAGGCCAGGCACTACCACGACGTCGTCGAACGATAGGAACTCCCCGACAACAGGGCTCCCAGGCAACCCCAGCAACCCCTGCGAGCCGCAGGGCCCGAACCGGGCTTAATGGGCGTGGGCCGCTCGGCCCCGCGCGGTCACCCCATCAGCCGTGAAGGCCTAGGACCTGCTTAGCAGCCCCACCGCGGCCCACGCCCCCGGCTACTTCGGGAGGGGGGCTTTGAGTATGTAGATTACGGCCTTGCCGCGGGGCATCTCCCGGGCGGCCTCGAGGGCCGCCTTACCGCTCAGCGCCTCCCCGGGCCTTATGAGGGCCGCAGCCGCCTTCCCATCGTATAGTAGTAGTCGTAGCTCACCGGTTTTACTCTTCATTACCGCCAGAACGGGGGCCCCCCTCTCGCTGGCCTCAAGGGCCCTAGAGGCGAGCTCGTCCACGCCTACAGGTGCGGCCTCGATCTTGGACTGGGTGCGCAGCTTGAGCCTCATAAACCAAGTCTTGTCAGCCGCGAGCCTCACACTCAGCCTCGAGTCGAGCCTGCTGGCCAGGCGGTCCGAGCCTCTGTCTCCCTCGAGTGAGGAGTCATGCTGCAGAGGTCTCCCGGTGAATCCTGGGTGAGGAGACCATCGTGGGGGCCCGCCATGCTTGAGAGCCCTCACTATAAGCGTCTCTCGGCTCGTTACCGTCGCTCTGGTCCTGGCCATCGGGTTTCTGGCTGGTCCAGCGTACATTATTACAGCCCCGGGTGCTCGCCGTCCGGGTACCTCTAGAATGTGTGAACCTTTAAATAGGTGTGGCTACGCTCGCCTCTGGAACCATGAGGCCCTCTGGAGCCCACGCGTGGCTGTTTGCATCCTAGGAATTCGGTGGGTGTGGTTTTTATGTGTGCTACGGGATCAGGTATTCAATGGCCGTCTTCGGCAGGGCCGCCCTGGCTAGGAAGTCCCACAGCCTCTTGGCCTCGTCTCTGGGGGGCTCCTCTAACAGCCTGTAGTGCTTGACCGTCTTCTCGACCTCGGGAGCTGGTATGCCCGTGAGCCTCGAGTACGCCCCGGGATCCCAGGCCCCCCTCCTAGCGTCTGATACGCTCTCCTCCATGGCCCTGGCTATCCTCGCGTAGAGGGGCTCGAGGCTGCGGTGGGCGCCTAGCACGCAGCATACTGGCAGGCCGCAGTCCTCGACCTCGAAGCCCAGCCTGGAGGCCCTCGAGGCGTAGGGCTCCCATAGGGCGGCGGCCCGTACCCTCCCCGACTTGAGTAGCGCTAGTATCTCGTCCCCGCTCGAGGCGTACACCCGGGGGCCTGGTAGCCCCCGGAGCTCGGCGCATAACTCCATGCTGGACGACATCGTGGTGGCGTGGCCTCGCCCGCCCGTGGGGTTCCAGGCTATGAAGGCCCCGCCCCCGCTCCCCCCTCCTATGATGTGTACTATGCCGCCGCTGACCCTATGGGCCAGTACAAGCGTCGTGAGGGGGGCCATCGCGAGGTGGACCCTACCAGCAGCTAGGTCCATCGCCAGGCGCCTAGCCTCGTCGTATACGTGTATGGAGACGTCGTAGAAGAGATCCCTCAGCCTCCTCGCGAGGCCCAAGATGTAGGGGTACTCGCTCGCCCTCAGGATGCCTATTCTAACTATAGGGGGAGGACTCTTGGGAGCATTCGCTTCTACTATCAGTGCTCCGCCAACCCTCCGGGCGCTAAGGAGTCCGGCGCCTGCAAGCCTCCTGATCCTCTTCCACAGCGCTCCCTTGCTGAGACCCAGGGTTCTAGCTAGCTCGGAGAGCGTGGTGGGACCCAACTCCTGTAGGGTTTCCATTATCTCGGCGTCGAGCCTGTCCGGCCCATAGTCCACCGTTGGCCCCCGGGTCTCGTGGCGCGCAAGGCCTTAAATGTTCGAGAACAGTCGTTCCCGAAGGTGGTAGTCGATGGGGGCCCAGAGGGCCGAGAGGCTGGCCGCATTGCTTGGAGCCGTGTTGGTGCCACTCACACTGGCCCCCTATCCTCTTGGCCTCGAGGGCTGGGTCCTCCTCGATTACTGGCTCGCACTGGCTGTCGCCTCCTATGCCACGGCCTGGCTCGTAACTCGGGTGTGGAGCGGTGAGCGTGAGGCTTGAGGCATCCCTAATAGTGCTGGCAAGCTACCTTCTCCTGGGCACGCTGCTGGCCATCTGGACTAGGAGGTACCTCTCCCCCAGGTGGACAGCCAGGGAGTACTACGTGGCCGGGGGCAGGATGGGCGGTTTCCTAGCGGCCATGACCTACGCGGCCACCACCTACAGCGCCTTCATGATAGTGGGGCTAGTGGGCTTCTCCTACTTCACGGGGGTGGGAGCCGCTGGCTTCGAGTTATCCTACTTTATCGCTACCATGGCGTTACTCGCCTGGCTCGCTAGGAGGGTCTGGAGGCTCTCTAGGAGCAGGAGGTGGGTGACGCCCAGTGGGATGCTGGCTGACATCTATGGCAGCAGATCCCTCGGAGCATTTATCACCGCCCTATATCTAGTAGCACTTATACCCTACGCTGCAGGCCAGCTTAAAGGCATAGGCGAGGCACTCGCTGGCTTGGCACCTCGGGGTCACAGCCCCACCTATTATGAAGCCGGCGTGATTCTGGCCCTCGTCGTCATGCTAGCCTGGAGCCTCGTGGCCGGCATGTGGAGTGTAGCCGTTACAGACGCTCTTCAGGGGCTCCTGATGATTGCTGCGGCTGCTGGGCTCCTAGGCTGGGTTTATGCTAAGGTCGTACCCGTAGCTGGTTGGGCAGCAATCACGAGGGCCCTGAGTTCCGAAGGGCTCCTAAGCCTGGAGCCCCACTGGCCGGCGGCGAGGTTCGTAGCATTTGTAACGCCCTGGGTTTTCTTCGCCGTCACCAACCCCCAAGTGGTTCAGAGGCTCTATGTCGCCAGGGATGAGGGAGCGCTTAGACTCATGGTTAGGGGTTTCGGGTTCTTTGGGATACTATACACGATCCTTGTGATCCTCGCGGGCCTGCTTACAAGGGCTGGCGCCGCGCTGGGCCTTATACCGGTGGAGCCGGGGGGCATAGATGAGGTGACGCCAAGCCTTATGGAGCTAATGCATCCGGCCCTCGCAGCCATAGTGTTCACTAGCATAGTAGCAGCGGCGGTCTCCACGGCCGATAGCATACTCCTAACCATAGCCGGCACTAGCGAGAGGGATCTTGTACCGGGCCGTGAGTCTCCCCTGCGGGGACTAGCTGCCGCCATCATCGTAGCCATCGCTATGGCCGCTGTCGCCTGGCTGAGAGTTAGTTACATAGTGGCGCTCGCGGTAACATCGAGCGTCCTCTTACTACCCCTAGCGCCGCCCACCATAGCTTCTCTGGCGACCGGCAGGAGACTGCCCTCCTGGGTGGCCTGGGGGAGCCTACTGGCGGGCACGGCTGTGAATGCCGCCTTTATAGTAGTGGGGGGACCCAAGGGCCCCCTAGCTGGGTCCCTCCACGGCATCCCAGCGCCTCTCATAGTTCTACTCGCCTCGAGTCTACCACTAGTATTACCTGGAGCCCTCAGAGGGTCTCCCCTGGAAGGGGGATGCTAGGACTTGAGGGCCCCAGAGGGCGCGGGCTCTCGAGCGCGTGGGGGTTCCAGGGCTCCGGGTCTATATGAGCCCCTGAAAAGCGGGAGTCCTTGGGGGTGCTCCCGGGTTGCCCGCTAACCTGCCGCCAGAGGCTAAGGCCAAGCTGGCTAAGTACAGCGACGCTAGGACTCCTGAGGAGAAGTTGAGGGCCCTAGAGGAGTTCATCAGCGCCGTCCCCAAGCACAAGGGGACCGAGAACCTCCTGCTCTGGGCCCGTAGGCGCATGGCGGAGCTGCGGGAGGAGATAGAGGAGAGGAAGAGGAGGAGGGTCGGCGGGGGCCCCCGGATATTCGTTGAGAAGCAGGGCGCCGCGCAGGTCGTCATCCTGGGCCCGCCGAACTCGGGTAAGAGCAGCCTGCTTGCAGCACTGACCCGGGCGAAGCCCGAGGTGGCCCCGTGGCCCTTCACGACTCAGAGGCCCCTACCGGGTATGCTCCACTACGAGGACATACAGTTCCAGCTCGTCGATACTCCCCCATTGATCCTGGACGACCCGGATAACAGCGTGAACAGCAGGGTCCTCGGCCTCGCCAGGAACGCTGACGCCCTCCTACTAGTCGTGGGCCTCGACGAGGAGAACCCAGCCTCCGCCCTCAGGAGGCTCCTAGCGCTCCTCGAGGATAGGGGGATCTACATAACCAGGACCCGGGGCCTCGTGAGGATAATCAAGAGCAGGGAGGTCAACGGCATAAGGGTGAGGGGCTCGGGGAGGCTGGTAGGCTTCACCGAGGACGACCTCAGGAGGTTCCTAGCCGAGTACAGGGTCTACAACGCGATAGTCGAGATCGAGGGAGACGTCACGCTCGACGACGTGGAGGCAGCCCTCTACAAGACCCTGACCTACAAGCCGGCGGTGATACTACTCAACAAGGCCGACGCCCCGGGCGCGAGGGAGAGGGCCCATAAGGCCTTGAGGGCCGCCCCACCCGACGTGCCAGTCCTAGCTGTATCAGCACTCACCCGGGAGGGCCTCGACGGCCTGGGGAGGATCCTCTTCGAGAGGCTGGGCATCATTAGGGTCTACACTAAGCAGCCCAACAAGGAGCCGGACCCCGAGCCGCTCATACTACCCAGGGGCTCCACCGTGCTCGACGCCGCCAGGAGGATCCACTCGAGGCTCGCCAAGCACTTCAGGTACGCCAAGATCTGGGGGCCTAGCGCCAAGTACCCTGGCCAGAGGGTTGGGGGCGACCACGTACTAGAGGATGGCGATATAGTTGAGATACACGCCTCCTAGGAGCCCCCGTATGACCCAGGGTTAAAGCCGGGGGACCCCCTCATCAGGTAACGGGTGGGTTCCTCGTGCACAAAGCCCTCAGGGGCCCCTTCACCGGGGCGCCCACTAGCAGGGCCGAGCTGGTGGAGAGGGCCTCGAGGCTCCTGGGCCTCGTGGGCCGCACCCCGGTTAGGTGCTCGAGGCTCGGCCCCGTGGAGTTATGCGTTAAACTGGAGTACTCGAACCCCACGGGTAGCCACAAGGATAGGATAGCCGTTTACATGCTCAGGGGCCTAGCCGAGGAGGGCGCCCTGGAGCCGGGGGGCTGTGTGGCCGAGATTAGCAGCGGGAACACGGCAACCTCCGTGGCGTGGGCCTCGAGGCTCCTCGGGCTGAGGGCCGTGCTATACGTTGAGAGGAGGGTGTCTCCCCTCAAGAAGTCCATGATAAGGGCCTTCGGGGGCGAGGTAGTCGAGATAGGCGACGAGCCCGAGGAGAGGGAGAGGGCGGTGGAGGACATGGAGAGGAGGGGGTGCGTCTACCTCAACCAGTCCGGGAACGAGTACAACTGGAGGGCCCACTACGAGACGAGTGGCCCCGAGATCCTGGGCCAGCTCCACTGGGACCTCGACGCCTTCGTCATGGGCGCTGGCACGGGGGGCACCATAACTGGAGTGGGGGAGAGGCTCAAGGAGGCCCTGGGCAGCGTGCTCGTAGTCGCCGTCACCCCGAGGGCCTCAGCGCTGGCCGGGGGCCCCGGGGGCGATGTGATCGAGGGCCTGGCCTCCACCAGGATCCCTAGCCTCCTCGAGAGGCACCGCCGGGCCGTGGATAGGGTCATAGAGGTCTCAGAGGCGGAGGCAGTTGAGGGCGTCAAGGCCCTCCTGAGGCTCACCGGCATAGCAGCCGGTCCCTCGACGGGGGCGGCCCTCGTGGGCGTGCTCAGGCTCGTGGAGGAGGGGGCCCTGGATAGGGGTGTGAGGGCCGTCATACTGGCGGCGGACCACGCCTCCAGGTACCCCTGGCTCTTAGAAGCCCTAGCTGGTGGTGCCGGGCCTTGAAGGCCGTCGTGCCCCTGGGGGCCGACCCGAGCTCCCCCCTCGCAGCCCTCTCGGCCCTCTACAGGGTCTGGGAGGAGTACGATGTGGACTCCCTGCTACTACTCGCCACAACCGACGCCCCCAGCGGGGTCCTCGAGGCCGTTGAGGCTGAGGCCTCGGAGAGGCTCGGGCTCCGAGTCGGCGTGGAGAGGGTTGACGCTGGAGTCGAGGGCCTCGGCGATGGGGGTGACAGGCTGACCTCGGAGGTGGAGGGCCTCCTCTCCAGCGAGTGCGGGGACGGCCTCGTGGTCGTGGTCTCACCCGCCGGTAGGAGGCTGGCGGCGGCCCTAGCCCTCGCCGGCGCCAGGCTCACGGAGTGCCCCGTAGACGTTGCCCACCTCCACTTCTACTTCGGCCCCTGGACGGGCCTCCCATACCCCTACACCCCCCGCAGGCTCGAGCCACTAGTAGTCATGCACAGGGGCCTACCAGGGGAGCGGGGGGCCGCCAGGAGGGGCGAGGCCCCCGGGAGGGCTAGGAGGCTCTTCGACGCCCACTGCAGGCTACCCACGGGAGCAGAGCTACCCCCACTCAGGTGCGCCGTTGGGGAGACGGCCAGGATCCTCAACGACTCCCCCGGCTCCACGCTCCTCCTACCAGGCAAGAGGAGGTGCGGCAGGCTACTCGTCGGGATCGGCGGCCGGAGCCTCGGAGCCGCCGACCTCTGCAGTGAGAGGGACGCTGCGAGACTCGCCGGGGGCATAGCGGCGTTCCTCAACGAGTTAGCCGAGGGCGCCTCCCCCATAAGGGAGGCCGAGCGCCTCCGCCAGTCCCTAGCATGGACGGGCCTTGCTCACCTCGAGGCCCACACGCCGCCCAGGGCCCCCAGGGCCTACAGGGGGCCCTTCCATGGCGTGGCCTCCTCGGGGGCCCCGGTGATCGTGGACACCACCCTGATCTACTATGGGGTCCACCGGTACGCCTGGGAGGGCGGGAGGATCCTGGTGCCGGAGTGCGCGGTCGTCGAGGTCCACTCGAGCTGGGCTGAGGCCGCTAAGAGGGGGAGGCTCGAGAGCGGCCGCGACGCCGCGGCCGCCCAGGCCTACATGGGCCTGGCGGACCTCCTGGGGGCGGGGGCCTCCATAATACCGGCGCCGGCTGGCAAGTGCGATGTGTCCATACCGAAGGCTGAGCCGGTCATACTCGACAACTCCTACATAGCAACCGCCGACGACGGCGCCTACAGGTACTGGGTGAGCCACCCGGCGAGCAGGCTCGCGACGCCGCTCAAGGTGAGCTTCGACCCCTACAAGGCCTCAAGGCAGGAGGTGGACCCCACGAGGGATCCCCGCGGCCTCTCGAGGCTATACTACGCCCTAACCCAGGCGCTCGTGCTCCTGGCACTCCTCGACAGGAACGGCCTCGTGGAGGGGCTAGAGCTTGAAATAGAGAACCCCGACGGCTCGACTAGGAGCGTGAGGATCCCCGCGGGATCCCTCCAGAGCAGGCTCTACGCCTAGGAGCCCTTCTTATCCCCCGTGGGCCGCGCCCCGGCGCGTGGGTTGAGGGTCTTGACCAGCGTGCCGGGCAGGCTCGGAGAGGCCCTTGAGAGGAGGGGGAGGCTCCTCCAGGTCGCCCTAGACTACACCAGCCTCGGCGACGCCTTCGGGCTCGCCATGCGCCTCCCCAGGGTGGAGGGCGTGATCCTGGAGGCTGGCACGCCCCTCATAAAGTCCGCCGGGATGGAGGCCGTGAGGATCCTCAGGGCCCTCCCCGGGGCCCACCTGGTGGCGGCTGACACCAAGACAGTGGACACCGGAGCTCTGGAGGTGGGCCTCGCAGCCGATGCCGGGGCCGATATAGCGACGGTGCTGGCCCTAGCCCCTAGGGAGACTATAGAGGAGGCCCTCAGGGAGGCGGAGAGGAGGGGGGTGGCACTCTACGCCGACATGATAGGCTCCCAGGACCCAGTCAGCCTCGCCTCGAGGCTCCGCGAGATAGGGGTCCACGTGGCGCTCCTACACATAGGGATAGACGTCCAGAGGCGGCTAGGCATAACCGCGGGCCAGGTCACCCAGCTCGTCGAGAGGGTAGCCAAGGCCTTCCAGGGCCCCGTGGCGGTTGCGGGAGGCGTGAAGCCCGGGGAGGCCCGGAGGCTGGCCGAGGCTGGGGCGTCCATCGTGATCATAGGCGGCGCAATAACCAAAGCCGCCGACCCGGGGGCCGCGGCGGCTGAGGCCCTGAGGGGCCTCGGGCTAGGCTTGTAGGGCCTCCCTCGCCAGCCTCGCTAGTAGCCTCCTAGCAGTGGGATCCCCGAGTTCGAGCGCCAGCCCCTTGAGGAGGGCCTCCCCCAGGATCCTCAGGGGGTCGCCCCCGCTGCTGGCGGCCTCCTCCGCCTCCTCTAGGGCCCTCCTGACGATGGACTCCAGGCTCGGCGGCCCCTCCGGTGGGGCGGCCTCCTCGGCTAGGTCCTCCGCTATCCCCCTTAGTGCATCGCGGTCCCCTATCTCCACGTCGTCATATACTATTATCCCGTTTGACTCCAGGTCGGCGCGCACCTCCCTCGGAACGGGGGCCCTGGAGACGAGGTAGAACCTCTCCGGCTTGAATGTCTCCTTGTAGAGTAGTAGGAGCCTGTGCTCCCTCACCCTGAGGCTCCTAGCCCTGCCCTCGGCGAAGTCCTCGACCCTCCTCCTCTCGACGCCCAGTATGTCGGCCAGCCCCTCCTCCAGGCCCCTCAGCCACCTCTCCCTCCACTCCGTCGCCCTCATGGGCTTCGCGAAGGGCCCCCTCAGGTCCCTGGCCCTCTCGTACCAGTCGGGCAGCTCCTTGCACTCGATTATAGTGTGGGGCCTGATTATCGGTGGGTCCCTGTCGGGTGCCGCTATGTCGAGCACCCTACCCGGGTAGACGAGCATGTCCGGCCTTAGCACGGTGTAGAGCCTCCAGCTCCTGGCGAGGTCGCCCGTGTCCTCCCAGCCTATGGGCCTGGGGGCCTCGAGGAAGAAGCTGAGCTCTCCCCGCGAAAGCCTGACTATAGCATTGGGCGGTATACTGCCGCTCCTCTGCCTCCCACTCCTCTCGAGCAGTATAACCCCCGTCTCGGGGTAGATAAGCCGGCCCCCCATGGAGCCTAGGTGCCCCAGGATCGCGGCTAGAACCCAGTCCTGGTATATGCTCCTCAGGTTAGTCCTCAGGCTGGTCCTGACGGCGGCGGAGCCCCTCCTGATTACTTCCTCCTCCCCTATCCTACCCCTCGCCAGGTCGAAGACGTAGTTGAAAAGCTTCTTCCTGAGGTGGGCCCTCGGATCCCCCAGGAAGCTCCTCAGCTCCCTCGAGTAGCTCCACCCGCGGGCCCCGAGGAGCCTCGATGCCCTCCTCAACTCGACGACGAGCACCTCAGCCCAGGCCCTGGCCCTCTCGACCTCGCCGCGCCCAACGGCTAGATCGACTATCCTGTCGCGGATGCGCTCGAAAAGCTCCTCAGCCTCCCTAGAGGAGAAGACAAGGTGTATCCCGTCAGCGCGGACGAGCCCCCGGAGCCTGGCCACAAGCTCGCCGAGGCCCTCCTCAGCCAAGCACTCCCCCAGGGGAGTGCTGGGGCGCTAAGGGTATTACGGTATTACCACCCAGCCATGGCGCCCCGCGGGGGAGGCTAAGCCTAGGCGGCCTCGAGGAGCCTCTCGACCTCCCGGTGGAAGCGTCTCCACCACTCGAGTATGCTACCGGGATCCTCGGCCATGCGCTCAGCCCAGGGGGATATGCGTAGCTCAGCCGCTATCGTCGAGACTATGTCCATTGTCTTCCTGGACTCCCATGGGACGGGTGGGGCGCCGGCCCTCTTCCTATACTCGGCTATAAGCCTGTACATCCTGCGAGCGTTGGCCACGGGGTCGACGGTGTAGCCTAGGGCCTCGTAGGCCTTGTCTATGACCTTCTCGAGCCAGCCCCTGTGGAACCTGCAGAACCCGGCGTTGTCAACCGCGTACTCGAGGGCGGCCCTCTGGAGGCTGGTCCTGGCGTAGTCCTCAGGCTCCTGGAATGTGGGGGAGTAGTTCGTCCAGTACCTCCCCAGTAGGTAGAGTGGCGCCACCATTCCCGGGGTCCAGTAGAGGTTGGGGGTCATGTACCACCTCCGGGGCCCGAAGGCGGCGTAGACGGCCTCATCCCTGGCGTGGCCCACGCCCTCCTCCTCGAGCCTCGCTGCGGCGGCCCTGAGGCCCTCGGAGCCGGCGAGCCTCGCCGGCTCTAGGCCTGCGTAGTCCTTGGGGGGCTCGGGGTGGTAGGCTGCGAGTAGGAGGCCCTCCGCTATCTCGGCGTGGGCCTCGCTGTAGGCTGGGTCGTACTCGTCGGGGCTCATGACGGGCCTGGAGGGGGCGCCTATCCTGCTTGGGTCGAGCTTGCCCCTGCTGGCTAGGTCGAGGAGCCACGCTATGGCGTGCCCGGCCTCTATGGCGTCGACGCCCAGGGCGTCCGCGTGCTCGACGAGCCTCTTGGCGTGGTCGAGCTTGAAGACCCCGATGAGGGGGCCCATGGCGTGGAATGGCTCGTAGTCAACCTTGACTCCCCGGTATATCTTCTTGCAGGCCACCGGGCAGGGCTCGCCGCACGTGAGCCACTTCCCCGACGGGTTACCGGTGAACACCTCCTCCTGGAAGGGCCTCCAGAAGCCCTCCATCAGGGCTGCGTGGAGCCTCAGCCTCACGGTGAGGCCGTGGTATATCGTGTTGAACGCCAGCATTGGTATGAGCTCCCTGTAGTGCACGTAGTTCACCCCGAAGGTCCCCCCGGTGCCGAGCTTCTCGTCGAACCTGTACTTCCTCGTCACGCCAAGCACCGCCTTGGGGTAGGGGGCCCCCAGCCTCTCCTCTACGGCCCTCGCCACCGCCTCGTAGACGCCGCCCCTAGCGGGGGCGGCCCTGCCCCCCACAGCTAGGGCGACTATGTTGTGGGCCCTGTAGAGGACGCTCCCCACGCCGCCCCTACTAGCGCCGTCCACGACCCTCCAGTCGTGCTCCCAGCTCTCAAGGCTCCCCGCGTGGCTTGCAGCGGCGGCCGGGCCCACGACGGCCACCCGCAGGGCCTGGCTGGAGGAGGCGGAGCGCGCCAGGGCCTCGGCCCTCTCCTGGAGCGCCCTGGCCCCGTAGACGCCGTCTCCCCGGGGCCTCCAGAGGCTCCATAGGCCCTCAACGCCTAGGAGGCGCACCCTGAGCCCGCCGTCCCCGGGGGATTCGACTAGGAGTAGCGAGGGCTCGAGCGCCCTGCCCTCTATGACTATGGCGTCGACGCCGCTCCTAGCCCATACCCAGGCGGCGCCGCCCATGGTGCTGGCGTGGAGTGCCCCGGTGACGGGGCTCTTGAAGACAGCTACGACCCTGTGGGACCCGAAGAGTCTTGAGTGGGTGAAGGGGCCCCAGCCTATGACTACGGCGTTCCTCTCACTGTAGGGGTCGTGCATGTAGCTCGAGTACCTCTCCATGTGGAGCCTCACGCCGAGGTCGAGTGGGCCGAGGATGTCGGCGTCGAACTCCTCCAGGCCCCAGTCGCCCCTGGCGGCGTCAACCACTACGGCCCTCAACGCCCCAGCCCCCAGTCGCCCCTGGGGCCGCTCCCGCTTATAGGGGGCCCGAAGGCGTTGTAGCGCACCCGTTTATATCCCCGCGGCCCCCTATGTAATCGGGTGTGGCCATTGCTTGTCAGGGAGGTGATCAGTAGGAGGCTGGTGACGGCCTCCACGGGGGACACGGTCAAGGTGGCCGTTGACCTGATGGCCTCCAACAGGGTTGGGAGCGTCCTCGTGCTGGAGTCGGGCAGGCTCGCGGGCATATTCACGGAGAGGGACCTGGTCAACCACCTCCACAGGGGCGGCGGCCTCGACGACAAGCTGGGCGACGTCATGACGAGGAACCCGATAACAGTCAGGGAGGATGAGAGCCTCTGGAAGGCCGTCATGCTGATGGTGGAGCACGGCATAAGGCACCTGCCCGTGGTAAACGCTGAGGGCGACCTAGTGGGGGTGCTGAGCATCAGGGACGCCCTGAGGGCCCTGGTGGCCTCCAGCCAGGTCCCCTAGCCAGCCAGGCCTGTAGTGGGTGTACACTTGAGGGTGAATGGAAAGGTTGAGCGGGACACCCAGTGGAGCGGGGAGCGTGCCCGCCTCGCTCCCCGACCTAGTGAGGGAGTACCCCCGGGTCCTAGTCTACGGGGCCGGGGGCGGCGGGGACGCAGTGGGGGCGGCCTACATGTACTCAAAGATCAAGAGGCTGGGCGGCGAGCCCCTGCTGGCCGCCCTAGTCTGGGAGAGGCACCCCCTGGATCCCTACCCCGGCCCCATACCGCTCGAGGCCCTCATCGAGGCCGAGCCCCTGGGCTGGAGCCTCGCCAGGGTCACGGGGGGCACCAGGGCAATCAGGCCCCACGGGGAGGTCTGGCCCCAGATAGCGAGGGTGGCCCACTCCCTAGGCGTGGAGGCCTATGCCGTCGACGCCAGCAAGGGCGGCGAGGGGGTCCTAGAGGCCCTGAGGACTGCGGTAAGGGAGCTGGGGGCCCAGGCCGTCGTGGGGGTCGACATAGGGGGAGACATACTAGCCCTGGGATGCGAGGAGGACCTATGGAGCCCCCTGGCGGATGCGATGAGCCTCTACGCCCTAGCCAACACCGGGGTTCCCACGCTGCTGGCGGTTCACGCTCCAGGGGCTGATGGCGAGCTGCCGCCAGAGGAGGTGCTGCGCTACATCTCGATACTAGCCGGGAGGGGGGGCCTCGTGGGGGCCACGGGCCTCGAGAGGGCTGACCTCCCAGTCCTCGAGGGGGCCCTGGAGCACGCAGTCAGCGAGGCCAGCAGGATCCCCTACGAGGCCTTCCAGGGCCGGTGGGGCGAGGTCGCCATCAGGGGTGGCACGAGGAGGGTAATGGTGACCCCTCTGCAGGTCGTGACGTTCCTCCTAGACCCCCGTGTCGCCTATGAGTGGAGCCCCCTCGCTAGAGCAGTAGCTGGCACGAGGGGCGTGGCGAGGGCTAGGGAGAGGCTCAACGAGTTGTGCGTCTACACCGAGCTGGACCTCGAGCTAGACCTCTCGAGGGCGCGCGAGACGGGCTCCCAGGCCGACCCGGTGGAGCTTAGGAGGCTTGGCAGGGAGAGGCTGAGACGCCTCGGCTGCAGGCCCGTGGAGTGCCCCTCCTAGGCCTCGCCCTCCAGGCCGACGGTGGCCGCGGTCCTCCTCCTCATCTCCTCGACTATGTCCTCTAGCATCTCTATCCTCTCGAGCACGTACTTGAAGTACTCCTCCATCTCCTTATACCTGCCCTCGAGGAGCATGCTCTTAACCCTAAGCTCCCTCTCCAGCCTCTCAACCCTCTCCGCCAGAGCCCTGACCTGGGGGGCCTCCCTAGCGGCTGGCGAGAGGGAGCCGCTGAGGCCCTGGTTTATGTAGAGTTTAACCAGGTCTGTAACCTGTATCCCCAGCTCGGCGGCCCTTTCCTTCAGCTTCCTGTAGACCTGCTCTGGCAGTGAGAGGTGCACTGTGGGCAATCTGTCTCCCCGTTACAAGAGTAAGACTGGCAGAGCCTTATAAGCCTATTCCTCTCTCAGTACTCTCCCTACAAGAGTCCTCTAGAGGGAGCGCTCGGGGGAGGCGATAAACCTCTGGGCAGTACACTCTGGGTATTACCGGGTTCCACGCTCCAGGAGTGCTGATGGGTGAGTGAGACATGAGGGTTGTGAGCTTCAAGGTCGAGGAGGACCTGCTGCGCATGCTGGAGGAGTACGCGCGCATGAGGGGGATGCCGAAGAGCGAGGTGATCAGGAGGGCCCTGAGGAGGTTCCTCGAGCAGAGCGACCTGAGGCCAGTGGTGACGAGGAGGATGAGGGTGTACGCTTAGTGCCATGGGATTCCGGGGTGGTGCCTGTGCGTATGCATGGTTACGTTTATCCTGTAATCCTCTGGGATATCGTGTGTGGAGGGGGTGTCCATGCCTAGGGTTGAGGTGCTGAAGAGGGACGGGAGGAGGGAGAGGTTCCTGCCGGCCAAGCTCTACGAGGGCATAAGACTCGCCGTCGAGGGCGCGGGCCTCCCAGTCGAGGAGGCTAAGAGGCTATTCGAGGCGGTCAAGGCCGAGATACTAGAGGAGGCCAGCGAGACCGGGCAGCCCGTGCCGACCGCCAGGATAGCGGATAGGGTCGAGAGGCTGATGGTGGAGTGGGGCCTCAGGAACCCGCTGTGGTTCGAGGCGGCCAAGCGCTTCGAGCTAGCAAGGATCTACAATGACGTCTACGGCAAGGGGGCCTGGGACGGCTTCGACGAGGCCGACCTCAGGCTCACCTTCAACGCGATAAAGGTCCTCGAGGCCCGCTACCTCCAGAAGGACCCCGAGACGTGGAGGTTCAAGGAGACCCCCCAGATGATGTTCAGGAGGGTCGCCCGCTTCCTAGCAGGGGTTGAGAGGCGCTACGGGAAGAGCGAGGAGGAGGTGAAGAGGTGGGAGGAGGAGTTCTACAGGATCATGAGTGAGCTGAGGTTCATACCTAACAGCCCCACGCTCATGAACTCCGAGACGGAGCTGGGCATACTCTCAGCCTGCTTCGTCGTGCCCGTCAGGGACAGCATAGTAACGCCCGACGGGGAGGGGATCCTCGACGCCGTTAGGGCGCAGGCCGTGATATTCCAGCACGGCGGCGGCGTCGGCTTCGACTTCAGCGAGATCAGGCCGGCGAACGATGTAGTCCTCACCAGCGGGGGCCTCGCGAGCGGGCCCCTCAGCTTCATGAGGCTCTTCGACCTCAACACGGAGGTCATTAAGCAGGGCGGCAGGAGGCGCGGCGCTAACATGGGTATAATGCACGTGTGGCATGCCGACGTGGAGGACTTCATCAGGGCCAAGACGGGCGAGCTAAAGGACGTCAACCTGCAGAACTTCAACATAAGCGTGGGGATATACGACGAGTTCATGAGGAGGGTCCTCGAGGGGGGCGAGTGGCCCCTAGTCAACCCCAGGAAGACGGACCTGACAGGCAGGAGGGACAGCAGGTACTACGCCATGGTCAGGGCGAGGCACTATATGAGCGAGGAGTGGGTCCAGGAGTACATAGTGAGGGAGCTGGAGGAGCACGGTGGGAGCATAGCCCTAGACGAGACGACCCTACTCACATTCGACGAGGCCCTTGCCATCGCCGAGGCCGAGGGCGCCATAGTCAAGAAGGTGAACGCCCGCGACCTATTCGAGCGCATAGTCCACGGCGCGTGGGACAGCGGCGACCCAGGCATAATATTCATAGACGAGATCAACAGGCGCCACCCAATATGGTATATTGGAAAAATAAATTCAACAAACCCGTGTGTGAGCGGTGACACCAGGATACTAACGCCGGAGGGTTGGAAGACTGCCAGGGAGGTCTTCGAGGAGGCCCGCAGAAACGGTGTCGTACGCGGTGTCGCAGTAGACGACGACGTGCTAGGCGAGGGCGGCGAGCCTGTGGCCTACAAGACGAGGCTGCTCACGGTCGTTGGTAAGGAGGAGATCTACAGGACCGTGTGGGGCGACACCCTCGAGCTAGTTGTACCCAAGGCGGTCGATGCGTGGGTGTGGCACGTCGGCAGGAAGCCAGCGCTCAAGGTGAAGACCAAGGAGGGCTATGAGATAACTGTCACGCACGAGCACAAGTTCCTGACGCCCGAGGGCTGGAAGGAGGCCGAGAAGCTAAGGCCGGGCGATAAGATAAGCTTGGCGAGGCTGCACCCAGCCTTCGAGGCCTACGAGGGCTCCGTGGACCTAGACGAGGACGTGGCCTTCGCCCTAGGCTGGCTCATAGGTGACGGCACCTTCAACGAGCACTATGCGGCCTGGTTCTTCTCGGGCCACGACAAGGCGGCTGAAGAGAGGGTCAGGAGGGGCATAGAGAAGCTCGGGGGCAACCCCCTATCGCACACCTACGTGCTCAGCGAGTCCGAGCATAAGATCCAGTACAATAGGGGCACCAGGGTCTACAAGAGCGTCCTAGAGCTACTAGGCTCCACACTCGCCAGAAGCCGGGAGAGGAGGCTGCCCGAGATAGCGTGGAAGCTCACACCCAGAGCCCTAGCGGCCTTCCTGAGGGGGCTCTTCACGGCCGACGGCTATGTAGACTCCGATAAGGCGATCCGGCTCACCAGCGCCAGCTTAGACCTCTTGAAGGAGGTCCAGGTGCTCCTGACAACGTTTGGAATATACTCGACTATCTACGAGCGGCCCTACGAGAGCGAGTTCCGCTACACAACAAAGGACGGAGAGGAGAGGGTGTACCACGCCAGCGGCTACTACGAGCTAGTCATTAAAGGCTACAGTAGGAGGCTCTTCAAGGAACTAATCGGATTTGAGAGTATAGAGAAGCTCGAGAAGCTCAGCCTAGCCAAGACAAAGAGGGACTCCGTCTGGGCGACCGTGGAGGAAGTAGTAGACGTGGGCGAAGTTGACTTCTATGACTTCACTGTACCGCTGTACCACAACTACATAGCCAACGGCCTGGTGAACCACAACTGCGGTGAGGAGCCTTTACTGCCGTGGGAGAGCTGTAACCTGGGTAGTATTAATCTTGAGAGGTACGTGGTCGATACTGGTGAGGGGCCTAGTGTTGACTGGGAGGGGCTGGCTAGGGATGTCAGGGTTGCTGTGAGGCTCATGGATAATGTGATTGATGCCTCACGCTACCCCCTGCCGCAGCTGGGTGAGGCCGCTAGGAGGGCTAGGAAGATAGGCCTCGGAGTGATGGGTTGGGCCCGCATGCTGATACGCCTCGGCATACCCTACGATAGCCCCGACGCCGTCTACCTGGCGTGGGCGGTGGCTGAGTGGATAGCGTGGAACGCCTACATGGAGAGTGTGAGGCTAGCCGGGGAGAAGGGGGCCTTCCCCGCCTGGGATCCGGAGCGGTACAGGTGGATCTTCGAGACCCTCCCGTTCAGGGAGCCCGGCGAGATGCTTAGGCTCGTGGAGGCCGAGACGGGGAGGAGGGGCTACTACGCGCCGCCTAGCGAGAGGGTGAGGCGCATACTCGCAGCGAGGCCCCCGGTTGACTGGGGTGAGGTCAAGAGGGCCGCTATGAGGGTGGGTCTCCGCAACGCCGCGCTGCTGAGCATAGCACCCACTGGGAGCATTAGCATTATAGGCGGTGCCAGCGCCAGTATAGAGCCCCTCTTCGCCCTAGCCTACGTGAGGCAGGTGAGCGTCGGCACGTTCCTCGAGGTAGACCCGCTATTCATAGAGGAGCTGAGGAGGCTCGAGATAGACGAGCCCGAGGTCATAGAGGCCATAGCGGAGACGGGCAGCGTGGCCCACCTCAAGTGGATACCCAGGAGGCTCCGCCGCCTCTACAGGACGGCCCACGACATAGACCCCGAGTGGCACCTACTCCACCAGGCCGCATGGCAGGCCTGGGTCGACGCAGCGGTCAGCAAGACAGTCAACCTACGCCACGACGAGCCCCCCGAGACGGTCTGGAGGGTCTACATGCTGGCCTGGAAGCTACACGTGAAGGGCACCACGGTCTACAGGGACCGCAGCAAGAGCCAGCAGGTCATATACTTCGGCGTCAAGAAGGAGAAGGAGGAGAAGCGGGAGAAGGAGGCCCCCAAGCCCTCCGAGGCTCCTACGGCCGAGAGGGCCCCCCGCGAGGAGGAGCCCAGCGAGGGCGAGGAGGAGCTGAAGCCCGTGCTCGTCATAGAACCCGCCAGCCCGCCCTCCGAGGCCCCGCAGCCAAGCACAGCCGCGGAGGCCGCGGGGGAGGCGCACAGGATGGCCCCGACACGCTCGAGGGTCAGGCTGGGGAGCGGCAAGATAAAGGAGCTAGTGGCCGTGGCCGCGGAGTATGCTGGGGGATGCCCCACCTGCGATATCTAGCCAGTCATCTTCCCTGTTTTCTCTAGCTCATAATCCCAGCTAGCTCCGGGGCCTCCAAGCGATCCCCTATAGTGCCTCGTGGCTCTAGAGGGGGCCGAGAAAGAGGGGGAGGGTTCCGGGGAGGAGTCACTTTTTCCTTAGTAGTAGTGCGCCCTCAGCTATCACTAGGGCGGCCAGTACTACTATGGTTGCGGTCGTGGCGTATCCCACGGTCTTCTTCACGCTCTTGATCTCGCTGGATAGGGCGGCGCTGGTCTTGTTGAGGTTGGTGTTGCTCTTGTGTATCTCCGTTATTATGAGGCTCTGCCCGGCCTTGACCTCCTCTCCCAGGGAGCGTATGCTGGCGTTCAGGGCCAAGTAGGAGCTGCTTATGGTGGTTGAGACATCGCGGTCGAGCCTGTCTATCCTGCTCATGAGGGACTGGTACTGCGCCTGGCTTGCCTCTGAGAGCTTGCCGATCACCGTGTTCGCGACTTCCCTGCTCGTGTTGGCTAGAGCCTTCTCCACGTAATCTAGGTGTTAGTACGCGCTTACTAGCAGGGTAAATGCAATCCCCAGCTATCCGGGCCATGCGTGTGAAGAAATGAGGAGTTAGGAAAGCTCCGGGGCTACTTGCGGGTGAGGAGGAGGCCCGAGACTGCCGCGGCGATGAATGCTAGGGTCGCGGCCGCTATCGAGGCCGCCTCCGCTGCTGTGGCCTTCTGCTTGGCCTGCTCGGCGGTGGCTGAGAGGCTGGCTAGGCTGTTGGTTGCGTTGTCCACCTTGCCGCTGAGGCCCTGGAGGCCGGTGTTGAGGCCTTGTATGAGCCTGGTTATGTTGAGGTAGAGCGTGCCTATGGAGGTCTTGACCTCCGCCACCCCATCCTCGACCTTAACTATGCGGCCCTCTATGTCGCCTAGCTTGGTCTTGATTATTATTGTCTGGTTGCCCAGTATCTCTACCCCCCTGAGTATGCTTGTAACGTTTGACTGTAGCAGGGCCAGCCTGGAGTTGGCCTCCTCGACGCCTTCTAGGGTGTTGTTGAGCGTGCCGCTCATAGCGGCCAGCTTTTCGGCGGCGACCCTGTAGTCGCTTATGAGTGTGGGGAGGCCGTTGTAGGCCTCACCTATGGCGTCTATGACTACTACGGCGTAGCCGCTGGCCTTCAGGGTGGCGTTCTCGTAGCTGGCCGCTATGGTGACCGTGTAGACCCCGGGCTCAGGGGCCTTGAAGCGGAGCACGTAGGAGCCCCCGCCGCCCTCGAGGGTCGCCTGGGCTCTGTAGCCGCTGGGGCCTGTTACCGTGGCGTTCACGCCGCTGGGCGGCACGGGCAGGGGCTCGCCGTGGTAGAGCGTCACTATCGGGATCTCGACCTCGCCGGGCTCCACTATCGCCGGGGCCCCGACCACGATGCTGATGGAGTCCCTACTATAGACGCTCAGGGTGGCTGAGAGTAGCGCTGCCAGGGGCCCGCTCTGCGTGGCCCGGATCGGCGGGTAGCCGTAGCCCGTGCTGGGGTAGACTGTGACCTCGTAGGTGCCCGGCGCCAGGTAGGGTAGGGCGGCGCTCCAGTTCACGTAGCCCTCCTCCACGGGCACGTCTGCGGCGAATGGGCGGCCTGCAACGTAGAGGGTGACCCTCTGGGCGTTGAGGAGGTCGAGCCCGTAGGCCTCAACCACCAGGAGGCCCCCGGCCACCTGGCTCTCGGGGGCGACGTGGACTCCTAGGGCGCCGTAGATGAACCTGTAGAGGCCGCGGCCCTCGGCGTAGAACTCGTCTAGCAGCAGCCCCGAGGCGATGCGGCCCGTCGGGTATGTGAGTGTCACATTGCCCCTGGTGTAGAAGGTGAGGGAGCCGGTGCCTATCCTCTCGTAGCCCGCCAGGTCGCCGTAGCTCATGTAGATCCTATACGTGTACTCGCTATAGTTCCCCGGCATCGCCGCTACGGCGAGCGTCGCGTTCCCGGGCACCCCGTAGACGGGCATGGAGCCGCTCGCCATCGGCAGGGTCTGGGCCTCGGTTAGGTTCAGGAGCAGCCTGTAGCCCCTAGCCTCGACCCCGAGTATCCTCGCTGTGGGGGGCTCCAGCGTGGGTAGCCTGGGCAGCACTATGGCGGGGTCGCCGAGTAGGGTGGCCTTGAGGACCTCGGAGAGGGCTATCACGCTACCTATCGTTGAAACATTCTGGTATAGGGTTAGGGCCTCGGCGGCGTAGCTCGCCAGGCCCTGGGCGAACACCTCGCCGAGCGTCGCCCCCCGGGGGCCTAGCTCGTTGTAGGCTTTCAGGATCTCCTCGTGCAGGAGCGTTGCACCATAGTAGTCCGCTAGCAGGGTGCCCTCCCTAACCGTGTAGAGCCCGTGGGGCCCGAAGAGCTCCGCGGCGATCCTAGCGGAGCCGAGGTAGGCCACGCCGCCCGCGGGTGATAGCAGCACGGCCTCGCCTAGGCTCGGGGGCTTGAACCACTGGGAGGGAGGCACGAGGGCCTCGTCCCACGCGGCGTCCATGCAGGCCACGCTGCTAACAATAGGCACCGAGGGGTTGTAGTGCATCCTCAGCAGCTCCGTGGCGTTCACCAGCACCTCGAACCTATAGGAGACCCCGGGGCCCCCGCTCTCGCTTACCACTAGGTCACCCAGGCTGTTGCCGTTGCCGTGGGCTATGGCGAAGTACCAGAGCGCCCCGGCCTCGCCGGCTAGGATCCTGGCGACGCTCCTGTTATCGTAGTTGCCGAGGGTCCTGGCGAGTAGCTCGACGTAGAAGTTGCTCGTGCTGTTCCGGTACGTGATTGTGGCTAGGGCTGTCTCGCCGAACATCTCGGGTGTCAGGAACGGGTAGCCACCGCTCATGTAGAGCTTCCCGCTCCTGTAGGCCGTGGTGTTGTACCACGCCGCCAGCTTCTGGACGTAGGCCTCGACCTCGCCGGGGTTGGAGAAGGGTATTCTGCCAACGTAGATGTTAGGTGCTAGGTCGTAGTCGGGGCTGGCGTAGAAGAAGTCCGTCGGTATCCACGAGTTGTACGGGTCCATGAGGTGGATGGGGTAGGCGAAGTAGTAGCTCGGGGGCACCGTGGCGGCGTCCCCCACTATCACGAGGTGGCTGTACTCGCCGGCGTGCTCCCGGAGGAACTCTATTATCTTGAGTGAGAGGTTGAAGTCATACGCCTGGGTGAGCCTCACGTAGACGGGGTCGACGTAGGGCGGGTTGGCGAAGCCCGGGTAGGGCGGCGGCTCCGCGGGCTTGTACGTCTTGTTTATGTATTCTACTGTTACTATGGAGACGTTGTAGCCGAGCTTCTCGTATAGGCCCACGAGGCCCTGGACGGCAGCGAGGAGCCTCTGGGAGGTGAGCACCAGCACGCTCCTCCCGGGGGCCCTCGTGGGTACGGGGCTCTGGTAGGACACTACAACCGAGGCCCTATCAACCACGACCAGGGTACCCGTGGCTGGGTCGTAGTTGACGGGGTAGAACCTGACAACTATCAGGGTCTTCCCGCCTAGCCCGTGCCACACGCTATAGCCAACAAGCCTCCCAGGGTAGAAGGAGTCGCTCGAGTATATCCTGGGGTCGGGCTTGTAGACCAGCCCCCCAGCCCCAGGGGCTCCGGGCTTGTAGTAGAGGGGCTCGGGCACCGGCGCGACAGGCTCATGGGTGACGCTCACGTGGAAGGAGTACACGCGAACACCCACCGAGACCCCGCTCGCCGGCACGTAGCCGTCGACAGTGATCACCTTAACCAGCACGGGAAGCCCCGGGGCACCAGGTACCGTAACGTAGCTCTTCTCCCACCCGCCACTAGCCGGGTAGTAGTCTACCACAACATAACTGGAGCCGGGTAGCCTCGACGCTACAGCCCTGCCCCCCAGGGCCAGCAGCTCCCCAGCAGGCCCAGCACTCCCAGGCTCGGGCACCTTGATCCCCATGCCCCTCAGCAGCGAGGAGTAGTCCTGGGAAGCCAGGGCACCCACGCCATAGAGCACCAGGGGGGCAACCATTAGCAGCGAGGCGGCAACCGCCAGCAGGATCCTCAACCGCCCACCACTCAAGGAGCCAGACACGACTCGCACCCCAACCCTTGAGGGTCAGGCTCAGCCCCCCGGGCCTCCTATAATAGTCGAGGCCCCACAACCTCCCGTTCGAAGCCTACGAACAATAACCTCTAGAAAGAGAATCGCGCGTCTCCACCTGCCACTAATGCGATAACCCATACAGAGCCTATGATGTCTTGTTTAGCAATAACTATACATAAACTATACATACAACGCATGACTAAGCCCTGCGGCCAGGATTGCCAGGGACATCCCGCTGTTGAGTCTAGCGGCATGCGTGTGCGGCTTCAAGCCTTAGTACCCGAGAATGGTAAGGGAGAAAGCCCCCAAGGAAGGATAGCTGCTGTGGGGGCGGCGGGTCAGCGTGCCAACCGCAGGCCATCGGGCCCCTGGCCCGAGGCCCTCGGCCTATGGGGTGTTCATCACCCCCGCCGCCCCAGTACTCTAGTATGGTCTTTAGTCCAACTTAAGCCTTACTCCAGTCCTAGTGATTGTATAGCTTATTATATACAGAGACTAGAGTACAGACATGCGGGTGCGGGGGCGTGGAGTTGCGGAAGACGGTGAAGCTTAGGATACAAAGGGGGAAGCACGGGCAGGCGATAAGCTACACAGTAACACTACCCAAGGACTATGTTGAAGCCCTCGGCTGGGAGCCCGGGGAAAAACTCGAGGTAGCCTTGGACACGGAGAAGCGGGAGATCAGGATACGGCGGCCCGCCCCCTAACCTCTCCGACCAGCCCCCTGACCCGCTGTTTCTCACCTAGCGGTCCCAGGCTGGACTCCTTTCCTAGGGGCGTCTTCGCTATCAGGTGCTTCTCCCCACTCCACTTGAACCTGTAGCCTTCAGCCTGGGAGACGCTATAGCAGACGCCGCAGAGCATGCAATAGGATCGCCGGGTCTCTACCGCAGTCTTCCATGTCTTCATCTTCACCAAGCTCCTCGATTTGATACTAGATACCGGAGAGGAAGAGGCTGAAGAGCGGGGAAGAGCGTGTGTACATCTACCTCGTCAAGGTGGTATGCAGGGGCGGCGGGTGCCGCGAGCACTCGATCGGGAACGTAGAGGAGATAGAGAGGATAATCGCGGAGTACAAGAGGAAACACCCCAGACCATATAGGAATCTGGGGTATGGGGGCTGTGGCCCAGTGGTGGCGCCGCGGGCGGGATTTGAACCCGCGCGGGGTCTCCCCCACCGGCTTAGCAGGCCGGCGCCCTGACCAGGCTAGGCGACCGCGGCGCTCCAGCGGGGGGGTTGTGGGTGGGGGGCTTTAAGTGGTGCGGTTGTCCGCGTGTTGGCTGAGGCACTCTACGAGGTGGCGTAGTAGGTCGGTCTGGGTTATGATCCCTAGGGGCCTGCCGTCCTCGTCCACCACGGGTATGTGCCTGACTCCGGTCTCCCTCATGCGCTCCGCTATGGCTCCGAGCGTCTCGTCCCTCGAGGCGGTTACCACGTTAATGCTCATCACGTCGCCCACCCTGGGGTTCCTCGCGGCGAGGCCCGTGGCCAGGAGCCTGAGCACGTCCCTCGAGGTCAGGATCCCCGCGACCCGGCCTTCCCCGTCGAGCACTATCACGCTCCCCACGCCAGCCTCGTACATGACCCTGGCGGCGCTCCAGAGCCTCTCCCCGACGCCAACGGTTATCGGCGGCGTCGACATCGCAACGTAGACCGGGTCGCCGAGGCAGCCGGGCCCACCCATGGAGCGGCGCACCACCGCAACGAGGCGCGCGGCCCCCGCCCCAGGCCCGGGGGCCGGCACCGGCGCGGAGCCCCCGGCAGGCTCACCCCGCACCCCCGCGAACGCCGCGCGGCCGGGGGCCAGGTTGCTCCCTTCCGGGCCTGGCCAGGTTCCCCCGGCTAAGGCGGTGCACA
>JALWPV010000073.1 GCA_027080775.1 Acidilobaceae archaeon
GGGGTGGCCTGGGGCGGGGCCGCCCTCGGCCTGGGGGCCCTCCTAGCGGCTAGGGGCAGGGGCCCGGAGGCTGGGGCTGCCTCGCTCACCCTGGCCCTCGTGTGGCTCCTAGCCCACCCCGGGGGCTCCATGTGGCCCCTGGCCCTGGGGGCCGCTTTGCTTGCTGCCTCGGCTCTCGAGGCCCCGCTCCGGGTGGCGTGGAGACCCCTCCTGGCGGGTGCGGCTCTAGCGGTGTATACGGGGGTCTACGGGTACATACTCTACACTAGGATCCCGGGCGCCACGGACCTCCCGGCCTACACGGTCTTCGAGCTCTCCCAGCCGGGGGCGCGGGCCGGGCTAGTTGTGCTTGGAGGAGTATACGCTGGGATCCTCGCCTACAGCCTTGCGAGGCCCACTAGGGCCACGCCAAGGCTTGGAGGGCATGGGGGCCTGGTCGAGGCTCTCAGGAGGCACAGGCTCGCCCCCTTCTGGGTTCCCCTCCTCTACCTCCTCGCGAGGCTCCCATTCGCCCTCCTCATAGCGTCGGCCCTAGCCGTGGTGGCGGCGCTGGTGGTCGTGTACAGCGTGACTGAGAGCGCCGACCTAGCGCTGGCTGCGTGCTACGCGGTCGTCGCCCTCGTGCTCTGGGCTGCGGGGGCGCCTATTCCTTCATGAGGTCAGCTCCGACGAGGAGCACTGTGGCCCCCGAGGCTGCTGCGAGGAGGCTCGCGTATACCCTGCTCGCGAGGGCCAGGTAGACTGCGAGGCCCATGAAGGCGACTCCGACGGCGGCGAGGACTGCTCCTACGACGAGCTGCGCCCTAGCCAAGGCGGCGCCCAGCCCTGCTCATGGCGGCTCTGGGGATTATAAGGTGGGGCGCCCGGCGGGTTACGCTTATAATGGATTGGTTACATGTGGAACTAGGATGCGCTTTGCCCCCGAGGGCCAGTATAGCCTCCCTCGTCAGGGAGGCTGTGGAGAGGGATCCCTGCCTCTGGTACTGCATGAGGGAGGGGATCGTCAACCTCAGCGCCGCGGCTAGGAGGATATCCTCTAGGATAGAGGAGGAGTGGGGCCTCAAGCCAAGCCTGGCGGCCGTGAAGATGGCCCTCTCCCGCCTCGCCCGCTCGAGGGGCGGCGGGGGGCTCGGGAGGATAGCTAGGGTGCTGGCAGGCTCCACGCTCGTCATCCAGGATAGGGTTGCGGTCGTGACGACGGGTCGGGAGGCCCTGCCCCGCCTCCTCTCGGAGGCCAGGCTGTGGGAGGCGAGGTTCCTCCAGGTCACCCAGAGCCTGAGGGCGGCCTCCATAGTCGTCTCAGAGGAGGACCTCGATAGGATCCTGGAGGCCACTGGGGGCGGCGAGGTGCTGAGGGGGCAGGCGGCCCTCATAATGATTAGCCCCCCCGAGATAGTCTCAACGCCGGGGGTCGTGGCGCTCATCACCAGCTACCTCGACTTCCACGGGATAAACATCACGCAGATAATATCGTGCTCCACCGACACCATAATAGTCCTCGACTCCGGAAGGGCCACGGAGGCCTTCAAGGCCCTCCACACGCTCATACAGTCCATGAGCGGCCTCGCGGGTGCCGGAGGTGAGGGGGAGGCACCTGAGGGCCAGTGAGGCCCTGGCGGCGAGGCTCCTCGAGGAGCTGGGCTACAGGGTTCTCGGGGTTCACGTGCCCGTCACCGTTAACGGCGTGGAGGTATCCGACATAGACATCGTGGCTGAGAGGGGTGGGGAGAGGTACGCGGTCGAAGTCAAGGCGGGGGCCATAGACGTCTCAGGCCTCAGGCAGGCCTATGTTAACGCCGTCCTAACCGGGATGAAGCCCCTCGTCGTCGCGCGGGGGTACTCGGGCGATGAGGCCAGGGCCCTCGCCAGCAGACTCGGCGTCGAGGTAATCCTGCTCCCCGACGTTGTCGCGGCGGGGGCCGACGAGGTGAGGGAGATAACCAGGGAGGCGGTGGCCGACGCTCTGGCAGAGGTCATCGGAAGGCTCGTGGACTGCCCGAGCCTCGGCGAGGAGGACTGGAGGCTCCTGGAGGCCATAGCATCCGAGGGCGGCCTGCCGGGGGCGGCGGAGAGGCTGGGGCTCAGCCTGGAGGAGGCCGCTAGGAGGGTGGCCAGCCTGAGGAGGAGTGGGGTGCTCCGCTGGACCGGCAGGGGCCTCGTGCTTGAGGCGAGGATCCTTCTGCTATGCAGGAGGCTGGAGGCCTGCTCTTTAGGGGCCCCGAGCCGCTAGGGGGCGCCGCGGTGGGCGGCCGTGGGCGCTAGGGCATTCGTCTCCATAGACGCTGAGGGCCTCCCATTCATAGTTGGCAGGTACCACCTCATGCCCGGCGACCCCCTCTTCCAGGAGCTGAGGGAGGCCTCGACGAGGCTCGCTAGGCTCGTGGCCTCTAAGCTCCTCGAGAGCGGGTACCAGGAGGTCGTGGTTGCGGATAGCCACGGGGCTATGGTTAACGTTGACCCCTTCAAGATGCCCCGGGGCGTTAGGATAGTGAGGGGCTACCCCAGGCCGACCTCGATGATAGCGGGGGCCCAGGGCTCGAAGGCCGCCTTCCTCTTGGGCTACCACTCGAGCCCAGCCCAGGGGGGAGTGCTTGCCCACACCTACTCGGGTAGGATCATCCAGAGGATAAACCTGCCCGACGCCAGGGATGTGAGCGAGTTCCTACTCAACACCTACGCCCTCGGCGAGCTAGGCGTCCCCGTGGCGTTGCTGGCGGGTGATGCGAGGCTCCGGGAGGAGGTGGCCCGCCACGCCCCCTGGGTTGTCTTCGTGGGGCTGCAGGAGCCCGTAGGCAGCATGGGGGGCCTCGCGAGGAGCATAGAGGAGGTCGAGGAGGAGCTGGGCATCGCTGTCGACGACGCCATAGCCCGGATAGAGAGCGGCGAGGTAAGGCCCCTCAGGCCCCGGGAGCCCTGGATCGAGGTCGAGTTCAAGAGGCCCTGGCACGCCGACGTGGCCGAGCTGTTCCCCTGCGTTGAGAGGCTCGACGGCCTCAGGGTGAGGCTGACCTGCGAGAGGTACCTCGACAACTTCAAGATGATAGAGGGCCTCGTGATGGCCGCGTACGCCACCGAGCGCTAGACCCCGGGCACGGGGGCGCCTAGGGCCCTCGCCACCTCCGGGGTCACGAAGGCCTCTATGAAGGCCGCTATGAAGAGTAGGAGTATCGAGAGCACCAGGAGCCTAGCACCCCGGCCCCCAGCCCTCAGCCCCCTCCTCCTAACGTCCCAGAACGTCACCAGCCCAGCAGCGGAGGCCAGGAGGAGGGCCGGCACCTCCACGACCCCGTGGGGGAGGAGCGCGGCGAGTAGCTGGGGCACCGTGAAGTGCCTCACGT
>JALWPV010000074.1 GCA_027080775.1 Acidilobaceae archaeon
GAGGGGGGGAATTCCCCGGGGGGTCCCCTATGTTGGTGGGGTGAGCCTCTTCTTCGCTAGGAGTAGATAGTAGGCTAGAGCTAGTAGGGCCGCTATCACTGCCCCGGCTCCTGCTACGAGTGTGGTAGCCGTTCTCCCCGCGGTGGTCGTCGACTCTGACGTGCTCCTGCTTTGAGTGGTTGTTGACGGCGTGTTGGTCTCCTGGGGCATACCATGGGTGATCATGTCCTTCAGGCTGGAGAGTGCTTCTTCGATTGTAGTAAGTTTTAACGCTATTGACTGGAGCTGCCTTTTTAGGCTATCGTAGGACTCCTGGATTGACGCCTGAACCCTGTAGTACATTCTTGTTAGTGTGGAGTTCAGTGATAACACTGCGGCGTGGATACTCGCGTCTATGTGCCTCCCGAGCTTCGTTGTTGACGAGGCTATCTGGTCGCTGAGGGACTTGTAGGACGACTCTATGATCGACTGTAGCGTGTTTGATGTCTCGTCTATCATCTGGGCTAGTCTCTGTGTTGACGAGTTTATCTCTCTTGTAGTGTTCTCCCGGATACTCGCTGCCTCCGCCTGCATGAGGCTCTGGACTGCCTCGCTGGATGATTGTATTGCTATTATTATTGTAGAATTCGCTTCACCTATCAGGCTCCTCAGTGCTTCGATACTCCGCGTGGTGTTCGACTGGCTTTCGAGGAGTCTGTCGAGTTTTTCGCTCGTAACACTAGTGTTCGCGGCTAGCTCGTCTAGCCTGGAGAGGGCGTGGGCGGCTGCCGCCTGGAGGTTTTGGAGCGTGGTGTCTATTGCTTCGGTTCTATCCTCTAGTGAGGCCAGCCTTGAGAGGATCTGCGTTGCATTCCCTAGCAGCTCCTGGAGCGTTGCCTGCTGGCCCTGGAGCCCCTTTATGATGAGCGTCTCGTTCCTCGCTAGGGCCCGTAGCTCCTCTATGGCTTGGGGTGTGAGTGAGTCGTTGTAGAGCAGGGCTGCCGCGACGCCGCTGGCCTCTGCCCCTTCCCCGGTGTAGGTTGCGTTTATTATGAGAAGCGTGTATTGGCTTGTGAGGTTCAGCTCTGCTGCGTAGAGGCCCCTCGCCAGCCTTGTGCATTGTAGGGGCGTCAGGGCCCCGCTGCTAGTGTTTAGGATGTACGCTTCTAGCGTCGCGTCGACCGGCTCGCCCTCTAGGCTGGTTAGTATGTATACTATGGCCGTGCCGTGGTAGGTGGGTGCCGTTGCTATCTCAACCTCGAGCCTCTCCCGCGCTACGACGCTGAGCGATGCAGTAGCTGCCACCGCACCGTTGGGTGCTAGGGCTTGTACCAGGTGGAGCCCTGGTGTGGCGGAGGCTGGTACTGGAAGGCTCGTAAGCCCGGAGCCCGTGGTGTTCGTGGCTAGGAGGGCAGCCTTGAAGCCGTCTAGCGTTATGGTGTACGTTGTATTAGGGGCCATGCCTAGGGCTTCGACTAGCACTGTTGAGTCGGGCTTGGCTGCCTGGGGCTTGATTAATAGTGATGGCTTCACCTGTATTGTAGTGTTTCCCCTGAAGCCATCGGGGCTCTCGACCAGGATTGTGTGGGCCCCCATGGGGACTTGCGGTACCGTGAATGAGGCGGTAGCCGTGCCGTTGGCCGCCCTAGCCGTGGCTACCAGCGTGTTGTCGAGGTATACCCTGAACTGGGCGCCGCTTGGTATGGGTGTTTTAAGGGGTTTTATGGTAACGTTGACCTCGTCCCCTACATGCACCGTCCTCGGCTGGGCTGTAACGTTCACGGGTATCCTCATGGCCACGCGCACGGCGAGCTCTACGGCCGCTGTGGCGTTAACCAGGCCCCAGCCGTAGCGGGGGTCTAGGCCCTGGGGGCCGAGGTCTAGGCTCGTGTTTGCCAGTATATCGTAGACTAGCTCTGGGAGGCTGACGCCCTCCACGGGGCTCTTGAAGTCCTCCGCCCCAAGGGCTTGGAGTACTAGCGCAGCTACGCCGGCCACGTGGGGGGCGGCGAAGCTCGTCCCGTTGCCGTAAGCGTAGGATCCCCCCGGCACGGCTCCGCCCACGTTGACTCCGGGTGCCACGAAGTCGGGTTTGATGTAGTGCTGGGGGTAGGGGGGCTTGAAGGGCCAGTCGCTCGGGGGGCTAGCCCAGGCTACGGTGCCTCCGCTGCTGAATGGCGCCACCTGGAGGCTCTGGTTGACAGCTCCGACCCCGTAGACACCCCACACGTTGCCAGGATACTGGGTCTGGCCTGGGCCGTAGTTGCCTATCGACGCCACCACTATGACGCCGAGCTTGAGGAGGGCCCGTATGGCGTCTAGGAGGAACGAGCCCGTGTAGCCCTCCCAGCCAGCGCTGAATACTACCACATTGGGAGGCATTCCCGTCTCGTTGCCGGTACAGGTATAGGGGTCGGCCGCCCACTCGAAGCCCGCCAGGACCTGGGCGGCGGTGCCGCTGCCCTGGGGTAGGACTAGGGCTGCCATGAGCTGGGCCTCGGGTGCGACTCCCACTATCGTCGTGTTAGTATTGCCGCCGAGGGCCTCTGAGGCTACGAAGGTGCCGTGGCCGTATGTGTCCTGCGCTATAAGGCACTCCGGCCTGCCCTCGTCGTCGAAGGCTATCCAGCCGCCGGGGTACTTTGGGTCGCCGGGCACGAGGGTGAGGAGCTTTCCTGCGAGGGCCGGGTGTGAGGGGTCGACGCCCGTGTCTAGCACCGCTATCCTGACGCCGAGGCCCGTGTAGCCCATGCGCCACGCTGTGGTTGCGTTTACCGCTTCGACCCCCCAGTTTATCACCACGGGATCCCCGGAGGCGGGGCCCTGCTGGAGGGGCCTCAGGGCGCCGCTTACGTGGAACTTCCTCGTGTTGAGTATTATCTCACTGACGCCGGGCTGGCGGGCCAGCGCCTGGATGGCACTCCTAGGTATGGAGGCTGAGACCGCTGGTACTATCCAGAAGGTCCTGTAGACCCTGCCTCCCAGGCTCTCCACGAGATGCACGAGCCCGCCTAGGGAGGCGTTGGCCCACTGCTTTAGTGCCCTGAGGGCCACCTGCCTGGGGAGACCGTCGAGATACGCCGGGGGAAGGGGCCTCCCCACGATTAGGACGTCCAGGGTCGAGTTTGTGATAGCGTAGACCTCGGGGTCAACCACGGCTTCGTACTGGCCCGCCTGGGTGGTGGGCGAGCTCGAGGCCAGCGCCCCCAGGGGGTGCAGCGTGCCCAGTATCACGAGGAGCAGAATCGCCACGGGCACCCAAGTCCTGCTCTCCAACCCGAGGTACACCCCATCACGCGGGGCCTGAGGGTTCTAGCGTAGTTAATACTGCAGAGGCGGGGTGGGCGGTGCTGGGTGAACGGCCTTTACCCCGAGGCTCGCGGTGCTCCTGGTGGTGCTCCTAGCCGTCACAGCCATGGCGTCGCAGGCCCTCCCCCAGACCACCAGCCAGCGGGGGCGGTACGTGTTAGCGTGGGAGTGGAGCTGGAACCCCGCGATGGGCGGCGGGGTCGTTGACCTGGCCAGCTCTGCCGGCGAGGCCTACGCCCTTGTCGACTCTAGGGGCCCCATGGTCTACGCCTTCAACCTGAGTGGGGGCGGGCTTGTGTGGGCGACTCGCGTGGCCTTGAACGAGACGCCCTCCTACCTCACCCTGGCCGGGAACAGGATCCTCGTCGCCACCGTAAAAGTCGAGGGTAACGAGACCCTGGTCAGCGTCTACTCTGGGGCTCGGGGCGAGTTCGAGCCCCTATACGCTAGAGGCCTCCCATACCCCCTCTACAGGATCCTCGCGGCGAAGCCCACGGCCTCGGGGGATGTCGTGGTAGTCGGGGCCAGGTACAGGGCTGGCAGGGGCTACCAGTACTTCACCGCCCTCCTATCCAGGGCTGGCGTCGTGTGGCGTGACTGGTGGGGCGGGAGGGCGAACGAGTACTTCAACAGTGTTAGCCTCGGGCCCGACTCGAGCATATGCGCCGCCGGCCCCCCCGGGGGTCTGGCGTGCTACACCTACGATGGCCAGCCGCTCTACAGGCTGAACCTATCCTTCGAGCCGCTCGCCGTGCTAGACCTGGGCTCGGGGGAGGCCCTGGTGGCCGGGCTGTCCAACTCCAGTGGAGTGGTGGCGCTCGTCAGGGATGGGAGGGTGGAGTGGCTGAAGACGACGGGGCTCTTCGCGCCGACCAGCCTCTGCGCCTCCAACGCCACGCTCTACGTCGGGGGCGTGCTGGCCCCCAAGCCCTATAGGATAGCCCTCTTAGCCCTGAACGCTAGCGGGTCACCAGTCTTTTTCGGCTACGATAACAGGTCGAGTGGATCCTACGTGGTAGCGGCCTGCACCGCCAGGGGGAACCTGGTAGTCCTCGGTGGGGCCCTCTCTGGCAGGCCCTTCGCTAGGGCCCTCCTGGTCCTCCGCATGCCCGGGGGCTCCGGTACTGCCACCCCTCCAACTACCTCGCCAAGCGGTGGGGGAGGCGGCTCCGGGAACGTTATAGTAGTAGAGGAGGCAGCGCTCGCTGCCGCCGCTGTAATGCTTGCCGTTACCCTCTGGGCATTCAAGCCCTGGCGGTGGAGGAGGCGCTAGTATATCCTGGCGAGCGACGCGGCGTAGAGGCCCGGATCCCTCGTTATCCCGGGAGGCGCCGCCGCTATCAGGTAGTAGCCGGGCTGCAGGCCCTCGAGGCTCGTGTAGCCGCTGGGGCCAGCTATGAGGGTGGGGCTGCCGAAAACGCTGAAGGATGCCTGGAGGCCCGTGTCGATGCTCCCCTGGAGCTGTAGGGCATAGTAGCTGGTGGCGTTCCCGGCCTCTAGGCTGGCGTTAAGGCCGCCAACTAGCAGTGCTAGCCCCCTATAGGCTATGCCGCCCTGCACTATCCTGACCACGCCACCAGGCGGTGCTACTGCTATGTACTCCTCGTTGGTCGCGATGCATTCTAGGTGCACAACGTAGGGAACCGGCTGCATGTAGGCATGGGGCTCGTAGGCCGTGGTCAGGTTCCACTGGTAGCCGTAGGCGGCGTAGTCGGGCTCGCTGTCGATGGTCCAGTTCCTATAGCTTATCCTCAGGGTGGTGTAGAAGGGGAGTGATGTATAGGGCGGCACGACTAGCGTGTAGGCGGCGCCTGTTAGGGGGAGTATGTCCTGGCGTGGCGTCACCTCGCGCGTTATCGTGGTGCCATTGAAGCTCGCCTCGATCAAGGGGTCTGGGGGCTTGTAGCCGTAGAGGCCCATGAATGCACTGCTTAGAGGGTCAGCCCCCGTGACGTTGAACGGCGTCAGCCAGTACTTTATCGGGCCCGTACAGGGCAGCGCGGTGCTCGAGGCGTTAGCCTCTACCGGGTCAGTCTCCCGGAGCCAGACCCAGGCGTCGAGCGCCACGCCAGTGCCTCCATGAGTTGATGCGAGAAGCACCAGGGGGCCCGTGGTCGCGAAGTAGCCGCGGAACTCGCCCTTCATTGTGACCCGGGTCCACCACTGTGTCTTCTCGCACCTAGCCGTCACGGTCGAGTTGAGGGGGGACACCTGGCCTATGAGGCCTGGCATCAGGTAGCTGGATGGCCCCAGGTCGCAGAGCTTCGCGTAGGAGGTGTAGGAGACGCTCATGTTCCCATAGCCCTCCCCATAGTATACTGTGGGCTCCCCTGTCGAGAAGAGGATGCCGGCCACGCAGGCGCTGCCGTCGCAGTATGCGGCCGCGTATATCCGCACCTCCTGGCCCTGGTCACCCGGGACGCTCCCTACGTAGGCCACCGCCTTGTCGTTGGTTGGGTATAGGGTGCTTATGGTGGCCGAACCTATAGGCTCGCCGTTATTTGCCAGGGTAAGATTGTATGTCAGGTTTACAGCGTTAACCCCTATGCTGCCTTCGATGTGGACCCAGATGTCCTCTACAGTGTATTGGTTGCCCTCATCTATGGCTATTGCCGGGGGCTGAGCTTCGACTAGTGACGCAACGCCGCCTCCGTCGAGGGGCACAGCTATTGAGGCCCCTCCTCCCTCGGTGCCGCCGCCACCTTGAATGGCTTGGAGTAGCTGGCAGTCTATGCTAGTCTTCTCTAGGAGGCTCCAGTCACCGTTATAGGCTGCCCTGAGGACCCTGGGATCCCTTGCTGGAGAGTAGGGTATAGCGACGCCGCCGTCTAGTACTAGGATTACCCTCGCCTCCTGGCAGTCGTAGGAGCTATCCAGTAGTATCCTCGTGGCATTGACCACGAGCCTTCCATACCTTATGACCCTTAGCTCGCCCCCCTTGATGTACACTATGTAGTCCACCCTAACCGGCGCCTGGGGGTATAGGTAGAGGTAGAGGTTTGACCCATCCTCTCCCACGCTGAGCACAGGCGGGTAGCCTGCCTCCCTAGCCGCTAGGCTCATGCGCTCCCCCGCCTCCCGCATGGCGGCTGTGCTCGTGTGGACGACCTCCACGTAGGCTAGGGCCACACTCGTCATAGCGGCCGCCACTATCAGGGCGGCTAGCAGCTCTCCCAGCCCCCTGCGCCAGCGGGGCCCCCGCATGCCGCGCACCCACCCCCACCAGCTTGGGGAGGGGGCTGGGTGGGGATCGGACACACGGAGGCCCGGATAAGAGCCCCCTGCAGCCCGCCCTGGCGGCTAGGAGGTAGCTGAGAGTGTGAGCCATGCCGAAGAGGAGGAGCCTTGCTAGGGCGTGGCCTATGCTGGCTGCCCTCTACTGGTGCCGGGAGACGAACACGCCGATGCTGGGCCCCGAGTGCCCTGGGGGTGGTAAGGCCGAGAGGCTCAGGCTCACGCCCCCCGGCGACGCGAGGCCGGCATTCCAGCACGATATTAACACAATCCTCGAGGCTTACAGGAACGAGACTGGCGCTGGCAGTGGCGAGAGGCTTCTAGGCGCTGGGGTGATCCTACTCAATAAGGTCCCATTCATGGATCTGATGTATGAGGTCGTTAGCCAGGGCGTGGTTGTTGCGAGGGTCTACTGGGAGCCCCTCGAGGCCCGTTGGAGGCTCCGCTTCACCCGGGAGGGCCTTGAGAGGGTCTGGGACCTCGAGCCGCTGCCCGTTTTCCGTGTCAGGGGCGGCTACAGAACCCTCCGCAGGGTTAGGGTCTTCCATAACCAGCCCGCGCACCCACCCGGCGCCCAGGTGGCCCTGGTCGACGACGAGGGCCGCCCCATCGGTATAGGCTATGTGAGTAGGGACGGCGACGTCGTTAAGGTGCATAGCGTATTCAAGACCGGCGCCGGGGAGGCGGAGCCCAAGCCTACGACCTGGGATGACGTGTTAAAGGCGAACGACTACTACCTATACTACTATAGGTCGAGGGCGCTCAAGTTCATCCACGTCATGGCCGAGAAGGTGTCCAAGCCCATACTCGTCTCCTACAGCGGGGGCAAGGACAGCCTTGCGGCGCTCCACCTAACACTAGAGCTGGGCTACAGGCCCACACTCATCTTCAATGACACTGGCATAGAGCTCCCGGAGACGCGTGAATCCGTCAGGAGGATCGCCGAGGAGTACGGGCTCGAGGTCCTCGTGGCGGATGCCGGCGACGCCTTCTGGAGAGCCGTCGAGCGCGTGGGCCCCCCGGGTAAGGATTATAGGTGGTGCTGCAAGGTCTCAAAACTAGCCCCCCTAGCCAGGCTCCTCAACGAGAGGTTCCCCGATGGAGCCCTGAACATAGTCGGCCAGAGGGCCTACGAGAGCCTCGACAGGGCCAGGAGCCCTAGGGTGTGGAGGAACCGGTGGATACCCCACGTGCTCAACATAGCCCCGATACACGAGTGGAGCCAGCTACACGTGTGGCTCTACATATGGGCCAACAGGCTCCCCTACAACCCGCTATACGAGAGGGGCTTCGATAGGATAGGCTGCTTCATGTGCCCCGCCGCCTACACTGCCGAGTACGAGTTCGTCAAGAGAGTCCACCCCGACCTCTGGGAGAGGTGGGAGTCCATACTCCACCGTTGGGCCCGGAGGCTAGGCCTCAAGGGCCGAGCGGCGGAGGCCTGGGTCGAGAGGGGCCTATGGAGGTGGCTCACACCGGCTGCGCAGAAGATGAGGCTGGCCTCCAGGCTCGGCGTTGAGCTGCCGGACTGGAGGATCCTCTACAAGCGCTGGCTCGAGCCGAGCCTAGAGGGCTTCGAGGAGGGCAGCGACGGTTATAGGGTTGTACTCGGTGAGCCGGGGTTCGACCCGGAGTGGGTGAGGGATCAGTACAGCGTCCTCGGAGCCTTCACGCCAGCCGAAGGGGACGAGAGGCTCCGCCTGGAGGCGGCTGGCGGGAGGGTTAGGCTCCACGTAGAGAAGCATGAGATCAGGGTTGAGGGGGCCCGGGGGGTCCTTGGGAGGGAGATAGCGCTAGACGCCCTCAAGCTAGCATTCAGGTGGGCCAACTGCGCTGGCTGCAGGGCCTGCGAGGCGAGCTGCCCGACTGGCGCGATACGCGTGGAGAAGGCCCCGGGGGGCCGCTACAGGCCCCGGGTCAACGCTTCCAGGTGCATCCACTGCAAGCTTTGCCTCGACAACTGCCCCCTAGCCGACGTTGTGGCCGAGAAGGTCTACGCCGCACTCGCGCTGGACACCCCCCTCGCCTGGAGGAGGAGTGGGAGGCGGAGCCACGAGAGCGTTGTCGAGAGGTATCTGAAGCTCAAGGGCTATGAGACCCCGGGCGAGGGGGTTGCCGAGGTTAGCGCTGACAGCCTCGTCGAGCCAGCCGCCCTCGAAGCCGGAGAGGAGGGCTAGCCCCTCCTCTTCTCCCTCTTCTCCCAGTACATCCTAGTAGAGTAGTAGTTCTCCTCAGCTTCCATTATGGCCCTGTAGAACTCCCTCTCGCCACCCATTATGAGCCTCTCTATAACCCTCTTGGCCTGGGATGGCCCAACACCCCTCGCCGCCAGCGCCTCTACCACCCTCCGGCCGAGGCCCTGGAAGGCGTAGTGCATGTAGAGGCTCGCCCTCTCCCTCGCCTCCTTCACGAGGCGCTTCTCCTCGCGGCTCAGCCTCCCGCCCTTGAGGGCTTTGCGGACCGCCTCGACGACGCTCCGTCCCCAATCCGTCGCGGGTAGGGGCGCTATTGAGGGGTACCCGCAGCGCGGGCACCTGAGCGGGGCCCCCTCAGGGATCCTCGAGACCTCGGCCTCCCACGCGTGGCCGCAGTGGGTGCAGAGGAGTAGCACCCTCTTCCTCTGGAGCCTCCTCTTTATGCCCTCAACGAGCTTGCCCAGGGCTACCTCCTTCAGGTTTACCGCTACGTCGCGCTTCATGTAGGGGTTCTCGAGGACGTTGAGCGCCAGGGGGGTCGCCTCCTCGAGCTTGATTATAGCGGGATCCTTCATCGAGCCGAGGAAATCGTTGAGCGCGGCTAGATCCAGCCTATCGTGGATCAGCTCCTTAAGCACCTCCTTCTCGACTATCGAGCCGCGGTAGGCCTCAAGGATCCTCCTGAGGAGGGAGGGGTTCGCGCGGGCGCCCGGCTCGAGTATGCCGAGCCTCCTGGCTACGTGGAGGAACCTGTAGAGGAAGGCCTGGCTCCTCCTGAGGGCCTGGTACACCATCCCCGCCCTGGCGATGGGATCCATCTCCGAGGCCTCCCTGAGGGCCGAGCGCACGAGGTCAGCGCTGACCCCCCTACCGTCGGGCGTCGAGAAGACCACTGCATATGGTATATGGTTGAAGGTAACCGCCACACCCTTACCGGCTAGTATCTCGCTTAGGAGCAGGGCTAGAGCCATGTTGCCCTTGCTCCCCAGGCAGGCATAGAGTATTGTGAGGGTCGGGTACTCCTCTACGACAGGTCTCCTCGGTTCGAGGAAGGCGCCGCCCCACCTCTCAGCGGTGGCCCTAGCCTGCTCTATGATCCAATCCGCGGCTTCGCTGGGGATCCTCCTAGCCAGTAGGAGCCTCCTGGCGAGCCCCGGGTTATCCATGGCCAGGGAGAGGAGGGCACAGGCCTCCCTGGCGACCTTGTAGTCCACCGGTATAAGCTCGCCGTGCCAGACCGGCACTAGGCCCTGGGCCTCGGCCACGGGCTTCACAATGATCCTCGCTGCCTCATAGTCGACCTCTAGGGCCTCCCAGAGCCTGCCCGAGAGGACGAAGCGAAGCCTCTCCCCCTCCCTTAGGTTTAGGAGTGAGGCCTCAACGAACCTCTCGCTCACCTCTCCAACCTTCCTATCCTCTATAGCGTCCACCACGGTGTAGGTCGCCTCGTCGGGTATCATCGAGACCCCATAGACGTACCTCCTGGTCCTCTTAGTCTGCCTCAGCACTCCCGAGGCCTCATCGTAGCGCAGGACCCTCACGGAGTCTAGGTGCACCGCTATCTCCTCGAGGAGTCCCATGTCTATGCCTGCGTACTGCCTGGTAGCCGAGGCTACCTCAAGGAACTCTCCAAGGGAGAGGGAGCCCCTCTCAACAGTCATGGCCGCCATCTGATGCGCCAGGGGGCACACGAGGCCCCTCGGGGCCTTGAGGTCCTCCAGGTGGCCCTTCATGGTTCTGAACGCTATGACTCCCGACTCGAGTATCTCGTAGAGGTTCCTCGGGACCACTATTACGGCCTTGGCTGTGCTCCCAAGCCTATGGCCGGCCCTGCCGCCCCTCTGAGTCATGGCTAGCACCTGGCGGGGCGACATGAATTGAACCACGAGGCTCACGGTCCCAATGTCTATGCCCAGCTCCATGCTGGACGTGGCCACCAGGACCTTGATCCTCCCCTCCTTGAAGAGCCTCTCAGCCTCCTCCCTCACGCTCCTAGCGAGGCTTCCGTGGTGGACCCTCACACTATCCCCGCCCAGGACCCTTGCCAGCTCCGCGGCAAGCTTCTCCGCCGTGGAGCGCGTGTTAACGAAGACAAGCACCTGGCCCTCCGCCGCCTCCACGATCTCGGCCACCCGCCGGACGAGCCTCGGCCAGTCCAGGCCCTCCGCATCGACTACGCTGACCGATACATCGTACTCCTTGCCGCTCCTGTCAACTACAACCTCCACCCTGCGGTGGCCCGCTATGAGGCCGGCTGCCTCCCCCATGCTCTTCTCGGATAGAGTGGCTGAGAGGCCTATCCTCTGCATCCTACGGCCCGCCACCCTCTCGAGCCTCTCGAGGGTCAGCGAGAGCTCGGCCCCCCGCTCGCTGTCTATGAGCTCGTGCACCTCGTCAACTATAACCCAGCGCACCCCCCTCCAGAGGCCCCTTCCAGCGGTGGCCGTTAGGAGTAGCGTGAGTGACTCCGGAGTCGTCACCATAAAGTCGGGGGGGCTCTGGAGGAACCTCCTCCTACCCGAGGGCCCCGTATCGCCATGCCTCACCTGTACGGTGAAGCCCGCCGCCTCCACGAGGCCGCGTATACGGCGCTCGATGTCCCTGTTGAGGGCCCTGAGCGGGGTCACGTATATTGCCTTCAGGCCGCGTGGGGACGCCCCCCTATCCCTCATAGCCGACATCAGTGAGAGTACTGGTAGGAGGGCTGCCTCTGTCTTCCCCGACCCCGTTGGGGCAACCACGAGTGTGTGGGCCCCCCTTAGTATGACTGGTATAGCCTTCTCTTGTATGGGTAGCAGGCCCTGATACCCCAGCCTGGCCAGTGCTTTCCTAACACGCGGGTGCAGCGCCTCCATGCTACTAGCCGTGGAGCCCGGCATCCCGTGGCGCACCCCCTTCGGCGTGGGGGCCATTGTATCGCTGGGAGCCCGTGAGGTGCCTGCCTCATCTCGAGGGGCGGCTAACCCTGAAATAGATAAGCGGGCCCCACACTGCCCTGGCGTGGACTATTTTGATGTGCAACAAGGCCAGGCCGACAGTCGCGCTGGCCCTAGCCACTATCCTCTGGCTAGCCCTCGGGCCCCTGCGGGCCCGTTTGCCGCTGGCCGTGGGCCCGGGGTACACGCGGGCCTCTGAAGCAGCGGCCCTAGCCATGATTATCCTAGTATCCTTCTACTCGGGCTACCTGCTGAGATCACCCCTAGCCGCCCTACTGGCGGCCCTCGCCTCGGGCTACCACCAGGGCGTGGGGGCCCTCGTACCCGTGGCTGGAGGGATCCTGGCGGCGGCTGTCCTCGCTGGTATCGCAGCGCTCTCGGGGAGCCCCGTGGAAGCCTCGAGTATCAAGAGGCCCTCACTGGGCGATACCGCGCTCCGCCTAGCCATCGCCTCTACGAGTATAGCCATGGCTTCCGTGGTGCTCCCCCTATGCAATGCTTACTACGCTCTTGGAGCGCTCGCGTCGGCCATACTCTCACCACTACTGGATGGGGCCGCGGGCCTCCTCGCCGCTGCCCTATCGGGCCTGGGG
>JALWPV010000075.1 GCA_027080775.1 Acidilobaceae archaeon
GTGCAGGGCCGCGGGGGGCGGGAGCTGCTCATCCCCGCTCCCCCGCCTCGCCCTTGCCGTGGGCGCGCTTGTACCTCTCGAGTAGGGCCTCGAGGGCCTCTATAACCTCCTCGTCCCTGGCGTAGCGGTCGCCGGAGTCTATGTCCCTCCTAAGCGCTGTTATGAACTCGTCGATGTAGGCCCTCAGCTCCCTCTTGTACCTCTCGATCCTCTCGGCGAACGCGGGGTCCCTCCTCAGCTTCTCGGGGTGCTCGTAGCAGAGCCTCAGGTCGCCTAGCACGCCCCCGAGGGTCATCGTGAGCCTCCTGAGCTCCTCGACGGCGTCGCGGAGCCTGAGCCTGTAGTAGGCGTAGCCCGCGGCGACCCTCATGGTCCACTCGGTGGAGTCCCAGGCCCCACGGGGCTCCCTGTCCTCGCTGCGCTGCTCGAGCTGCCAGTAGTGGTAGCCCTTCTCGACGAGCCTCGCCACGGCCTCGGAGGGATCCTCCAGGCCCTCCGCCGCCATGTAGTACTCAACAAGGGAGGCCGCGGAGCCCACCAACTCGACTCTGAGCGCTCCCTCCTTGTCCCCGCTCTTCCTACGCCTCGAGAGGCCTGGGAGCCTCACCAGGACCGCCGTGGGAGAGCGGGGTCGGAGGGACTATAGGGTTACTGGACCCTATGGCGGCATATATTCTAAATCGTAGGAAATGTTATTATACTGGGTATTACATGTTCGAAGTAACTCCTAAGAAGGCGGGGGTGCGCTCCAGGTTGAGTGATGCGGCAGACGAGGATATATTGAGGGTGCTCTCGGACGAGTCTTTTCTAGCCTCTAGTATGCCCTTTACCGTAGGCCTCAGCGGCGGGCGCCTGAGAATCATGTTCAAGAGGCTCCTCTTCAGGTTCACCGATGATTACGAGCTTCGCGTGTCCCGCGAGCAGGATGGCGTTAGGGTAGAGCTTGCAGGACGCAGGAGCAGGATAACGATAACCTACAGGGCCGGCGGCTCCAGCGTCGAGTACACTATAGAGTACAGGGGCCCCAGAGGCTGGATTGCGAGGAGGGGCGCGGAGAGGCTCGCCCGGGAGCTGCTGGCGGCAGCCAAGAGAGAGGCCTCCAGGAGGGCCGCCTCGAGGGAGCGCCGTGCTGGGGGTGGAGCGGACTACTCCGAGGCGCTCTCCTCGATTAGTTGGACCACTAGGCTGATAATGAAGTCTATCCTAGTCAAGTCTGATGTAGTTAACCTGGCCCCCGGGGGTCTGCACCACTACCTCGAGGGGCTCCTCTCCAGCGGGGAGGTGTCGAGGTATAGGGTGGTCTACGTGAGCGGGACGGGTGAGAGCGGGTCCTTCAAGGCGCTATTCATAGATGGAGAGCTCCGCGGCGTCTACGTCAACGCCTCGGGCGAGGAGGCGAGTGGCGACGAGAAGGCCCTCTCGAGGCTGCAGGGCTTCTTCAACGTGAGGGTGTACGGCTCCATGCTCTCCCCAGAGGAGGTGGCTAGGCTTTGAGGAGGATCCACAGGCCCTTCGTGGTCGCGGAGGAGGGCGACCATAGGTTCGTCTGGCTAGGCCTCGACGAGGCCGAGGCCGAGAAGGTATACTGGCTAACCAGTACCTCATAGTAGACGGCGGCAAGGGCATGCTGGTCGACCCCAGGGGCTACTACGTAGTTGAGAGGGTGTACGAGAGTGTCTCAGAGTTCGTGAAGCCCAGGAACGTAGAGGCCGTCTTCTACAGCCACCAGGATCCCGATGTGGCGGGCTCGCTAAACATCATATTAGACTTCTTCCCAAACGCTAAAGTGTACATATCCAGCCTCTGGACCCGCTTCATACCCCACCTAGGCGTGACGGCGGGCCTCAGGGTCGAGGGCATACCCGACGAGGGCGCGGCCATAGAGCTGGGCGCGGCGAGTCTCCAGGTGGTGCCGGCCCACTTCCTCCACTCGCCCGGCAATCACACCCTCTACGACCCCGTGGTGGGGGTCCTGTTCAGCGGCGACATAGGGGCCGCCGTTTTCCCGGAGGGGGAGTGGTACCTCTTCGTCGAGGACCTCGAGCACCTGGAGAAGCACAAAGCCTACATGGAGGCCTTCCACAAGCGCTACCTCGCACACAAGAAGGCCCTAGAAGCCTGGCTCTCCAGGGTCGAGCGGCTGGAGCCCAAGGTGATAGCACCCCAACACGGCGCAATATTCACCGGCGACGCTGTAGGCGGGTTCCTCAAGTGGCTCCACACCCTCGAGAAGGTGGGGGTAGACCTACTCTACTAGCCAGCCACTACACACGCACCAAGGGCGCCCCCGCCTCTAGGATCCACGGGTCATTTTACCTCCCCACCCCCCGGCGCCCCAGCTGGGAGGCGCTGGGCCTTGGGTGGGGCTAGGGTCTACTGTGCCTCTAGGCTCTTTGATGGGGAGCGCTTCGTGGAGAATGGATGCGTCGCCGTTGAGGCCGGGAGGATCCTCGCCGCTGGTCCCCGGGGGGAGGTGGAGGCGCCCCGGGGGGCCGAGGAGGTGTGGCTGGGGGGCCGCACCCTGATGCCGGGGCTGATAGATGCGCACGTACACTACACGGGCCTGAGGAGCGGTGATATAATCAAGGAGTCCCTCCTCACCCCCTACGCCACCCTAGTGGCCAGGGCCATAGGGGACCTCGAGAGGACCCTCATGGCCGGCTACACGACCATCGTGGATGCCGGGGGCGTCATCGCGCTGCAGCTCAAGCAGGCGCAGGCCGAGGGCTCGATTAGGGCCCCGAGGATAGTGGCGGCGGGCTACCCCGTCAGCCAGACCTTCGGCCACGGCGACACCCACTTCCTCCCCCCGGAGTACGTTGACCCCAGGACCTCCAGGCTCACCCTGGCCTTCACGAGCCTCCTATGCGATGGGCCCAGCGAGTGCAGGAAGGCCGCGAGGTACGCACTCCGCCTGGGGGCGGATTTCATTAAGATATTCACGACGGGCGGGGTTGTCTCGCAGAGGGATAGGCCGGAGTACCCCCAGATGACCCCCGAGGAGATCAGGGCCGTCGTGGAGGAGGCCCGGAGGGCTGGGAGGTTCGTGCACGCCCACGCCGAGGGGCTCCAGGGCATAGTCAACGCCCTGGAGGCGGGGGTCGAGGTCATAGCACACGCCATGTACATGGACGACCACGCCGCAGCCCTCGCAGTAGAGAGGGGTGCGGTAGTCGTGCCCACCCTCACGATAGTGGACCTCATAACCAGGGCGGGCGAGGCGGCCGGCCTCCCCGACTGGGCGCTCGAGAAGGCCCGCGAGGCCCAGAAGGCCCACGTGGAGAGCATTAGGAGGGCCTACAAGGCCGGGGTGACCCTGGCGACGGGCACAGACCTCTTCACCGCCATGGGGGAGCTGAACCCCTACGGGATGAACTCCATGGAGATCCTACTCCTAGTAAACGAGGTCGGCATGGAGCCCCGCGAGGCCCTCCAGGCGGCCACGAAGAACGCCGCCAAGGCAGCCGGCCTCGAGGGCGTCACGGGCCAGCTCAAGCCAGGCTACAAGGCCGACATAATAGCAGTGAAAGGCGACCCCGAGCACGACCCCACAGTACTCCTAGGCCCCGAGAACATAGACCTAGTAATCCTAGAAGGCAAGACCATCAAGACACCCAGAGAAGACTAGCCCCAGCGAGCGGGCCTCAGACCCGCCGAGCACAGGGCCCCACCCCCCAGGGGGGTCGGCTAAGGGCGTCCCTCCACACCGGCCCACACCAACCAGGGGGCACGGGGAGCCTTAAGGGCTCGGCAAACCAGCCGCTCCCCCGGGGCTCACCGAGGGGCCTACCGCCATAGGCCCTCCTGAGGTACTCCTCCACCTCCCTCCAGTCCCTACCCTCGAGTAGCATATCCAGCGCCCTCGTGTCTAGCGCCCTGTACCGCCTAGAGTGGAGGGCGCCCCTTAGGAGGCCCCTATCATTCGTCCATATCGGGGCATTGTATTGGAGTGCAAGCGCTATGAATGGCCAGTCATCCGGGTCGAAGCCAGAGGCTATGCCCCGGGCGGTGCTGGCATGGGGCTCCCGGGGGAGGGCGCAGGCGATCACCTCCCGCCTCACCCCGTCTAGGAGCGCCTCGAGCCTATCCCTCGGGACGCCCTTCTTAGCAGCCAGCTCTCCTATGTGCTTCTCAATCTCCCTCCAGGCCTCACAGGGCGTTATGGCAACCGCCGGTATATTGAATAGCATCTCTCTAACCCGCCCGGGCTTCAAGGCGGCCGCGAGTATCTTGTTTGTGTCAACCACTATCCTTGGATAGCTCATCCTCGAGCCTCCTCGCGAGCGCCCGCTTCAGGATCCTATCCAACTCCATAATCTCCTCCTCGCCCGCAATGGGCTCTGGTATGAGCTCCTCGAGCTCCTTAAGCAGGAGCAGCCTCCTCTCGAGGGCCGCCCTCGCCATGCCAGCGAGCGCTTCATCGCTTAGATGATCGAGCCCCTCCGGCACCTCGACCTCAACAATTATTCTCCTAGTCCTACCCATCGTCTCCCCCCGATTGCGTATTGGCGAGAGCCACTTATACCTAACCCTAGAAACCCTAGAGCGGCCAGGGGGCCAGCCGGACCGTCATCCTAAGCCCACAATCCCAGGGCCCCCTGTAATCCCCGCAGCCTCTCCTCCCATGCTGTAGTCATTACACTCCAACGCTGTCCTTCTCAATCACTCTCCTCTCAACTCCCTCCAAGCTTCACCGTAGAGAATAATCCCCGCTTCCCCCATGTCTACTGCAACGAAATACCTGAACCCGGTCTCCACGCTAGCCAGAGTTATACCATGGATCGGATCCAGAGGGGCAGGCCTGGATGCACGGAGAGAGCAATGAAGAGCCGGTCATCGGGACCCGCACCCGCCGCGAGCCTCCAGCCTCCTCCTCGCCGTAAATCTCGACTCACGTGGGCGGGCTCGGCGAAGGAGGGGCTCGAGTATGACAGGTCGATCCCTGTATACCCACTTATTCTATTATCTCGGCATGGATCCCGGCCTTCTGAGGGTCTTCACCGCCTGTGTGGTAGGAGGCGCCTCGCCGCCTCGGCGGGTGTTGCAACGATTACCCCCTTCTCCTTTAGTTCCGCCTCCTTGTAGTCGTCCTTGTTGTAGGTTAGTAGGGTTACCCTGCTGTAGAGCCTCCGGAGCTGGAGGGCGAGTGCGGCGAAGTCCAGGTCCCCCGGGTCCCCTACTAGGCTCCGGGCCTCCTCTAGGAGGTGCTCGTAGTACTCCTCTTCCACGACGTTAATGGCTGATACTATAATCTCGAGGAGGGCCCTCAGCCTCTCCCGGGGAACGCCCTTCCTCGCGGCCAAGCCTTCTAGGTGTAACTCGATCTCTTGGAGCGCGAACCTGGGGGTATACACGGGGTATAGCTCCGAGAGGGCTATGAGCACCCTCCTCGTGTAGCCAGTCTCGCGGAGCATTGCGCTAATTATGACGTTAGTGTCTACGACGAGCGCTTCCTCGCCAGGCCCTCCTTCACCCGCCGCTCCAGCCATATGGCCTCCTCCCTAGAGAGCCCCACCTCCCCGGCAAGGAGATCCGCTAGGAACGCCCTCACCGCCGCTCGGGCCAGCCTGCTCTCAACCTCTTCCCCCAACTCCAGCTCCTCGGGGACCTCGACCTCAACGATTATCCTCCTAGTCCTACCCACCACCTACCCCCAGCACGACCACGGCTCCAGGAGCCACTTATATCACAGAGCCCCGCGCCCCCACGCACCGGGAGGGCTCCCAGTAGTCTAGGTGGGGGTGAAGGGGTTCCCCGCCTCTATGAGGCCCCTGTAGGGCCTCTCATCCTCTGTTATGATCGCGTCTGCCCCATTGTTGAGGTACGTGTAGGCTAGCAGCCTATCCCAGCGACGTATATGGTCTTCGCTAGGACCTGCGAGGAGACAATGTAGCCACCCGGGCTCTTCAGGGCCTCCTCTATGACGCCCACGGCCCTCTCGTGCTTCCAGCCAGCCTCGCTATCCGGGGAGTAGACGAGAACATTAGTATCGAGCCCTACGGGCATAGAGCCTCGCCCTCCTCAGCTCCCCCCGCCTAACACCAAGGGGGACCCCCCTCCTCAGCAGCTCTATCAAGCGCTCCACCTCCACCTCCTCACCCATCTCCTCGGGCAGCTCGACTTCGATAGTCACCTTCCTAGTCCCAGCCACTGCCTACCCCACGCATCCATGGTTCTCGGTTAGGCTTATGGGTTCCCGCAGTACCTCCTCCGGAGGTACCCCCTTATCTCCTCCCAGCTCACGCCGTTAAGGAGCATCTCGAGGCCCCTAGTGTCGAGGGCCCGGTACCCTCCCGTTCTGAGGGAGCCCCTTATGAGGTCGCGGTCGTTAGTCCAGATGGGGGCCCCGTACTCGAGGGCGAGGGCGATGAAGGGCCAGTCATCCGGGTCGAAGCTGGCCGCGATCCGCCGGGCCTCCCCGGCGAAGGGTTGGGTCGCCCTCGCGAGGGCCACCCTTGTCCCTTACGAGCTGCCCTAGGAGTAGCAGGAAGTCCTCCCGGCTCATGCCAGCCCTCCCGGCTAGCGTGTCAGCGTGCCTCTCCGCCTCATCGAGTAGCTGCGCGGGCGCTATGGCCCTGATGGGCGCCTGGTAGAGTATAGTCCTAACCCTGCCCGGCTTCAAGGCGGCCGCGAGTATCTTGTTTGTGTCAACCACTATCCTTGGATAGCTCATCCTCGAGCCTCCTCGCGAGCGCCCGCTTCAGGATCCTATCCAACTCCATAATCTCCTCCTCCGTCAACCCCGTCTCGGGGGTCAGGAGGTCGAGGCGCGCCTGCAGCTCAAGCCTCCTCCTAAGCCCCTCAACACCCTCCTCCGCTATAACCCTCCTCAGCCATGGAACCCTCTCAACAAGACCCGCAATCTCCTCGGGCAGCTCGACCTCGATGGTCACCTTCCTAGTCCTACCCACAGCCCCACCCGACACTACAGCAGCCCCGGCAACCCTATATACCACGACCCACGCAGCATCAGCCTTCTATACGATGAGACGCTAGAAGTACCCCGTAAGAGGTGCGAGCTATGGGGGACAAGGGTAACAACGACGATGCATGAGCTACCCCCTCCATGCATCTCTCCTCAAAGGATCCCCCTTACCTGAATGTTGGCGAGGTGCCTGATTAGTCCCTCATATTCCTCCTCAGGTATTACCCGACCGTAGGGCTTGGAGAGTATGCTTGCTACCTTCTTCTCTATGTGCGGTGCCGCGTAGAGGAGGGGCTCGTAGCTCGCTATCTCCCTCCTCGCGACCTCGTCCCTCTCCTCGGGGGCCGCCTTCCTTATGGCCGAGAAGCTCGTTGCTATGTCCTCTGCCACCGGCCCGTGGACGGGTAGGAACTCCTCGTCTCCCACTCGTATCTTCAGGTTCCCGGCGAGGCGGGAGTAGAACTTCTTGGTGTCCTCAAGGGTTGGGTGTGGTGTGAGGAGCATGAGGGTCCTGTAGAGCATGGCTATCCTACTCGCCTCGGGGTCGGTGAGCCTCTCCTCGCCGTGTTGGAGTTGTTTGAGCTTCTCCTCGAGCCTCCTCTCCTCGCGGGCTATGGCTTCTAGGTAGTGCTCGTCCCTGGGTAGCTGGTAGTATGTTTGGAGGTAGTGCTGTATTGCTGTCTGGTAGGCGTTCCTGAGGAGGGGGTGTTGGATGTGGGTTTCTATTATCTCGCGGAGCCTCGAGGCTATGGTGTAGGGGTCCGTGTGGCCCGTGGAGGCGGGCAGGTTCTTTATGGTCTGGATTACCTGGGCTGCGTCCCGCTCTATGCCTATTTGCCTGGGTGTTTTCTCGCCCGCGTGTATCTTGGCGAGGTCGTCTATGAGGCCTACGAGGGCTTTTATGGCTTCCTTCTCGCTTAGGCCTGTTGTGTAGAGGAGGCTGTCGGCTATCCTTAGGTATTTGGTTGGGTTTCTCCATATCTCCTCCTTGACCCTCTCCATGAGTGTCTTGAATGCCTCCTTCTCCTCTTGGGGTATCTGGTCGAGGGGGGTGCCCTGCTCTATTTTTGCGAGGTATGCGTAGGCTTGGTTGAGTGTCTTGTGGTCTAGGGGGAGTTTTTGGAGGATGTGGGTTAGGGGGCTCTTGTGATGGCCTGCCTCGAGGTCTTCGAACCACTCGGCGAGGAGTGGGTACCAGTTGGCTGTGGTTAGGGGTGTTGTTAGTAGGTTGCGGAGTGCTCTGTAGAGGTCTCTGTGGATTCCTCCGGGTTGGCGGAGGTGTTCTCCTAGGATGAGGGCTTTGAGTAGGACTTTCTGGGCTAGGGTTGGGTATCTGTCGGGGTGTGCTAGGATGGCGGCGCCGGGGGTTGGTTTGGCTTGGGGTTTTTCTTGGGTGAGGCCGAGTTCTTGTTCTATTTCTTTGAGGTAGGGTTCTATGTCGATGCCGAGTTGTTTTGATACTTCTATTCTCTTTTTCACTACTTCTTCTGCCATTAGGGCTCTGAGTATCCAGGTTTCGTATGTGAGGTCTGCTCTCCTCACTATTTCCTTGAAGAGGTTTGAGGTGCCGGGTTTTATGAGGCCCTTTTCTTCGAGGTCTTCGAGTGCGCCTGCGAGGTTCCACACTATTTCGTCTACTGAGAGGACTCCTCCGTGTCTTAGGGTTTCGTTTGCGAAGAGTTTTTCGAAGTGGGGGATTTTTCTTACTTGTTTTTGGAGGGCTGAGTGGTAGGCGAGGGCGTATTTGGCTATTTCTATGGGGTCTTTTATTCCTTTTTGTAGTGCCCGGGCCATTGCTATGAGTATTATGTGTTCTGGGTATCTGAGTTTGTGAAGTTCTGATGGGCTGTAGATGTCCATTATTGCTCTGTAGAGTGCCTCTATTGCTGGGTCTTTGTGTTGTTTGAGGTATTGGAGTATGTATTGCACGGCTTTGGCTGCTTCTCGGAGAGTTTCGCTTCTTATTTGGTATATGAATTGTTCTGCTATCTTTGCTTCCACGTCCGGTGGTTGTTTTTGTTCTTCTTCTTTTTTCCCGTGTTTTGTTGCTGTTTGTATGATTTTTCTTATCCAGGTGGGCATTTTATCCACCTATGAGGGTGTTTTCTATGCGGAGGGTGTTTGTTTCGAGGGTTATGGTTAGTTTTTGGATGTTGAGGCCTCCGAATATGGTGTCTCCGGTGTAGAGGTTTGCTGCTACTGTGCCTGCTAGTAGGCCTGCTAGTGGGCAGCCGAGGCCTTTTCCTAGTTCTTTGAGTTTTTCTTTGGTGAGTCCTTCTTCTTCGGGTGCTTCCGCTGGTGTTTCTTTGGGTGTTTCTTCTGCTGCTTCTGTGGGTGTTGGTTTCTCTGTTGTGCCTCCCGTCTGGCCCTTGGGTGCCGTGGTTTGCTCGAGTAGCTTCTTTACTATTGGATCCGGGTTTTTGCCTTCTTTTATCTTGTCTGCTATCTTGTCGAGTGCCCCCTCCAGCTCGTCTTTCTCTAGGGTTCCTTTTTGGGCTGAGGTGTTGAGGGTCTGGAGGGCTGTGGGGTTGGTGTTTGCTATGTATGCGAGGCCTGCTAGGATTCGGTCGTTGGCTCCCTTGAGGGTTTCGGCGAGTTTGGGTGCTAGGCGGCGGAGTTTTGCGAGGACGTCTTTCTTGGCGAGGAGGCCGGCTATGCCGCCTTTGAGGATGGCGTAGGCTTCGGAGAAGGCCCTGTAGCGGGCTAGCTTGGCTAGGGTTAGGCCTGTTGCGGTGCCGCCGTAGAGGGCGGCCCTCTGGGGCCAGGTGAGGGTTGCTTTGCCCGTCTCCTTGATTCTCTGGGCTATGGTGCCCCGGGCCCAGTAGCTCACGCTGGCTGGGATGCCGCATACGAGGGCGGAGTCGAGGAGGCCCCAGAGGGTTCCTATGCCTAGGGTTCTGCCTGACTCGCATAGGGTTGTGGCGAGGGTGCAGGATCCGAGGAATATGGAGATGGTCTTGGCTGAGAGGACCTTGTCTAGGACCTGCTCGTCTATGTATTTGCCGAGGCAGGCTTTGCCGAGTAGGAGGGGCTCGATCACGGTCTCCGTCTTGGTGCCCCCGAGGAGGCCCCTCTTGTTCTTCTCCTCTAGCTTGTAGAGGCAGAGGGCGAAGCCTTCCCGGCTAAAGGGCCCGGTGCCGGCGTCGTACTCCAGGGCCAGGCGCTCGAGGGCCTCCTCGAGGCGCTGGGTCTGGGTGAGCCTCACGGGTAGCTGGTGGTGCTTCTCGAGGCAGAGCCTGAGGGCGCCCCGGGCGTCCCCGTTGGGTGTGAGGGCTTCTAGCAGGTTTTCTTGGAGGGCCTGGAGGGCCTGGGTTGGCGTTTCAGCCTGGAGGGCCCCTCGGAGGGCCTGGGTGAGGATCTCGGGTGTGAGGGTTTGTGGCTTGAGGTTTATGGTGAGGAGTGTGTAGCTTAGGCCCCCGCTGGCTGGTGTGAGGAGGGTGAGGAGGAGGGTGCCTTGGTTGTTCTGGGTCGGGTCTAGGGTTAGGGTGAGGTGGTGTGTGTTGGGCTCTAGGGTGAGGCTACCCTCGGAGCAGGCGTTATCGGAGCCCCCCGGGATCCCCATAGTAGCCCCTACCAGTAGGATCAGCCCCCGCTAGCGGGGGCCCACTTGTTGCCCATCGATTATATCGGTTTCCCCTCCCCTCTCCCTCGTTGCCCTCCACTATCTAGGGGCGATGTTGTTTGTGGAGGCGGGCAGGCATGGTTGCCTCCTGGTTTGCGGCTGGCCTGTGGGCCTTGGTGGAGCCTGGGGGCGGGGTTGGTGGTGGTTTGTGGAGTGGGCGGCTGCCTTTCGGTCCTCCTCTAACGGGGTTTAACAGTCGGTTACGATATAGACCCCTGTTGCCTCTGGAGCCTGTGGAGGGCCCGGGGGCCGGCAGGGCCTGTTCTGGGCTCCTCGCCGCGGCCGCTTGGGCGCGGCCTCGTTGGCTTGGGAGGTGCGGTGTCTTGGTGGTTTCGAGGCCTCTCGGGGCTAGGTTTAACCGGGGGGTTTTCTCGTTCGTTCTCTCGGGCCTAAGGGGCCTCGCGGCCGGGGAGGGGGAGGATGTAGCCCTGCCGGTTCTCGTCGACAAGGTCTCCTGCCCGCACTGCGGGAGCTTCTACATGGCGATGACCCTGGGCCCGCTTAGGAGGAGGGTCGACAGGAGGCCCTTCCTGGAGGCCGGTGGTAAGAGGATCCCCAACCCCGCGTTCCGTGACACCCACCTGGCTAACCCCGTCAAGTGCCCCTCCTGCGGGAGAACCTTCTACATCTTCGTCGGCGTGGAGTATGGCAGGGCGGGCATCAGGGCTGTAGACGTGAGGCCCCTCCCGGACGAGGACGAATACAAGGAGCTGGTTAGGTGGCCACACTCCGGCCTGGTGGCCAGGCAGGCCATACACTACACCCCCTTCCGCGCCGCGGTCTACGATAGCCTCAGGGACCTGGAGGAGGCGGTGCTCGGCGAGCACGAGGACGAGGGGGAGCCAACCATGGTCTGGAGCCTACCCGGCATAGGCCCCCAACTCCAGGAGACCCCCGGGGGCGCCCCCGGGAAGAGGCGCCCCCAGCCAGCGGCTGTAGTCGACGTCAACGGCGGCCCGCCCCCAGGCCTCGGCTAGCCCCCGCGGGGCCGTGGGGGGTGGGGCCCGGTGCCGGTGCCTTATGTGCAGTGCCTGGTCTGCGGCAGGGTGACCCCGGTGGATAGGGGGATATGCTACCACTGTGGGGCGCCGCTCCCCTCTGAGGTGAGGCTGCCCCTGGGCACGGTGGTCTGCCCCAACTGCCTCAGGGTGACCAGCGTTGAGACGGGCTACTGCCGCCACTGCAAGATGAGGCTACCCAGCGACCTCGTCAGGGAGGCCAAGAGGAGGCTCCTAGCGGCGAGGCACCCCCTCACGGCGGGGGCTGCCCGGGGGGGAGGGGGGGCAGGG
>JALWPV010000076.1 GCA_027080775.1 Acidilobaceae archaeon
CTGCGGGGGGTATCCTTCAGGGTTGGGTGGGGGGAGGTCTACGGGCTCCTAGGCCCTAATGGGGCTGGTAAGAGCACCACAGTGAAGATCATAGCGACGCTCCTCGAGCCCGATGAGGGGGACGCCCTCGTTGCCGGGTATAGTAGCGTGAGGGAGCCCCTGAGGGTCAGGGAGAGGATCGGCGTGATGCTCAGCGTTGAGAGGGGCTTCTTCTGGAAGCTGACGGGGAGGGAGAACCTGAAGTACTTCGGCCTCCTCTACGGGCTCGAGGGTAGGGAGCTTGAGGAGAGGGTTGAGGAGCTCCTCGAGCTCACCGGCCTCAGGAAGCTGGGCGGCGGGGAGAAGAGGTTCGAGGACATGAGCCTGGGTATGAGGGCCCGCCTCGGCCTCGCCAGGGCCCTCCTCAGGGACCCCCCGGTCCTCATACTCGACGAGCCCACCCTAGGCCTCGACCCCCCGAGCGCCCGCATGGTCAGGGGGCTCCTGAGGGGCCTGGCCGCCCGCGGCAAGGCGGTGCTGTTGACAACGCATAACATGTTCGAGGCGGAGATCGTGTGCGACAGGGTCGGGATCATAGCTGGGGGGCGCATAGTGGCGGAGGGCACCCCCAGGGAGCTGAAGTCCATGGTATCCGATAGGGTCCCAGTCGTCATAAGCGTGAGGGGCCCCCCAGAGGGCGCGGGGGCCCTGGCCTCGAGGCTGGGGGGCGCCGTCTCCCAGCTAGCGCCGAGGGATGGAGGAGCCACCGCCGTGAGGATCCTGGCCGACCCAGGGGGGGGCTGAGAGGCTCGTGCAGAGGGCCGTCGAGGAGGCCCTACGCCTCGGCCTGAGGGTGGCCGAGGCCAGGATCGAGGAGCCGACTCTCGAGGACGTGTTCATAGCCCTCACGGGTGGTGGGGGTGGCGAGCCTCAGGGCGCTGGTTAGGGCCGAGCTCAGCATCCAGTGGTGGTGGCTCAAGAACAACAGGGCCATGCTGGTGCTGAGCTTCGTGTGGCCCTACATGGCCGTGCTAGTGCTACTAGCGATGGGCTACGCCTACGGCAGCGTCGAGAACATGGCGCGGAGGCTGGGGGTGGACGAGCCCGTCGTCTACCTCATGGCGGCGAGCATGGTGGCCTTCGCCGCCAGCGGCATAATAGACAATGCGAGCGGCGTCGCCCAGTGGCACAGGTGGCTCGGCACCCTACCCTACATCTACTCGGCCCCCCACAGGTTCCCCGTGTACCTCGTGGTCAGCGGCTTCGCGGGGAGCCTCTTCATAGCGTTCACGAACCTGGCGGCGATGCTCCCCGGGGCCCTGCTCGTGGGCGGTGCCAGGGCGGGCCTGGGCCTCCTGGCGGTGTTCGCGGTAATGATACTTGCCAGCCTCCCCCTCGTGGGCATAGCCGTGGCGGCCGCCCTCTCGAGCCTCCTGGCCAGGGAGGAGGGTAACGTGCTGAGCTTCCTCAACCCTCTCCTACTCCTCCTCTCGGGGGTCTTCTACCCCCTGGACCTGCTCCCCAGGATCCTGAGGTGGGCGAGCGCCCTGGTGCCCGTGCGCTACGTCGTCGAGGCCGCCAGGATGGCGGCGACGCTCTCCCAGGGACCCCTAAGGGCGGTCGTGGTTGCCTCCTACTACCTGGCGGTAATGGTGGCGGTCTACAACCTCCTCTCCATAGGGGCTGTTGAGAGACTCGAGGCCAGGGCTAGGAGGAGCGGCGTCTTCTAATGGCCTCCAGGCCCCGGAGGAGGCACCCGGGGCCTAGGCTGAAGGCTGGCACCCTCTCCTCGTACTCGTGGTAGGCCCGGCCCAGGAGCCTCCGGGCCTCGGGCTCCTCCACGAGGACTATGAATGCCAGGCCACCCGCTACTGGCACGGCCGCTGCGAGTAGGCTGCCCGGGGTCCCCGCGATGAGGCCGAGGCCCACCCCTATAGCCGTGAGGCCCAGCTGGGCCGGGTGCCTCATGCACGAGTACACCCCCACGTCGACGAGCCTATCCGGGGCAACGAAGCGGGGCCCTGGCCTGCTGTGGCCGTAGAGGCGCAGGGTCCTGCCTGCGACGGCATTCAAGAGTACACCCCAAGCCACGAGGAGGACCCCAGCGGCCCTGAGGGGCCAGAGAATCCAGGCCCAGCCGAGAGGGCCCCCGCAGAGGGGCGCGGCCAGCAGGGGGGCCACGTCGATGAGGAGCCAGTAGAGGCTCCTCAAGGCATAGTCAAGCCTGCCTGGCCTCCTAGGCCCCAGGGGCGGGCACCCAGCCCCACCTGGCCCGGGAGGGCCTAAAGGCTCGCCGCGAGCCCCTCAACTCCCCTGGGGGTGCCGGGCTGGCGCTTCTGGCGGCGAGGCTCTCGAGGGCGGCGTTGAGGGCCTACCATAGGCTCTGGAGACCCAGGCTAGTCGTGGTCGCGGGCGTGAGGCTCTGGGTGCCGCGTGGGGTCTTCATACCCCTGGGCACGGTCTCCAGCGGCCTCCTCGCGGGGCTCCTCCGCGGCGCCGCCGGGGGGCGGAGGATCCTCGACCTCGGCTGCGGCTCGGGGGTGCTCTCGATAGCCGCGGCGCTGGCGGGGGGCGAGGCGGTGTGCTACGATGCCTCCCCGCGCGCCCTCGAGGCGGCGAGGCTTAACGCCGGGCTCAACGGGGTCTCAGGGAGGGTCTACGTGACGGGGGACCCCGGGGAGGCCGCTGGGCTGGGGCCCTACGACCTCGTGGTAACTAACCCCCCGTACCTGCCCCTGGACCCCGGGGACGAGCTGGACACCCTCTGGTGCGCCGGCTCGGGCCTCGAGGCGCTACGCGAGATAGGCGCCCTCGCCCGGAGGGCGGCCCCCGGGGCCCCCGTGCTTGCGGCGCTCTCGAGCCTCACACCCCTAGATGAGGGAGTCCGGGCCCTCGGGCTGGGGAGGTGGAGGATCCTGGCGTCGAGGCGGGCCGGCCTCGACAGGGTCTACGCCGTGCTGGGCTTCCACTCCTAGCCCCCGGGGGCTGGGGGCATATTGACCCGGGGGCTAGGAG
>JALWPV010000077.1 GCA_027080775.1 Acidilobaceae archaeon
GGGTCTTGGCTGAGTTTTTTCGCGGGGAAGATATATTGCCATCCCCATTCGCGGTAGGCGAGCGGATATTTTCGGTCGAGGGCGTTGGGGAGCGAGACTCCGACATTGGGAGATTCGAGGTCTTTTTCGTACACGAGTTGGGATTTTCGGATTTGCATTTTCAGCGGGGCGGCAAGTTTTTGGGGGAGCATGGTTCGGCGGTCTTTGTTCCCTTTTCCGCCGCGTACGAGGATTTCGTTCTTCTCGAAATCAACATCCTGGATTCGGAGGCGGAGTGCTTCGGACAGGCGCAATCCGCCGCCGTAGAGGAGTTGCGCGACGAGTTGAGATGTTCCCTGCATGGCGGCGAGGAGACGTTCCACTTCGCTTTGAGTGAGGACGACGGGGAGCCGGACAGGTTTCCGCGCGCGGACCATCTGGATATCTTCAACGGGGATTTCGATATGGAGGACTTCCCGATAGAGAAAAAGTATCGCGCTGAGCGCCTGATTTTGAGTGGAGGCGGCGACGTTTTCATGCGCGGCGAGGTAGGTGAGATAGGCTTCGATTTCCGGAAGTCCCATCTCTTTTGGGTGGCGTTTGTTGTGGAAGAGGATGTAGCGGTGAATCCAGCGGACGTAGTTTTGCTCGGTGCGATAGGAATAGTGGCGCAGGCGAATGGCTTCGCGGACCTGGTCGAGGAGTTTCTTTTTGGGAGGCGAATTTGGGTTCATTTTGCTTGACAAAAAGGGAGTTTGTTGTAAAGTAGTAGCATATTGTATGGGATACGGCTCAGAAAAAGGCGAGCCGAGCTTACGGTGCCGAAAAGCGGGATAAAACGCTCTTGCATCATTTTAGCACGTTTTTTCGGCGGCATAAATCCCGCATTTTTAGCCTTTTCTCCGTCTATAGACTGTTATAATGGCAGCAGTTTAAGACGGGTTATCCCGCCCGAGATGGGGAAGGCTGCTTTTTTGTGGTGCTTCTCCCAATGCGTGAACGGCGAGCGCCGAGCGCAAGGCACGTTACCAATTCAACGCAGTCGCAAGCCCGAAGGCTGGCGTGGGGTGTCGCCTGTGGCAAGTTCCAAAGCGAGCGGAGCCTGAAAACAGCGGCTTTGCGCCAACAGTTTCAAGCGCAAGCGATGTGCCGTGCAAATCTTCTGCACCGCTTGGGAGGGCTCAGGCGGTGGCAATGAGCTAGGCAAGGCGCAAGAAGAGCCGTGCCTGAAGCCAAAGGTCGTTGTGGCGAAGGCAACGAGCGGGCAAAGGCAACAGTGAAGCCATCGCCCGCCATGCGCAAGCCGAGAGCCAGCCATCTCAAACACAAGTTCTTTGTCGTGCATGGGGTGGGGTTTGGCAAATCATCACCACAGCAGGCAAAAGCCAAACGCCAACAGTGCAACGTCAGGCGGTGGCAGCAAGCCCGCAAGGTTTGTGGGCAATGCCGCGGGGTGTCTGGGCGTTGGGGTGTTGGCAGCGATGTCAGGGGCGGGCTAACCCCGCGTTAACCTGACCCGCCTGTCGGCGGAGGGTAAGCGTGGCGAGAAACGGCAAATCGCAATGAGCCAAGCGGGTTGTCGGGTAAAATATCGGCGGGCAGGTTACGCCCCTGTTGGGCGTTTTTCTTGTTCTTTTGGTTTTGCTCTTTGAAAATCGAGAAGTTTGCTTTGGGCGCGAACAATCTTGCCTGCGAAGTATTTGCCTGCTGTGAGAATCTCTATATATTTTCTCGTTTTGGCGCGTTGCTTTGGCTCGTTGTGAAGCGTTCAAAAATGGCTGGTTTTGCAAAATCTGGGCTTTGCTAAAAGACTCACTTTCGGTTGCATGTCGAGGGCGCGAAATTTGGCTTTTTCAATGAGAGCCATTGCTCGCAATGTAAAAGCCAAAGCCATCTATTCAAAAATGGGTTTCTTTCGCCCGCGTTGGTCTTTGAAAATTGAGAAATCTGCTTTGGGCGCGCGAAGAATCTTGCCCGCGAAGTATTTGCCCGCTGTGAGAATCTCTATATATTTTCTCGCTTTGGCGTGTCTCGCTGGCTCATTATGAAGGGTCCAAAACTGGCTGGTTTTGTCAAATTTCTGCTTTGCTAAAAGACTCACTTTCGGCTGCATGTTGAGGGCGCGAAATTTGCCTTTTTCAACGAGAACCATTGCCCGCAATGTAAAAGCCAAAGCCATCTATTCCAAAATGGGTTTCTTTTGCCCGCGATGGCTTTTGGTTCTGAAAATTGGCGCGGCTTCGTTTGCACAATGGAGTTTTACGCCCAACCCTGCGTGCAGCCGACCCGCCTTCGGCGGGAGAGAGTCGGCGCGATTTTTGGTAATCTGGGCTATGCTAAAATTGTGTTGAAATTGCAAAGTCGGCGGGCGGCTGACGCTCCCGTTGGGCGTTTTTTCTCTTTCTTTTGGCTTGGATCTTTGAAAATTGAAGTGTATGCTTTGTGCGCGAAAAATCTTGCCTGCCAAGTATTTGCCTGCTGTGAGAATCTCTATATATTTTCTCGCTTTGGCGTGTTTCTCTGGCTCGTTGCGAAGTGTCCAAAATTGGCTGGCTTTGCAAATTTTCTGCTTTGCCAAAAGACTCACTTTCGGCTGCATGTTGAGGGCGCGAAATTTGGCTTTTGCAACGAGAACAATTGCCTGAAGTGCAGAAAACAAAAATATCTATTTTGAAATGGGTTTCTTTTGCCCGCGATGTCTTTTGTCTCTAAAATTGGCGCGATTTTATTTGCACAATGGAGTTTTACGCCCAACCCTGCGTGCAGCCGACCCGCCTTTGGCGGGAGAGAGTCGGCGCGATTTTTGCAAATCTGGGCTATGCTAAAATTGTGTTGAAATCGCAAACACGGCGGGCGGCTAACGCTCCCGTTGGGTGGCCTAACCGTGCAATTGAAGGGTTATGAAATTTGAATGGATGCGAAGTTGGACCAGCGCAGAGATGAAATCACTTCAAGAACGAAGCAAGTGCTTGGAAGTTGGTTGCTTC
>JALWPV010000078.1 GCA_027080775.1 Acidilobaceae archaeon
TGAGCGATGTTATACCTGCCCAGTTAATATTGTCAAGCCATTTTTTACCTGTAATTGTATAGAGATCTTTCTCCGTATACTTTCTTTTTCTAAGTATGTAATAGTCGGCAAGCATTATTCCCGCTATGGGACCTAGTATGACTCCATAGTTAGAAGAGAAACTTGTAACATAGTTAACATAGTCCTGTCCCTTATCCACAGCCCACCATGGAGCTATTATGAATCCTATTATGCCTGCTACTAACGCTGCTTTCTTGAGAGATAACTTGAATGATGCTGTGAGGATATCTATTATTGGCGGGATGTTCGCGGTAACATCTGTCGAGAATGGCGCTAAGAACGCGAACAGTTCTCCTAGTATCAACGCAATTGCTCCAGGTGCTGCTACCATAACGATGTCCTGTGGAGTGACTATTCCCTGCCCATACATTGCCTGAGTATATAGTACTAGATAGTATCCCAGTAGCGTTCCGAACATTTGCGCTATAACTATACCGACTAAAGGTCCTCCTACAAGTCCTCCCCAGAGTGTTTTCACATTCTTTTTGAGCCCTCTAGATAGATCTGATATATTGAGAGCTACTGTTGCCCACCAATTGGTTTGCACTGCTACATATGTTATGAATGCAGCACTTCCCAGGCCCACACCGGTTGGTAGTGTGATGCTAATGTTTTTGCCATGTAGGAATACAAGTAGCCATAGGAAGTATAGTAGTAGAAGAGGACCACCATAATTTGCCACATATCCAATTCCCTTTAATCCTCTTGATGTCACTATCACTGCAAGAGCTACATAGGCAATAAGAGCTATTATAACATACTTATATGCTAAGCTTACTACTTGGGTTCTTTCTATACCTAGTGCCCAAAGCGCTATCATTGTTATTGCAAGCGATCCACCATATGCTTCAACTCCAAGCCACCCCGCACCCACTATTCCTCTTAGAAGTACCGGTAGATGTATTCCCTTCTTCCCGAATGAGGGCCTTAGTTGTACTGGGAATGGTATTCCATGTTTCCATCCAGGATAGCCGTTAAGAATCATTACTAGAGTGGCTGCAAGATTCCCTATTAGAGCTCCTATAGCAGCCTCCATGGGTGTTAGGTTGAGGCTTCTCGCTATGGGTCCTAGGAAAAACATTGGTATGCATGTATTCATTGAGAACATCATAAACCAGAATGTAAGGCTTCCATACAACCGTTTTGATTCAGGAATAGGTTTAAGTTCGGGGTGTTCTTCTTTCGCCCAGTTTGAGCCAGACCCCATAATACCCTTCGCAAGAGGATGTTGTATAGATTATTTAAATTTTCTGTTTATCGGTTCGCATATACTGACAACTTTTCATAATTGCATATATTTATATATGAGAATTATTTATCCGAAGCATTATTATATTACCTAAAAAGCCCTCAATATCTTAGAAAATATATAAAAGGGTGACTCGGACTAGTGATTTCTCCAAGCTATATGGAAATGATTTCTCTAATTGCATTATTATTACTATTCATGATATTGTTATATACAATATTGAACTATAGGGAATCAACGAAGGTCTTGAAAAAATACGGTGACATTATTAAGAAGACAATGGATCTCGAGGAAGTTAAGCAATTCATTTCTTTACATAAAAGGATTAAGGTAGAGATAGAAGAGGACAATGGAACAGTAAGAGTTTATTGGTTAACTAACACTAGGTACCCATATATTATCGTATTTTTCGATAAATCCCAGAACAGGATCAGAAATGTAGTTCACGTTAGAGCGAGGGAAGACGAAGTTAAACTAGGAATCAACAGTAAACAAGGAGACTTATAATATTGTTTTGGTGGTGGGCCCGCGGGGACTTGAACCCCGGACCTCCGCCTCTCTTAGATTCCAGGGCATATTCCATTGTTGCCCTGGACCCCATGTAAGGGCGGCGTCCTAACCAGGCTAGACGACGGGCCCCTTCTCATGGTTTGGTGCGGGGGGTGGGCTTTGAACCCACGCAGGCCTACGCCATCGGGTCCTCAGCCCGACCCCTTTGACCAGGCTCGGGCACCCCCGCTTATCCTTGGATTCCCATTATTATTTCGTGGGTTTTTATTGATTGCCTATAGCTTCTCGTATTTTTTCACACCTTCTTTCTTACCGGTCAATACTCTATAGGTGGGTACAATGTTTCTCGGCTTGTTTGCTTCTGCGGCTTTGATTCTTTTTACTGCTGTGTTTTGGGGGGCTTTCTTTATTTTCTCGGGGTTTTGTTCGGCTAGTTCCCTTATCTCCCTAAGTATATCTGCGTATCTTTCTATGTTTTCTTTGGTTTCGCTTTCAGTGAATTCTATCATTAGTGCTTCTTTTACAATAAGAGGGAAATATATAGTTGGAGCGTAAAAACCATTATCTAGTAAGTATTTTGCTATGTCATCAGCAGTAATTCCATATTTCTCTTTGAGGGGATATGCACTTATGACTATCTCATGTTTTCTAGGGGTTTCCGGGTCATATGGTATACTGTATCCGTCTATTTCCTCGACGAGTTTCTTGAAATAATTGGTGTTTAGAGTGCTTATCATCGCAACTTGTCTAAGCCCTCTCGCTCCTAAGGACTTAATGTATGCATATGCTTTAAGGTCAACAGGGATATTTCCATAGAATGAGTGCATATAGCCTATGCAATCCACACAAGATTTGTCTAAATAATAACGATTGCCTTGTTTCTTGACTATTGGTTTCGGCAAATACTTTACCATCTCTCCTTTAGCACAAACAGCACCCCCTCCAGGACCTCCCCCACCATGGGGAGTAGAGAATGTTTTGTGTAGGTTGATATGCACTATATCAAAACCCATATCTCCTGGTCTTGCAATTCCGAGTATTCCATTAAGGTTTGCACCATCATAGTATAGTTTACCTCCTACACTATGCACGATCTTAGATATTTCAAGGATATCTTT
>JALWPV010000079.1 GCA_027080775.1 Acidilobaceae archaeon
CGTAGCCCTCCACGCTTACACGTATCTTCAGGTCGCCGTAAGCTACGGGCACAGAGTCAGCAGTCCTCTCATCAACCCCCCTGAAATCCTCGAGGTCAACCGTATATATGGGCCTAGTATAGAAGGGAATCTCCTCTGGAATCCTCCTAACCCTGGCGACTCTCAGCTCCAGGTCCAGGTCCTCAACCCTGTAAAGCCTGCCTCCATGAAGATATATGGCGCTTGGATGCAGGTCGTAGAGAGCCATGGGCAGCTCCCTAAACCCTATCACCCTTCTACCAGCAACTATTCTGACCATGGGGCCTGCCCCTCTAAGGGATCCATGCTCAGCTATCATTCTCCTAACACCTCTGTACTCGGGGTAAACCCTTGCTCCACGCTGAACCGCCAGGCCCTCTGAGATCAGGAGGCGGATTGCAGGCATCCATCTCCCCTCTATTCTACGGGTATCTATCCATCCGCGTTCAAGCATCATTGCGGCGGCATGTAGCTTCAACACCTCCTCGTTATCGGGCTCCATGACCGTTGGCTCCACCTCCCTGTCGAAGAATTCCCGCGGATTCCTCTCATAGTAAGCGTCTATGGGATCATCCCCTAGAATAGTTGCTACTACTCCCAGCCCCCTTCTCCCAGCCCTGCCAGCCCGCTGCACATATTTAGCGTAGCTGGGCGGAGGGGAAGCCATGACGACAGCGTCCAGCACACCTATATTTATGCCTAGCTCCAGCGTAGGTGTAGCTACTACTCCAGGTATCACTCCTCTCCTCAACTTCTCCTCCACGCTTCTCCTATCCTCGGGCATTAGGCCTGCCCTGTGAACCTCGAAGCCTAAACCATGGCTGCGCCTAGCTATCCTTGCAACAAGCTCAGCCATCTGCTGTGAATCAGTGAATACTAGTACACGCATCCCATGCCTGGCGAGAAGCGAGGCTACCTGGGCCGTGAAGCTCCACCTGCTCAACCCTCCAGCTGAGAGTAGGATGCGGCAGGCTGACCCCCTCCTCCACATGGGGCCCCTGATGACGTCAGGCCTCCTCCCAAACAGCAGGGCTCCAAGCTCCTCAGGGTTCCCTATGGTCGCCCCGCTGGCTATGAAGACAGGCTCCGATGAGAGGAAGTACATCATCCTCTCAATAACGGCTTTCACATGGCTTCCAAACACACCCTCATATACGTGGGCCTCGTCGAGCACAATGTACCTGGATGTACGTATAAGCCTGCGGAACCTCTCACTATGCATGAGACCATAATGCATCATGTCGGGATTAGTGACCATGATGGGCGGAGGATGCTCAGCCATCCTCCTCCTCTCCGCTTCAGGAGTATCTCCATCATAGACCCCAACATATGCTCCCGGAGCATCTGGGAGAAGCATCCTTATCCTAGACACCTGATCCCTAGCTAATGCCTTGGTAGGGTATATGAGGAGGGCCTGAACACCGCCTCTGCCGTAATCTATTGCTGAGAGTATTGGTAGGATGAAGGCCTCAGTCTTCCCCGTACCCGTGCCCGACACTATGACAACATGCCTCCCAGCCCTTATAGCCCTATATGCCTCCCACTGATACCTGTAGAGCCTCCTAACACCCATCTTCTCAAGCTTCTCTGAGAGGAAGCTGGGTAAACCCGCCTCAACCAGGCTTGGGCCAGGCTCAGGGTCAGGATGCTCCTCAAACCTAGAATACACTATTCGGGATTCACCGGCACCTCGCCGGGGAAGACTTCTCGAAAAGAGATCCTCGATGCTGCTGCACTGCTCTGCCCCCTCCTCCCCCATGGCGACCATGCCTTCAAAGACTAGCGCCTAGCCCATGCTGGTATGAGGCTATACCTCTTCACTGGAAGCTTTATGTGCTCTGCAGCCATCCTGGCAGCCCAGGAGTACTTCGGGTTACCCTTACTGTACCTTAGCTTCAGCTTCCTGTAGACGGCCCTGTATAGTAGGGCGCCGTCGGCCCCATAAACCTCCATGAAACCCTTCACCCTCCCCCTAGGATTCCTAACCAGGTGCACGTATACTATGACCTCATCCTCGCCCAGCCCCCTAGGCTCCACTATTCTTGCCTCACCCACAGCGTAGAGAGGCCTTGCCTCCCTGCGGGGTCCTTCGGGGACCCTGACCCCCCTGCTCCTAGAGGCTACAAGCACTATCCTCCTAACAGCATGCCTGCCGCTCCTACTCTTAGACAGCTCTTCGACGAGCATGGGCATCAACAGCACCCCTCTACTTCACTACAACTAGTCCGCCCCGCCTAGACACCGCGCCCTCCTCGACGAGGCATGAGAGAACAACATCCCCGCTTATGCTGGGAGAATATCTCGCCACTCCTCTAACCTCAACCTCCATGACGCCGCTCATCGCACCCTCACCCAGCTTCTCACCCTGCTCGCCGTACACCGTGTAGTATAGGTTCATGAATGATGCTGCAACCTCGCGTGCCTCCTCCACAGGCCTCTCCCTAACCATAACACCCCTATAGGGCTTCAAGTGGACCAGCACGTGCTTCATACTTCACCACAGTATGATGATGCTTTAAGAGCATAAAATATGCTGTGTGATCCTGAAGCTACAGGGTTATGCCTCCCGCATAGCTTCCAAGACTGAAGAACGAGCTCACAGTCTCATGGAACACTGATCCAAGCTTTGAGAGGATCGCCCTATCCCTAAGCGCCCTGCGGGGAGCATAGGCCCTCACTATTATGCTTGGAACTATGCCCTCCCTAACCATGAATTCATATATGTTCAGCTCTGAGGCCTCTACAAGCTCGTCGCGTATGAACTTGGCTTCTATGAGGGGGCGGGGTTCAACCAGGCTTGACAG
>JALWPV010000080.1 GCA_027080775.1 Acidilobaceae archaeon
CTCAGGGGCGCCCCCGCCCTTAGGCCCGGGGCGCCCCTGAGGGCCAGCCCGGAGGCGGTGGCCACCGCGGAGGATACCGCCGCCAAGGCGGCGGCGTAGCCTAGCACGCGGGTGCCGAGGGCGCTGTAGAGCAGGTCCCCGCCCATGGCCCCGAGGCTCCCGCTTATGCCGTAGACAGCGTAGGCCCTACCCCTCCACCGCGGGGGAACGGCCATGGCTAGGAGTATCTGGGCCGACGTCCAGGCTAGCCCGTTGAGCACGCCCTGGAGCCCCCTCACGAGGAGTAGGCCAGCGTACCCGGGCCCCGTGGAGAGGTAGAGTATCACACCCACGTGGCCGGCGAACGCTGCGGAGGCCACGAGCCCCGCCCTGAGGGGCCTCGAGGAGGCGTAGCCCGTGCCCACGGCCGCCCCGGCCCTCACCAGGTAGAACGCCGCCGTCATCCCCCCAACTCCCAGGGCGGCGACGCCGAGGACGCTCCTGGCGTAGAAGCTCATGAGGGGTATCGTAGACCTAACCGCCAGGGTCCCGGTGAAGGCTAGGAGTGAGAGCAGCGCCACAGCCAGCGCTGCGGCCCCGGGCCTGGTGTTGGAGTCTACACGGTTATCCCCGGCGGCCATCGAGCCCGTGCGCCCCCGTGGCTCGGCGGCACAAGGCTGGGACAGCCACATTTACATTCCCCTCAGTACCTCCGGGCTCCCTGGGTGGCTGGTGCCGCTTGGGTGGAGGCGACTGCCCGGAGAGGCTTGTAATCATAGGGGGAGGCTACGTAGGCATCCACGACGCCGTGCTCGCCGCTAGACGCGGCGTTCGCTCCGTACTCGTGGTCGACATCAACCCCGAGGTGGTGGAGGCCATCAATGGGGGGCGGGGTGAGCTCCCGCATGTGAGGGACTACTACGTGAGCCTCCACTGGCGCGAGGTGAGGGACAGGATAGAGGCGACCACCAGCTACAGCGAGGCCCGCGGCGCGGGGGTCTACATAGTGGCGGTCCAGACCCCCCTCAGGGGGGGCAGGGTCGACTACACCCCGCTCCGCTCCGTCGCGGAGAGCCTCTCGGGCGTCATAGAGCCCGGCGTCCTGGTCGCGTCTGAGACCACGATATACCCCGGGGGCACGGTGGAGCTGCTGGGGGAGCCCCTCTCGAGGGCGACGGGCTACAGGCTCGACGGGGACATCCTGCTGGCCCACGTGCCCGAGAGGGTCAACCCCGGGGACAGGGTGTGGACCCCCGAGAACATACCCCGGGTGGCCGGGGCGGTGGGGCCCCGCAGCCTCGAGGCGGCCCTCCGCTTCTACAGGGGCTGCCTGGGCCTCGAGGTCCACCCGGTCAGCGACATAAGGGTTGCTGAGGCGTCGAAGCTCCTCGAGAACACCTACAGGTTCGTCAACATAGCCCTTGTCAACGAGTTGAAGAGACTCCTAGAGCCGATGGGGGTGGACGTGAGGGAGGTGATAGAGGCCGCCGCCACCAAGCCCTTCGGCTTCATGCCCTTCAGGCCGGGCCCCTACGCCGGAGGGCCTTGTATACCCAAGGACTCGAGGATGCTCGAGGAGGCGACAGGGTCGCTATTGCTAAGGATAGCGAGGCACATCAACGAGACGCAGCCCCACTACTACGCGGCCCTCATACTGAGGAGGGCCCGCAGCCTAGGGGCTGGGAGGATCCTCTTCTACGGCCTAGGCTACAAGCCGGGGGCCTGCGTCGCAGTGGAGAGCCCCGTGCTACGCGTCATGGAGGCCCTCAGGAGCCTGGATCCCGCACTCGAGGTCGCAGGCTACGACCCCTGCATACCGTCGGCGAGCACCTTCCACTCCGAGGAGGAGGCCCTGGGCTGGGCTGATCTAGTGGTCAGGTGGGGCTACCGCGACAGGGACCTCGGGGGCCTCGAGGTAGTACAGCTCGAGGACCTCTAGCCCCGCAGGGGGCGCCGGGGCATGGGGAGGATCCTGCTGACAGCCGCCCCCGGGGGGCACTCGGGCTACGCCTATGCCATAGGCTACCACCTCTCCAGGATGGGCCTCGAGGTACACTTCCTAACCGTCGACTCAGAGTGGCTCGTCAAGAAGCTCTCCCGCGTGGGCCGCGTGCACCTGGCCCCCATGCCCCGGAGGCCCGGGGAGCCCCTGGCGGCGACCCTCCACAGGTGGCCCGGCGCCCTTGTTAGGGCTTGGAGGGTTGTGGCGAGGCTCAAGCCCGCGGCCCTGGTAGCGTGCGGCTCCAACTTCAGCATACCCCCAGCCATGGCCGCGAGGCTCCGCGGGATCCCCCTGTACAACGTGGAGAGCATCGTGAGGATACTCGAGCCCGGGAGGACGCCTAGGCTGCTCCACAGGATCTCGAGGGCCACGCTCCTCCACTGGCCCGAGCAGCTCCGCCACTACCCCGGCGGCCGGGTGGTCGGCCCCATCTACGAGCCCCCAGAGCACCCCCCGCGGGACGAGGGCTACGTGCTTGTCACCGCTGGAACCCTCGGGAACGCGGAGCTCTTCAGGGCCGTGGTCGAGTCGGGCCTCCCCGGGAGGGCCGTAATCCAGACGGGCCGCTTGGACCCCGAGCCCCTCAGGAGGCGCAGGCCCGACTGGGTCTACATCAGGTTCACGCCGGACCTCGGCAGGCTGATAAGCGGTGCGAGCGTGGTCGTAACTCAGTTCCCCGGCATGACCAGCGCGACAGCCGCCCTGGCCTACTCTAAGCCCGTCGTCATGGTGCCCGCCAGGCACCTACGCCTCTCGGCATCGCTCGCCAACGCGAGGATATACGCCGAGAAGATAGGGGCCGTCTACCTCGAGGAGGTGACCCCGGAGGCCATACTAGAGGCCATAGAGGAGGCCAGGAGGACCCCCAGGCCGAGCTATCCCGATGGCGCCCGCGAGGCCGCCAGGATCATAGCGGAGGAGGCGGGGGACCCATAGGCCCCGTGGGGGGACCGCGCCCCCTTTAAGGGGGAGCCCACCGTTATTCCAACCCGGTCCCCTACGGGATCCTCTAGGGGGATTGATAGCTTGGGTAAGGCCCTAGCCGTCCTGGCAGCGGTTGGGCTCGCCCTGCTACTAGCGGTTCCCGCAGCGATCCCCGTGTTCAGGAGCTTCATAGACCCTTACCACGGCATCCTGGGGGTGGCGAGGGCCTCAGGGCTCCCCAGCGGCACCTTCAAGGCACCCGGTATCCCGGGCGTGGCCCACGTCGTCTGGGACCAGTACGGGGTGCCCCACATCTACGCCACAACCGACGAGGCCGGGGTCTACGCCCTCGGCTGGGTCACGGCGAGCATGAGGCTCTTCCAGATGGACATACTGCGCCGCGTCGGCGAGGGCACCCTGGCGGCCCTCGTGGGCTCGCCGGGGCTGTCGAACGACGAGTTCATAAGGTCGATTGGACTGCCCATAACGATAAACAAGACGTGGGAGGAGATCCAGAGGAGGCCCGAGCTAGCCAAGCTCAAGACGCTACTGGAGGCCTACGCGCGGGGCGTCAACGACTACATAAGCTACGCTGAGAAGCACAACCTGCTGCCAGTGGAGTATAGGGTGCTGGGCCTCAAGCCCCAGCCCTGGAGGCCCATAGACACTATAGCGGTGGCGAAGGTCATAGCGCTGGGCCTGGCCTGGAACGATGAGGACCTAGTCCTAGAGCAGCTAGTGAAGAGGTGGGGCCCCCAGATCATACCCTACATGGGCCTCCCCGACTGGAACGGCACCATGGTTCAGGGGAACTGCTCCATGGCAGTCCCCTGGGGCAAGGTCAGCCTGAAGCCCAACGCCTACAACTACAATAAGTCAACCGGCGGCTTCCCGGGGAGCGTGCTCGAGGCTCCACGGGGAGTCGAGGAGGCATCGGAGGCACCGGATCCCCGGCCTATCCTGGCGTGGGTGACGCCCCTCGAGGAGTTCTGGAGGAGTCTCGTGGGCCCTCTGGGGGCCTCGAATAACTGGGTAGTCTCAGCCAACTACACAACGACGGGTAAGCCCATACTGGCTAATGACCCGCACCTGGAGCTTAGCGTGCCCCCAATATGGATACTAGCCGAGCTGGACACGCCCTCCTTCAAGTCGATCGGCGCGCTCTTCCCGGGTACCCCACTAGTCGTTATAGGGAGGAACCAGCACCTAGCCTGGGCCTTCACGAACGTCGAGGGGGACTTCACGGACTACTACTACTTCAAGTGGAGGGGCGACGAGTACCTCTACAAGGGCCACTGGCTGAAGGCTAAGGTGAGGGTCGAGGACATCAGGGTCTACAACCCCTACACCCACAAGTACACGGTGAAGAAGCTCAGGGTGCTCGAGACCGTCCTGGGCCCTGTTCTCGAGAGGAATGGGACCCGCTACGCGGTCCGCTGGACGGGCCTCGACGTCAGCTTCGAGCTCCAGTTCTTCGTGGAGTTGAATAACGCCTCAACGGTGAGGGAGGCGATAACGGCTCAGAGGTGGTTCCACGTCCCCATCCAGAACTTCGTCGTGGCGGATGACAAGGGCAACATAGCGTACTCGCCGGTGGGCGCCTACCCGGTCAGGGGCAACGAGCCCGTTGTGCTGGTATGGCATGGCAGGGAGATAGTGAATAAGGGCTTCCTACCCTTCAACGGTAGCGCCGGGCAGGGGGTCTGGCTCGGCTACATACCAAAGGAGCGGCTCCCCATACTCTACGACCCGCCGATGCCCTTCATAGCGACTGCGAACTCCAAGCCCTGGGCCGGCACCTGCTGGGGCCTCAGCGGTAACTTCGTGGGGTGGCACTACATAGACAAGTACCGCCTCGAGAGGATAGTGGAGATGCTCTCTAGCATAATAAGGGAGAAGGGGAAGGTGAGCCCCCAGGACGTCATGAGGGTCCAGACCGACTACCACGACCTCGGCGTGGCCGACTACCTCGAAACAGCGATACTGCCATACGCCTCCGACACCCGCGAGGCCAAGATACTGAGGGAGTGGCTGGACCAGACGGGGGCGCTCATGAGTAAGGACGACTACAGGCCCACCATAGCGATGGCGTGGGTCTACACGTACCACGAGGACCTCTGGAAGCACCTCTACGGCTCCACGAGCCACCTAACATTCCTGCGAATCTACTACGCCCTCAACATAGTCAAGGCCGCCGCCCGCGGCGACCCCTACGCCCTCAAGCTCATACCATACGGCAGCCTCTCCAAGGCGGCCCACGAGTCCCTCAAGGAGGCCCTGAAGGTGCTCCAGGACTACTACCACACCAGCGACGAGTCCAAGTGGGTCTACGGCGAGATACACTACTACAACCCGAGGCACCCAGCCTTCAGGGCGCTGGACTACAAGCACGTACCAGCCAACGGGGGCCCCTACACCATCAACGTGGCCCCACCCGAGACCTTCAACCCCAAGGACGGCATGCCGGTAACCCACGGCCCCAGCATAAGGCAGGTGGTCCCACTAGGCAGCCCCACATACTACATAGCGCTGCCCGGGGGTGAGGACGGCAACCCCCTGAGCACCCACTACCAGGACATATACCTCAACTACTGGACCCAGAACAAGTACATCCAGTACACCCTGGCACTCCCATACCAGGAGGCCCTCAAAACCTATGGCGGCCCAGTCCTCACATTCCAAGGCACAGCCTAGGGGGGTGGTAGGCGGTGAGCGCCTCCAGGGTAGCGGCGGCCATCATAGGGGGCATAGCCATCTACGCAGTCCTACTCATCGCCCCCTACGGCTACTACCTCGCACCCATAATAGCCGGGATCTACATAGGAGCCCTCCTACCACACCGCGGCGCCGCGGCGGCATCGACAGGCCTGCTGGCGGGCATCATAGGCTGGGCGGCACTCGTAGCCTCGATAGGGGGCTTCAAGGCCCTAGGCCTAGCGGCAGGCATAGGAGGCACAGCCGCCCTTGGAGTAGCCCTAGTCTACCACCTAGGCACACCAGCCCTCGTAGCCTACCTCGCCGCGAGGCCCTGGACCCCCACGGAGGCAGCCCCAACGCCTGCCGCGGAGCCGGGAGCCCCCAGGGCACCCGAGGCCGGGCCCCAGGGGGAGGGCGGCCAAGGCCGATAGGGCCCCCGCCTCCCCTAGCGGGTTCTTCCAGGGTTCCCCCTCCCCCTAGTTTCTCTAGGCCTCAGCCCCGCCTCCCCTCTCTTCCCCGGGGCTTCCTGGGTGGGGGCCATACCACGAGGACCGCGGCGGCTAGCGCCGCTAGGAGTGAGGCCCACATGAGGGGATTGGGGTAGTGGCCCACGCAGGGGGCGGCGGCCGCTATGGCTAGGAGGGCGTAGGGGGATACGTTGTAGCGCCTGGCCGTGGGTATGCCTAGGATTACCGGGAGCATCATGGGGGCGTGGATGAATATGTGGAGGCCCGCGAACCCTATGGCGGTCGCGTGTATCAGGCACCCGAGCCTGACGGGCCAACCCGCGGCCCTGAGGGAGGCTAGGTAGAGTATGTAGGCTACTATTATCGCCACGTAGACGTGGCCCCAGAGGAAGTACTTGTGCGTCTTAACCACTATGGGCGGCTTCCTCTCCCTAGACACCTCCCCAGCTATCCTGGGGGCCTCGTGGATCCTCGCGGCGGGTATGTAGGCCACAAGCGAGAGCGCCGCTGCCACCAGGATCCACGGCGCGGGCCTGGCCTCGACGGCTAGGCCCAGGGAGGCGGCGGCCGCTAGGGCGAAGGGTAGCGGCAGGAGGGGCCAGAGGGGCTTGCGGCCGTAGGTTGAGGGGAAGGCGTGGAGGCTGACGGCGAATATCATTGGGACAGGGAAGGCGTAGAGGAGCCCGAGCCCCACGAGGACCGGGTTCCCCCGGAGGGTATGGGCCGCCACCCCGAGGTAGACCGCTGTGAGGGCGTTGCTGAATGCCGAGGCGGCCAGGGAGGCCCTCACGCTCCCCCGGGATAGGCTAGCCCCCACGAGGGCTGGGATGACTTCGAGTGCCAGGGAGGCTATGAGCGTGGCACTCCAAGCCCCGAGGCCCAGGGCGACCCCTATGGGGGGCGCGAGCGCGGCGATTATCGGTGATGCCACTAGGAAGGCGTAGGAGGCCCCCATTAGCGGGTGGCTCTTAGCCCTCATAGGTGAGACCACGTAGGACGACTCAACTGCGACGACAAACGCCACCAAGACCCCGCCAGCCATCATGAAAACGTGGTACTCAGCCGCCCTCACCGCGGCGGCCACAAGCCCTATAGCGAGGTAGGCTAGCGACGCCAGGATCCCCGCCATGCTAGCCCTGTGGACCCTCTTGATCCGCCTCGAATCCATGGTGCTGGGGCTCAAGGCTCCCCACACCGTATAAGGTGTCGCTATGTCCTGTTAAGTACGCTTAATACATACCCCGCACTCCACGGCTAGGAGCTAAGGGTATATTCTAGGGGACACTAGCTTCAGCCGGGTAAGTGGTTTGGGCGCCTATATCGTTGAGGAGATTGAGAGGGACTTCTACATACTCAGAGTTAACGACAGGTACACCCGGTACTTCGAGGCCCTCTGGGAGATACCGGAGGGAATCACCTACAACGCCTACCTCCTCCGCACTCCAGAGGGTGCAGTGCTCTTCGATGGGTGGAAGAAGATATTCTCCGAGAAGCTGGTCGAGCTACTGGAGTCCCTCGTATCCAGGGACGAGCTGAGGTACATAGTCGTCAACCACATGGAGCCCGACCACAGCGGAAGCCTGGATGACGTGGCTAGGTGGGCCCCCCGGGCGAGGGTGCTCGGCCACCCTATGGCGGCTAAGATGCTGGGCGCCTACCCCGAGGCCAAGAAGAGGTTCAAGCCCGTCAGGGACGGCGAGGAGCTACGGATAGGCGGCGAGGTCATCAGGTTCATCCACACGCCCTGGCTCCACTGGCCCGAGACCATGGTATCCTGGGTGGAGAGCAGGGGCATACTAGTCTCATGCGACGTCTTCGGGGGCTTCGGGGTGCCCTACGCCGTCTACGACGACGAGTGCGTCAGGCCCCTCGAGGCCCTGAGGGAGATGAAGAAGTACGTCGTGACAGTCATAGGCCACTACAGGCAGTGGATAGCCAAGAACCTAGCGAAGCTCGAGTCCCTAGGTGTAAAGCCTAGGATCATAGCCCCGGCACACGGGCTCGCCTGGAGGTCCAGGCCCGAGAGGGTCGTCCAGATCTATAGGGAGCTAGGGGAGGCCAGGCCCATCAGGGGCAAGGTGCTGATAGTCTACGCCTCCATGTACGGCACGACTGAGTACCTCATAGCCAGCCTCACCCGGAGGCTCAGCAGGAGCGGCTACCACCCAGTGGTCTACGGCTTCACCGACACGACGAGGCCCCCCATCTCGGAGGTGCTAACCGACGCTATAGACTCGGAGGCAATAGTGCTGGCGGCCCCCACCTACGAGGCCGGGATCTTCCCCTTCCTCAGGTTCGTGGCCGAGGAGATATGCTGGAAGGCCTCCGACGGCAAGAAGGCTGTTGTGGTGTCAAGCTACGGGTGGGGGAGCGTCGCCGCCAAGCAGCTCAAGTCGATACTTGAGGGGTGCAACTACAGCGTCGTCAAGGTCGTGGAGTACAACGCCATAGGCCCCGAGGCGATAAGCCCCGGGGAGGCCGAGAGGATAGCCTCCGAGGTCCTCGAGGCACTCAGCGGCTAGCCCATCCTTCTCCCCGCGCAACCCTAACTTATTAGTGGGTACCAAGCATAATCTAGAGCGAGTGCCACCCCAGTGGGAGCGTGGTATCTTTGGAGTTCAAGGTAGCCCGGATAGACCTCCGGGAGTGGAAGGCCCGGGAGGAGAGGATACCCGAGAAGCTCCTCAGGAAGTACATTGGAGGCAGGGGCCTCGGAGCCTACCTAGCCCTCAGGGAGATACCCCCCAAGATAGACCCCCTCTCCCCCGAGAACAGGATCTACATACTCACCGGCCCCCTAACGGGGACCGGCGCGTTCCAGAGCGGCCGCTACCACGTCGTGGGTAAGAGCCCCCTGACCGGGATCCTCGGGGACTCCAACAGCGGGGGTCAGTTCGGGCCCTGGCTCAGGTTCTCCGGGTACGACGGCCTCATAATAGAGGGTGCCAGCGACGAGCCCGTTTGGATCAGCATCGTGGACGGGGAGATACAGTTCCACCCCGCGAAGAGGCTCTGGGGCAAGGGCGTGGTCCACACCGAGATGGTTATCAGGAGCGAGATGAAGACGCCGAGCGAGTACATTGGCAGCGTGCTAGCGATAGGCCCGGCGGGGGAGAACCTCTCGAAGATAGCCGCGATAATGAACGACCGCTACCGCGCCGCCGGCAGGACGGGCCTCGCCGCCGTCCTGGGCGCCAAGAAGCTGAAGGCGATATTCGTTAAGGGCTCGAGGAAGATAGAGATAGCTGATAGGAGGAAGTTCGCCGAGGAGTCGAAGAAGCTCACGAAGAAGATAATGGAGCACCCAATAAGCGAGGCCCTGGGGAAGTTCGGCACCGCGGTCCTCGTCAACATAATAAACGCCCACGGCGCCTTCCCAACGAAGAACTGGACCCGCGGCACGTTCGAGAAGGCCTACGAGATAAGCGGCGAGTACCTCGCCGAGAAGTACCTCGTAACCAACAAGGGCTGCTGGGGCTGCGCCATACAGTGCGCCAGGGTCTCGAAGGTCGACACGGGCCCCTACAGGACACCCGTCTCCGAGGGGCCCGAGTACGAGACCATATGGGCCTTCGGAGCCAACACCCTCATAGGGAACCTAGAGGCCCTAATCAAGATAAACTACCTGGCCAACGACCTGGGCTTCGACACCATAAGCCTGGGCAACACGATGTCAACGCTCATGGAGCTCTACGAGAAGGCCAAGAAGGGGGAGCTACCCAAGGAGAAGGCAGAGGAGCTGATGAAGCTCCTAGGCGACATAGAGCCCACCTGGGGCAACGCCGAGGCCTTCATACAGGCCGTGTGGAGGACGGCCTACAGGCACGGCATAGGCGACATAATGGCTGAGGGGGCGGCGAGGCTGGCCGAGTACTTCGGAAGCCCCGACTCGGCGATACACGTAAGGGGCCTCGAGCTGCCCGCCTACGATCCCAGGGGCATAAACAGCATGGCCCTAGCCTACGCTACATCGAACAGGGGCGGCTGCCACCTCCGCTCCTACGCCGTCAGCTTCGACGTGCTGGGTGCGCCGAAGAAGTACGATCCACTGGAGATTAACATGGAGAAGGTGGAACTCGTGAAGTACCAGCAGGACTACTTCTCCGTCATAGACAGCCTCGTCGTGTGCAAGTTCAACACGTTCGCCACGGACCACACGGACTACGTGGGCGTGCTCCAGGCCGTGACTGGCTGGGAGGACCTCACAGCCGAAGAGCTACTAGAGGCAGGCGAGAGGATCTACAACCTCGAGAGGCTCTTCGCCGTCAGGGAGGGCCACGGCTACAGGGACTACCTACCCAAGAGGCTCCTGGAGGAGCCCCTACCAGACGGCCCCGCCAAGGGCAAGACAGCCAAGGAGGCCCTAGAAGCCTACCTACCACGCTACTACGAGCTACGCGGCTGGGAGGACGGCAAGCCCAAGCCCGAGACGCTCAAGCGCCTAGGCCTAGACGAGTTCCTATACATAGTAGCCTAGCCCCCCACCCCTCTCTTTCTCGGCCCTAGCCCCCTCATCCTACTCATTTACTACTGGATACCCCGGCCCCTCCCCGGGGGAGGGGCGCTGGGAGCCCTAGTCCCTAGGGGCCTCGTGAGGGAGGCGCACGGCTTCTCGGGGGCGGTTGCTAGCGAGTGGATGCCTGCCTCGCTAGTGGGCCTCGGGATCCTCCGGGAGGGCGGTAACGCCGCGGACGCCGCGGTGGCCGTTAGCCTCGCATCGGCTGTGGGGATCCCCCACTTGGGCGGGGTGGGTGGGGACTACTTCGCCCTGGCCCGCCTCCCCGGTGGGGGCTACTTCTTCGTGAACGGCTCCGGCCACGCCCCGCGGAGGCTAACCAGGGGCCTCCTGGAGGGGATGGGCTACTCCAGGATGCCCGAGTGGGGGCCCCTCAGCGCCACGGTGCCCGGGATGATAGAGGGCCTCCACGCGCTCTGGCGCAGGCTGGGCTCCATGGAGTGGCGCAGGCTCGTGGAGCCAGCCGCTAGGATGGCCCGGGAGGGCTTCCCGGCCCCGAGGAGCCTAGTGGAGTACGTGAGGGCCTCGTGGGGGAGGCTCTCTAGGGACCCCGGGAGCAGGGAGGCCTACGCCCCCCTGCTCGAGGCGGGGCCGGGTGACAGGGTGAGGTTCCCGGGGCTGGCGAGGCTCCTGGAGCTGGTGGCCGAGGATCCTAGGGCCTTCTATGAGGGGGAGCCCGCTGAGGCCCTCGAGTCATACCTGGGGCAGCGCGGCGGGGTCATGGAGGCGGGGGACCTCAGAGGCTATAGTGCCTGGGTGGGCGAGCCCGTTAGGAGCGAGTACCGGGGCTGGAGGCTCGCTGAGATGCCCCCAAACACGCAGGGCCTCACTACGCTGCACATACTCAAGGTCCTCGAGCAGTGGAGCCTCCCCAGGGACCCCCTCGCGAGGGCCCCGCTCGTCGTCAGGGCCTCGCCGCCATGCTACGAGCTTAGGGACCGCGAGCTGGGGGACCCGAGGTACATGAGGGTTAGCGTTGACTACCTGCTCTCGGAGGAGGTTGTGGGGGAGCTGAGGTCCAAGGCCTCGAGCCACACGGGGGCCCCCCGCTGCGGCCCCGGCCCCGGGGGTGACACCACCTTCTACGCCGTAGCCGACGGGGAGGGCCTCCTAGTCGCTGGGATACAGAGCCTCTTCTACCCCTTCGGCTCGCACGTCACCGAGCCTAGGTTCCAGGTCACACTAAACTCGAGGGCCCAGGGCTTCACTCTGGAGCCGGGGCACCCCAACTCCCTTGAGCCGGGTAAGAGGCCCCTCCACACCCTCTCGGCGCTGGTAATGGAGGGCCCCGGGGACAGGCTCGTGGCGATCGGGACCAGCGGGGGCCACTATAGGCCGCAGCAGCACGCCCTCCTAGCCACTTCCATAGTGGACGCTGGCATGAGCCCGGGGGAGGCGGTGGCGGCCCCTAGGATCCTCTGGGCCCCGGGGACCTGTAGTCTAGTGGTGGATGAGGGCCTCGAGGCGAGGGCCGAGGAGCTACTGCCGGGCCTGAGGGCGAGGGCGGGGCGCACGGGCGTCGCCGCGATAGTGGAGCTGGACGCCTCCAGGGGGGTCTACACGGCGGCGACTGACCACCGGGGCGAGGGGTACCCGGTCACATTCTAGGCTCCTCGCCGGCCAGCACGGCCCCTATCCCGGCCAGGGTGACAGTCATCCAGAGGGCCTCGCCGGGTGTCAGGGGCTCGCCCAGGATTAGCCACGCCAGTAGCGAGGCCCCCAGGGGCTCGCCAAGCACCGGCACTGTGGCCGCTAGCAGGGAGAGCCTCGGGAGGACGTAGTTTATGATAGTGTGCCCCCCAAGCATGGGTAGGAGCGCGAGGAGCACCAGGTACACGTAGGACCTCCCCGGGTAGCCGGTGAGCCCGTAGCCCAGGGCCCGCGTCGCTATCACGGAGGCTAGGGCGGCGGCCCCGTAGACTATCCCCGTGTACTCGAGGGTCGAGTGCCTCCCCCTCATGGCCTTCCCGATACTGAAGTAGAGGGCCACGCACAGCATGCCAGCGAGTGAGAGGGCCGCCCCCAGGAGGGGCCTAGCCCCCGGCGGCGCGGGGGCGCTCCTAGCCTCGAGGGAGAGGCCCGCGACACCCGCCAGAGCCACGGCTGCCCCTAAGAGCTGGGCGGGCGCATACCTCTCACCCAGCAGGAAGCGCCCGGCAACGGCGAGCACAGCCGGGTAGCTGTCGACGATGGTCACGCTCGAGGCGACGCTCATGTAGGAGAGGCTCATCATCCAGAGGCCGAAGTGGAACGCCAGAGCCACCCCGGAGACCACCATCAGGACTGTGTCCCTAGGGCTCGGCCTCGGCGGGCCGCGGCGCGCCTCGAGGACGGCGTAGGCGGCGAGTGTTATAGCGGAGGATAGTATGAGCCTCCAAGACGCAGCCACGAAGCCGGGGACGCCGCTGAGCCTCACCAGTATCGAGGCCGTCGATATGTCGGCGACCGCCAGCGCGAGAAGTGCTATGTAGCGTGGCCGCGGCACCCAGCCTACCCCGCCCTGGGAGCGCCCCTGCCGTGGGCTGGGGGAGCGGGGTGGGGCCTGTTAGGCTCTGAGCCAGCAGGCCACGTAGTGGCCGCTCTCGACCTCCTCTAGGGGCGGCTCGTGCTTGCGGCACACGTCCTTCGCGTAGGGGCACCTGGGGTGGAACCTGCAGCCCGGGGGCGGGTTTATGGGGCTCGGCGGCTCTCCTGGCAGGCGTATCTTCTTCCTCCTCCTCGTCTCCGTGGGGTCTGGGAGTGGTATGGCCGCTAGGAGGGCCTGGGTGTAGGGGTGTAGCGGCTTCTCGAAGACCTCCTCGGCGGGGCCGTACTCGACTATCTTGCCGAGGTACATGACTGCTATGTAGTCGCTCATGTACCTGACAACGCCGAGGTCGTGGCTTATGAAGAGGTATGTGAGGCCGTACTCGCGCTGGAGGCTCTTCAGCATCTCGAGTATCTGGGCCTGGACGCTCACGTCGAGCGCGCTCGTGGGCTCGTCTAGCACTATGAACTCCGGCCTGAGGGCGAGCACCCTGGCTATCGCTATCCTCTGCCTCTGCCCCCCGCTGAACTCGTGGGGGTACCTGTAGAGGTGGGTCTCGTTGAGGCCGACCTTGTATAGGAGGTCTACCACGAACTTCTCGGGGTCGCCGACCTTTATGCCGTGGTACTTGAGCGGCTCGGTTATGATCTGGAAAACCGTCATCCTAGGATTGAGGCTCGAGTAGGGGTCCTGGAAGACTATCTGCGCCCTCCTCCTGAACTCGAGGAGCTCGCGGCCCCTGAGCTTGTAGATGTTCTTACCGTTATAGTACACCTCGCCCTCCGTGGGCTCCAGGAGCCTCACCAGGAGCCTCCCGAGGGTGCTCTTCCCGCACCCGCTCTCCCCGACCAGCCCCAGCGTCTTGCCCCTCTCAATCCTGAGGTTGACCCCATCGACAGCCCTCACGTAGCCTATGGTCCTGAAGACCCCCTTGACGGGGAAGTACTTCTTGAGGTTCCTAGCCTCGACCAGGACCTCGCCAGCCACCGCCGGGGCACCCCCTACCTGGCGTAGAGCCAGCACGCCACCCTGTGGTGCTCGTCGACCCAGATCTCGGGCGGCTTCTCGCGCTTGCAGACATCCATGGTGTGGGGGCACCTTGGGTGGAACCTGCAGCCGGGGGGTGGCTCTATTAGGTTCGGCACGGTCCCGGGTATGGCCTCGAGCTTTATGGTCCTCCTACCCGGGTGGGGCACGGCCCTTAGTAGGGCCCTCGTGTAGGGGTGTAGCGGCTTCTCGAAGAGGTCGTAGACGGGTGCCTCCTCTACTATCACGCCAGCGTACATCACGGCTACCCTGTCGCATACCTCGGCGACGAGGCCCATGTTGTGGGTTATCAGTAGTATGGTGAGGCCCTCCCTCTTCTTGAGGTCCATCAGCAGGTCCATGAGCTGGGCCTGCACGGTGGCGTCGAGGGCCGTGGTGGGCTCATCCGCTATCAGGAGCCTGGGCCTGTTGCTTAGGGCTATGCCTATCACGCCCCTCTGCCTCATGCCCCCGCTTAGCTCGTGGGGGTAGCTCCTGGCCCTCCTCTCGGGGTCGGGCATGAGGACTCTCCTGAGTACCTCGACGGCCCTCCTCATGCCCTCCTTCAGCTTGGCCACGGTGCCGTGCTCGTACATGGTCTCAGCCACCTGGTAGCCTATGGTGTAGAGGGGGTCCAGGGCGGCTGTTGGGTCCTGGAAGACGTAGGCTATCTCGGCCCCCCTGATCTTGTTGAGTTCCTCCTCGCTGAGGCTCATTATGTCGACTCGCTCACCGTCCCTGTAGTAGTAGATCTCGCCCTCCTCGATCTTACCTGGGGGCCTTATGAGCCTGGTGAGCGCCCTGGCAGTGACACTCTTCCCGCAGCCGGTCTCGCCTACGAGGCAGTAGGTCTCGCCCTTGCATATCCTGAATGATACGCCATCTATGGCCTTCACTACCCCGGCGTAGGTGTAGAAGTTCACCTTGAGGTTCTTGACCTCTATTATGGGGGTGCACATCTCACTCACTTCTCCTCTCCCTCCGCGCGCCTCTTCTTCACCTTGAACTCTATGCTCCTCCTAGTCTTCGGGTCCAGCACGTCTCGGAGTGTGTCGCCTATCAGGTTGAACCCCAGCACGGTGAGGAATATCGCTAGGCCGGGGTAGGCCACTAGCCAGTAGGCCCTCGGGAAGAACTCGGAGCCATCGTAGATTATCCTCCCCCAATCCGCTATAGGCGGCACGGCGCCGACGCCGAGGAAGCTGAGGCCGGCCTCGGTCAGTATGACCCCGCCGAAGTCCAGTGTGAGGTAGACGAGCAGGGGGCCGAGTATGTTCGGGAATATGTGCCTGAAGAGTATTGTCCTAGTCGGCAGCCCCAGGGCCTTGGCTGCCTCGACGTAGATGTTCTCCCTCTCACTAAGCGTCATGCCCCTGGCCAGCCTGGCGTAGCCGGGCCACCAGACTATCCAGAGGGCTACTATCACGCTCACGAGGCTCGCCATAGCGCCGACGTGCTGGGGCCTCAGGGCGAAGAGTTTGAGGAAGAACTCTGCTACCAGCTTGTGGCTGGCAAGGAAGCCCTGGATCCTCGTGGGTAGCACGGCCGAGAAGGCCATTGCTAGTATCAGGCCTGGGAAGGCTAGGAAGATATCGGTAAGCCTCATGAGGGTCTCATCCACCTTGCCGCCGTAGTAGCCGGCCACGAGGCCTATCAGTATGCCTATCCAGGGGCCGACGAGCATCACAAGTATCGCAACAACCAGGCTCGTGCGCGCGCCGTAGAGGATCCTGCTGAACAAGTCCCTGCCCTGCCCGTCACCCCCCAGTAGGAGCTTGTAGTGGCCAGGCTTCACGCCGAATATCTTGGCTAGGCTGTTGTTGGGTATCGTTATCACGGTTCCGGGCTTGGCTAGGTACGCCTTCTGGTCGAAGAATGTGAGCTGGATGTCGTAGCGGAAGGGGGCTACGTAGGGGCCTATGATAGCTATGATGAGGAATATCGTGACCAGGGCGGCCCCGATCACTCCCGGGGGGCTCCTGTGGAAGGCGTAGGCCATCAGCTTCCACTCGTTGACCCTGCTCCTATTCCTCTCACGCCACCCAGGCCTTATCCTATCCATTAGGGCGGCGAACGCGTCTATAGTGGCGTCTGAGAGGCGGTCGAGGAGCTTCTTCTCGTAGACCTCCTCGGCGGCCACTAGTACCTCACCCTGGGGTCTATCCAGGCGTAGAGTATGTCCACGATAAGGTTGGCGGTGATGTAGATTATCGCCACGAAGAATACCGAGCCCGTTAGGGCCAGGTAGTCGTAGGATTGTATGGACTGGTACATGTAGTTACCCAGCCCCGGCAGGCCGAAGATGGTCTCCGTTATGGGGGCGCCGGCCAGGAGGCCCCCGAACATGAGGCCGAGCACCGTCACAACGGGGACTAGCGCGTTCCTGAAGACGTGCCTGTATATCCTCCACTTCGACAGGCCCCGGGCCAGGGCGTAGTCCGTGAAGTCCGCGCTATAGGCATCCAGGAAGCTGTTCCTCACAATCCTAGCCACCACCCCCGTGCCAGCGAAGCCGAGCACGAAGCCTGGGAGCCAGTACCTGTGAATCACCTCGGCGAACGTCCTGAAGTCGAGCTTCAGGAGCGAGTCAATGAGGGGGATCCCTGTTATCGAGTAGGGGGGCGTGGGCGTGCCCGAGAGCGTTATCCAGTGGAGCTTAGTGAAGAAGAGGTATATCAGGAGGTAGGCGAGCCAGAATATGGGTGTGGAGACCCCTATGAGAGCGAATATCCTAACCACCGTGTCTATCCAAGTGTCCTTCTTGAGGGCCGAGACTATGCCGAGGGGAATGCCCAGCGCTAGGACGAAGACGAAAGCTATAATGGTGAGCTGGAGCGTGACAGGGAAGACCTCCTTGAGGTCCTCCCAGACGTAGTCGTGTGTGACCGGGCTAACCATCTCGTTGGTTAGGAGTCCCTTCATTATATAGTAGTACTGGACGAGGATGTTATCGTTTAGGTGGTACTCCTTGATTAGCTCCTTAACGACCTGGGGATTAGCCTTCTGGCCCCCCGCCCACAGGAGGGCGGGGTTAGCCGGAACAACGGCCGCTATTATGAAAACTATGAAAGTGACACCTATCAACGTGGGAATGAAGGTGATGAGCCTGCGTATCACGAATCTACGCAGCTCAGCCACCGAGCAGCCCCCAGGGTTCCACGAGGCCTACCTCTGGCCCGGGGACTAATTATGCTACACGATCCTGAGGACATGGGTGTAAAGAGGGCCGCCCCCGGGGCGGCCGTCAAAGAAGGGGGGTTTGGAGAATAGTTCTCCCTGATCACCCTGGTCCCGTTGCTGAGTGTTAGCCGCTCGCGAAGAGGCTAGTGACCTGGCTCGGGTTTGTGGTCTCTATGTACTTGAGTAGGCTGAAGTGGGTTCCACCGTATAGTAGCGGGCCGGCGTAGTCGTCTGGGTCGAGGTAGTCTGGGGCCCAGCCTATTATGTAGACGTCGAAGTCTCCCTTCTCGGTCCTGTCGAGTAGCGTTGGCCAGTCTAGGCCCCTAACGGTGACCTTGAAGCCCAGCTGGCCCCAGATCGTCTGAAGGTAGCTTGCGACCTTCATACGCTGGGAGTTGCCCGTGTTGTACCAGATCTCGAAGCTGTACTTGCTCGGGTTTATGCCCGCCTTCTGCAGTAGCTCTCTAGCCTTGGCTAGGTTGAAGGTGTACTTTATCACTATGTTATCGTTGTGGCCGGGGAAGCCTGTGGGTAGGACTCCGTAGAGCCTGGCCAGGTAGCCGCTGTAGACGTCCTGGTTTATCTGCGGGAATGGTATGGCGTACATTAGGGCCTGCCTGACGAGGGTGTTATTGAAGGGCGCCTTCATGCAGTTGAGCACTATGTAGACTATGTCGGGTGTTATGCCTCCAGTGTAGGCCCTGATCTTGAAGCTCGTGCCGGGGTACTTCGTGCCGTTCACGTCCTTTATCCTGGTGAGTGGTACGACGCCCGTGTCGGCCTCCCCGCTCTTGATTATCTGTATCCTAGAGTTCGCGTCATTGTTTATCAGGTATATCACTATCTTGTGCTTGGGCACGCCGTTGGAGCCGTAGGGGGCGGTGCTCCAGAGTGTCCTGTTCCAGTAGTACGGGTTGTACTCGAGTACTATGTAGGCGCCGCGCTTGTACTCCTTAACGTAGTAGGGCCCGGTGCCCACGGGGTACTTGTGCATGAGTAGGTGCGTCGGCTCCTGGTCGCCGGTGCCTATGTACTTGGCCCAGGCTGCGGGGTTCTTGCCGTAGTCGCTGTCCTTGAGTGCGGCCTGGTACTTGTCTAGGCCGAGGCCCTTGGAGTACTCGAAGACGTACTTCATAGGTATGACGGAGGCGAAGGGGTCGGTTAGTATGCTGAGTATGGCCCCGTAGGGCTGGTACAGCTTGAGCATGACGACCCCAGCCGTCTTGCCGCTGTAGCCGTAGAAGCTGAGCAGCTGGCTCAGGCTCGTGGGCTCTATCTTCTTACCCTCATACTCGGCGACCAGTCCTCCCTTGGAGAGTACCTGGTTGAACTCCGACTCGCTCAGCACCTTGCTGGCGTTCACGTTGACGAACGCCGTTATCATCCAGCTCGGGTCTAGGTTGAGCCTCGCGATCCTCCATATGCTGAAGAGGACGTCCACAGCCGTTATGTCGTAGGTCTTATTGTGCCACGGATCATAAGCCTTGACGCCGCCCCTAATGACGAAGTACCACGTCGTGCCGCTCTTGTCGTGGACCCACGCCACGGCTAGGTCGGGCTTTATGTGCTCGGTGTCACTCTTCCAGTAGGTCACCAGGGTGTCGCCTATGTTGTGCCATATGGCCCAGCCGAAGGTCTCGTAGTCAGCCGCGGGGTCGAAGGTGTCGGGCCACCCGATATCTGCTATAACATAAGTTGTGGCGTTGTTGTAGTAGCTGCCTATGCCCAGGGATAGGCTGGGGGCGTTAGAGTCCTCCCAGAGGAGGTCGTACCTCTCGGCCAGGGTGGGGTGGTAGTAGCGGCCGTGGAGCCAGTTCCACTCCACGCGCACGAGCTTGTACTGGCCCAGCCAGAGGATGGGTACCTCGTAGTTGCTGAGCTTGTATACGGCCTCGTAGAGCTGCTCCCTGATGAAGGGGTCTGTAGCCTTCCTAGCTGCGAGTATGAGGGCGTCTATAGTGTAGTTCCTGTAGAAGGCCGGGTCGACGGAGGTGAAGCCCTCCAGCTGCGAGACGGGCTTCGTAGCGGTCTTGTTGACCTCGTAGACGACGGCTATTATTGGCTTGCCCGACGGGAGGCTCGGCACCCTAGCCCCCTTAGGCCCTACTACAACGACGGCCTTGCTTGTCTCTATTACTAGCGCAGTCGGCCCCTTGAAGGTTGTAGTGGTTGCAGGTGTGCCCGTAGCCGTGGGTGATGACGTGGTCTGGGTTGGAGTTGAGGTCGCCGCCGGAGTACTTGTGGCGGCTGGCGTCGTAGTTGTAGTGGGTGTGGTGGTCGTGGTAGCCTTCGACTTGCCGTGCCAGGCATAATACGCCGCCACGGCCCCTATGATTATTATTATAACGATTATCGTCGCGGCCGCGGCTGTTGACATGCTCCTAGAACGAGAGCGCCTACGCGCCAAGGCGGCATCACGCTCCACTTATCTCGCGTGGAACGATCTAGGGGTGGGGATATATTATAACTTTACCCGTCACCAGCGCTCCAAGGACCCGAGGGCTGGGAGGCTTGAAGCTGGAGGTGGCGGTCCCCTATAATAAGGTGAGGCTAAGCGACAGGCTCGTGGGACTCGACGCCCACTTCTGGGGCCGCGTCGCGGTCAATGCTAGGCTCGTGCTCCTCGTAAGGCCCGCCTCCGCCCTCTCGGGGGAGCCGCCCCGGGGGCCCCTTAGGGCGCTGAGGAGTAGGGTGGGGTTCGCTGAGCAGATCGCGGACCTCAAGAGCCTCCGGGGAGGCATGGCTAGGTGGGCCTCGAGGCATGCCAGGTGGAAGCTCAAGCGCCTCCTATACCCGGCCCGCGAGCCCCCCGGGGGCTGGGAGTACGCCTACGCCTCCAGGATAGTAGGCCTCCTAGACCTGGATCACGCTGAGCCCCTCGGCGCCGCCTGGCTGCCTGTGACATTCGACGTCGACGCTAGGAGAGCCGTGGTGGGCGGCTCAACGGACAAGCTCTACACTTGGCTCCTAGAGAAGGATCCCGAGTTCAGGAGGAGCGTGGCCCAGCTAGCCCGGGGCGCAGACTCATAGTGCCGGGTTCTCTAGACCAGCGCACTTATCCTACGGTCTACCCCCGAGTGCTTCGGGGCATGAGGCGCTTGAGGGTCACGGTGCTCTTCGTCCAGGAACTCATAAGACTAGCGGGCGGCCACAAGGCGGTCTACGAGCTACCCGAGGGCTCCCGGGTCGCGGACCTCCTAGAGAGGCTCCCCGAGGGCGTCAAGAAGCTAGTCTACGACCCGGCGAGGAGGGAGCTACGCTGGCCCTCCATGGTGCTGGTCAACGGTAGGAGGATAGAATTCCTCCAGGGCCTCGACACCCCCCTGAGGGATGGTGACGTAGTCCTAGTGTCGCCGAGGGCCCTCTTCGTGGTCTAGACCCCTCTTATATCCCCGATCCCCGGTGGGGCCTGGGGGATGAGGACATGCACCTCCACCGATGGGTGACGAGATCAGCCTGGCCCCGACCCTGCCCCGGGGGTGTAGATGCTTGGGTGGGTGCGTGTTCTGCAATATAGTCCGGGGGGTCGAGGAGGCTTACAGGGTCTACGAGGACGACGTGGTTGTCGTGATCCTTGATAAGTACCCCGTCTCCGAGGGGCACCTGCTAGTCATAACTAGGAGGCACTACCGGGGCGTCGAGGACGCCGAGCCGCGGGCTGCGGCCCACGCCTTCACGGTGGCCTCGGCTCTAGCCAGGATCTACAGGGAGCGCCTCGGGGCTCCGGGGGTGAACGTGGTGACCAACTCGGGGCGCCCCGCTGGCCAGGTGATATTCCACTTCCACGTCCACGTCATACCCAGGTGGCACTCCGGCGGCCCCATGTGGAGCCCCAGGCACACCCTAACCCCCGGGGAGGCGGAGAGGGTCACCTCCAGGCTCAAGCCGCACCTCGGCCTCGTCTCGGAGTACCTCTCGAGGGCCGGGCTCGGCGATTAGAGGGGCTCGGCCAGGTAGATCCCGTCCCTATCAGCGGTTATCCTAGCCCTAACCCTGGCCCCGGGCTCTAGAGCGGCGCCCCCGGGGGCTCTGAGTGTGACTATCCTCTCGAGGTCTAGGGTGACGGCGGTTAGGTGCCCCCGGATCCAGCCGGGCGCAGCCACTAGGAGCCCCACCCTCGAGCCCCTCCGCAGGGGCTCCGGGGTCCTTGGGGCCCTCTTCATGCCCCACTCCTCCATGCTCCAGGCAACCCTAAGCCCCGTCTCGGCCTCGAGCCTCTTGAGCCTCCGCCAGAACTCCCGCCAGCCCATCTCCCTGGCGCCCCGGGGCTTCCTGCCGTAGCGGTGCCTGTTGTACTTCTGGATCGTCACGGGGGGCCACCTCTTGCCGGCCCCTATCCTGTAGGCCCACTCCACCACCTCAACCACGTCCTCATCGTTGAGGCCGGGCACCCAGACGGGAGTGACGTGGAGGTCTATGCCCGTCTCCCTGGCAATGTACTCCGCCGCCCTCCTAACCCTCTCAACATCGAACCAGGGCGTGCCCGTGAGCCTCCTAGCCTTCTCGGGGTCGAGGGTGTCTATGCTAAGGTTCACCCTATCGAGGCCAGCCTCCTCCAGCCTCTCTATGAGGCGCCTCGAGAGCGCCCAGCCGTGGGTCTCAACGGCCACCCAGCGTATGCCCGGCTGCGACTTAAGGCTCGATACAAGCTCGACGAGCCTCGGGTAGGCGAAGGGGTCTCCCACACCGTCTATGAGGGCCTCAACCCACACCCCCTTAGCCGCAGCCACCCTGCCGGCCCACTCGGCTAGCCACAAGGGATCCTCAACGTAGAACTCAGCCGCCCTCCACCTGCTCCGGGGGCCGGCGTCTACGCTGCAGAAGGCACAGCTGAGCGGGCAGAGGGTCGTGGGCCTCACCTGAAGGACGTTGGTCCCCCTATCTATGACCCCGATGAAGACAGCGCCCATTAGGGGCGCCGGCCTCGAGAGGGCCACTAGGGGCCGGCCCCACACCCTCCCCCGCACCCTGAACCCGGCAGCCTCAAGAGCGGCCTGCCGTGCCTCGACCAACTCCTCCCCAGCCCTCGCTTGGACCCTGTGCACCCTGGCTGGGAGGGGTATTGTAGGGGATAGTGGCCACTAGAATCAATATACTCCCCAAGCGAGGGGTCTCGAGGAAACAGGACAGGTATATCCTAAAAAGTGGGAATGTGGGGGTGGGTGTTAGCGGCCCTTGAACTGTGGCTTCCTCTTGCTGAGGAAGGCTGAGACTCCCTCGGCCACGTCCTCGGTGCTGAAGAGTAGGCCAAACTCGCTGGCCTCTAGGGCTAGGCCGGCCCAGATGTTGCTCTCGAGGCCGTAGTTCACGGCGTACTTGGCGGCCATCAGCGCCAGCGGCGGCTTCTCCGCCAGCTTGAGGGCGAAGGCCCTGGCCTCCTGCTCGAGGCGCTCGGGCGGCACGACCTTCTCGACTAGGCCTATCCTGTAGGCCTCGGTTGCCGGTATCATGTCACCGGTGTAGATCAGCTCCTTGGCCTTGGCCCTGCCGACTAGCCTGGAGAGCCTCTGGGTGCCGCCGGCGCCGGGTATGAAGCCCAGGTTTATCTCGGGCTGGCCCAGCATGGCGGTCTCGGAGGCTATCCTGAAGTCGGCGCTCATCGCTATCTCGAGGCCGCCGCCTAGCGTGTAGCCGTTCAGCGCTGCGATCACGGGCTTGGTGTAGTACTCTATCTTGAGGGTCAGCTCCTGGAAGCGCCTCGAGAATATGGCCGCCTTCACCGGGGTTACGCCTGCGAAGGCTGTCACGTCGGCCCCGGCGCTGAAGGCCCTGCCAGCGCCCGTTAGTATCACGACCCTGACGTCCTCCATCTCCTCGAGCTCGTCGAGGGCCTCGCCCAGCTCCTTTATCATCTTGGGGCTTATGGCGTTGAGCCTCTCCGGCCTGTTTAGTATTATCCAGGCTATCGGCTTCTCGAGGCGTATGAGTATGGTCTCCTTCTTTATCTCCTCGACGGGCCTGTACTCCTTGAAGCCCTTACCGACCTTCCTGCCGAGCCTGCCCTCCTCGACCATCTTCACTAGGAGCGGGTCGGGCTCGTACTCCTCGAAGCCGGTCTCCTCCTTCAGCTTCTTCAGCGTCTCAACTATCACGTCGATCCCTATCTCGTCGGCGTAGTCGCTCACGCCCTTGGGCCAGCCGAGGCCCAGCATGACGGCCTTGTCTATGTCCTCGAGGGTGGCGACCTCGTTCCTGATCAGCCAGGCCGCCTCGTTGATAGCGGGGGCTATGAGGCGTACGTGGTCAACCTTCTCGCCGGCCTCCTTGGGTATCTTAGGCCTGACGTACTTGCCGGGGGCGGGGTACTCGTAGAAGCCCTTCCCGGTCTTCATGCCGAGCTCCTTCTTCTCGTACTTCTCCTTGAAGAGCGGGCACCCTGTTATCTTGAAGCCGCGCTCGATCATGGCCTGGAACACGAGGTAGAACACGTCTATGCCGCTGTAGTCGGCTAGCTCGAAGGCGCCCATGGGGAAGCCCAGCTTGTAGCGGACAGCGCTGTCGACCTCCACGACACTGGCCTGGCCCCTGGCGACCATCCAGCAGGCCTCGTTGAGGAACCTGGCTAGTATCCTGTTCACGATGAAGCCGGGCACGTCCTTCTTGACTACCACGGGCTGCTTCCCGAACTTCTTGGCTAGCTCGTAGACCGTCTTCACGGTCTCATCGCTGGTCTTCTCGCCCTTGATTATCTCCACGAGCGGCATGAGGGGCGGCGGGTTGAAGAAGTGCATCCCCACTACCCTCTCGGGCCTCTTGGTGGCGGCCGCTATCTCGGTGATTGGCAGGCTGCTCGTGTTGGTCGCGAGTATGGCGTGCTCCGGCATGTGCTCGTCCGCGAACTTGAAGAGCTGCTGCTTGAGGTCGAGCCTCTCGGGTATGGCCTCTATCATCATGTCGGAGTCCTTTAGGGCTGCCGCGAACTCCTCGGTGTACTTGCCGTCCTTGAGGTTCACGACCGGCTTAATCCTGGCCATGACGGCGTCAACTGTCTCGCGGAGCTGGCCCTTCTCGCTGAGCTTGCTGAGGCTCCACCTAATCTTCTCGAGGGCATTCTTCAGTATCTCATCGCTGATATCTGCTAGGTACACCTCGTAGCCAGCCATAGCGGCGACCTCAGCTATACCATGGCCCATGGTGCCGGCGCCTACGACGGCTATCTTCTTGATCTTCTCCACTCCAGACATAGGAGGCACCCCACGCCACAACTACAACGGGGGCACGGGGGTTAATCATTGACACACCCGGGAGAGGGGGAGTCAGAGCCAAGGGGATACCCTTAAAACCCCCGGAGCCGGCGGCGCCCATGGGGTGCGTAAGAGTGAGCGACTACATACAGAAGGTAATCGAGGCCGTGAGGCCCAAGCTCTCCGAGTACGGGCTCAAGCTCCTCCCCAGGGGCAAGAATAGCTTCAGCCTCATCCGCGGCACCACGATAGTCATGACGGTCAGGGACGCTGGCGAGATAGTGGAGCTCTCGTATAAGAGTAAGAAGTACACCTACGACAAGTGGTACACCAAGCCAGAGCACCTAACAGCGATGATACTAAACGTCCTCGAGCACCAAGAGAAGCAGCAGTAACCCGACCCCGACCCCACCCACGGGGGCCCGGGGGGCCACGCTCTTTAGACCAAGCCTTAGCCTGCCGGGATCCCCCCGGGGAGCTGCTTGGAGGCCCCGCGCCTCTACTGCCCGGCCTGCGGCTACGAGCTACCCCCGGGGAGCTACAGGCACCGATGCCCCCGCTGCGGCCGCCCCCTCGAGATCCTGGGCAGCTTCGAGTGGCCCCGCCTCCTGGGCGAGGGGGAGACCCCGGTAGTCGAGTATACCAGGGGAGGCTCTAGGGTAGCCTTCAAGCTGGAGTACCTCAACCCCACGGGCAGCTTCAAGGACCGGGGCGCGGCTGCGAGCCTCTACCACGCGAGGCTCCTAGGCTACGAGTGCGTCGTCGAGGACTCCAGCGGCAACGCTGGCCTGGCGGTGGCGGCCTACGCAGCCAGGCTCGGCTTGAGGGCGAGGATCCACACCTACAGGGGTGCTGGGAGGGGGAAGAAGGCCCTCATACGCTCCCTCGGGGCGGTGCTCGTGGAGTGGCCCACGAGGGCCGACGCCGCCCGAGCCGCCGAGGCCGAGGCCGGGGAGTGCTACTATGTGGCGCACTCGTGGAGCCCGATCTTCATAGAGGGGGTCTCTACCATAGCGGGCGAGCTAGGCGCCTATAGGGACTGGGACTTCATAGTCCCCGCCTCCAGTGGGACGCTACTCCTCGGCCTCTGGAGGGGCGCCCTGAGGAGGGGGTGGAGGCCCAGGCTCATAGTGGTGCAGGCGGCCGAGGCGGCGAGCCTCCTCGGGAGGGTGAGGCTCCTAGCCAGGGCTGGGGGGCCGACTAGCAGGTTGGCGGACGCCCTCGTGCTAAGGGACCCGCCTAGGCTCGATGAGATGGCGAGGGCCGTGAGGGAGAGCGGCGGGGGCCTCGTGGTGGTCGGCGATGAGGCAATAAGGGAGGCGCTCCGCGATCTCCTATCTATGGGCTTCATAGTCGAGCCGACCTCGGCGGCGGCGTGGGCCGCTTTTAAGGCGCTTCAGGGGGAGGGGTATGCCCGCGACTCGGTGGTAGTGCTCACAGGTAGCGGCCTGAAGTACGCCGAGGTACTCGAAGTTGAAGCTGGGGAGCACCGCTAAGGAGCTGCTCGGGGCCATCGGGGTCGTAGCTATAGCCGTGGCCGCCCTATCCATAGCCCTCGGAAGCCCTAGGAGGCTCGTAGAGGAGCTCGCCTCAGTAGACCCCTGGGCCCTCCTGGCATCGATAGCCCTCCTGATGCTGGTAGAGGTGGCGAAGGCCGCCAGGCTATGCGTGCTGGCCGACAAGGGCCTCGGCTCCATGAGGGCCTGCCTCTTAGCGAGGCTCCTCGGCAGGGCCGCCGCCAGCGTGACCCCCGCTGGCCTGGGGGGCATACCCACGAGGACCGCCGTGCTGGCGAGCGAGGCCAGGATAGAGTTCGGGAGGGCCTTCGGGGCCGCGGCGGGCGAGACCCTGGCCGATAACAGCGTCGCGCTCCTAGCCCTCTTCGCGGGTGCCGCCCTCGGGGTCATGAACCTGGTGGTACTAGCCGTGGCGGCCCTCATAGCCTTCTTATGGGTAACGGGCATCGTGGTAGGCGTCCACGAGAGGACGATAACCGCCCTCTACAGGCGCTTCCACATAACAGGCACCCTCAGGTGCAGCCTCGAGAGGGAGAGGAGAGCAGCCCTCCAGGCCCTCGGGATCCTCCTCAAGCCCCGGAGGGCGGCCCTGGTCTACGCCTACACCCTCGCAGCCCACGTCCTCGAGTACGCGAGCGTGCTAGTCTTCACGGGCACCTGGGGGGACCCCAGGCTATGGCTCCACTCCATACTAGCAGTCGAGGCCGGGTACCTCATGATCTTCACCCCAGCCCCAGGCGGGGGCGGGGGGGTCGAGTACGCCCTAGTCTCCTACCTAGGCCCACGGCTAGCCCTATACTGGAGAATAAGCTACCTCATAGCTGCACTCACACCCCTAGCCCTAGCATACATAGTCTACCCGGGCTTCAAGGAGTACCTCGGCAACTACAGAGCCGCGAGCACATGCGACGACATGGAGCGCCCAGAGCCCTCACGAGCAGGGGCCAGCCAAGCAAGCGCCTATTAAGAGAAGCGATGAAGCCCAGCCCAGGCGATATTTAAGGTTGTAACTACACATATCCACCCCACGGGGGCTCCCATGGCTGATGCCTCGGCAATAAACGCCATCGAGGAGTTAATCCTGAGGAGGAGACGGCTCATAGAAGAGATAAAAAAATCGAGAGAAAATATGGCATTAAAAGCGGGGAGTTCTACGAGAAATGGAGTAAGGGGTTACTACCTGAACCCCTCGATCCCGAGATGCATGGAGACTTCATGCTATGGTATGGGCTCATAGAGGAGCTTAACAGCATTGAAAGAGAGCTAAGGAGGAAACTCAAGATGACGTGAGGTTCTACCAGGAGAGCGGGCAATGCAAACAAGACTAGTTGATACGGATAGCATATGTTACGGATAAACTACGGCGATTAGTGTTCCAAAACATAATCCTCGCAACCTACAGGCCCGGCCCCACGGGCATGGATGGTTACTATAAGCTTCAAGCAGTGAAGAATGACTTCAAAATATTCGTGTCGGAACTCATGATTAGAGGCTCAATAGCGAAGTATTCCTATACTCTCTTGCACAAGGAGGAAATCATACTCAGATACGATAACGCCCCGCATCACCCGCGTATAGAAACGTTCCCGCATCATAAACACTGGAGAGACGAGGTAATGCCAATCTACGATCGTTCAATAGATTCCTTCCTGGAGGAGGCGGCATCCCTAATGGAGGGGCCAGGCCGTGGTAGATAGTAGCCCCTCCCCGCCTCATAGAGATGTAGCTGGGTGCTCCTGGGACCCCGTTACTCGGGCTCTTCTCCAGGCCATACGAGGTAGGCTCCACGCCAGGGAGTAAAGCCGGTCAGCGCCGCGCCAGAGCACCGCGGCTCTCGGCCGGGTTATGGGCGAGGTTATGAACTCTCCACGCGGGCCCGCGGGGTGTGGGGTGGGTTTGTTGGCGGGTAGGCTCTACGACATGCATTGCCACTGCAGCGAGTTCGAGCCCAGGGAGCTGGGGGCCATACTTGAGGGGCACCCGGGCCTGGTGGTCGTGGCCGTCTCGGAGGATGTGGAGAGCCTCCTGGAGACCATAGGGCTGGCCCACCTCTACCCGGGGAGGCTCGTGCCGTGCGCGGGCTTCCACCCCTGGGTGATAGGGGAGAGGCCCCTCTCCCAGCTCGAGGAGGTCCTCAGGCTAGCCTATAGGCACGGCATAGCATGCCTCGGGGAGGTGGGCCTCGACAGGAAGTTCGTACCCCACACCTGGGAGGCCCAGGTCCAGGTTTTCACGAGGATCCTCCGGGAGGCCCGCGACACGGGGGCCCTCGTGAACATACACGCCCCCGACGCCTGGAGGGACGCCCTAGCCCTACTCCTAGACTACGAGGTCGAGAGGGCCTTCTTCCACTGGTACACCGGGCCCCTAGACCTCATACCCGCCATAGGGGAGGCTGGCTACAAGGTCTCAATAAACGCCGCCATCAGGATACAGAAGAAGCACCAGAGGGTGGCCGCCCACACCCCCCTAGAGTACATGGTCACCGAGAGCGACGGCCCCTACAACTACAGGGGCCTGAGACTGAGCCCCGCAATGATACCAGAAACAATCAAGGTCATAGCCGAGGTAAAAGGCGTCGACCCCCAGGAGGTCGAGGAGGCGGCTAGGAGGAACGCGGAGAGGCTCCTAGCAACGGTTAAACCCTAAAAGCCCCACGACCACAAGCCCCAAGCTAGGGGAGCCGCCGTAGCTCAGCGGTAGACCCCTGCGCGGGGCCGACAGCGCCGGCCTTGTAAGCCGGTGGTCGCGGGTTCGAATCCCGCCGGCGGCTCCACAAACACCTCCTAACCATCACAGGCCTAGTTGTAATTGCAAGCGCTACATCCCTGCGGTGCTTTTAAGGCTTAGGACTGTGTTATAGAAGAGTTAGGTGGGCGGATTGGCTAGGGTTGTTCGTGTGCGTTATGAGGGGGGTGTGTTAAAGCCTCTGGAGGAGCTAGACCTTAACGAGGGAGAGGAGTTGACGGTTGTTATTAAGGGCAGGAGCTTCTACGAGGTGGCCAGGGAGCTCCAGGTTGAAGCGAGGGAGGATGTGGATAAACTAGTTTCGGAGGTCCGCGGGCGTGGCAAGAAGCTCTACAACTAGCGTTGTGCTAGACACTACTGTCATCGTTAAAAGCATCCTAAAGCCTCCAAGGCATCTTCCTCCCCACGTATATAGGCGGGAGGTCGAGACACACAGGAAAATCCATGCTATCCTGGAGATTCTTGAGAGCCGAGGCTATACAGTCTACTTTCCCCGGGCGGGTATCGTTGAAGTGGCAGCTGTTCTGAAACGGGGTGGACTTAGCAGACAAGCCATAATCGGGCTGGTAAAGAGTATGGAGGAGACGTTTATCATCGTAGGCGAGGACATAGTCTATGGTAAAGCCTTCGAGATAGCTCTTGAAAGGGCTCCCTCAGGCTTTGACACCTACTTCATAGCATTAGCTGCAGCGACAAGCTCAATGCTGATAACCGATGACAAACCCATGGCTAGCCATGCAAAGGCCCTAGGTATAGAAACGATTCTCGTGCGAGAGACTAGTCTAGAACAAATACGAAGGAACCTAGCAAAACAACCAAAGTAAAACCCGTAGCACGTCCACGGCTCCTCGAAGCCTTCACGATAATGTCCGGGATAATATTCTGGTTGCCCTGAACACATAGTAACGTTAATAGCTAGTCGTACAACTAGGTTACTGCCCGCCTCTGGCGCTGCTCTGGCATACGTGTTCAGGAGGAGCCACGAGAGGAGATTTCCCTCGGCCCCAAGCTCTCGCAACAAGACCTTACTCGCAGGGCAGCGTTTCACTGGGCAGGCATGATCATTTGCCTTGATAGCTGGCTGTGCGTAAACGTTTCAGATTCTCATCGATTACTGAGACATCTGTATCTGTATCTCTGGTCTTGTGAGCCGGTGGTCGCGGGTTCGAATCCCGCCGGCGGCTCCACAAACACCTCCTAATCTTCGAGATTATATTACTATCCTCATTTAGAACACTTTTACACCCAATCTTCACGTTTTCAGTTCTAACTCGAACTCATAGCCTAGTTCGGAGGCTGCCTCGGCTATCACTCTGAAGTCTTTATCTCTTGTTATCAGCCTCTCCCCTCTGTTAAGTGCTATGGAAGCTATTAGTAGGTCGGCGAATGCTTGAGGACTTCCTTTCTTTAATAGTTGCAGTTGGAGTTTATGAGCGGTGAGATAATCTTGCTCCACGGGGAATATAACGTTGCCTTGGAAGCGTTTGTAGTACACTATACGAGGGTATTCCACGAGGGTCACGACGCTTATATCCTCGATTATGTGCTTCCTCTCGCGGACCAGGTCTATCACAATACTGGTATCTAGTATAGTCAAGATAGTCGCTCCCTCTCGCGTCTACGCAACTCTTCTACATCGTATTCTCCCGCCTCAATGTCCTCTAGTAGCTGCTCTCTCTCCACGCCGAGCCTAGCCCTAATTTCTTCGATACTAATCCGACCCCAGAGCCTCGCCGTCACCTCCTCCACAACTCTCCGGGCCTCCTCCTCCGAGACCCACGGGGGCAGTCTAACCGTGATAGTCTTCGGCTTACTACCCACCGCCACCACCACTCCTACCAAACTTCAGCTAATGAATTCCCGCTCAAACCTTAAAGGTACTCGTGAGCCTTAAGATTCGAACCTCTGTTATTGATGCGAAACAGTCTTCATATCCTCCTCAAGCTCCCTGGAGGTCGTAGTTTAGCGGTGCCCTTCTGGAACGCAGCTCGTAGGGAAACTCCCTGAGACTTAACCCAGCCAGCTCAGCGGCCTTCCCCAGCGAAACCCTCCCCTCACGGTAGAGTTCAAGTGCCACTAGTAGCCCTAGCTCCTCCTCGACGCTACGAGGCCTCGCGGGCTCAGAGTCTAATTAGCATGCTAGCCTATTATGTTCTAAGAGCATGAAGGGCGGCCCTCCCTAGACCCAGCCCTTGCTGCCGTACTTCTCTATAAGCTCCCTTGTTCTTATGGAGCTGGTGGGCTAGCTCCTCCCCCTCCACTGGCTCGTGGACAACCACCTCTACGCCCCCAATAATGTATCTGCAGGGCTCCACTACATCGGGAACCTCATCCAGGCTATGGTAGACCTTAACCCTAGCCTTAACCGCGCCCAACTTCAACCTCCAGCACGCCCACAATGCCCCGATCGAGCCGCTCCAGCTTCTCCAGAGCCTCCGGGACCTCTTCTAGGTATAGCTCCAGAGCCTCTCGGGGATTCTTAATTGCCTCCTCAACCGTTTTGCCTTGGCTGGTGACCCCTGTAGTAACCTCTCTAGCCACATACATATCCTCCTCGAGCCAAACAACGACTCTTACACGCATCCCGGGATGCCCCTTAAAGTTACGATAAAAGTTACAATACCTGCTTCCAAGATAAAATCTTGACAGCCCGTATTTTTCTATTATTAATAGTTTGGCTGAAATAATGTTTTGTAGGGTGGTGGTCGCGGGTTCGAATCCCGCTAGCATCTCTGTTCTAAGTAGAGCAAGACTATGTGCAGGATCCTCGTCTGCCTAGCTAGACGGCGTATGGTAGACCTTTGAAGAGGTGGATGTGCTGGGCGGGTATATGGGGGGCGGCCAGCGAAGTGGTCTGCGTGTTTTCGTCCCCTCATGGTTTAATAGTCGGGCTTAGCCGGGTTGAATTGTGAGTGGACCTGATTTGCCCCTTAAGTTGAGGGTTAGGAGGAAGGGCTACATAATACTGCCGAAGGCCATTCGGGAGGCGGTAGGCATAGATGAGGGTGATGAGGTTATAGTCGAGCTTGGGGATGGAATCATACTCAAGCCCGCGAAGAGGAGGGTTAACGAGGAGGAGATTAGAAGATCCCTAAGGATGCATCTGGAGAGGCTTAGGGAGATACAGGGCAGAAGGGAGCCTAGGCCCGGCGAGCTCGCCGGGGCGTATCTCGAGGAGGAGTTCGAGTGATAAAGGCCTTCATAGATTCCCCCGCTCCTCGTTCACCTCAACGCGATGTCGGCCCCAAAGCTAGGATGCTCTACAAGGGCTTCTACATAAGAGCCCTAGCCGAGTATAAGCTCTGCACAGACGTACTCGTACTCGGCGAAGTCGTCTACGTCTCCAGGGAGAAGTAATCCCATATGACGTTTCAGTGGAATTTTATAGAATCAGTAGTCCTCCCCTACGTATCCATTATCAATCTAGTATCAATCTAGGCGAGGACGAGTACAGACTAGCAGCGGAAATCCTTGTGGAGTATAGCCTCAAAACCTCAGGCTCCCTCCACTTGGGGGCCATGCTTAGTAGTGGCATCAACTGGTAATTAGTGAGTATAGGGGGTTTGATGGGGTAGTGGCGGTAAAAGATTATGGATGTAAACCCTAAACATAGACAAACGGCCATTACGTCCGCGGTCTCGTTATGAATATTGCTTAAGCTACTGGAGGTACAGCCCAGAGCCCAAGACTGGCAGCGAAGCTGTGAGCAAAGGAGCGGCGAGGTTTACCGGCAGCTAGAGTCTAGGTTCTAAGCCCATCGCTAGTCCCACTGGACTGGCAGCCACGGAGCACGCCTCTCGCTCTATTCCCACCAAAGACCCGCCGTCCCACCTCTTTACCTAAGTGGATATGAGGCAAGGCTTATCCGAATGTACCATGCTGCTTCTATTTATGAGGGAGGGGCCTCTATGGTGACGAGCAGCGTGTACCGCTGCACCCTGCTAATAGGCATTGCCCTCGCCTTCGCTGTTCTCATCGGCTTGGGTGTCAAGAAGAGGAGTCACGTCTACTATACTATAGGGGCTGCGGGGTTAGGCCTCGCCGCACTCGAGCTAGTATATCCCAGGGCCTTCGGCGCCGCCGCCATAGCGGCCGACCTAGCACTCATACCGGTCGCCGTCTGGGCTGCGGCACAGTATGAGAGAGGGAGGCTGGATAGGTACTCCCAGGGTCTCGTAGCAATAGTGGTCGCCATAATCCTCCTGACGGGGGTCTCGATGAGCCTCGCCCCCCGCGACCTCTATGATATAATGCTCGGAGCCGGGATCCTGGCGGCCTACCTGGTCCTAGGGGCCCTCTACTACCTGGCAAGGAGGAGGGGCATCCGCCTGGCAGACCTCAACCTATGCTCCATGGCCGACAGGAGGATCCTCTACGCATCAATGGCTGTAGGCCTCCTAGTCTCTGTCATACTAGGAGGGCTCCTCTACGCTCCCCTAGCCTACGTGCACAGGGCGAAGCTGGGCCATAGCCTAGCCAGAGACGAATTCATCGACTGGGTCATTATCGCCTCAAGCACCTACACGATCTACTGGCTGATGGAGTGGAGCGTAGGGAGATGCCTAGCCCTGAGGATGAGTAGAGCATAGTGACTTCAACCCTAGCGTGGGCTTACATAACTAGGGAGGTGCCACTTGCTATCTCTTAGCTAGGGCTGCGGCGATTGCTACGGCGATTATCGCCGCTGTGGCTCCTAGCACTATGCTTGTGCTTGCCTTGGGGTGTTGCCGCTCCCCCTGCAGGGTGGCCTCGGGCGTTCCTGGCTGCTGTGCTGGGGTGTTGCTTGTGGTGAAGGCCTGCGTTGGCCCTGTGGGCTTCTTTAGGCCGAGGTCGTCCTCTGCTACTAGCTTGAGCGCGCTCCTGAGGAGCCTGAAGTCGGCCGAGCTACCCACGGGCACCCCATTGTAGCGGTACGGCCTGCCCGTCAGCCTCCTCACAGCCTCCCTAAAGGCGAGCCTGGGGCTAAGGGAGAGAGTCATGAGCAAGCCCTTCACAACACTATAAGCGCGACCCCCCGGCAAAGCCTTACACCTGGCCGGCCCCCAGGCCCTCCAAGGATACTGGTGGACCCTCCTCTTCAAGCATACTCTAGTGTAGTATATGTGCACTACCCCGTTAATGGGGAGCAGTGGGCCCTCCCCCAGCAATCATCTTAATATAATATTATGAGCCTCGCCCTCCAGGGGAGGCTCTTCCCGCAGGGTTCTCTGCAGTCTCTGATCCTCCTATAGTCCTCGTCCGATATTATAGCCGAGACTATGATGGAGCCCCTGTTGAGGGCCTCGAGGGCTGCTGCGACGGCCATGAGCTTCCTCCCCCCTGTCAGGTCGAGTATCGAGTCAGCGTCCAGGATGCCTCCGAGGATCCTCCTCAGGGCCGCTAGGTCCCCGGGCTCTCTGATGTCGTTGAATGGTAGCAACTCTACCCTAGCCGGGACCCCAGGGGGCCTCCCGTCGGGTGCGCAGGGGCAGGTTGAGAGGATCCCCAGGGCCTCTCGGGCCACGTCGGGGTTAGTGGCTAGTATGACGTGCTCCTCGAGCCTGTAGCCCTCCCCCGCGAGGAGGCAGGCGACAGTATGCGGGGTGCCCGGGCTCATGCCTAGCAGCGAGACCAGCCTCGCCACGCCGCGGTCCCACCGTGTGCTCCCCAGGAGAGGGATTTAACCCAGCCCCCACGAGCCTATACCTGGGGGTGCCCCGGGCCCTTGGCTCTCCACGGCCTCCAGCTCGTCGCAGCCCTCCTAGGAACAGGGGCCGCCGGGGAGCTGATGGAGGGCTCCAGCGCCATCCCCCCGCTGGAGGTCCTAGACGGGGAGTTTGGCGTCGTATACGTGGACGCCAGCTCCCGCGGAGAGCCCTCCGGCCTCAATGCCTACCTAGTGAAGCTCGCCATACTCACGCGACTCCACACCCCCGGGGGTGTGGCGGAGAGGATCCTCCACCCCCTCCCCACGGCTGAGGGCGGCGGTGAGTTGCCGCCCCTCCTCATGGGGAGGGGCTCGGAGAACACCAAGCAGGCCGTGGTCTACGCCGTCGAGCTGGCCTCGCTTCTGGCTGTGGCCGAGGCTCCCGAGGCCTACTTCGGGGCCTCGCCTCCCCGTAGGCTACTCCTAGTGAGGCACGGGCCCATCCTGCAGATGCTCAGCCAGTACCTCTCCAAGCCCTACATAATCGACGCCGACGACGCTGTCAATGCCCTAGTATACGCTGGCCTAGAGAGGGGTAGGGCCCTCGAGATCCTAGAGTACACCCACCCCTGCGAGGCCTCCGACCTGGGGTACAGGCAGAACCGCAACAAGTCCGTGCTAGGCCTACTCATAATAAGGCTGCTCGAGGACCTCGTAGACAAGGCCCGCGAGAGGGGCTACGGGCTAGCAGGCGTTGTAGAGGACACCTCCAGGAGTAGGAGCCTCGTAGCAGCGGCCCTAGCGAGCCTCCTAAGGGCTCGCCCTCCCGCCCGCGGGAAGACCCACAGGGATTGGGCCAAGAACTGGGCCGAGAGCCTCCGGGGGGCGGCGGAGGCCGTGTCAACGGAGAAGATGGGGGACTGCCTGTGCCTGGAGAGGGAGCTTCTAGGCGACCTACTAGCCTCCCACAAGGAGTGGGAGGAGGTACTCAGAGCCGTGAAGGAGGTCGCCGTGACGAGGTTTACGATTAACTCCATCGAGGAGCTACTCATTGGAGGGCATGAGGGAGAACTCGAGGCCTCGATCATATGGTCGGGCGTGATGCCCGACATGACGGACTCGGAGCTACTCTACACGCTCCACTATCTAACCGCGAGGAAGCCGCCATTCGACTACCCAGCTACCCGCGAGCTGAGCCACTCCGGCAGGCTAGCGATAACGAGGTACTACCTAGAGCAGAAGGGCCTCGTGAGATGCGGCACCGCCGAGTGGCTTGAGCGGGCCCTCGGGAAGCTGGAGGCCATGCGCTACCGCTACCTAGCCCCCAGCGACCCGCCGAAGTGCGATGACCTGGCTGGTAGCCGCTTAGGTCTGAGGCCCTGCGAGCTCGCCGAGTTGCAGACGGTGCCGCCAGCCATTAGGCTCGAGTACCTCGAAGGCATGGAGATGCTCGAGGAGGCCGTGGCACTCACCGTCTACCCGGCCCGCTTGGTACTCTACGGCTACCCCCCACAGCTCCTGGTGGTGGACCACTATAGCAGGATAAAGCCCTCTGAGGCCATGGCCTTCCACGCCATAGCAGGGGAGCTGGCCAGGAGGCTACAGCCCTACGGCTACTTCATCAGGAGCTGGGAGAGGAGGATAGCCTCGATACTATGAAGCGGCTCGCATATATCTAGCCCCACCCACTAGCCACTAGTGGGAGGTGGGTGGGCCTTACAGGCTCCTCCCCAGAAGGCTTCCCCGGGCTTCGCGGGGTTCCTAGTGGAGGTAGAGTCCTACACCCAGGCCAGGGCGGTGATCTACTCTAGGCAGACGAGCCTCCTACGCTACGGGGCCCTGGCCCTAGTGGAGGACCACGCGGGCCCGAAGTACTTAGCTCTAGTCACGGATGTGATGGAGCATAGCATCATGCCGGCTATAGACTCGGAGAAGCTCTCCAAGATAATGAGGATCTCCTCCTCGGCGCCCGCGGATCCCCTGCAGATCATGCAGAAGCTCTTCTCGCCGACCACGAGCCTAGTGCAGTGGCACGGCGTTAGGGAGGTTAGACTGAGGATCCTAGGCCAGATAACCCAGGGCCGCAGGGGCCCCACGCTCGCCCTGCCCGAGAGGCCCCCTAGGCCCCCCGCGATCGTCAGGGAGCCGGATCCCGCCCTACTGGGTAGCATAGTCTCGGGGGGCCTCGGCCCGAGACTATGCTACCCAGTAGGG
>JALWPV010000081.1 GCA_027080775.1 Acidilobaceae archaeon
GAGCCTCACCAGGCGCCTCTCGCCGAGGACCCTCTCCCTCAGCGCCCTGATCCTCTCCTCCCCATGGGGCGCTCCAGGCACTCCCCCGCCTCCAGCCCCGCCCTAACCGGGGGGCTACGTGGGGCCTCCCGGGGGTGGAGGGCTTATAGGGTTAGATGCTGGCCTCGACCAGGTGGGCCTGCAAACCTTCTAGAACACCTAGAATGACCGGGCCCTCAAGCGCCCTCCCCGCCCACGGGGGCGGCCTGGGAGACCAGCCTCTCGATGTAGCCTAGAGCCCTCTCCACGTGCCAGTGCGTGCAGCCGCCCTCGAGGAGGCAGAGCCTCATAGCAACGGCGTGGGCCCAGGCGTCGCACACCCACTCCCCCAGCTCGGCTGAGAGCCTCCTCGTGTACCTCCATAGGCCATCCGAGTCGAGGCTCTGCCCCCTCGAGGCGGCGTGGGCCCTAAGAGCTAGAGCCGCGGCCCCCCAGGCCGCCCCGGCCGAGGCCCTCAGGTCGCCGTTGGAGAGGGCGCGGCGGGCCTGGCCGAGCAGCTCGTTAGCCGCTAGGGCGTAGCCCTTGGCCCTTTCTGGTGGGTCGACGTCGGCTAGGAGCCTGTCGGCTATGTACTCGCCCAGCGTGACCCCCAGCCTCTCGGCCTCCCGCCTAGCCCTCTCCACAACGCTCCTGGGTAGCTCGACCCACACGCCCATTACCAGCGCACACCAGGCCCACTAATCCCCTAGGGGCCCCTATTAGAGGGCTGGGCCGCCCCCTGCATGGAGGGCTTCTTGTCCAGCTTGTCTACCTTGACGAGTAGGGGTATCCTCCTCTCGGGCACGGCCATGCCCGCAACCACGGCCTGGCCCTGCTCTAGGTCGGGGAGGCCCTCGAGCAGCTCCTGGCTCGTTGACTCGGAGCCCCTCCTCAGCCCGGAGAGGTCCTCGGGGTTCGTTATCCTCAGCGCCGCCAGGGTCGCGGCCTGGCTTAGGACGTCCGGGTCGATGAAGCCGGGCCTCTGGGTGACGAGCACGAGGCTCAGGCCCCACTTCCTGCCCTCCCTGGCGACCCTCACCAGGATCCTCTTGGAGGCCCTATCCACCCGGGCCGGCGCCAGGTTATGGGCCTCCTCTACCACTATGAGCGTCCTCCTGCCCTCATCGTAGGATGCAAGCGAGTGGTAGAACGCCTCCTCCACGAGCCTCGCGACGGCGTAGTCGGTATCACCCCTGCTCGGCGGCGCCAGGTGCACTATGGAGAACCCATCAACGAGCCTCTCAACCAGGAGCCTGTAATGGAGCGCGTCGAGATACGGGGAGACATACCTAGCAACCCTCCTCAAACCCCTCGCCACACTCGCCCTAGTCTGGCTGGGGTGCCCCTCCAAGATCTGGGAGGCCCTAGAGAGGGCCCCTGCCAGCGAGCCAAGCAGGCCCACCTTGTACGCTACCTCGATTACTAGCCAGGGGCTTAGCATCGGGTTAGGCGTGGGCCTAACATCGGTAGCACCTGGAATATAGGAGGCCATCAGCCTCAGCAATCTCATCCTCTCAGCGTTGGTGGAGGCGCTTACTCTGGCTTCCAACTCCTCCTCGGCCCTGACCGCCAGGAAGTAGGCCGCCAGCCCCGCCCAGGCCCGGCAGTCCACGAAACCCAGGGCCGCTGAGAGCTTTGACCTGAGGAGCCTGCAGGCACTCGCCTCAGCGTCTTCGAGTGGGGCGCCGTAGGCGAGGCTCCTAATGTACTCCCTACCGGCCTCTCGAAGGGCCATCACAACGTCATTTATGTTTATGTTATTGTTGTTGTCCCGCCTTACTAGGAAGTTGACTGCCTCGGCTAGGCCCTTGACCTCGTTTATCATGGAGACGTCCAGTAGGCCCAGCGTGTCTGCCAGGGTCTCCACTAGGTCCCGGTAGGCGGCTGAGGAGCTGTGGCTGAGCTCCTCGACCTCGTCCGAGGAGAGGGTGGAGGGTAGGGGCGCCGCTACGACTAGGAACTCATCATTAATTATGTGCTGGGCGGCCTCGGCTCTATTGATCCTCTGCACCCGCCCCCCGGCGTCTACTAGGTATACGCCGTGCCTCCCATAGGCTATGGCCTGGGGGGCCGCCCGCCCGGGGAGCCTCGAGGCCAGGTCCGCCAGGAGCCCCCTGAGGCCCCGGAAGTACGCCCTCTCGGCCGCCGCCCTGAAGCTTATGGAGGCGAGGTCGTATGGGACTAGCACCGTCTTCTTGGCCCTGGAGAGCCAGCTGGCATTGACTGGGGCCCCGAAGGCTTGGGGGTCTAGGATGGCGTCTAGTAGCGGGTATATGTCTGGCCTGCCCTTGTAGGGGTAGCCCGTGTACTCGCCGGCGATGTCGAATACGATCACACCGCCTGACCTCGAGAAGAGGTGCTTCCTCCAGGCGTACTCCGCCACGAGCCTCTTGACGGTCTCGGTCTTCCCGCTGCCGGTCTGGCCTACTATCGCCATGTGCATCGTGAGCTTGTCAGGGTCCAGGAGGACCTCGACTCCCCTATTGTAGGCTAGCTCCCCGAGCCTCAGCCCCCTCGGGCCGAGGCCCCCCGAGACTATGCTACCCAGTAGGGCGGGATCCGGCTCCCTGACGATCGCGGGGGGCCTAGGGGGCCTCTCGGGCAGGGCGAGCGTGGGGCCCCTGCGGCCCTGGGTTATC
>JALWPV010000082.1 GCA_027080775.1 Acidilobaceae archaeon
TATTTTTTCCAGTTGATTTTTTATTAAATTTGACCGCAAGTGGGGAAAGTTTAGATGTTTAATTACTGTTTCAATAAGGACGTCTATGTTTGGTTTATAAGGATAAAACGCTATAACCTCCATTCCCGTTAACGTTTTGACCAAATATATCGAAACAATATTAAATCCGGCGAAGATTATAGTATCTAGCAATATAATTGGTTTCTCAGTTATGCATTCTTTTCTATTATCAATTAAGGAAATTGCAAGTCCTGATATAATTGAGGATGCATCTAAACCGTCAATCCTTAGAATTGAAAAACTGATATCCAGCGGGATCAAGTCTTTGTAAAGAATGCAACCTACTAGGGTAAAATTCCTTTTGGAGGTTCCTATCTTTGAGACAAACCCGTCATCACAAGCTATTACGCAAGACACTTTTTAGATACCTAAGCCTTTCCTTATTTTATCAAGTACAGAGGATTCTCCTAGGAATGGTTCCTCGCTTAAAACATTTATAATCGTTTTAGCATCTGATTCGAGAGAAACAACTCTTGTTTTCCCATACCTACCTTTACTAATTAATCTAGCCGATATTAGCCCTAGCATATCTAATTCTGAAATTATATCGCTGACTCTTCTTAAAGTTACAGGGTCTAAACCTATATCAAGGGCTGTTCTCTTATAGATATCGTATATCTCACCGGTGGTTCCATATCGTCTGCCAGCTAGGGTTGATTGAATAACAGATAGAAGAACTAGTTTACCATGCAGAGGAAGAGTTCTCGTTATCTCCGTTAACCTATTCTTTTCTAATTCAACTCGTGCCATTTTAACATGTTCCAGCTTTACTTTATTTTCTTCTAGCCTATCAGCTAGTTCTCCAGCTATTCGTAACAAGTCAAGAGCTCGCCTAGCGTCTCCATGCTCTTTTGCTGCATATGAGGCGCATAATTCTATAACACCATTTTCTAAAACGCTTGGAACAAACGCCTCCTCAGCCCGGCTTTTCAGTATATCTATTAACTGATCGGTCTTGTATGGAGAGAAAACTAACTCTTCCTCCCCTAAACTACTCTTAATCCGGGCATCTAGATGTTCTACGAAATAGATATTATTTGTTATACCTACAAGCGAAATACTCGAACTTTCTAGCTCACTATTCATTCGAACAAGCTTGTATAATAGATCATCTCCATGCTTCTTTACAAGAAAATCGATTTCATCTAGGACTGCAATCAATATAGTATCTTCTAACATGTTAAGCCTCCTTATTATCCTACCTAGGACCTCCCCAGTAGATAAACCAGTAAATGGAATTCTGAGACCTAAAGCCTCTGCTATATCTACTAAAACCCTATAAGGAGTATCTCTTTGTCTAAGGTTGATGTATACATATCGGGTTTTAACACCTAGCTCACCCGCTTTTTTGACCAGTTTGTCCAGAACATATTTTGCTACAGCTGTTTTACCGGTACCTGTCAGACCATATATGAATACATTACTAGGTTTTTCTCCTTTAAGACTAGGGGCAAGGACTAGGCCTAGCGTCTTAATTTCTTCGTCTCTATGTAGAAGCGTTGTAGGAATATAGTCTGGCAGCAGAACTCTTCTATTCCTGAAGACAGATTTTTTCAATGTCCTCTCAAACACTTCATCTAAAATATCATCCATAACGGGACATCCTCCACAGGCTCCATTAGAACAGTACCATGTAACTTGTTTATAAGAAATATGGGCGGGAGGGAAAGCATATAAAACCATAATCAAATGGATACGTATAATATGGATGGGCCGGTAGCTCAGCTTGGAAGAGCGCTCGGCTTGCACCCGAGAGGCCCCGGGTTCAAATCCCGGCCGGTCCACCAAAACTCCACATTTTATGGAACATGAACTATTCACATTTAACCTCTAATAATACCACATTAGACCCGGCGGCTTTGCTTAGAGATGATGAATGCACGGTGTCTGAATAATGGTGTTAAGGGACAGTTTTGGAAGACCGCTACTGAACCTTAGAGTGATTGTAACAGACGAATGTAATTACCGTTGTCTCTTTTGCCATATCGAAGGGGAGCCACTGGATTCTCCTATCCCACCGGGGATGGCTAGAAGCTTAGGGTATCTTTCACTAGACGAATATAGTTTAGTGGCTGAAGCCGCTTCTAGAGTTGGAATTAACAAAGTGAAATTTACGGGCGGTGAGCCTCTCTTAAGGGAAGAATTACCTGAAATCATCAACATTTTCAAGGAATATGGATCCTTCGAGGATTTGTCATTAACAACGAACGGGTATTTGTTAAGAAGCCTTAGTGAATGGTTAAGAGAAGCCGGCCTAGATAGGCTGAATGTGAGTTTGCATACTCTAAGACCAGAAGTTTACAAGTTTATTACAGGTGTCAATGCCCATCAAATAGTTTTACAAGGAATTGAAAAAGCCATAGAGACGGGCTACAGGCAAATTAAGATAAACATGGTTGTTATGAAGGGCGTAAATGATATTGAGATACCCGATATGATAGATTTTGCATCCAAGAAAGACCTAGTTCTCCAGTTAATAGAACTTCATCCTGTTGGGCTCGGAAAAGAGAATTTCGATAAGTACTATTTACCATTGGATGA
>JALWPV010000083.1 GCA_027080775.1 Acidilobaceae archaeon
CCCCCGCCCCCCGGTAACACCCTCCTCGCTTTGCTTGCACGGGCGTGGGGTGGCGCGCCTGTGGCGCGGGGCGGCGTGTAAACGTGAATAGAGAGGGCCACCCAAGCATATACGCGAGCGTGGTAGCGTGAGCGGCGAGGAGGAGAAGAGGGAGGAGGCCAAGCGCGTGTTGTTCCACGCCTCCACGGGCCCCACTGGGGGCTCGGAGTCGGGGGAGTCGGAGAGCGACGTCAGGGAGCTGAAGGAGATCCTAAGCGCCCTCTCCGAGTTCCTCAAGGGCCTGAGCGAGCCACTCGAGAAGCTGATAGACACCATATTGAAGATTGCAGACGGCCGCAGGGTCGGCGAGGAGGTCGCAGCCTTCTACTCCAGCCTCAAGGGGGCCGGCGTGCCCGAGGAGGTGGCGGTGGAGATGACTAGGGAGTACTTCCACAAGAGGATAGCGGCCCTCGACCTGGCGAAGCTCCTGGAGAGGTTCATCCGCAGGGAGGTCCTAGAGGAAGAGGAGGAAGAGGGCGGCGGGGGCGAGGCCTAAGGGATCCAAGCGGGGCCCCGGCGGCGCGGGCGTGGGGCGGGATGACCCGATGCCCAGCGACCTCGAGGAGAGGCTCGCCAGGATCGAGCGCCTCCTCCAAGAGGCACTCACCAGGCTAGCCAGGCTAGAGGAGGCGACCCTCGGGGCGAGCGAGGAGGCCAGGCTGGCCCTCGAGCTCGCCATGGCGTTCGCGAGGCCCATCCAGGAGGCCCTCGAGGCCTCGCGCCGCGTGCTCGAGGCCCTCTCGAGGCTGGGGGGCGACGAGCCCGACGGCCTCACGAGGGCCATAGTCGAGGCGCTCGCGGCCAAGGGGCCGATGAGCCTGAGGGGCCTCGAGAGGGAGGTGCGGAGGCTCCGCGGCTCAGCCTCGAGGGCGGCGATTAGGGCTAGGGTCGAGAGGCTCCGCGAGGCTGGCGTGGTCGAGGTTGAGAGGCGCGGTAGGAGGATGGTGATAAGACTTGCAGTCTAGGCGCTCCAGGCTAGAGGCCCTCCTGGCAATAGCTTCCATAGTCGGGGGCGGCGCCTCGGCCGCCCTCAGGGCCTCGGGGCTCTACATGAGGCTCAGGCTCCACCTCTGGAGGTGGAGGAGGCGCTCCCTGAGGGCCTTCAGGAGGGAGGCCTCCAAGGCCCTCCCACCCGAGCTGGTGGAGGAGCTAGAGGCCGAGTACAGGGCCCGCATAGAGCGCCTCAGGCTCCCGGGCCTGCTAGGCCTCGCCTCCACGCTGGCCCGCGCACGCCGGGGCAGGACTCACAAGGGGGGTGGCTGAGCGTGGACAGCCTGAGGAAGCTACTCGGAGGAGGCCTCGCTAGGGCCTTCAGGCTACCCGGCCTCGGCGGCGGTGGGGCGAGGCCCTTCCGCCTCGAGGCCCCCGAGCCCCCGCGGCCCCCGCTGCTCATAGTGGAGGCCAGGGGGGCATCCGTGAGGATACAGCCAGGGAGCCGGGGGGGCATCGTAGTGGAGGGCAAGAGGTCCCCCAGGGGTAGTGTGAGCCTCAGGGTGGAGGAGGACCCCGAGCTCGGCCTCGTCGCTAGGGTGGAGGTGCGGGGGGCCAGTGCGCGCGTCGAGGGGCCGGCTAGGGCCCTCGTGGTCAGGGCTAGGGACTCCTCGGTGAGCGCCGAGCCCGGCGCCGCCCTGGAGTACGCCTCGCTCCGCCTCGCCTCCTCGGGCGCCAGGCTGGCCCTGCGCCTCCGCCCCGGCGGGGGCGTGGCGCTCGAGGCCGACGCCTCCGCCGTCCGGCTCGAGCTACACCCAGCGGAGCCGGGGGAGTACTGGGTCGACGCCAAGGCGAGGGCTAGCGCCCTCAGGGTAGTCTCGCCCAAGGGCACGCTCTACCAGCTAGAGCCGGGGGGCGCCGCCTGCGCCAGGGACGTGAGCCTGAGCGTCCCAGCGAGGAGGGGCGCTGCCCAGCCGCTCTACAGGGTGAAGGTTGCCCTCAAGGGCAGGGGCGCAGCCGTGAAGCTCGAGTGACCTTCTACCTTTTACTCAAAAACGTTTTCAGCAAAGCGCTCCATTAGCTTCTGAGCGCCGTTGTATATTATGTCGAGGAGGCAGGGATCATAGTATAGCTTGAGGCTAGAGGCTGGATTCCCGGAGGGAGTGTACTCTACGGTTAGTAGCCTGCGGGTTAATCCAGCATGGGCCGTGAATATTCTGAGGTCGAATGATTTGCTATCGAATACTTTCTTTTTCTCGGCCGGGTCCTCGGCTCTCCCTCCAGTGATAGCGGCGCACTGGACTATCATATAATCAGCCCCCGAGGCTTGCCCCTGGAGGGCGGCCTTAAAGCTCGAGACTTCCCTTTCAACGATGTCCCTGGAGGGGCCGGCTATGAAGTCTCTTGCGATTACTTCTAGGGAGTCTAGGCTCGCAACTGCTACGAGGGATCGGCCTCCCTTCTCGTCGAGTCTACATAACCTGGAGTCCTTGTTTTCAATGCTCACACCGTCGATCCCCAGCGTGTGGGAAGAGTAGTGGGCTAGGGCTAGGAGTGCTAGTAGCTTACGGAGGTAATAATAGTTGATGGCGGCTTCATGGTTGATGATGACCTCATTCGCCGAGGGCTTGGCTACATGCACATATGGGATTAGCTCTCGCATAACTTTTAGGATGAAGCTAGCACGGGGTAATCCCTTACCCTCGACCCCGGCCTGTGCTAGGAGGAGCGGGGCACCAGTGATCACCGCGGCCGCCGCAGCCCAGCCTGCTCTCCTAAGTCTAGCTGTTACGTCTCCCTGATTATCCTTCTCGTAATTACTACCCCTGAACTTCTTAGCGAGGGCTGCCCGTAGCTTGCCTTTGTGGTCCTTCGTCTCGCTTAGTACATCGGGGGGCCTGAGGCAGGTGTATTTTCCGTCATGGCATTTAGTGGCTATCGTGGTATAGACCAACCTGGACGCGGCCGCCCTTGGTTTAACGGTCTCGCTCCTTACTATCCAGACGTTAAGCCTTCGGGCTCCGGGTACATAGGGCTCGCTATTATAGAGGGTTATCCTAACCTTAGCCATATACGTGGCGGCGTAGACCCTGGCGGCGAACAGCACCGATCTGTAGAGGGAATAGCCTGCATAGTTGAGTCCGTGAGTAAGGTCAACGTGGATCTCCGCGTCTTCACCTCTAAAGGCGTCTTCGAGGCTGGCGATGAGGTGAATGGACTGAAGCCCCATCAGGTACTCCATGGGCTCTACACCCTTCCCCCTTAGGTCAGGGTGTAGGGTCCAGGTTGCCCTTGCCTCCGAGTTTCTACTGATCTTGTAGACATGCTCGCCGAAGCCTGGTAGCACGTGGATAGTTACGTCTAGGTCCTCGGCACTGCGGAACCACTGCTCGATGCACTCGCTTATCTTAGCGGTGAATTCCTGGTAACGACTAGGTTCGAGGTAGCCCTCCGGTAGGTCTAGGGGGTCAGGGAGGCACTCGGTTCCCGCTATGGGGTTGCCCCTCTTATCAAACCTGGAGTAGGCTGCAATAGTGTCCTGTGCAAACATTACCACGCGGGGCTTCAGCTCCTTATTGATAAGCACCTCGCGGATAAGCTTAACACTCGTCCTGGAAACTACCGTGACCTCATTGGCCCAAGGCGCCGTATACATCACTCGACTCCAGGTAAAGGGAACACCTATCGGCGCTACAAGGAGAGCCTCGCCACTCAATAGCGGGCCCCCTACCCACCGCGGGCTATGATAATATAACTGAGTTACACCGCCTACTCAAGGGTCAACTCGCCCTCCGGCCTATCGCCCCGGGTTTTTGACTTGGCGTAGCGCTATGAGCTTCTCGCCCTCCCGTAGGATCCTGTCTGGTGTGGCGGGGGCTACGCGGCCGTCCCGGTCCACTATTGCTATGGCGCGGTAGCCGGTCTCGCCTTCTACCTCGGCGACGGTCTTGCCGGGGGCCTCTACCTCGACTAGGTCCGTGCCGCCGCGGGCGGTTGTGGCGTCGGCTATGAAGGCCGCCACCCCGGGCTCGAAGGCGCTGCTCGCCAGGATCCTGCCTAGGATTGCTAGGGGTACTATGGTCTTGACTCCTATCTCCCTTAGTATCTCCGCCACGACAGAGTCCCTAGCGAGTGCTACGAGCGTGGCGTTGGGGTTCAGCTTCCTGGCTAGGGCGGCGGCGTGTAGGTTCTTGGAGTCGTCGTCGTAGCATATGATCACGTGCTCGGCCCCCTGGATCCCCGCCCTCTTGAGGGTGTCCTCCCCCAGCTCCCCGACAATGAAGTCGACCCCCGGGTCTCCCTTGGGCTGTGTCTCCCGCACCCACCCGGTCTCGTCGGCGTAGCCGTTCGCCGCCAGCTCCCTGACGGCCTCGGCGCAGGCGGGCCCCTCGCCTATTACTAGGAACCTCTTACCCTTCAGCCTCCCCATGCCCATGGCGGCCTTCACCGTCGCCTCGAGGAAGACGTCGGCCAGGGTCGATATTAGGAGTGTGTACGTCGCTATGCCGAAGACCGCCGTGGCCGCCGCCACAGCCCGGGCGGGGGCGTCCGAGGGGACTATGTCGCCGTAGCCCACGGTCGACATTGTTATGAGCGCCCAGTAGAGGCTCTCCCCGAAGCCCACCCGGGGCCTCTCGGTGAGGTAGAAGAGGCTGGCCCCCGTGAGCCAGAAGGCGGCGAATATGATGGCGAGGAGGGCTATCCTCCTCCTGGCAAGCTTGGTGAGGATCCTCCTAAGCCTCCTCGGCAGTAGCGGTAGCACGTGGCGCCACCCCGGCGGGGCCCCGTGGGGCTAGCCGCCGAGGCTGGCTAGGACGCCCTTGAGGGCTTTTACCTCCTCCTCGAGCGCCACTATCAGCCTGGCCGCCTCCCTTAGGCCTAGCTCGCCCCTCCTAGCCCTCTCCTCGACGGCCTCGATCTCCCTCTCCAGCGCCGCTATCCTCGCCCTCACTAGCTCCGCGAGGGCCTCGTGGCCCGCCTTGGCGCCTGGCTGGAGGGCCCCGCCCAGCTCTAGGGGGCTGTACTCCCCGACTATCCTCCCGTCCTCTAGCCTCACTATCCTGTCCGTCCTAACGGCGACCCTGGGGTCGTGGGTCGTGACTATCACTGTCTTACCGGCCTCCCGGGCCAGGCCCGCTAGGAGGTCCACGACTCCGCGGGCCGCCTCGTAGTCTAGCTCCGCTGTGGGCTCGTCGGCTAGTATGACGGGTGGGTCGTTGGCTAGCGCCACAGCTATGGCGACCCTCTGCTGCTCCCCGCCGCTCAGCTCCTCGGGGTAGTGGCGGGCCCTGCCGCCTAGGCCGACGGCTTCGAGGAGCCTCTCGGCGCGGGCCCTCCTCTCGCCCCGGGGCCTCCCGGCTAGTATCATCGGCAGCTCCACGTTCTCGAGAGCGGTGAGGCTCGGTACGAGGTTTATGGACTGGAATATGAAGCCCACGTTGAGGAGCCTGTGAACGTCTAGCTCCGCGTCCGACAGCCCGTCTACCCTCACGCCCCCGAAGTCCACCGAGCCGCCGGTGGGCCTGTCGACGCCGCCTATCATGTTGAGGAGCGTCGTCTTACCCGAGCCGCTCGGCCCCATGACGGCCGTTATGGTGGCCGGCTCGAATGAGACGCTCACGCCGCGGAGGGCCTGGACCTCCAGGCTCCCCCTCCTATAGATCTTCACGAGGTCCCTGACCTCGACCCTAACGCCGGGCCTCTCGAAGAGGCCCCCAAGCCCGGTGGATACCCGGGCGGCGCTTCCGGCTACCACCTCAGCCACCTCCGTATAGGCCCCCTGTAGACCTTGAGGCCCACGTAGGCGAGGGGGGCCATGAGGGCGGCCCCGAGGGCCACGGGGTAGGCGAGGGCTAGGGGGCTATAGGCTAGCGTGGTCGAGGCGCTCAGGGTGAACACCGCCGTAACCACGGGGCCCCCCGGTAGCCTGGCGTCGACCGCGCCAAGCACCATTCCGCCGGGGGAGGCCCCGGCTATGCTGGCCGAGGCTGCCGCCACCCCCACGCCAGCGGCTATGCCTATCAGCACCGCGAGGCCAACGAGGCTCCCCCATAGGGCCCCCACTATCCTCGCTCCCTCCCGGCGACCGGCGCCGCGGAGCCTCAGGAGCGCCATGAACGGCACAACCTCCCTCTCCGAGTCCGCTGCGAGCACCAGGGCGGCGGCGCCCGCTAGGACTGCGGCGGCGAGCGCCGTCTCCGCCAGGTAGTGGGCTGGGAGGGCGTCGCCTAGGAGCCTGGCGTAGAGCCTGAAGTGCTCGTCCCCGTAGAGGTCCCCCGGCGTGTAGACCCTCCAGCCCATGGCCCCGAGGGCGCGGGCGCACTCCCCGCTGGGGCTAGTGGTGTAGATGGCGGCGACGGGCCTCGCAGCGAGGCCCGCGGGGTACTCAAGCTCGCGGGGGAGGATCCCGTAGGCCCAGCCCCCGAGGGCTATGACTCCCCCGGGCACCTCGGGGGCTGCTAGTGTGAGGTTCGAGTAGTACACCAGCACCCCCGCCCCGGGTATCGAGTCGACGCTGCGGAGCTCGGAGACGTTCACCTGTACGGGGCCCCGGGGGCCTAGGAGGAAGGGCCTCCACCCACCGCTCATGCTCCCCTCGACCCCGGGCTCCTGGTATAGGCCCACGCCCGGCGTCTCGAGCAGGCGCTCCTCGACCCTGACGCCCGCTGCCCTGAAGAGCTGGAGCGCCCCACGGCTGTCCTGGAAGACTATGGCCAGCACCATGGGCTCCCCGGCAAGGGCCCCGGGCCGGGTTGGGGGGCCGTAGAAGTAGAGGGGCACCGCAACCGCCGCCACGGCGCCGGAGCAGGCCCCTAGCGCCTCCCCAAGTGCCGTAGCCGGCTTGTAGACCACGACAGGTATCGAGGCGTTGCCCAGCCTCGCCAGGGAGTGCCCGGCTGGCTCGAGGGGCTTCACGGCCAGGATCCCCGGCGAGACCGCGGCCGCGGCGGCGTGGCTCGCGAGGCTCGACGCCGCCCCCGAGGCCAGGCCGACCGCGGCCAGGAGGCTCGAGGCGAAGACGGCGAGCGCCATCAGGGCGACGGCCCTACCGGCCACGAGCCCAACGAGGCCCCTAGCGGCGGTGGCCTGCCTGCCGAGGAGGCGGGCCATGAGGCCCGAGGAGACGATGGAGGGGCTCTTCCATGCCAGTAGCTTCGCCACCCCGTAGGCTAGGAGGGCCGGGGCGAATGGGGCCGTGAAGACCTCTATGAACGCCCACACGCCAAGGAGGGCCTGGAGCGCGGGTGGGAGGGCCTGGAAGGCCCTCTGGTGGGCCTCTATCAGGGTTATCGTGCTGAAGCCCGCGTAGCCCCTGGCCGCGTGGTAGACCCCGAGGGCCAGGCTGAGCCAGCCTAGCCAGCCCAGCCCGCTCGGCGGCGGGGGAGGCTGGACTGCTAGGGGGTTGCCCCTAGCCACGGCCTCGACCCAGACCCTCCCGACCTCCCTCGAGGCCCTCCTATACATGAGGAGAGCCGCCGCCACAGCGACGCCGGCCGCCGCGGCGAGGCCTAGCCAGCCTATGTACCCGTAGGCCCCCGGCGCCATGAGTCCAACCGCGGCCGCCCCGAGGCCTAGGCCTAGTGTGAGGGATGCCAGGGTGTCCTGGGCAAGCATGCCCCTGAGGGCGTGCTCGCTGGCGCCCCTGAGCCTGAGGTACGCCGCCCCCCGGGCCAGGCTTGCGGCGCCCGTGGCTGCGAGCGGCGACGCCGTGGCCAGGGTGACGGTTGCGAATAGCACCAGGGCCAGTAGGGCACCCATGGTTGAGAGCCCCCTAACACTGCCGAGGAGGCCTAGCCTCCTGGAGGCCGCGGGGGACTCGTAGGCCCCGAAGCCCGGGGGCGCGGCCCCCAGCAGGGAGTCCCTCACGATGAATCCCGCGGAGCCCGGCGGTACCCTGGAGTAGCAGGAGTCGGGTATGTCGGCGATGGCTAGGGCGTAGACTGCCGCGAGGCCCCTACGGTACCCCTGCCCCGCCGCCATGTCCTCGAGGGCCTGGATGGCCCTCTCAGCGTCTCCGGGGCCCACGGCGACGGCAACAGCGGAGCCCGTTGGGGCGAGGGGGAGGATCCTCTCGTGCACCCCTCCACCTAGGGGGGTTAGGCCGCCGAGGATGCAGGCCAGGATCCCGCCGCGGCACCCCTCCAGGAGGCCCCCGAGGGGCCCTGGAGGCTGCCTGGAGGCCTCGACCCCGAGCCCAGCGCCCCCGAGGGCCTTGGAGGCGATGGCGTTCAGGGTGGCGTTGGGGCCTGCTACCAGCACGGCGCGGCCCGAGGGAACCCCGGGGTAGACTATGACTACCAGGGTGTACTCAGCCACTACGCCTCCCGGCGCTGCTTGGAGGGGCCTGCCCGGCGCTAGCATCACGAGAGAGTAGCCAGTGAGCCGGGGCCTGCAGGGCTGAGCGGGGGCGGCGCTGCCGCCCGCCTGGGAGGCGGCCTCCAGGGCCTCTAGGGCCTCCCGCGCCAGTAGCCCCTGGGATCCCGGTATGTTGACGGCCTCGAAGCCCCCGCCGGGGGGCCAGTAGGCCTCGAGGTACGCCCCCTCCACCACGCCTGAGAGGGCCTCCCTGGTGACGGTGGAGGACGCCCTAGCTGAGAGTGCCAGGGCCCCCGCTATGCCCACGAGGGCCATCACGACTACGAGGACCGCGGCGACGGTGTAACCGCTCCCCGCGACGAGCCTGGTACTCGGCCTCCCCCTCAGCACGGCCAGCCAGGCAGCCCCAGCAACGGCCACAAGGGCCCCGCCGGTGATTAGTGGGTCCACAGCCCCCAGGCCCCTGGGGCCGCGCCTATTCTAGCATTATATAATGATAATAGTTGGCCCGCCGCCCCCGAGGGGGCGATAAATGCCCGAACTCCGCTAGGGCCCCTGTGGGGGGTGGCCGCTGGTTGGCCGGCCTAGAGGGCTCCTACGTCGTCGTGACGGGGGGCTCCCGGGGCATAGGCAGGGCTACCGCCCTGGCTTTCGCCGAGGCTGGGGCCGCTGGGGTGGCGGTGCTCTACCACAGGGCGGCCGGGGCCGCCGAGGAGGTCGTGGCCGAGGCTAGGAGGCTCGGCGCGGGGGAGAGCTTCGCCCTCCGGGTTGATGTTGCCTCGTGGGAGAGTGTCTCGAGGGCCGCGGGGGTTATAGGGGGGAGGTTCCCCCACGTGAATGTCCTCGTCAACAACGCCGGCATCATACAGTTCGGCTCCATAGAGGAGCTGGGCCCCGAGGAGTGGGGGAGGGTCCTCGCAGTCAACCTCACTGGGGCGTTCCACATGGTCAAGGCGCTCCTACCCCTACTCGAGAGGGCCCCGTGGGCGGCGGTGGTTAACGTTGCGAGCATAGCGGGGCAGACGGGCAACGTCGTAGCGGGGGTCGCGTATGCCGCGAGTAAGGCGGGGCTCATAGGCTTCACCAAGAGGCTGGCAGTAGAGCTTGCGCCCCGGGGCATAAGGGTGAACGCCGTTGCCCCCAGCTTCGTCGAGACCGACATGACCAGGGACTACCTCTCGACTCCCGAGGCCCGCGAGAGAGTCAGGGCCCTCCACCCCCTCGGCATAATACTTGAGCCCCGGGACGTCGCCGAGGCGATACTATTCCTCGCCGACCCCAGGCGCTCCCGGGGCATAACCGGGCACGTCCTCTCAATCAACGCTGGCCGCTACACCTAGCGGCGCCCGCCGAGCCTCCTGAGGGCCGCCGCTACCAGGCCGCGGGCCCACGGGGAGACGGCGAGGAATACCGCCCCATACGCCACGGCCCCCTCCAGGAGGGCGGCCGTCAGGATCCAGGCCTCAGACCAGAAGCGGGGCGTGACCGCCCACGCAGCCCCAGTCGCAGCGTAGACCCCCACCGCCGCCAGGGATGCGGCTAGGGCCTCGCCTAGGATCCTCCAGGGGAACCTGGCCCCCGTGAGCCTGTGGGCTAGGCGGCCCGTGTAGAGGGTGAATGCCAGGGTGCCAAGGAGGAAAGCCGCCGCAGCGGCGAGAGCCGCGCCCCGGGGGCTACCCCTGGCGGCTGGGGCCAGGGCGGCGATTACCGGGTACGCCGCGTAGGAGACGAGCCTCCCGAGGCTGCCCGCTATGCCGGGGCGGCTCCAGGGCCTCTTGAGGACCTCGATGAGCCCGGGCATCTCCTCGGGGGTGTAGTCGAACCTCTCATAGCCGGCGATGGCTGTTGAGTAGATCCTGTAGAAGCCGAGTAGGAGCGCGTGCACCGCTACCAAGGCTACCACGGGGGCGGCGTCTAGGTAGTGGGGGTTGTATATCGCCGCTATAGGCCTGGCGAGCGCTATCATTGTTGAGGCTATGAAGCCGGAGAAGAGCATGTAGAGCCTGATGCTCTCCTCCACGTCCCAGGCCGTCACCCTCCTCAGCATCCTGGCGTAGAGCGCTGGCGACGTTGACGACGCGAGCCTGGCGAGGGGCGCCTCTGCTGAGAGGCCCACGTTCAGCCTCGCTATCGCCTCGAACGGCGTGCCCACCGCCTTGAGGTAGGCCCTGTAGAGGCTCGACAGGAAGCCAGCTAGTATCCCCGGCAGCTGGGCGTGGGAGGCCCTCATCATCCTGCGGGCCAGGCCGAAGTCGAGCCTAGCCGCTATGAGCCCCCTCGATAGGGCGACCCACGCTAGGTAGGCCGCCCCCGCGGCGTGGGCAATAGCCAGGGAGGCGAGGGCCCCGGTTATGCCCCACCTTAGGACTACGAGCGTTGCGTAGAGCGAGGCGAGCTTCGAGGCCTCGAAGACGACGTTCCACACCGCGGGCGAGGCGGGCTCGCTGGCGGAGCAGAGGCTGAGTAGGTAGAGGGAGGCTATCGTGGCCAGCGTGGCCGCGGCGCCAGCCAGGATCCAGGATCCCCAGCCCCCGAACCTGGAGGCGGCCAGGGCGAAGACCCCCGTGGAGAGGAGGCCGTAGAGGAGCGCCACCACTAAGCCGGTTAGGCCCGCGGCCCCCCGGCCCCACGCAGCCTGCCTGGGGGCCCACCAGGTGAGGGGACCCAGGAATACTGCGAGGGAGTTGATTATCGAGAGAGCGACCCCCCAGAGGCCGTACTGGCCGACGGGGAGGGCCCTCGCTATAATTATGGATGACCCAATGTTTAGTAGGAGCCTAACGAGTAGGGAGGCGTAGTTCATGAGCGTCGGCAGCCTGAGGCCCGGCAGGCTCTCCCCCTCGCCCATGGGTCATCACACGCTCACTACTCTCCCCCACGTTGCCCTCTATGATATGGTGGCACATCTAGCCTAGCTAGCAGTTGACCCCTAGGAGCACAAAGACTATCCCGCTTTTAGTGTTAGCGCCCAATACATCAGCACCTACCGCTAAAGACACTCTAGAGAAGGACAGGCCATGTGAGGCTTCAGAGTGGGGGGCGCAAAGTCCAAGCACACCCCCGCACCTAGGTCCTCTCAGCGTGCTAGGGAGTTCGACTGCAGGTTTTGATGTTACCGTTTCCACCGGGGCTTCTCGGTATTCCAGAGGGGGTTGAGACCCGCTTAAGGGCGGCCTCAACGCGGGAGGGGTTATTTGTATGCGGGGCTTTGTGGGTGTAAAAACACTCTGGTTGAGGAGTATCAAGAAACTATTACACGTAATCTTGGAGAGATTTATATATTACTAGCATAAAATAAAGGGATGACCCTGGGGTGGGATGGTGGCAGCTCCTTCCTTGTCGGAAACAGCTATGAATACCCTGCTATGGGAAGCCGCTGTAATGACGCTGGTAATAGGCCTAGTCAACATGGGTGTAGGCCGTGAGAAGGTTAACCTGAAGGATTACGGCGTAATAATACTAAGTGGCGCCATAATGGAGACCATGGCTACAGGGTTTGTGATAGCCGATAAGAACATCTTCGCTGCTACTGTAGCGGCCGCCTTCGTTCTGCTACTATGGATACTGGGCGTCGCGTTAACCCTTGGCGGCACGAACCTCTACCTAGCGAATCACGCGCTCTGGCTCACGGGCATACTATTCGCGTTGTTCACGGGATTCACAGCATGGAAGCTCCACCTCGTATTCCTATCCACGGCTCTAGGCCTGCTAGTCCCACTGACATGGTGCGCCGCCGTCCACGGCTACACGGGGAGCGAGGCCTGCGCCAAGATAGCGGGTGTATGCTCCTTCATAGACGGCTTCGTATTCCTAATAATGGCCTTCGCAGGCGCTGTAGGTATAGCTCTACCTTAGACTCCTGTCAAGCCTAATCTACGTCTTTTAAAGTAAAAACTTTCTGGTCTCCAGCGTCACCCACTCCAAGACGCTAAGAGCGAGCCGCGCTCTGATGCACTCGGCACTCGAGCCCGCCACCGTAAGCTTTAGCGGGAGCGCTGCGTGGGTCACGCCGTCCCCGCATTCCCCTAGGTATGCAGTGCCTGAGCATTTCTAGGATTAAGCTAGCCTGCGTGTCTCTTAGAGTGGACAGGTTAGTCTAGTGGGTTAGAGAGCCTACTGCATGTGAGCTTTGGGGGACTGTGGGGCCACCAGCGTATTAAACCCCCCCACCGCGGCTCTACCCGACTCCCAGGGCGTATGGGGAGAGTGTTGGTCATGCGCGGGAGAGGCAGGAGGGCTGCGAGCACGGGGGCGATAGTCGCCTCCATAGTTATAATCATAATAATCATAGCGGGCGTCGCCGCCTACTACTACCACGGTAAGGCGGCTAAGACGACCACAACCTCCCCCACGGCAACCGCCACTGGGACCCCTACGGGCGCCACGAGCAAGACCCAGACCACCAGCTCTACACCAGCCAAGACCAGCACATCACCCGCCACAAGCCCGGCGGCTACAACGGCCAAGGGTAAGGGCGTAGTCGTCATCGGCGTGACGGATAAGATAACTGACTTGGACCCGGCTAACGCTTACGACTTCTTCACCTGGGAGGTCCTCAGCAACGTCATGTCTGGCCTAGTCAAGTACGACCCCGACACCGGCAAGATCGTGGGTGACCTGGCCACGAGCTGGGAGGTGAAGGACAACGGTAAGGTCTGGATATTCCACCTACGCCACGACGCTAGGTTCGCGGATGGCACGCCCTGCACGGCCCAGAACGTGGTCTGGAGCATCGAGAGGGTCATGAGGATTAAGGGCGACCCCTCCTGGCTCGTGACCCAGTTCGTCCAGAACGTGACGGCCCTCGACAAGTACACGGTCAAGTTCGTCCTCAAGACCCCCGCGAGCTACTTCCTAGCCCTCGTCGCCACGCCGCCCTACTTCCCGGTGAGCCCCCACTACCCGCCCGATAAGATTGCTAGCGACGCCACCTGGGGCGGCTGCGGGCCCTACATGATAGCCAAGTGGGTCAGGGACGAGGTGCTCGTCCTCAAGCCCAACCCCTACTACTACGGCCCCAAGCCGAAGAACACGGAGGTCGTGATAAAGTTCTACAGCAGCTCCGAGGCGCTCAGGGCGGCCCTCGAGTCCGGGGATATAGACATCGCTTGGAGGACCCTTAACCCCGACGACATAAAGGCGTTCCAGCACATGCCAGGCTATAAGGTTATAGAGGTCCCAGGCCTATTCATCAGGTACGTAGTCATAAAGGTCGACGCCCCGCCCACCAACAACAAGCTCGTCCGCCAGGCCCTAGCGGCGGCTGTGAACAGGCCCGAGATAGCAGAGCTAGTCTACCACGGCACCGTCGAGCCCCTCTACAGCCTGGTGCCCAAGGGCCTCTGGAGCCACATAGACGCCTTCAAGAAGTACGGCGACGGCAACATACAGCTCGCCAGGAAGCTCCTACAGGAGGCCGGCTACAGTGAGACGCACAAGCTCCACGTGGTCCTATGGTACACTCCAACCCACTACGGCAGCACCGAGGCCCAGCTGGCGGCCGTGCTAAAGCAGGAGTGGGAGAAGACCGGTATGATAGAGGTCACCGTTAGGAGCAGCGAGTGGGCCCAGTTCGTCAACCAGCTCAGAAGCGGGCAGTTCATGCTAAGCCTCCTAGGCTGGTACCCAGACTACCTGGACCCAGACGACTACCTCACACCATTCCTGATGTCGACGGCCAACGGGTGGACGGGCACAGGCTACAAGAACGCCACCGTGGACAAGCTCCTGCAGGAGGCTGAGGTACTAACCAACCAGACGGCGAGGGCCCAGATATACGTGAAGGTCCAGCAGATACTAGCGGAGGACGTCCCCTACATACCCCTTGTCCAGGGCAAGCTGTACCTGGTGACGTCGAGCAAGGTGGTAAGCCTCAAGGTCAGCCCGCTAATGTTCCTAATCTATAGTAGCATACAGGTGCAGTCCTAGAGGGCCATTAGGGCCTTACTCGAGGCCTCCTCTCACCTCTTTTCTCTCCCCCAGTTATTGCGGCCCAGGCTTCACCCACTGCAATGTCGTTGGGTGAGCCCTTATACCCCGAGGCGCAGGGTGGGGCCTACTGGTTACCCCTGAGGTGTGGGTGGGTGGCTGGGCTAGCGAGGTACATAGCGATCAGGGCCCTCCTGATAATACCGACGATACTGATACTCTACACTGTCGTGTTCATAATCCTCAGGGTGATCCCGGGGAACCCCGTTGAGGCGGTGCTCGGGACCCACTACGTCCCACCCGAGGTCATCAAGGAGGAGATGCATAGGCTCGGCCTAGACAAGCCCCTCTACGTCCAGTACTTCGACTACCTCTGGAGGGTCCTCCACGGCGACTTCGGGGAGAGCATGGTTGTCCGGGGCAGGCCCATAGCGGCCGACCTCAAGTACAGGATCCCAGCCACGATAGAGCTGATAACGGCCGGCTTCCTGGTGAGCGTCCTCCTGGGCATAGGCACTGGCACCCTAGCGGCGGTTAAGAGGGGCTCCAGGCTCGACTACGCCATGAGGATCTACGGCATAGCAACCTACACCCTCTTCATACCCTGGGTCGGCACGCTCCTCATACTGCTATTCTCGGTGCACCTCCACTGGCTACCCGCCGGGGGGAGGCTGAGCGCCTCCGTAAGCCTCCACAGGATAACTGGGATCTACACGCTCGACGCCCTCATAACGGGTAACTGGGCCGCCTTCGCTGACGCCCTGAAGCACCTCGTGCTCCCAGCCTTCACCCTAGGCCTAGTGCTAAGCGGGCCCTACACCAGGCTCGTGAGGACCAACCTATCAGACGTCCTCCAGTCCGACTTCATCAGGATGTACAGGTCCCGGGGGCTTCCGGAGGGGAAGGTGCTGCGCTACGCCCTCAGGAACGCCCTCATACCGGTAGTCACGTACATGGGGCTCCAGATAGCGATACTCATGGGCGGGGCCGTCCTAACCGAGACCACCTTCTCATGGCCGGGCCTGGGGAGCTACCTCTACCAGAGGATAAGCATGAGGGACTACATGGCTATCCAGGGCACTATAGTGGTCTTCGCATTCATCGTAGGCATAGTGAGCCTCCTAGTCGACATCACCTACGCACTCATCGACCCCAGGATAAGGTACTAGGAGCGTGGGAGCCATGGCGGGCGAGTCGAGGAGGGCCAGGATCCTCGCGGGCCTCGCAGCCCCCTTCCGGGGGCCGGGGCGGGGCCTCTTCACGGCGGGCTTCATCATAGTCATGGTATTCGTGGTTATGGCGATATTCGCGCCCTGGATAGCCCCCTACGGCCCCACCGAGAGGAGCGTGCCCCTCAAGCTTGCCGCGGAGCCCCAGCCCCCCAGCTGGGGGCACCCCATGGGCACCTTCCAGCTCGGCTACGACGTCTTCTCCAGGATAGTATGGGGCTCCCGCGTGGTACTCTACGTTGTGGCGCTCTCAGCCATACTCTCAATGATAATAGGCGTCCCACTCGGCCTCGTCTCAGGCTACTACGGGGGCGCCCTCGACAGGGCCCTAAGCATGGTCATGGATAGCATATACGCCTTCCCCGGCATAGTCCTAGCCATAGCAGTGGCGAGCGTGCTCGGCCCGAGCCCGAGCAACGCCGCAATATCACTCAGCGTGGTCTACGTGCCGACCTTCTACAGGATGGTGAGGGGGCAGACCCTCGAGATAAGGGAGAGCCTCTACGTGGAGGCCGCTAGGGCCCTAGGCTTCCCGGACAGGGTCACCCTGCTGGGCCACATACTCCCGAACGTCGCCCCCACGACGCTGGTCGTCTTCGGCCTCGCGGCCACCGACGCCATACTAACCGAGGCCGGCCTGGCGTTCTTCGGCCTCACGGTCTCGTACCCCCAGCCCGACTGGGGCCTTGACCTGAGGATGGCGATGAAGGACATCCTGAATGGGGTGTGGTGGACAACCTTCTTCCCCGGCCTCGCGATAACCCTCCTGGCCCTCGGCTTCGCGCTCATGGGGGAGGGCTTCAGCGAGAGGTACGCCATAAGGACTGAGAGGTGACGGGGCCGTGGCCCTCCTGGAGATTAGGGATCTGAGGGTCTACTACTACACCCTCCTAGGCGCTGTGAGGGCGGTCGACGGTGTTAGCCTCGAAGTCGAGAGGGGCGAGTGGGTCGGCGTGGTAGGCGAGAGCGGGAGCGGCAAGAGCACCCTAGCCCTGGCGATAATGAGGCTAGTCCCGCCCCCCGGCAGGATAGCGGGGGGCAGCATAGTCTTCGACGGCGTCGACCTCACCAGGCTGAGCGAGGGGGAGATGAGGAGGATCAGGGGGCGGAGGATAGGCATGGTGTTCCAGGACCCCATGGCCAGCCTGGACCCCGTTAGGAGGATAGGCGACCAGATAGGCGATGTCTTCCTGGAGCACGGGGTCGCCTCGAGCAGGGAGGAGGCCCGCCGCCTGGCAGGCGAGGCCCTGGAGATGGCTGGCCTACCGAGGGACTGGGTTGACCGCTACCCCCACCAGCTCAGCGGGGGGCAGAGGCAGAGGGCCCTCATAGCGGGGGCTGTGGCGCTCAAGCCCGAGCTGCTGATTGCGGATGAGCCAACCACGGCGCTGGACGTGATAGTCCAGGCTAAGATCATGGACTTGATAGAGGAGCTCAAGAGGGAGCTGGGGATGACGGTGATACTCATAACCCACGACATATCACTCGCGGCGGAGAGGAGCACGAGGATAGCGGTGATGTACGCCGGGAAGCTAGTCGAGTACGGCCCCGTCGACGCCGTCGTGGAGGACCCCCTACACCCCTACACCAGGGGCCTCCTCGAGAGCGCCCCGGACCTCTGGGGGGAGAAGAGGCTCAAGGGCATACCCGGCTACCCCCCGGACCTGAGGAGGCCACCGAGGGGCTGCAGGTTCCACCCAAGGTGCCCCGTCGCCATGGAGAAGTGCCGCGAGGAGGAGCCCCCACTGGTTAGGGTCGGCGATAGGCTGGTGGCCTGCCACAGGGCCCTGATGAGGAGGTGAACCGCAATGCCGGCCGGTGAGATACTCGTTGTCGAGGGCCTCAAGAAGTACTTCGTGAAGGGCGGGGGCTTCCTGGGCGGGCCCCGCAGGGTGATAAAGGCGGTTGACGGCGTCAGCTTCACCCTCAGGAAGGGGGAGACCATAGGCCTAGTAGGCGAGAGCGGGAGCGGCAAGACCACCACCGGGAGACTAGTCCTCAGGCTCCTCGAGCCCGATGCCGGGAGGATCCTCTTCGAGGGAGTAGACATAACCCACCTGCCGGAGTCCAAGCTGAGGCCGATGAGGCCCAGGATGCAGATGATATACCAGGACCCCTACTGGAGCCTCAACCCCCGGAAGCCCGTGGGCGAGGCCATAGCGGAGCCCCTCATAGTCCACAGGCTAGCCTCGAGGAGCGAGGCTAGGGAGAGGGCCCTGGAGCTACTCGAGAGGGTCGGCCTGACGCCCCCCGAGGACTTCTACTGGAGGATCCCCGCGCAGCTCAGCGGCGGCCAGAGACAGAGGGTCGTGATAGCGAGGGCCATGATACTGAAGCCCGAGCTACTCGTGGCGGACGAGCCCGTCTCCATGGTAGACGTCTCCATGAGGGCCGAGATACTCAGGCTACTCAAGGACTTCCAGCGCGAGTACGGGCTGGCAATGATATTCATAACACACGACCTCTCAGTAGCCAGGCTCGTGGCCGATAGGATAATGGTCATGTACCTCGGCAGGATAGTCGAGGCCGGCCCAGCCGAGGAGGTCCTAAGGGACCCGAGACACCCCTACACGGCGGCCCTCATAACGGCGGCCCCAAGCGTGAGGAGGCGCCGCAGGAGGCGCTACGAGATACGGGGCGAGATAGCGGACCCCTCAAACATACCCCCAGGCTGCAGGTTCCACCCAAGATGCCCGAGAGCCACCGAGAGGTGCTCCAGGGAGGAGCCCAGCCTCGCCGAGGCCGGCGATGGGAGGCTAGTGGCGTGCCACAACCCCCTCCCCAGGGGCTGGCTTGCCAAGTGGCTAGAGGGAGAGGGCCAGGCCCCGGAGGCCTAGGGGCCCCACTTTATATCGGGGCCCAACCCATCCCCAGCCACGCCCCCACCTCATGGGGGCCTGGTGCCCGGGCGTGGCTGGGAGGCCCTGGGAGCTAGCGGCTGGCCTGGCCTCAGTTGCTCTGTTCTTCACGGCTATGAACCTCAGTGGCGCCGTGCTGGCCAGGTACTCGAGGGACCTCGGGGTAAGCCTCGAGGCCACGAGCCTCATGTGGTCCCTCTCCTCCCTAGCATCCCTAGTCACGAGGCCCTTCACTGGCTACCTGGCCGATAGGGTTGGGAGCTGGCTTGTCATGGGTGCTGGGGGCGCCCTCATGGCCGCGGCCTCCGGGGCCTACATGGCCTCCAGGGGGCTCGGGGGCCTATCGGCTGGGAGGATCCTCCAGGGGCTCGCCTCGGGATTCTTCATAGCCCCCTCGATGGTGGCGGTTGCGAGCGCCGCGGGGGAGAGGGCCGGGCTGGCCCTGGGCTATAGGTCCATGATGATATCCCTAGCCTCCCTAGTAGCGCCCCCCGTGGCCGGCTACGTGGCTGACAGCCTCGGCTACACGTGGGCCTTCGCCCTAGCCCTCCTGGTGGCGCTAGCCATACCCCCCTTGTGCCTCCCCCACGCCAGGCGGGCTCCCCGGGGCCGCGGGCCTAGCGGGTACGGGTGGGGGGACGCCCTGAACTGGAGGGTTGCCCTCACGACGGCGACTGCGGCCGTCATGGGGGCGATATTCATGTCCCTAACCGGCCTCCTACAGGCCCACTACAGGGACCTAGGCTACCCGGCGAGCACCTACGGGGTCCTCATGATGCTCGCCGGCCTCAGCGGCCTAGCGTCGAGGTACCTATCGGGCAGGCTAACCCTGAGGGTGAACCCCGCCATCACGGCAGTGGGGGGCGAGGCGGTCGTGGCGGCCTCCCTCCTACTATTCTCGAGGCACTACAGGGTCCCAGCGGCCTACCTGGCGGCGCTCCTCTACGGCTTCGGCTACGGGCTCGTGCCCCCCTCGACGCAGCTCCTAACACTCGAATCCGTGCCGGGGGGCGTTGCTAACACAGCACTCTCGATATACGCGATGGGATTCGACGCCGGGGCCTTCCTAGGCCCCATAGCCTACGGGGCCCTCGCGGCCCGCCACGGCTACCAGGCAGCATACGCCGGCATGGGCCTCCTAGCCCTAGCCGGCACCCCCCTCCTAGGCCCCCTCCTACGCTGCCGGGGGCGTAGGGGGCATGTACCCACGAGGGGAACACCCTAAAATATAGCGGGCCCCAACACATAGGCCACGCGGTGCCCTGGAGTGCCTAGGCGCATCCTAGCCCTGGCCCTCGTCCTGGTTGGCATAGTGGCGCTCTCCAGCCTCCCCGGGGCCAGCGCCTCCCAGCCCCCCAGCGCCGCCAGCGCGGGGGAGCCACGCTACATCGTCAGGCCCACGGGCTTCGGGTTCTCCCTGCTCCTAGGGGCGGGTAGGGCGGGGCCCCTCAAGGTGATCTACATCTCCGGGAGCCCCTACGATAGGGGCTACGAGTACGGCTACCTAGCGGCCGAGGAGATAGCGGGGGTGCTCAACTGGGCCTACAACATCCTAGGGAAGGCCTACGGCGTCCCCGGGAGGCTCTTCAGGCAGAAGCTCCTCTCCATGGCTGAGAAGTACGAGCCCTACATACCCCAGGAGTACCTCGAGGAGATGAAGGGCATAGCTGCGGGCTTCAACGCCTACACGGCCGCCCACCCCGGCGTCGGCCTGGGCTACAACATAACCTACAAGGACATACTCGTGATCAACAGCTTCGTCGACTTCAGCTGCACAGGCGCGGTCATCTCCGGCAACCTAACCGTGGACAGCATGATTATCAGTGGCACCACCATAGACGCCCCGCCCCTGGCCCCCTACTTCGTCTACGTCGTCGAGAGGCCCACGAGCGGCCACCAGATCGCATACTATACCGCTGCTGGCAGCCTCTTCCAGAACGGCTTCAACGACGCCGGCCTTGGGATGACAGAGCATGGCGTGCACACCTGGAGAGTTATAGGGATTCCAGAGATGATCAGGGACAGGTACGTAGTCCAGTACGCCTCTAACGTGACCCAGGCCATAGAGCTACTCCAGAAACTATTCAATAAGGGGTTCTCCGGCTACGGGGACGCCCTGTTGCTCTCTGACGCCCAGGGCAACATAGCTGTAGTTGAGGTCTCCCCCTACAGGATAAGGTACCTAGTGAACCCGCGGGAGGGGCCCACCTGGCCGCCCGAGGATCCCTTCCTTGTAGAGCCGCAGGGTACATCTCTCCTACCCCCGACGAACTACATGGTCGTCTTCAAGGTTGGGTACGACCATGTGCTGCAGGGTAAGGGATGGATAGTGAGGCAGGGAATCTACGCGCTCAAGGACATGATAGTGGGGCTACCAGGATACCCTAAGACGTGGGAGGAGGCGATCAACTCTAAGAACTACACCTGGGTATGGGAGGACAGCAGAGGCTACCTGATGGCGCACTACATCTACGATAAAGTGCTGAGCGGCGAGAAAATATCGCTCAGAGACATGGTAGAGGCATCTAAGCTACCCCTAATAGGCGACAGGCCCGACGATGACGGCGCTATCTGGATGGAACCACAGATAGGCTTAGTGGCAATACTGAAAGGCCAGTCCTCCTTTGCAAAGCCCGTATTCCTCCAGGTATTCTACCCGCTCCCAACACCCAAGCCCGGCCACCCAAGCCCCGCGGGCGCCGGGGCCCTCAAGGCCCTGGGGGCGATCTACAACAAGACGCTCAGCCTCGAGGAAGCCGCAGCCCAAGTCAAAGCAGCCCTAGAGGCCCTACAATCAAACACGACCCGCTCCGCGGAGGCGATCCAGCAGCTACTGGCAGCCATAAGCTCGCACCTAGACCAGGACAGCACGGCCCTACAGGAGGCGATCAAGAGCCTCCAAGGGACGTGCAGCCAAGTCCTAGAAGGCCAGAAGACGGTCACCCAAAAGCTCCAAGAGGTAGAGAACGTGGTGGCGAGGGGCAACCACTCCATAAACACGAGGCTAGACAAGCTACAAGACACCGCCCACAAGACCCTAGAGCTAGGCATAGCCACACTAGTGGTAGCACTCATAATCCTGGGAATCACAGCGGCGCTACTAGCAAGAAGACCGGCCCCCTAGCCTGCGAGGGCCGGCTGGCGGGGCCTCAAGCACTCCTCTTTCTATATTTTCGATTCTAGCGGGCCCTAGCCTCGCCCGCACCTTAGCCGCATGACGGGTAGGGTCTCACCGTAGTGTTGTGCAGCGCTGAGGCTTACCGGCTAGGTGGAGCTCCGGGGAGGACAGGGGTAGCTACTGCCTTCTGCGCTATGGCGGCGGAAGAGCCAGGGCCAGTTACTAGTCTCTGCACAAGATTCTTCTGGCTCTTTCCGATAGGGGTGAGGACTTGCAAACGTCGGCCAGCATGGGTAGATCGCTGCGGGCCACTGAAACGTAAACCCGCCCCTCATGCGATTCAACTATGTCAACGTCTATTGTCTCGTGTTGGAAGCGTAGCTCCTCGACTATTTTCTGTGCCTCATCGAGGCTGGCTACTGGGAAGAGGAGCCGCTCTGCAACTACTATCCCCCAAGCACAGCCCAGGCTGGACTCTAGCCCGCAATAAACCTCCAGCTCCCTACCGTCGTCGAACACTAGGTCGAAGCCATAATCTCCCACTCTAAAGCATATAACCCGACGACCCAGGACCTTGCCCAGCTCACGCGCCAAGGCCTCCTTATCCAAACCAAACCTACCCGGCCCTAGAGGTCTGTGCTAACACCAAAAGGAGGTGACAGGGATCCCGAGAGGCCCCATCCTCGGGTACCACGAGGGGAGCGCGCATCATCGCGGGAGCACCCAGCGATCGTTACTGGATACTAGTGTCGTGCCAGCTCTTCGAGCCCGCGTATGAGTTCCTCGTATGTGATCCTGCCCGCTGCGAAGTCGTCGAGCAGCCTCGCGGCTGCGTTCTTGTCTCGGGCTCTCCGGTAGAGCTCGTAGATGCGGAGCGACCTCTTCTTAGCCGTGGCCTCATGCCTCGCCAGCCAAGCCCGGGCGTCCAACGCTGGGGCGCCCCCAGAGTTAGGCGCGTACAGCTGCTGGTATAAACACGGGGCGCTTCCCGGTCAGGCTCATGTAGAACTGCGCGAGGCGCCAATCACAGGTGGCCAGGAGCGCATCTAGCTCTCTGGCGGTGAGGGCTATCATGACGTCGGCTGCCCCGATCTCCCTAACCCGGCGGCCATACCTTCCGAGCACAGCCTTCAGAGCGCTGACCCTAGGCCCGCGGGGCGGCCCCACGCGGGCGCGGGCCCACTCGAGTAGTTCCTCCTCACCGCTTAACCCCATGTCGTAGGCCACAGCGTGGGTGAGACAGGACACTCTAATTACGCAGTCTGCTATATCCCTCAGGGGAGCCTCGCCGCGCATGGCGACCCAGAACACGCAGGTATCAGCTACCACCCTGCACCCGCGCTCGGCCACAAGAGCCCAGCCTCCCGGGTATCGCTTGTCTCACATCCTCCAGGCTAATGGGATCAGCTAATGCTATATGGAGGCGGATGCCAGCCCGAGCCCCATCGAGCCCGCTTCATCCTCATAGGGTTGGCGGTGACCGCGTGGGAGAGGAAGCGTTTTACCCGGGCGTCATCTCTTGGCTAGTACCACTGCTATTATTGCTATGACTACGGCTCCTAGGCCCATTGCCGCTAGCTTGGCTGTGTTGCTCTTTGCGGGTGTGGTTTCTTTCTGTGTGGCTGTGTTTGTCATTGGCGCTTGTGTCGCCGTGGTTGCAGGGCTGCTCGCCGTGGCTTGTCCTGTCCTCGTCGATGTCGTGTGGGTCGCCTGGCCGCTGGTCTTTGTTGTCGCTGCTGGGGTCGTCTTTGTCGTGTGTGTCGTAGTAGGCGATGCCGTGGCTGCCTCGGCTAGCTTGTAGGTTATCACCTTAGCCGCCTTGAGGCCCGCGCTAACCTGGGCTATGGTTAGCTGTGAGGCGTCGAGCCTGGTGGCGTTGATTGTTGCGTGGCTGACCTTGTAGCTGGGCTGTGTGGTGCCCGCGCGGAGCTTGTCTAGGAGCCACTTGGGCGCTGGTGAGAGCTTGATGCCCAGGTGCACGGGGCCGCTGGTGGCCTCGAGGTTGTGGGTGCCGCTTGGGGGCCAGGGGGCCTCTATTATCATGGGTGAGGGGGACGCCGGGAGCCGCGTGGAGTCTAGGAGGCCCACTATCTCCACCGTGGAGGAGTGGGGCTTGAGGGCCTTGACTTCCACGCTCGAGGCGGGACCAGCCCCCAGGGCTAGGGCCGCCCCTATGGAGGCGTCTGGGCCAGCCTCGAGGACTAGCTTGTAGGCCGTGCCGTGCTCGGGCTCCTCGATGTCGGCCGCCACCAGTAAGCCCCCATCGTGAGGGGCGGCCGCTGTGAGCCTGTTAACGCTCATAGCCTTGAATAGCTTGAGGTACTCGACCCCCAGGCCGGGGGTTAACTTGAGTATCATCGCCCTCTCATCGTAGCTCTCCACCCTAACGGCGGTGCCCGCTATGTAGAGGGAGCCCCCCGCGAGCAGGGTGCTGGAGGGCCTGAGGTCCAGGCCGGAGAGGCTGACCTGGACCTCCTCGGCGCTCGCGCTGCCCGGGGTGTAGCCCACTATGTAGAGGCCCCTATAGGGCCTCGTGGCCACGAGGTAGAGGGTGCCCCCACCACCCCTAGCCACGAGCCTTGGCGGGGGCATCTCGAGGCTGTATGCTCCAGTCACGTTGAGGGCTGGGGAGAGGAGCGCCACGATGGTGAACCACCGGTCCATGAAGCCCCAGTGCCCCTTAGCCGCCGCGACAACCACCAGGCCCCCAGCGCCCGCCTGGCCCAGGTAGACCACCGTGCCAGCCAGGATCCTCCACTTACCGACAGCCTTGAGGGCGTAGGCCTCCACGCCCCCGCGCCCCACAACGGCTATACCGGGGAGCCCATCCATGCGCCCGTAGAGGTATAGCCTACCCCCAACGGCCACCAGGCCGCGGACCTCGAAGGCCCCGCCGGAGCCTCCTGAGAGCGTGTAGGCCTCCACGCCTCCCCCCTTGACCACGAGGAGGAGCCCCTGGGGCCCCCCGCCGGCGGGCTCCACGCTACCGGCAACGTAGAGGGCGCCGCAGCACTCCCTGGCGCTGTAGACCTCGACAGGCGCCCCAGGCGAGGCCACCACGCCCCAGGCCTGCCCCGCTGCTTGGGCACCCAGGCCCAGGAGAGGCGCCAGCGTTGCTACGAGTACGAGGGCCACGGGAGCTATAGCCCGGGCTCTCTGGGCCACGATCCACACCCCAGCTAGAAGGCGCTCCAAGCCAGCGCTTGTTCTAGGCTAAAAGCTCTCTGCTGGGAGACACTGTTAGTACTTAAAAGAAGCGGCGGCTGGCCACGCTGGCTCTCCGGGGGATTCCTCGGTGGGCCAGTCTAGGGGAGGGCTCATAGTGGCCTCCAGGCTACTCGTGGCAGCCCTGGTCGCGCTCGCCATCCTAGCGCCGCTGGCCGGCCCTGCTGTTGGTGCCTACCTCTCTACAGCGCCGCCCCCAGCGCGTGGGGGCCTCAGCGTTGAGGCTCTCTGCAGCATCGAGGCCCACCCGGTCCTCTCCAGGCCTGTCTGGGGCGGGGGCTACATCGGCCTGCTCGCCCAGGCAGGGCCCGGGGAGGCCCTCGCCCTGGAGGTCTACAACGCCTCCACCGGGGCCCTTGCGTGGAGGGTGATGCTCAAGCCTGGGCTGCAGGTTGAGGGGTTCTCCCTGGCCCCGGACGGCGCCGCTGCCGTAGCCCTCAGGGGCGGCGTCGTGGTCTACGCCAGCGGGGGCCGGGTGCTCTGGAGTATCAACACGAGCCCCGCGACCCCGGGGGTACCGGTGTGGGGCCCCCGGGGCTCCGTGGTAGTGGTGCCGCTCCCGGGCAGGGTGGACGCCTACTCGAGGGCTGGCGGGCGCCTCTGGAGCATAGACCTCGGGGAGCCAGCTGTGGGATCCCTCACCCCCGAGGGCCCCACGTGGAGCCCCGATGGGGGCCTGATAGCGTTCAGGGCTAGCCACGGGCTCCTCGGGGTTCTCTTGGTGGTCAACGCCACTACGGGCAGGGTGGTGTTCGACTCGAGCCATGCGGACCTCATCGGCGTCCGCGGGTACGCCTGGAGCCCCGACGGCTCGATGCTTGCGGTCTACGACTCCAACGAGGGCCTCGTGGTTCTATCGAGGGGTGGCTGGAGAGCGCTCTGGAGCCGCCCCCTCCTAGCCCAGCCCAGCTACCTAGCCTGGGTCGACGGTGCCCACCTAGTGGTAGCCGCTGGGCCCGGGGTGAGCCTCTATGACTCCACGGGCAGGATCCTGCTCCACCTAGAGATGCCGGGCCCGGACTACGCTGTGGCCGCCGGCCCCGCGAGGGGGGGCCCTCCTCGTGGCGAACAAGACGGTGGCCGTAGCCTACGACTCTAGGGGGAGGATCCTCTGGAGGACAAGCCTCAGGGGCATCCAGCCCCTCGAGTGGGTCGAGGGGGTCTCCTGGAGCGGCGACGGCTCCATGGTGGCTGTGGCGACAGACACTGGCGTTATAGTCCTAAATGCCTCAAGCGGCGGCCTCCTATGGCAGGCCAGCGGGCTCGGCGCCTCCCACCCAACCTGGGCCCCCGGTAGTGGGCTACTGGCTGTGCTCTCGGCCTCGGGCCTCCACGTCTTCGAGGCACGCACGGGCAGGCAGCTATGGTGGCTACCCGCACGGCTAGACGGCTACTCCTGGAGCCCCCGCGGGGACCTCCTGGTGGTCAACACCGGGGCCCCCACAGTGCTAGGCCCCACCTGTAGCGTCGAGGCCACGCTGCCAATACACGGCCAGGCCGATGCCGTAGCCTGGAGCCCCAAGGGCCTGATAGCGGCCACCTGGCCCGGCGGCGTGATGGTCTACGGCGGGGCCGGCTCCCTATTGTGGGAGAGGAGCCTCGGGGGCCTCGCAGGCCCCCTAGCCTGGAGCCCCGACGGGAGCCGCCTGGCCGTCGAGGCCTCCGGGTACCTCTACATGCTAACAGCTAGTGGGGAGATGCTCTGGAGGCACGAGTCCCCGGGCGGCCAGGCCTTGATAGCCTGGAGCCCCGATGGGCGCTACGTGGCCCTCCTCCCCGGGGAGGCCGGCGGCCTCGTGGTGGTCAACGCCTCGACCGGCGAGCCCCTGCCCCTCCCGCTCCTACCCTTCATGACTCCGAGGCACGCCGCGTGGAGCCCCAGGGCTCCCATGCTACTGGCGTGGGACTCACGGTCCATAGCAATAGCCGCCCCAGGCCCCATGGGCCTCAAGGCCAGGGTCATCCGGGGCCCAGGCAGCCCGGGCTGGGTGGAGGCGGCCGCGTGGAGCCCCTCAGGCCAGCTTGTGGCGGCCCTAGTGGATGACGGCTCATCCCTGAACCTCACCATATACAACGCCACGGGCTCCACCCTCCTCAACACGAGGCTCCCACTGAGGCCGGGGCAGCCGGTGCTCGAGGCCTGGAGCCCGGAGGGCAGCGTGATAGCCCTAGCCGTCAAGGACAGCCTCTACCTCCTAGCCCCCGACGGCACCATACTCTACAACACCACACTACCAGGCCCCGCCAGGAGCCTGGCCTGGAGCCCCAACGCATCCCTACTAGCAGTAGCCACCCCGGATAAACTCACAATCTACAAGATAAAGGGCCTACCAGTAACGGGCCACCTAACAGTCAACGCAGAGCCCGGCACCCACCTAGAAGTAGCAGGCCCCGGGGGCAGGGCATCCTACACCATAGGCCCGACAGGCCACCTAGACCTCTGGGCAACCCCGGGCCCCTACACAGTCAAAGCACAAACCCCCCAAGGCACCAAGGTCCAATATAAGCTCACAATAAAGCCCTGGTCAACCACAAGGCTAAACCTAACACCCCAAACAGCCACACCAACAAAGACGGAGACTATCACATGGATAACAAGCCAGGCAACACAGGCAACACCAACCCAGACACCACCGACTACAGCAAGACCAATACACACACCAGCAAACACAAGCCAAACAACAACGAAGACGCAGACCCCAACAAGCCCAACACGCCACAACAACAAGAAGACAGCAATAACAGCGGCGGCAATCACAATAGCCGTGGCAATAGCGGCACTAGCAGCCATACAAACAAAGAGACACTAATAAGTTCCACCATTAGAGAGCAGAGAACCTCCCGCCCTGGGGCGGGAGGTTTTTGAGTCTTACCCCAGGGTTTGGCTATTGACAGCATGACTTGCCGTGGCCCCCCATTACCTACATTGAGACCATGGATTCTCCCGCCCGGCCACAGGAATACATATGCTAATGTGCATCACACCATTTATAGTGGAGTCCATGTACCATGTTCATGGAGCCCCCCTCCCACCCAGGGGGTCCAGAGCCGTTAGAGTATCTCATAATAGATATGCTAAAGGAATAGGGGGCATCCAGGGGAGTAGAGCTGAAGAAGAACATTAAAGAAACCATAAACAGTATCTCTACAATAGAATTGAAAGGCAACCGCCCCGGTGGCTGTGGAGACGGCTGCTCTGGAGGCGGGTATCTCTACAATAGAATTGAAAGTTACGGGTGCATGCATGAGCGGGGGGTGGTGAAAGCGACGACCACGTATCTCTACAATAGAATTGAAAGTCCTTCCACGCGAATAGGGTGTTGAAGCTCTTACTGTGGAGTATCTCTACAATAGAATTGAAAGGTATTCACTGTCTCGGCTAACATGCTCATCTTCCTAAGCTTCCTAACGACCACGCTCCTAACCCTAGCCTGGGCCCGAGATAGAGCGGGAACTCGGGCTCAGGGGGCCTGGACATACTAGGCCAAGCAAGGAAGAAGCGCTAGTGTCGATCCAGAGAAAGAGGGGAGAGACCCCAGATTTACATTAAAAAATATAAATATTAGGTAAGCACAGTATTTATTAAGGCTGGCGGGCTGCCAAGGACGGGGGAGACAATGGCCAACGAGCATCGGGACGGCTCAGGCGCCTAACTAGGCATGATCCACCCACAGAACGCCCGCGCCACACCCAGGCGCCACCGCCAGCCGGGGATGGCTCGAGCCTTACGGAGGGCGGCTCCGATGCCTAGGGGCAGGGGTGGGGAGAGCCCCCTCGAGCGGTGCTTCGGTCGCTGGCGTGTAGAGATACCCGACTCGCTGCGCGAGGAGCTAGAGGGCCGATACTCCGAGGCCCTGCGGCGCCTAGAGGAGAGGCGGGCCACATGGGAAGCCGACTTGAATAGCGATAGGAGGGCCATCTATAGGATCCTGAGAGAGGAGATGGTGGTCGAGGAGCTGAGGATACGGCGGACCCGCGTGGGGGATTACAGGTTCCTATTCGAGGTGATCGCCAGCGAGTGCCTAGTGAGGTTCCTTAGCATAGACCTCACACCGAAGAGATCCAAGGTCTACGATAGGCTGAGGAAGAGGAAGCTCTAGACGCGCACGCCCCCCCGCTTAGCTCTCCTTATAGCGTCCACCACGGCCTTCCTGGAGACCCTGACCCTTATCGTGTACTTACGGCCATCCACGTAGTACACCCCAGGCTCTAGGACCTCAGGGAGCTCGCTCCAGCTCTTGACACGCACAACCCTAGCCTCGGGCAAGCCCCAGCCAGCCCCACGCCCAGCCAGGCAGCCTAAGCACTTTTATATTAACCCAACCAGACCACGGCAACCACCACCCCCACCCAGCCAGGCAACAGCCCGGGGCGACGACGCGGCGAAACCGGGGAGTCAAACCACGGGCAGAGGCCCTCTCAGCGACACACCTCTACGGCCCGTGTCTCCTTGTAGCGGAGTACCATCTCCGCTTCCACGTTCTTGCGCGTGAAGAGGCAGAGGCTCGAGGAGGAGTGGTGAGGTGATAGCGTATAAGGTGAGGGTTAAGAGGTTGGCCCGGAAGTTCCTTACCCGTCTCCTTCCCCCTCGGGTAGCGCTGGCCCGGCCGGGCTCCATGCCCCTACTCCATGCATGTAAGGCCTTGGAGGAAGACACGCCTGGAACGGCTGCCTTGGGGGCCGAGGGCCCCGACCCCTCCCGGGGGGCGAGGCCTCATGGGCTGGATACGACCCGCTGACCCACCCCTCCCATAGAGTGGCGTGTAGGGGTGATAAGGGTTTGGAGGGGTTCGTGAGGGTCGCCCTGAGGCGGCTCCTCCAGGACGAGACGCTCGCGCTCATCGAGGGTGGGGGAGGACCTAGGCGGGGTGCTGAGGCCCTAGGTGTCGAGGGCGAGCTGCCCCAGCGGATCCCCGAAGGGCCCGATGCCATCGTAGTAGTCGAGGTCGACGGCCACCCCGACGAGCTCGGCCTCGGCGACGCCAAGGTCCGGGCCGGCGGTGAACGTGTACTCCTCCCCCTCCCCGCTAGGGGCCCCGCTGCCAGCACCCCGAGGGGGAGGCCCGGGGTGACGGGGATGGAGTCGTGTGATTATGCGGGTTTTAGCGTGTCCTTGATTGTGTCTCCTAGTTGGTTAGCGGGTGTTACTTTTATTTTGAGTGCTTCTGGCGCCTCCGGGCATTTCAGGGTTTCGTGTGCCTCGGCTTCTTTGAAAGGGCTGTAGTATGCTAAGATCAGGTGGATGTGCCGTGCTTTGTGGGTTTGGTGGGTGCATGTAGGTGGTGGCCCGCGGGTGTTTATGGCTTCCTTGTAGAGTAGGAGCTGCTTTATCCCCTCTTCCAGTCTCTCCCTGAGGGGTTGTCCTGCCTCTTTGGAGGATTTGACCTCGACTATTATTAGGTCCCCGCTCTGCTCGTTGGCGACTAGTATGTCGGGCCTCCACTGGCAGAGGGGTAGGGTGTGCTGGTAGCACACGATCCAGCCGTTGTCTCTGAAGGTTCTGAGCGTGTAGCTCCTGCGGTCTACTGGTATGGCTAGGACGTCTAGTACGGCGGCGAGTGATGTGAGCTCGGCTAGGGCGTCAAGGTACAGCTCTCCCTGGGGGGCTTCTCTGGCTCCGGGCTTGGCGCCTGGGAGTAGGGCTTCTATGAAGGGCTTGAGCGCCTGGAACCTCGGGGGGCACTCGTTGTCCTCGATCCTCCTGAGCGCCTCCGCTAGGTAGTCCTCCTCGTCCTCCCCGCTTTCAATGCAGTGGCGGGCCTGGCCTATCCAGGAGCCCTCGACCATAGACTCGAGCCTCGCGTGGAGGCTTCTAGAGAGCCCCTTTAGCTCTCGGAGGGCCCTCTCGGCCACGATATAGGCGGCCACGTTCTCGGGGGCGCAGAGCCTCCTAGCTGGCGCGAGGTTCTCGACTACCCCATACGGCGCTAGGAGGGCGAGGGTCTCCAGCACGGGCCCCACTAGTTCCCGGGAGACTATGGCCTCACCCTCGAGGGCGTAGCTTGGCTGTAGGATCCCCGTGAGGGCGGCTGCGGCGGCTGAGGCCCATAGCAGGCCCCCGAAGCCCCCGGGGCTCCCGGCTACCTCCAGGAGTACCCGGCCCTCCCCGGCGGACTCGTAGGGGTGCCTCGATGCTAGGAGGCTCTCGAAGTAGTAGTAGAGTAGCTGGGCGAGCTTATCCTCCACTCCCGCCCTCCCCCAGCAGCTCGGCCTTGCAACGCTGCACGAGGTCGTCCGTGGAGGCATCGATCCTGGCGAGCCTGAGGTACTCGCTGTACCACGCCTCAGCGACCAGCCTGCAGGCCCCCTCGACCCTCCCGGGGTCCCCGCAGCCGCCCTGGAGGATCCTGGCTAGGAGCCTCGCTGAGTCTATGGCGTAGCTCCACCCCGGCGCTATGTGTGTGCGCTTTGCATCCACAGCCTTACTATAGACGATCTCCCACATGGCTATCGAGGCGTCTATGATCCTCTCGGCGCAGTCATCGCCGCCCAGCTCCTCCCTGAGGAGGGAGCGCATGTTCTCCTCCACCCTGCCCAGCTCTTCCGGGCTCAGCTCGACACGGACAGCGGGGAATCTCCTGTGGAGGGCCACACCCATCCTGGCTAGGGCTACGGAGTCCACGCTGTTGGCCGTCGCTATGAGGTAGACGTTCTCTAGTGGGATCCTCCCCTCATCCTCCGGGGCGTCCGGGATCTCCAGGATCCTATCGGGGCTCGCTAGGGCGGTGAAGACCTCGCCCAGCACCCTCTCCGGCTCCGCCCTGTTGACCTCGTCTAGGAGCACCACAACGGGCCTATCGCGCGTGGCCTCCCGGGCCGCCCTCACGATAACCCCAGGCTCCCACCTGGTGGAGCCCCCGCTGAGAATGCAGCCCCCGACGAGTGTGTGCCTCGAGAGCCACATGTGCCCGGTAACGCTTACGAGGGTGGCCCCCATCCTCTCGGCCACGCACCTAGCCAGGCTCGTCTTCCCAACGCCTGGGGGCCCATAGAGGAGGGCGGCCCCGCGTATCTCCAGGAGCGCCTTTACAGCGGACACCAGGCCCTCCAGCCTCCCCTCTCCTAGGATCCTCTCGAGGAATCTGCATGTACCCTCCTCCCCAGCTTTTCCAGAGGCTTCCGTGCCCTGTCCCGCGGCCTCGCCATGCCCCCCGGTGGGAGGCGTGGTGTTGCCTAGGATTGCCCATAGCCTTCCCGCCTTCTCGCCCTCGAGGATTCTCGCTACGAGCGTCCTCATGAAGGGCTTCCTGAACCCTACGAGGCCCTGGAGGATGAGGGATGCATCGTAGACTCCTGGTCCCTCTCGGGGCTTGCACGTGACGGGCTCTAGGGCTTCCCCGCAGTCGTGGAGGGGCTTTATGAGGAAGACGTACCTCCACTCCCTGCTGCCCCATAGGAGGCTTGAGAGCGCCTCCGAGTCCAGTACCCCCAGGATCCAGCCCGGGCACACAATCTTGCCGAGCCTGTAGAACATCGCCACCCACGGCTCTCTAGGGACTCCTAGCGCCTGGGTCTCATTGACCAGTCTCACCACGGCTTGGAGTACCTTCTTGTTGTTACGGAACGACCCCTCCCTGGCCCCCCACGCTATGAACTTCTGACGGCCGACCACGCGCTGGATGAGGCTGAGCGTCTCCTGGCCCACGCCTGCCTGACTGGCCTTCCTGGCTATCCACTCGTAGTCCAGCCCCCTGACGATGGTGGTGCTGCAGTTCCTCCTGGCAGCGTCGTCCTGGCCTATGGGGAAGACTACGAGGCCCACCCTAGGGCCGGGCCCCCCTGAGCCTTGGGGAGGCAAGCGCTCGAGCCCCACACCCACGGTGGGTCTGCCCCCTAATTATCCCCGGCCGGGCTGGTTGGGTTGCTCGTGCTGCTCTTGTGTGGGTTGGCCTGGGCTGGTTTTCGCGGGTTTTACTTGGATCTCGCCGAAGCCTATGCTCCTGCTCCTCCCGAGGCCTAGCCTCGAGGCTAGTGCTAGGGTCTTGTCTAGTAGGGGGGCTATCCTGGGGTTGAGGATCCTGTAGATCACGTAGCCCGTTACTCCCCGGGGCTCCTTGGGCCTGCCGTTCTCGTCTCTGCCGTAGAGGGCGGTGGTGGGCTTGATGTTGTAGTCTGCCTCAGCCACCATGACGTCGGCCAGCCTGCCGGCGGCGTAGGCGTAGAGTGGGTGGAGCCTGGGGTCGACGTCGGGCCTGGCGATGGCTAGCCAGAGCCTCACCGCCGAGGCAGTGATGTACGCTGGGGTCGGGAGGAGTCTGTGGGCCTGGTTGAACCTCGCGAGCCTCCTGCCCCTGAGCGGGGGTGGGGTCATGAGCTTCGTGTCCAGCAGGAGGGGCGTGTGGATCTCGACCTTGAACTCCCCCTCCCCATCGATGCCCGCGCTAAGCGCCTCGAGCCTCTCAACCACCGCCTCGGCAACCTCGAACTCCAGGCCCTCGTAGGGGCCCGGCAGCCTACCCCCACACTCCACCAGCGGGAACGCCTCCCCGAGCCCCCGTGTGTACACCGTAACCCAAGCCTCCAGAGCCTCGCCCTCCCTCGCAGCGAGGGGAGGCCCCTCGGGGACCCTCTGGTAGAGCCTCCGCCTCCCCCTCCGGAGCACCCCGAGCCTGACGGGCCTGTAGCTCCTCCGGGACTCGTAGAGGCGCCTCACACCCTCCATGCAGGGGCTCGTGTGTATAAGCACACGCAGGATCCTACTCGTGAACGGGGGCAGTATGACGTCCCTCACAGCCCTGAATAATATCCTATAGGATACAATATAGCCCCCAGCCCCCTCCAGGAGGGTCCGGAAGAGGGGCCTCCCCCC
>JALWPV010000084.1 GCA_027080775.1 Acidilobaceae archaeon
GTGGAGGCTCCTGGCGTCGAGGCGGGCCGGCCTCGCCAGGGTCTACGCCGTGCTGGGCTTGCACTCCTAGCCCCCGGGGGCTGGGGGCCTAGTGCCCCGGGGGCGCCGCCGCGGTGGTCTGGGGGGCCTCGAGGGTGGAGGGGCGGCGGGGGCTGGCCTGGCAGTTCAGGGCTATGCTCTGGCTCCACGTTGTTAGGACTGGGAGGTACCTCTACAGCCTTGCTAACTGGGTGCTCGTTGAGGGGCTCTGGGTCACGATATACGTCCTCGGCGCTCTCACGTTCGCCTCCCCCTCGAGTTACCCGCGCGTCGCTCCCATGGTGTTCTGGGCGGTGCTCGCGTGGAACCTGATGAGCACACCCGTTTGGACGATCGGCAACTGGGCCCGGTTCTACGTTAACATGGGCGTGTTCGAGGAGCACGAGATTGCCGGGGCTAGTCACAGCCTCTTCCTGGCCCTGAGGAGCCTCCCCGCCATCCTGGTGAGCCTGGGCACAGCGGGGGTGGTGGGGGCGTTCATAGCCTACGTCACCGGGGCCCCCGTGCTCGAGGCCAGGGATCCCCTCCTGCTCGCCGCCAGCCTGGCGGCGATAACCCTTGACGCCATATTCTACAGCCTCGTCCTAGCCTTCCTCTCCCTGGCGACGAGGGCCCCAGCCCCCCTCCTAGACTTCATGAACTTCCTCCTCTTCATAGCCGGTGGGATAGCCGCGCCCGTCTCCAGGCTGCCGGGTCCTGTTAGGGTATTCGCCCTCCTCACGCCCTACAGCCACCCAGCGGAGCTCATGAGGCTCGCGGCGGTTGGAGAGCCAACGTACCTCCCCCCGGCCCTGGAGGCCCTCCTCACCCTGGCGTGGCTAGCCGTCATGGCCCTGGCCTGGCTGGCCTCGGCCCACTGGGCCCTCGGGCTGGCGCGCCGCGAGGGCGTCAGGGGCATCGGCAGGATGTAGCCCTAAGCCCCGGGGGAGGGGTTTATATGGGTTGCTCACGCGCCGTGCGCACCCCCTATTTAACGCTGCACCCCCGCTACCATGCGGTGAGGAGTGGTGCCCCTGGGAGGCAAGGCGGCTCTGATAGCCGTGCTGGCCGCCGTTGGCGCCCTTGGGGGCGCGGCGGCCGCTGGCTGGGGCGCGCCCCTGGGCTTCCTGAGCTTCCACATCAACGGCACGGGCGTTAACGTTACCTGGGTGCCGGTCTACATAGACCTCGGCACGCTCCAGGAGGGACAGGCGGTCAACGCGACGGGCCAGGCGACTATAACCCTCAGGGACCCCGGGGTCTACGTTGTGAACATAGTGGCCCCCGAGCACTACGCCAGGGTCTTCCAGTACTTCAACGTGACCCTGACGATAGACGGCAATAAGACCGTTAACCTGAGCCTCCGCCACCCCTACGCCAAGGTGAGGCTCGCAGCAGGCCACCACGAGATCGACGTCGTGCTCCACGCCAAGGTCAGGAGCCACCTCCCGAACATAACTGTCGAGCACGCGCCATTCCTAGCCATACACAAGCTACCCCCACACCACGGCCACCACGGGGGCAGCCACGGAGCGGCGCCTCACAGGCCCTAGCACCACAGCTACCCACTCCTGGATAGCCCCAGCCTAGCCCCAAGTTTTTATATTATAAATGATTCATCATAAAATTATTACTCGCACTACCCCTTACTTCTTCCCCCATGTGGTCTGGGGATCCAGGCGGGAGCCCAGTAGGATCCTGATAGGGTGTAGAAAGCGTGCCCCGATTGGGGGGTGGGAGGAGGGCCTAGGGGGCTTGGGTTTATGCTCGCGTTATGCTTGTTGAGCGCCAGCCTGGGCCTGCATCCTATACTTGGGGTGGTACTTGCGTATCAGCTCCTCCTTTATGTTGGTTAGCTCCTCCTCGGGGAGTATCGATAGGACCTCCCAGGCGAGGTCTAGGGTCTCCTCTATGCTCCTGTTCTCCCTCGTGCCCTGGCTGAGGAAGCGGCGCTCGAACTCGTCGGCGAACTTGAGGTATAGCCTGTCGACCTTGCTCAGGCTCTCCTCGCCCACCACGGCTGCGAGGCTCCTCAGCTCGACGCCCCTGGAGTAGGCTGCGTAGAGCTGGTTGCTCACGGCAGCGTGGTCCTCCCTAGTCTTGCCGGGGCCTATCCCCTCCTTCATGAGCCTGGAGAGGCTCATGAGCACGTTTATGGGTGGGTATATGCCCCTGTTGTGGAGGTCCCTACTCAGGACTATCTGGCCCTCGGTTATGTAGCCCGTCAGGTCGGGTATCGGGTGGGTTATGTCGTCGTTTGGCATCGTGAGTATGGGCATCTGGGTTATCGAGCCCTTCTTACCCTTCACCCTACCGGCCCTCTCGTATATGCTGGCCAGGTCGCTGTAGAGGTAGCCCGGGTAGCCCTGGCGGCCCGGCACCTCCTCCCTCGCAGCGCTTATCTCCCTGAGGGCCTCGGCGTAGTTCGTCATGTCGGTCAGTATGACTAGGACGTGCATGTCCCTCTCGTAGGCCAGATACTCCGCTAGGGTCAGCGCCGCCCTCGGGGTTATGAGCCTGATCATAGCTGGCTCGTCGGCTAGGTTGACGAACATCGCCACCTTGTTCAGGGCCCCGGTCTCCTCGAAGAACTTCCTGAAGAAGAGGTAGTCATCGTACTTGATGCCTATGGCGGCGAAGACTACCGCGAACTCCTCGGCCTCCCCCCTGACGGTGGCCTGCCTCGCTATCTGGGCGGCGAGCACGTTATGAGGCAGCCCGCTGCCGCTGAATATGGGTAGCTTCTGGCCCCTCACCAGGGTGTTCATGCCGTCTATGGCGCTCACGCCAGTCTGTATGAAGTCCTCCGGGTAGTCCCTCTCAGCGGGGTTCAGGGGGGCCCCGTTGACGTCCCTCCTCTCCTCGGCCTCCACTGGGGGGCCGCCGTCTATGGGCTCGCCGAGGCCGTTGAAGACCCTGCCCAGCATGTCCTCGCTCACGGGTATCTCGAGGGGCTTGCCGAGGAACCTCACCTTCGTGCCAGTGGTCGTTATGCCCGTCGTGCCCTCGAACACCTGGACCACGGCTATGTTCCTGTTTACCTCGAGCACCCTGCCCCTGCGCTTCTCCCCCGTGGGCAGCTCGACCTCGACTATCTCATCGTAGGCTACCCTCGAGACCCCCTCAACTATCAGGAGGGGACCCTTGATCTCCGTGACCCTCGTGTACTCCCTAACGCCGAGCACTCCCACGCACCCCCTAGCCTAGGCGTGCCTCCAGGGATTCAAGTGCCTTGAGGACCTTGGCCCTCAGCTCGTCTATCAGGTCCAGCCTGTCGTTGGGTATGTCGAACTTCGCCTTCGCCATGTCGACGTAGAGCCTGCCGACGGCCTCCCTTATCTGGGCTACCGTCGCGCCCTTCTCCACTAGCTCGCGGGCCTTCCTGTAGTAGTCTATGATCATCTGTAGGAGCTTGAACTGCTTCTCGGGCGGGCTGAAGGCGTCTATCGGGTCGAAGGCGTTCTGCTTGAGGAACCCGTCCTTGATGAGCCTGGCGGCGTCGAGTATGAGCTTGTCCCTCTCCTCGAGGCTCTCGGTGCCCACGAGCCTCACTATCTCCATCAACTCGTCCTCCCTCATGAGTATCTCCATGGCCTCGTCCCTGTAGCTCCTCCACCTCGGGTCGACGTTCTTGTGCCACCAGTCCTCGACTAGGTCCACGTAGGCGCTGTAGCTTATGATCCAGTTTATCGCCGGGTAGTGCCTGCTATAGGCGAGCTTCGTGTCGAGGGCCCAGAAGACCCTTATGAACCTCTTCGTGTGGCTCGTCACCGGCTCCGTGAAGTCCCCGCCGGGCGGGCTGACAGCCCCCACTATGGTCACGCTGCCCAGCCTCTCGGGGCTGCCGAGGGCCTCGACCCTGCCGGCCCTCTCGTAGAACTCGGCGAGCCTCGAGGCCAGGTAGCTCGGGTAGCCCTCCTCAGCCGGCATCTCCTCGAGCCTGCCCGCTATCTCCCTGAGGGCCTCGGCCCACCTGCTTGTAGAGTCGGCGACGAGGAGGACGTCGTAGCCCATGTCCCTGTAGTACTCGGCCAGCGTCACGCCCACGTAGATGCTGGCCTCCCTGGCTGCGACGGGCATGTTACTCGTGTTCGCTATGAGTATGGTCCTATCCATGAGGGGCTTCCCGGTCCAGGGGTCGGTGTACTGGGGGAACCTAACGAGCACCTCGGTCATCTCGTTCCCGCGCTCCCCGCAGCCTATGTAGATCACGACCCTCGCAGCGCTCCACTGGGCCAGACTATGTAGGGTGACGGTCTTCCCCGTCCCAAACCCGCCGGGTATGGCGCCCGTCCCACCCTTGGCCATGGGGAAGAATGTGTCTATTATCCTCATACCCGTTATTAGGGGCTCGCTGGGGTCCAGCTTGACCTTGTAGGGCCTGGGGACCCTGACGGGCCAGCGGTGCATCATCCTGATGCCCCTGGTCTCACCGTCGACCTCGACCTCCGCTATCACGTCCTCGACTGTATAATCGCCCTCAGCAGCGAGCCACTTCAGCCTCCCATGGACGCCGGGGGGCACCATTACCTTGTGTGTGATTATGCTCGTCTCCTGAACCCAACCCAGCACGTCCCCCGGGTTCACGGTGTCGCCGGGGGCGGGCTTCCTGCCGGTGTCGGGGTCTCCGGGGTGGAAGGTCCACTTCCTCTCCCTGTCGAGGGCCGGTACGTTAACGCCCCTCTCGATGAACATCCTCCTGTGGGGGGCCTTCTCAGCTATGACCTCGGCTATCCTAGGCAGGGGCCTCTGGACGCCGTCGTAGATCGTGCCGAGGAGCCCGGGGCCCAGCTCGACGCTGAGGGGCGCCCCTGTGCCCTCGACGGGCTCGCCGGGCTTGAGGCCGCTGGTTGACTCGTAGACCTGTATGTAGGCCTCGTCCCCCCTAATCCTCGTCACCTCGCCTATGAGCCCCTCCTCTCCGACCCTAACCATCTCGTACATCTGGACGCCCTTCATACCCTCGGCCACTACGAGTGGCCCGGATATCCTCACTATCCTACCGCGTACAGACACTATCCGACACCCCCGAAGAGCACGCGGGAGGCAACGCCCCTCAGCAGGGGCTGGAGGTCCCTGAGGAGGAGGTCTAGGCTGTAGTCCAGCACCACAGAGCCGTCGGGGGTCGACGCTATGGCGCCCCCGAGTATCCCGGCGGGCTCCTCCGAGACCTCGAGGTCCCCGCCCACCTCGGCGACGAGCCTCCTGGCTAGGTCCCTGTCCTCCTCGGCCACCCTAACCACGAGCCTGCCAGCCTCGGCGGCCTCGCCCGCGAGGCCCTCTATGACCCTCCTCATGTACCTCTCGTACCAGGGGGCGCCAACCTTCTCCCTCTTGATCCTCTCCCTCACCAGCTCCATCACCCTCGAGATGTACTTGTCCTTCTCCTCGGCCGCGTGCGTCTTGATGGCGATCTCCGCCCTGGCAGAGGCGCTCTTGACCCTCTCCTCCGCTACCATGTAGCCGTCCCTCAGGGAGTCGAGGCTCTTCCTCAGCACGTCCCTCATCTTCTCCTCGAGCAGCCTGAGGCCCTCCTTGTAGGCCTCCTCTATCTCGCCCTCGGCGCTCGCCCTCTCACCCGCTATTACCTCGCGGGCGAGCTTCTCCGCGTCACCATAGAACCCCGGCAACCGCTATCACCCGAATCCAAGGGCCCTCGCGAGGAGCCTCTCAACGTTAACGGGCTCGGCGGGGGCCCAGAGGGTGGGCAGTATGAGCACGGGCAGCCCCAGGGCCCTCGCCTCGCGGCGGATCCTATCCTCGTCCTCGACGGCGTGCTTGAACACTATAGCCAGGGCATAGCCCCCCTCCGAGGCGAGGCCGCGGAGCGCCTCCACTACGGCGTCGTCCCCCACGGCCTCCACAGCGTGGGCTCCCAGCCCCCTCAGCAGTGGCAGGGTCTCAGCGTCTCCTATGACCGCTACCTTCAAAGTATAACCCCCGCCGCCTCCCATGAAGGCCCGACGTGGTGGGGCTTATAAAACAATCGAGCACCCCAGCTAAGTTACTCCCACCAAGCCCACCCCGCGAGGCGCCCGGCGGAGCCTCAGGGGTCCGGGAGCGGGTCCACTATGGCACGGGGATCCGCTACCCTACCAGCCTCGACGGGCACCCCCTCCAGCCCCAGGAGCCTAGCCTTGAACCGGGGGCCCCCGAGGCTGTAGCCCCCGAGGCCCCCATTCGAGGAGACAACCCTATGGCACGGGTAGACTATGGGGTCGGGATTCAAGGCCAGGGCCCTGCCCACGAGGCGCGGCGACACACCGAGGAGGCGGGCTATCCTGCCGTAGGTCGTCACGCGCCCCGGGGGCACTAGGCTCGCGAGGACCCTCACGGCCTCCACGTAGTCGCCGAGGCGTGCGCGCCTAGGCCCCGGGGATCCCTCCTCGAGCACCAGCACCGGCACCCCGGGCACACCCCCTATAGCCCCCCGGGAGCGCCGGGGCCCGGGTGGGCTGTGAGGAGACCAGCTATCGGCCCAGCCCCCCTGGGGGGTGATGGGCTGATTGGCCTATGCCGAGCCCCCTTCAGGGTGGGGCCTCGTATACCACTATTCTCTCGTGGGCCCTCCTGCTCCTTATGTCGTGGAGTGCCCTCGCCGCTAGGCTTAGGGCCTCGCGGGGTGTTGGCGCTATGCCGACTCCCGCCTTGAGTGTCATGCCGCGGGGGGCCATCTCGCCGGTCCTGGCTAGGAGTCTCTCGGCGTCGAGGCGGGGCGCTGCGGGTGGCAGCACGACTAGTATGTTGTCGCCCCCCAGGTACTGGACTAGCGCGCCGGCGGCGGCCGCCTCCTCGGCTAGCACGTGGTGGAGCCTTACAACATCCAGGAAGGCCTCGTATGCCCCCCGCTGGAGGGTGGCGTAGCTTATGTTGTCCACGTCAACGTGGGCCACCGCCGTCTCCTCGCGGGCGCTGCATCCCTCGACCTCGAGGCCGCCGGGCTCTACCCTGCCGAGCATCCCCTGGGCAGCCCTCAGGGCGTCGAGGGGCGTGGGGGCGCAGGCGCTCGCGGCCCTAACGGGCACGGGCGACTCGGAGGCCACGGCGTCTATCACGGCCTTCTGGGAGTAGTCCTGGAGGTTGCTGGAGAGGAGGACCATGAAGTCGTACCTGAGAGGTACGACGAAGCCCCCGTGCTCCTTGGCCTCCTCCTGGGCCGCCCTGTATATCCTGGCCTGGGTCAGCTGTATTGCCCACTCCCTATCGTCGCCGAGGCTCTCGGTCCACTCCCTGTAGCCCCTCAGCTCTATGAGCGTGAGCCTCGTGAGCCTAGCCAACCCGGAAGCCCCTGGGGGAGCGGCCCGGGGCTCGGGATTATTTATGGGGGAGGACGGATTCCAATGATGTGCCCGGGGCCGCGGGGTTTAGATGGGTGAGAGCTCTGGCTTGATCCTCTCCCTCATGAAGTCTAGGAGGCCAGCCTCCTTGAGGGCCTTCTCGACCTCCTCGTCGCTCGCCCCCTTGGGTATCTCTATCTTCTTGTCGAGGGGCTCTATGTGGTCCACGTTGGCCCTCCTCCTCCGGACTCCGCTCACGTGCTTCGGGCCCGTTATGAGAACGAAGTTCTCATCGATAATGTCTACTATCACGCACTTCCTCCCGGCCTCGCGGCCGTACACCTTGACGCAGAGCCTGCCGACCTCTATCGCAGGCATGCCCTGACCCCCCGGGCACGCTTGGGGGCCCGGGATTAAATGCCTGTTACCAGAGGAGCACGCAGGAGCCCTCGAGGCTCACGTCCCCCGTGCATGGGTGGGGTATCGAGTGGCCGTGGGGGCACGTGCGGGGGTGGCCCAGGGCCCTGCATAGGGCCTCGGCGTCCTCATCGTCTATCGTGCAGGCAGCCTTCCTGGCTATCCTGCGGAGCGCCGCACCCCGCAGCCCGGCCCTGCTGAGGGCCAGCTCCAGGAGGCCCACCTTCCAGGCGAAGCGCGCTAGGGCCTCGAGCCCCCTGCCGGTAAGCCTGAGGCCCCTCCCGGGCTCCCTCTCCAGGAGCCCCCTGCCCTCGAGGCGGCGGGCTATCACAGCCACCGTGGCCTTCGCCACCCCGAGGCTCCTGGCCACCGCCGCGGTCGAGACGTAGCGCCCCCCGGGGCGGCCCCCGAGGGCGTAGACTGCCTTGAGGTACTCGTAGACGCTCCTACGGGCCACGCCCCCCACCCCTGCCTGCGAGGCGGGCCGCCGCTAGCATCGCTAGGAAGACTATGCTCACGGTTATACCGGAGGCAGCGGCGGCGTTCAGGCCCGTCTCCCAGGCGAGGGCCACCGCTGACAGGACCGCCGTGAGGCTCGCGCCCACGCTGGCCGCTAGGAGGGATGAGATGCTCCTCCTAGCCGACCTGTGGGCCGCAACGCCCGGGGCGACTAGTATTATGTGGGCCATGAGGACGCCCAGCACGTAGGTCAGCCCTAGGGCTGTTATCGCCACCAGGCTATTAAGGAGGGCCCTGTAGGCGCCCGTCCTAACACCGGCGACCTCGGAGCTCTCGGGGTCGAAGTAGACGTATGCTATCTCCCTGCCGAATAGGTAGACCGCGGCGGCCACTATCGCCGCTACGGCCAGGAGGCCCTGTAGGTCAGTCCGGGAGACGAGGAAGGCGTTGCCGACAAGCAGGCCAGTAACGACGCTGCCTCCGGTCGGGTCGACCCTCACCAGGGCGTAGAGGCCGAGGGCCACTATTACGGCTGAGAGGAACGCCGTGACGCCCACCGCGGTGTCGGCCTCCATGCCAAGCTCCATTAGCGCCGTGGCGAATAGGCTCAGAAGCACCACGACAAGCGCTGCAACGGCTATCGGGGGGATCCTCCAGCCCAGGGCGAACGCCAGGCCCCCGACGACGCCCGCAGCTAGGACGGCGTGAACCATCTCAACCGCCAGGAAGACCGAGCCCGACGCCACCACCAGGGGGCTCATGACGCCGGCTGCGAGCGAGGCCAGGCCGCCAGCCGCTAGAGCCGCCGCCAGCAGGGGATCCACGCCTAGCCACCCCTCATCGAGGCCATGAGCGAGGCGAGGCCGGTGTACTCCCTGAAGGTCTCGCTCAGCGCCTTGGCGTCGGAGAGCAGCTCGCCGAGGGGTGCGACCCTTATGATCCTCCTATTCATGAGCGCCCCCACGGCCCGGCTCGCCACGGGCTCCTGGAGGAAGGGGGTTATGTCGTGCGTCGTGATAACGATGCTCATCCCCTCCTCGTGGAGCCCCCAGAGGGCCCTGACCACGTGGAGCCTCCTGCTAGGATCCACCATGCCTATGGGCTCATCCGCCACCAGCACGTCAGGCCTCCCAGCTATAGCCCGGGCTAGGAGGGTCAGCTGCCTCTCCCCCCCGCTCATACCGGAGAAGGGCTTGCAGGCCAGGTGGCCCGCCCCCAGGGCCTCGAGGGCCCTGAGGGCCTCCTCCCTGACGGCCCTAGTGAGCTCCCTGGGGGGCCTCTGGGTGAGGTAGAGCCTCATGGCGGCCACCTCCCAGCCCCTGAGGGGTATGTTCGTGTTGACCCTCTGGAGCTGGGGCACGTAGCCTAGCCTCCCGGCTAGCCTCCTCCTGCCCCCGGGGGCGTGGGGGTCAACGCCTAGGAGCCTCACGAGGCCCCTCTGGGGCCTGAGGAGGCCTATGAGTAGCTTGAGGAGCGTGGTCTTACCGGCGCCGTTGGGGCCCAGTATCACTAGGAAGAATGGCCTCTCCAGCCTCAGGCTCTCAACGCTTATCGTGGGCCCCGAGCCGTTGCCCGCGTAGGAGAACTCGAGGCCCTCCACGACTAGGCCCTCCTCACCCACGCCGCCATCACCACCACTCCAGCAGCGAACGATGCCACGGCCAGGCCCCACCCCCCAAGGGATCCCCCGGGGCAGGCGCCGCGGGCCCCAGCCTGGGGGGCGCCAGTTGCCTGGATGGATTGGAGGATCCCCACGGACTCCTCCATGGTTAGGAGGGGGTCGGCGCCCGGCTGGCCTAGGGGCAGTATGACCGCTGGGACCCCGCGGGCCCTGAGGTCCTCGACTATCCTCGCGGCCGCCCTGGAGTAGAGTACGTCGATCCTCGTCGCGACGAAGACGTCCACCCTGCCCTCCCTGTAGAGCTTGACTACCTCCGACACCGCCGTGGCCGAGGGCTCGGCCCCCGGGGAAGGCGCTGCCGTGTAGACCAGCTCCCCGCCGGACTCCTCTACGAAGTACTGGACTATTGGGCTATACGCCGCCACCCTGAGGCCCCTGAGGCTCCCCTCCAGGGCCCTGGCCTTGGCGGCGTAGAGGCTGGCCCTGGCCCTGTACCAGGCCGCGTGGGCTGGGTCGATCCTAGCGAGGGCATCGCCTATGCTGGAGGCTATGACTGCGAGGCTCTTGGGCCCCCACCAGTAGCCGTGGGGGTTCGTGTGGCCGTTGATATCGAGTAGCCTCAGGCCGGCCGCTGTATAGTTCCTGTAATATAATATTAGGGGGTGCCTGAGGGCCCCCTCGAGCCTCGCGGCTACGATCGACTCCTCCACCTTCATGTGGTGGGGTCCACTCATCACTATGAGGTCGTAGGAGTCGAGCCTCGCGATGACGCTGGCCGGCGGCGAGTACGTGTGGGGGTCCACGCCCGGGGGGATCACCTGGTCAACCTCAACGTATGGGGCACCTATGGACTCCACGAGGGGGGCGAAGAGGGGCACAGTCACCGCCACCCTAACCCTCGCCTGGGTTTGCTGCGCCGCGGCGGGCGCTGCCACTAGGGTCGCCGCTAGCGCTAGTGCAAGTGCTGAAAGCGCCATGAATCTGTTAGACACTGTCTACCCCCCAGGATGCGACGTGGCCCAAGGGTTAAAACCTATACCACGGGGGCTCCAACGGGGAGTACCGCTTAGGTGGGGGGCTCAGCTGTTGATCCTGCCGAGGAAGGTCGAGGAAGTGCTGATAGCGGTTGGCGCACGCCACTACGACGAGGTCGTGAGGAGGCTAGCCGAGGCCGGGCTCATGCACGTCGACAAGCCCCCAGAGGAGCTGGGCAGGGTCGACAGGCGCTTCCAGACGGAGCACACTAGGGCGAGGGAGAAGCTCTCGAGGCTCGAGGGGTACTTCCAGCTCGTGGGGGCCGAGCCCGAGACCCTGAGGAGCGTGGAGCTCAGGATCCCCGGGTGGCTCGAGGGCCTCTCCCACCTGGAGAGGGAGTACGCCGACCTGGAGGAGGCCTTCCAGAGGGGGGAGGCGGAGATAGCGAGGCTCGAGGAGAGGCTGGCAAGCCTCCAGCAGGCCAAGGCTATACTAGAGGTGTTCAAGCACATAGAGGAGGACCTGGTTAGGGCCTCGAACGCCTCCTTCATAGGCTTCGCCCTCGGCGTCACCAGCAAGGAGGGCCTGGACCTAATACTCGGGGAGGCCCGGGAGAGGCTCCTCCTCGTAGCGTGGGAGGAAGCCGGGGAGGAGGCGTACGCCGTGGCAGTAGTGGGTAGGCAGGCCGACGTGAGGGCAGTCGTTGCTAAGGTCAGGGCGGCTGGCTGGACCCCCTACACGGTGCCCGAGGGCCTCCCCGGGGTCCCGGCCAAGGCCTACAGGCAGCTGGAGGAGGAGATAACGAGGATAGCATCGGAACTCGAGTCCATCAGGGAGTCCCTGAGGAGGCAGTGGCTGGGGAGCCTGCGGGAGTACTACACGAAGCTCGTCGTGCTATCCGCGGCCCTCGAGCTGCTGGCCAACACTGCCGCCCGGGGGGACTTCAGGTTCATCAGGGGCTACGTGGACGTAGGGGACTCGAGGAGGCTGCGCCGCCTGGTCGAGGAGGCGACAGAGGGCGCCTACGCTATCTACAGCCTCGGAGTCAGGAGGGCTAGGACCGAGGAGGAGAGGGTGCCTACTAGGATAGAGCTTCCGAGGCTAGTCAAGCCCTTCCACAAGCTTATAGAGATGTACGGTGAGCCAGAGCCCAACGAGGTCGTGCCGACGCTCTTCGCGGCATTCACCATGCCCGTGTTCTTCGGCCTAATGTTCCCGGACCTCGGCCACGCACTCCTCGTGATAATATTCGCCTACTACCTCTTCAAGGACAGGGACCCGGAGTGGGCGTACGTGCTAAGCGTCCTCGGCCTCGCGGGGGCGGTGACGGGCTTCCTCGCGGGGGAGTTCTTCGGGCCCCTGACGGGTAAGCCCATAGTGGAGTTCTGGCACCACCTAGGCTTCAGCCACCCACCGCTCTCCAGCCCCGTCGACGTGGTTGCGGTCGAGAAGGAGAGCGCCGAGGCCGCAATAGCCTTCATGTATAGGTGGATATCGATAAGCCTATTCCTGGCGGGCTACACGCTCTCACTCGGCACCCTGCTGGGCTTCGTCAACGCACTACTCGAGGGCAAGAAGGCGGAGGCCTTCGCCGTGAAGCTTGGCAAGTTCGTCCTCTTCCTAACGGGCACCCTGCCCTTCCTAATGCACCCCCTCGACGTCTCGGCGGCCGCCGGCCTCCTCAACAGGGCCATATTCGGCCCCCGCACCGGCCTTGCGGAGGTACTAGCCTACATTGGCGCGGCGGCTTTCCTATGGGTCATCATAGGGCCCGCCATAGTGGCGGCCGTGGAGGGCGAGGGCATCGGCAGGGGGTTCGCCGAGGGCTTCCTAGAGTTCTACGAGAGCTTCCTAATGATACTAGGCAACACCGCCAGCTTCCTCAGGATCCTAGGCCTCAGCCTGGCCCACGCTAGCCTCATGGTCGGCTTCTACGAGATGACGATACCATTCCTGCACGGCCTAGCATACCTGGCCGGGGCGACGATCTACATACTAGGCAACCTCCTGACCGCGGGCCTGGAGGCAATCATAGTGTTCGCCCACAGCCTTAGGCTCCACTACTACGAGTGGTTCAGCAAGTTCTACCGCGGCACGGGCATACCCTTCAAGCCCGTGAAGCTCCCGGAGGGGGCAAGGATAATCCTGGCTGGGGCCCAGGCCTAGAGAGGGGGAGAAGAGAGACTTAGGGGGAGGCGCCCCCCTCCTCCCTGGCCAGCTTGTCTATTTCCTCGAGGACCTCCTTGATCTTCTTGGCCACCAGCTCGGAGACTATCCTACCGTCTATCCTGCCCCTCAGCTTCGCCATAGCCCTACCCATTATCGGGCCGTGGGCCCTCTCCCTCCTCTCCTTTATTATTGCGACGTTGCTCCTCACTATCTCCTCTACTATCCTCTCCGCCTCCTCCCTCGAGACGCTCGTCAGTCCGAGCCTCTCAGCGGCCTGCCTGGCGGTCTCCCCGGGGTGCTTGGATAGCTCGACCAGGAGGGGCTCCACGGCCTCCTTGGCTATCCTCCCCTCGGCCAGCATCTCCACTATCTCCTCGAGGTGCTCGTCCCTCACGGCCTCGGGGTCTGCTCCCTTGGACTTAATGCCCTTGAGCGTGACGGTGAATATGCTGGCTATGAGCTTCGCCGGCACCCTGGGGTGGAACCTCCTTATCAGCCTCTCTATGAGGTCTAGCCTTATGTCGGATATGACCCTCTCCGCCATGTCCCTGGGAAGCCCGTACTCCTCGACCAGCCTCTTGAGCTTCACCTCGACGGGCTCGGGCTTTATCTTCTCGGCCTCATCGTGCATGTCCTCCGTGACTAGGAGGGGGGGTATATCGGTCTCGGGGTACATCCTAGCGCTACCCGGCCTCGGCCTCAGGAACCTGGTCGTGCCATCCTCGTTAGCCGCCCTCGTCTCCTCCGGGACCCCGATCGTGGCCTGGGCGGCCCTCTCCCTGACGGCCTCTATGGCCCTCCTAGCGCTGTCGGGGTCTCCTGCTACGAGCACGAAGGCGTCCCAGCCCCTCCTAGCGCCTAGGGCGTTGTATACCTCCTCGACCTCCTCACGGGTTATGCCGTACTTGGGTAGCTCGTCGCTGTGGAAGAGACCGCCCACGCCGCCCCAGAACCTGGCGTAGTCCGCCAGCTCGGTGCCGAGCCTCCTGCCTGGCACTAGCTCCCTGCCTAGGAGGCCGTGGAAGCCTGGGAGGCGCAGGGCTAGCACGACGCCACCAGCCTCTATGGCCCTACGCACGACCTTGCTGGCGGTGCCCCTGAATATCTCAGTGACGTCTACGGGCTCCACGGCCCTCACGTCCTCGGCCTTCACGCCCCTCCTGCGTAGCTCGTCTCTTATCTCGAGGAGGCGGAGCTGGCGGAGGGCCTCGTACTCCACGACCCTCGGTATCAGGTCCAGCCTCTGGACCCCCTTGATCTCCGTCTTCGCCCCGCCGCGTATGCTGACGTTGAGGTCCTGCCTTATCGTGCCGAGCCCCCTCTTCACCTTGCCGGTCAGCCTCAGGAGCCTCCCGATGGCTAGGGCGACCTTGTAGGCCTCCTCGGGCGTGTGCATGTCGGGCCCCGTGGCTATCTCTATGAGCGGGATCCCGAGGCGGTCGAGCCTGTAGCGTGTGGTGCGGCCCCTCTCGCCTAGCTTCCTGGCGGCGTCCTCCTCAACTACTATGGTCTCGATGCTGTAGTCCCTGCCCTCCACCCTGATCGAGCCCCCGAGGGCTACTATGGCTGTCCTCTGGAAGCCGCTCGTGTTGCTGCCGTCTATCACGATCTTCCTCATCACGTGGACCTCGTCCACTATCCAGGAGCCGAGGGCCTTGGCGACGGCCATCGCTATCACAACCGCCTCCCTGTTGATCGGGTGCGGCGGCTCCTCGTCGGCCTCAACGAGGCAGCTGTGGTGGTGGGGGGCCTCGTACTCGTATACCCTCCCCTTCCTCCACTCGAAGAGCGCCGCTATGTCGACCTCGCCCAGCTCGCTCCTGGTGGGCCTCAGCCTCCTCCTGAACTCGTCGTGCTCCTCATCGCTCAGCTCCGCGGGGCAGCCGCAGAAGAGCTTGGTCTTAGTGGCGAGCTGCTGGTGTATCTCGAGGCCCACGGTGAGGCCTATGGCCCCGTAGTCTATGCTAGGCTGGCCCATGGTACCACCTCGGGTACAACCTCAGACTGTGCCTCGATGAGATCTCGCCCGCGAGGGGCGTAAGCATGAGCCTCCTCACCTCCCCGGGATCCCGGGTCCTCTTGAGGACCCAGGAGAGCTTCACGTAAGCCGTCTCGGGCGTCATGTCCTCCGCCGGTATAACCCCCGCCTTTAGCATCCTCCTCCCTGTGCTGTACACGTTGAGGTTGACCCTCCCGAAGAGCGTCTGGCTCGCCGCAACCACCGCCACTCCCTCCTCGACAGCCCTCTGGATGCTGGGTATGAGCCTGTTGGCCACGTGCCCGAAGCCCGTGCCCTCCAGCACTATCCCGTGGTAGCCCCTGTCGACGAGGAAGTCTATGACCTCCGGGTCCATGCCGGGGTAGTACTTGACTAGGGCCACCCTGTCATCGAAGCCATTCTCAACTACGAGATCCTGGGCCCCCCTCCTCCTATAGTTCCCGTCGAGCACCACTATCTCCCCCCTATCAGGCCACACCATGGCCAGGGGGACGGCGTTGATTGACTGGAAGGCGTCCCTCCTGCTCGTATGCATCTTCCTGGCCCTCGTGCCCCTATGGGCGAGGGCGTAGGTGTCACCCGTCTCCCCGTGCATGACTATGACGACCTCGGCGAAGGGGGCCCTCGCCGCGGTGAGGACGCTCGCCGCGAGGTTGAAGGCTGCGTCGCTGGAGGGCCTATCACTACTCCTCTGCGCCCCCGTGAGGACTATCGGCACGGGGAGGCCGGAGTGGAAAACGAAGGACAGCGCGGCGGCCGTGTAGTGCATAGTGTCCGTGCCATGGGCTATCACAACGCCGTCGTAGCCCTCCCCTATGAGCCTCGCGGCCTCCGAGGCTATCCTCTCCCAGTGGCTGGGCGTCATGTCCTCGCTGAAGAGCCTGAACAGCTCGACCGCCTCTATCCTAGCATAGTTAAGGACCTCCGGCACAGCCTGCACTATCTCGTCAGCGTCCATATAGGGGTTAACGGCGCCGGTCTCATAGTCTATCCTGCTCGCGATCGTGCCCCCCGTGCCTATGATCACGACCCTCTCGCGGGGCAGCCTCTCAGGGGGCTCGGCCAGGGGGGCGGGCACGCCGGGCTTGCCGCCGCCCCCGCCCCTCCTCTCCACTCTGATCCTCGTCTCCGGAGTAACCCTGACCCCAATGTTGTAGCCGTTGCCGAGCTTCACGACTAGGATGGGCCTCTCCTCTATCTCGTAGCGGGGCATGAGGACGCCCCTCACCGGCGGGGCGCCGGGCCTCTCGATGACCACTACGTCCCCGGGCCTGGCGCCCGCCTCGCGGAGCTTCTCAGCGGCTACACCGACGTAGCCCCACGCTTCCTCCAAGGAGCCGGGTACACCCCCATGAGGCCCCGGGGGTTGCTTGGGAGGTATAAACGCCTCGGGGCCTTGGGGCTAGCGTTTCTTGATGCGCATCCTGGGGAGGCCCGCCTCTACTACGAGGTGGGCTAGGGCGGCTAGTATCTCCTCGACTGTTACCACGCCTATGTAGCGGCCCTCGTCGTCGACTACTATCACGTAGTCTGTGCCCCTCTGCACCATCTCCTCCAACGCCCTCTCCACGGTGTCGTCCATGTGGAGCACGGGTGGCACCTGTATGGGGAGGCTCCACGCTGGCAGGCTTGGGTTGGCGCCGCTCCTCTCCACGGCGTACTCTATCTCCTCTGGCGTTACGACGCCGCGTAGCTTGCCGTCGGGGGATACTATGGGTATTATCCTCTGCTTGTTGTTCTCCATTACCTCTATCACCCTCTCTATCGGGGCCCCGGTCTCGACTGCGACGTAGCTCCTGTCGACGAGAGCCCTCAGGGGCACCTTGGCCTCCCTGTGGGCCTCCTCCCTCAGCAGGGCCAGCAGGCCCTCGGCGTCCACGACTATCCTCGGAGGCCTGTGGTCGAGCTGGCTGGCGTAGATCGAGGTCTTGCCCGTCAGCTCCCTGGAGAGCACCGCCGCTATGAGGGCTGGGACTATTAGGAGGTAGTTCCTACCCATCTCCGCAACCATGACGCTCGTGGCTAGGGGCACCTTCGCGGCGCCGCCGAAGAGAGCGGCCATGCCCAGGTAGGCGTAGAGCCTGGGCGAGAGGGGCACGAGCCTGGGGTCGACGGCCACCATGACGTGGTAGAATGAGAGGCCCGCCAGCGCCCCAGCCAGCAGGCCGGGCGAGAAGACGCCGCCGCTGCCGCCGCTGCCGACTGAGAGGCTCGTGCCAGCTATCTTCGCTATAGCGGCCAGGGCCAGGAGCAGCGCTGCGTAGAGGCCGGGCTTGTAGGCTGGGAGCGACGGTATGTGGTGGCCCTTGAGGGCCTCCGCCAGCACGCCCCTCCCGCTGCCGGCGACGAAGGGGGCCACCATCACTATGGCGGCCGTGCCTATGGCGCCCAGGACGGGCCTCGCCTTCCTGGGGACTCCCCTCCTCTCGAGGCTCTTGAAGAACCTCTCGGAGCTCCTGAACATCTTGGCGTAGAGGTAGCTGAACGGCGCGATGTAGAAGCCCAGTATTATGTAGCTGGCGAAGGCGTAGGGGTTGAAGAGGGCCTGGGGCTCGACGTGGAAGGTTGGCAGGAAGACCTTATAGTGGAAGAGCGGCGCCGAGATGGCGTAGGAGGTTATACTCGCTATGAAGGCGGGTATCATAGCCTTGGCCTCCATGTCCCTCTGGTAGAGGACCTCGACCGCGAAGAAGGCGGTCCCCAGGGGGGCCTGGAAGAGCATGGAGAGCGCCGCCGCCATGCCGGCTACGAGCGCTATCCTGCGGTCCTCGAAGTTTAGTTTGAGCCACCTCGCAATGCTGGAGCCCACGCCAGCGCCCATCTGAACACTCGGCCCCTCAACCCCGCCGCTGCCGCCGCTGCCAACGAGGAGGGCCGAGGCCAGGGCCTTCACGACCGCTACCTTGAAGGGTATTATCGCGGCCCTCCTATGGTACGCCCTGACCGCCGCGTCGGTTCCGTGGCCCTCCGCCTCGGGGGCGTAGGTGTAGACTATGATAGAGCTGAGGGCGGCGCCGAGGAGTATCACGACAGGAGTAAGCAGTGGAACCTCCTGGTGAAGCGCTAGTATGGCCCCCAGGTCAGCCTCCCCATGCGGAGCCTGGAGACCCAGGAAGCGGGCCGAGGCCCACACAACGAGTGCTAGAAGCCAGTAGAACATGTAGGCGAAGAGGCCCGTCAGAGCCCCGACTATAAAGCCTAGGGCCAGCCACTTCTCGGCGTAGGCCAGCTTGGTCCAGCCCATGGCGGCCTTTATCCACCTTATGTTGCGGCAGCACCCGCCCCTACCCGTCTTGGCTGGCAAGCCTCCTCGGCCCCCCGGGGCTTGGCCTGCGCTCCAGCGTCGAGGGGGGAGTGGGGTGTGCGGCGAATAAAAGTAAGGAGGGCCACGCCCACATTACCCTATCCCACTAGAGGGGGATAGATGGAAGGCCTTGGGAGAGGGATCCCCCTTCGAGGGAGCCTTAGGGGGCCTCAGCTCCTTGCCGCTGCCGCCTGGAGGATGCGGCGCACGTACTTCATCCTGTTGCGCAGCCTCGGGGGCAGGTTCTTCTTTGGCTTGGGCTCTATCTTGGGCGTCTGCTTCCTGACCTTCCCAGCCTTTGTCATCGAGCCGTGGGTTGGCACGCCTTATCCACCCCCCTGAGTGGGTCGGGCGCCGGGGTTTTTAAGTGGCCGCGGGGGCGTGTGGGTTGGTTATAAGGGCCTCCTGCTCCGCTGTGCCGGGGGGATGAGGAGTATTGCCGGAGGGGCCTGACCGGTTATACCTGGTTGACCTGGCGTTTGGCTCGTTCGCGCTTGACGAGAATGGTGAGGTAGTGGCCTACGAGCTGGCCCCCAAGAGCATTGACGATGCCGTGGAGGAGGCACTCAAGATCGAGAGGGGGGAGCTGGCCTCCTACACGCAGAGGCTGGCCGAGGCCCTCAGGGAGAGGGGCGTCTCGAAGGTAGTGGTGGAGGATGACGAGGAGGCCAGGCAGCTGAGCAAGCTGGGCCTCGACGTCTCCGTGAGCCCTGCGGAGGAGCCCTTCTTCAAGGCCCGCAGGGAGATGGTGCAGCTGGCGGTCAAGACGGAGTTCGCGTCGAGCGAGGAGGAGTTCCTGAAGTGGCTCTTCGAGGCTGAGCTGGAGTATACCAGGAGGAAGCTGCGCGGCGCCGCCCAGAAGAGGGACCTCCTAGCGGCCCAGGCGATAAGGGCTATAGACGATATTGACAAGACTGCGAACCTCTTCATAGCGAGGCTCAGGGAGTGGTACAGCCTCCACTTCCCCGAGCTGAACGACCTAGTCAAGGACCACGAGATGTACGCTAAGATCGTGGCGGAGCTGGGGAGGAGGGACGAGATAACGGCTGAGAAGCTCGTGAAGCTCGGGTTCAGCGAGGAGAAGGCGAGGCAGATAGAGGAGGCCGCCAAGAAGAGCATCGGCGCGGACCTCAGCGACTTCGACATAGAGGCCATCAAGACACTGGCCGGGATCCTCTCAGACCTCTACGCCCTCAGGAGGAGGCTGGCCGAGTACATAGAGGCTGTAATGAAGGAGGTGGCCCCCAACATTACAGCCCTAGTAGGCCCACTCCTCGGAGCGAGGCTCATAAGCCTAGCAGGCGGCCTCGATAGGCTCGCCAGGCTCCCCGCCAGCACCATCCAGGTGCTTGGGGCGGAGAAGGCGCTCTTCAGGGCCCTCAGGACAGGCGGGAAGCCCCCGAAGCACGGCGTGATATTCCAGTTCCCCTACATCCACAGGAGCCCCAAGTGGCAGAGGGGCAAGATAGCGAGGGCCCTCGCCGCGAAGCTAGCAATCGCAGCCAAGGTCGACGCCTTCACGGGCAGGTACATCGGGGACAAGCTCCGCGAGGAGCTGATGAAGAGGATAGAGGAGATCAAGAGGATCTACGCCAAGCCGCCCAAGAGGGAGAAGAGGGAGAGGGAGACCGCCAGGCCCCCGGCCAGGAGGCCCCCCAGGCGCGGCGGCAGGCCCGGCAGGGGCAGGCGCGGCAGGAGGGGCAGGGGCAGGAGGTGAATCGGGAGGGGGGTGAGGAGCCGTGGCGTTGGAGGTAGTGAGGATAGAGGAGCACCCCAAGTGGAAGGGCGTCTACATAGTGGAGCTGAGTGATGGTAGCCTAAGGATCGCGACCAAGAACCTAGTGCCGGGCCAGAGGGTCTACGGTGAGAGGATCTACCACTACCAGGGGGAGGAGTACCGCGAGTGGAACGCCTACCGAAGCAAGCTCGCCGGGGCCCTCCTCAAGGGCCTGGTGGAGCTGCCCGTGAAGAGGGGTGACAGGATCCTCTACCTGGGCATAGCCAGCGGCACGACCGCGAGCCACGTGAGCGACATAATAGGCTGGGAGGGTAGGATCTATGGCGTGGAGTTCGCCCCCAGGGTTATGAGGGATCTGCTCCTAGTGGTGGCTGAGAGGAGGAACATCTACCCGATACTGGGCGACGCTCGCTTCCCCGAGAAGTACCGCCACCTGGTGGAGGGCGTCAACGGGCTCTACAGCGACGTGGCCCAGCCCGAGCAGGCCGCAATAGTGGTGAGGAACGCCAGGATGTTCCTGGAGGATGGGGGCTACCTGCTCCTGGCGATAAAGGCTAGGAGCATAGACGTCACCCTCGAGCCCAGCGAGGTCTATAGGAGGGAGATAAAGACGCTCCAGGAGGGGGGCTTCGAGGTAGTAGATGTAGTCCACCTAGACCCATTCGACAGGGACCACGCCATGATCTACGCCCGCTTCCACAGGTGAAGCATGGGGATGAGGGGCGCCCCGCCTGGCGTGGAGGCCGGCAGGAGGGCCCGCGACGCCATAGTAGCCAAGTACTACAGCGACGTTAGCAGGCTCCGCCAGAGCCTGGCCGCCGAGAGGCCCACTATGAGGGAGCTGCTGGCGAGGGACCCACCCACGATAAGGCTCCAGGACGGCACGCTCCACGAGGTCGACAGGGAGCAGCTCGAGGCCCTAGCGGGCATTATACCGAGGTATCTCTGGAGCCTGGTGAGGCTACCCTTCACCGTCCAGCTCGTGAGGTACGAGGACGGCTCGAGGGTCTACGCTGTAGCGGGCGACGTATGGCAGAGGAGGGCGGTCGAGCTCATAGTGAGGGGTAGGATGAGCCCTGACGGCCTCGAGAGGCTAGAGCCCGAGGAGTTCAGGCGCCTACTAAGGACGGCTGGCTCCATGGTGTTCACGATGCTCACCATATAACCTGGCAGTCCTCGCCACCCCCAGGAACGCTATCACGTGGCTGACGAGGAGGCTCCGGGGCCCCACGCTCACTCTAGCCTGGGAGTAGCGGCGCGCCGCGGAGAGCACCTCCGGGGGCACGTCGAGGTGGGCCCCTGCCACGAAGGCTGCCCCGGCCTCTAGGGCCCCCGGGACCCTCGAGACGTCGACCCCGCCCTCCTCTAGGATGTAGACCCTATAGCCCCTCCTCCCCAGCTCGTGGAAGAGCCTCTCCGGGGGCTCCCAGAGCGCCTCGCACCCCCCGATCCTTTTGCCGGATAGGAGGCGCCTGAAGACCTCCATCACCCCCCTCTCACTAGCCGCCCCCGCGATGCATGCCCTCGAGACGAGGAGGATCCCGGGGGGCCTCGGGGGCCCTAGGAGGACGCCCGCGAAGACGCTCCCAGGCTCGGCCTCCACGGCGGCTAGCGCGGCCCTCGCGAGCACGTCGAGCCTCCCGCTGGGCCCCGCATAGCCCCTAGCCGGCCAGTCCGGCGCGGTCCTCGCAGTGGGGCTCACCACGACATACACGCCAGTGGCCCCCTCGAGGATCTCGAAGCCCAAGACCCCAAGGCCCCCCTGGGGGCTAGGCTAGGAAGGAGTTCATATGCCAGGCGAGGAAGAAGAGTGCGAGGGCCAGCGAGGCGCCGGCATAGCCTAGGCCCGGCCTCCACCTCTCCCCGAGGGCCGCTATGGCGGGGAACGCTGGCAGGAGGAGCCTGGGGGCGGAGGCCGCCGGGACCCCGGTGAGGCTCGCGACGAAGAGCACCACCGCCGCGGACCAGGCCAGCTCCAGGATCCTCCCCTGCCTGTAGAGCAGGGGTAGCCCGGCGGTGTAGGCTGCGTAGAAGCCCAGGTTCCTGGCAACCCACATCCAGGGCTTCAATGCTATGGGCCCGAGGGCCCAGGCTTGGCCCGTGAACCAGGAGTGGAGGAGCCACTCCACCTGCGAGTAGAATGGTACCCCGAGGCCGGCCCCCCAGAGGGCCTCGGCCCTAAGGTAGATGAGGGGGTCCCCGTAGTAGTGGAGCCCTATCAGAGCGGCCGCCGCCCCGGGGGCGAGTGCGGCGGCCAGCATGTAGACGGCGCCCCTCCGGCTCCGCCTCACGGCGGCGGCGAGGGCTAGCACGAGCGATAGGAGGGCTAGCTGGTAGCGGGCCAGGCCCGCTAGGCCCATGAGGAGCGAGGCCCACCCCCACATGCCCCAGGAGGCGAGGGCCAGGCCCCCGGCGGCCAGTGGGAGGGCCACGCTGGCCGAGTAGGGAGCCGTGGTGTAGAGTAGGAGCGTCGGGAAAAGCGCCGCCGCCAGGGCGCCGTGCCTGGTGTAGAGGGCGCAGAGGGCCGGGGCTAGGGCTAGGCTCGCCAGGTTACCAGCCAGCAGAGCGGCCTCCCAGTAGGGGAGGCCCCTCGAGGCGAGGAGCCTTATGAGTAGGGGGTAGAGGGGGGCGAAGGCCGCGTCCTCGAGTGAGGCGTAGCCGTGGGAGGCGACTCTTATGAAGTGTATGCCGTCCCACCTATACGCCAGCGCCTCCAGGCCCCAGGCGTAGTGGGCCGCCGCTAGCAGGAGGGCCTTGGAGGCGAGGATGGCTAGGAGCATCACGGGCCAGCACCAGCCATTTACCCCTCCAGCCCCCCCGGCATAGCGGGGGCCTGTGGCGGGTACTCCCGACTCCGACGCCGGGGCGCGGCTATGAGGAGAAGGCATTTGGCGCAGGCCCCCAAGCAGGTGGGAGGGCTATAGGGACATGAGGTTCCTCGCGTAGTAGTCTATCGCATCCCTTGGCCTCGCCCTGGTGTTTAGGGTGAGGGCCCTCCTCAGGGCTGTCCTGAGGGGCTCCCTTATCGGGGCAGTCTCGCTTACTATGCACTGCTCGTAGTACTGCCTCACCCTATCCACGACCCCCCCGGCGCCCGAGGCCTCCCTGCGGAGGGCCGAGACGGCTGCCTCTACCCTGCTTATGTAGGCGGCCGCCCTCGGGTTGCTCCTCCTCAGGGCGTCGAGGGCCTGCCTGGGCGGGGGCCTCCTGGCTAGGGCTGAGAGCATCATCATGTTCAGGACCCAGATGCAGTAGCAAGGGGATCCACGGGCCACCCTGTAGAGGAGGGCGGCCAGGTTGAAGACGTCGCTCGAGAGGCTCCCCGCCCTCCCCCTCGAGGCCACGAGGAGCGGGTCGCTGTACTCGGGGGTGAAGAGGTCCACGAGGAACCTGCCGTCAACCCTGTTGTAGCCCGTGAAGTCTGCGAGCTTCAGGAGTGGGGCCCCCCGGACCCTCCGGTAGAGCACGTTGGCGGGCTTCAAGTCGAAGTGGGCGAGGCCGAAGGAGTGCGCCAGCGCGAGTGCACCGCCTACCTGGCGGGCCACGCTTACAACGAGGTCATCGCGGGGCTCGCTGGCCTCGAGGGACTCGAGGTCCCCCTCCGCCAGCTCCATCGCTATGAATGGGGGGTTGTAGGTGTACTCCTCGACGGACTCGTAGGAGCGGCGGGGCACGTGGATCGTGTAGACCCTGAGGATGTTAGAGGCCCTCTCCTCGAGGAGGCCCGCGAGGTCCCTCGGGTAGCCTAGGGCCTCGAGGTTGTGGGTTATGATCCTCCTATCAGCGTTGGAGAGCCTGGCGAGCACCTGGGCCTCCGAGACGAGCCTGTAGACCTCTAGGACAGCCCTGGCGTCGCCGGGCTTTATGCGGGGTATCTTGAGCGCAACCCTCTCCCCCCACGGGGCCTCGGCTAGCATTATGTAGCTGAAGGCCCCCTTGTCGCTGTGGAGCCCGAGGACCCTATAGCCGGCGAGCTCGAGGCCGACCCAGCCCTCGGGCGGTGGGGGCCTCGCCTCCCTCGGCTTCGCCGCCCCCAGGGCCCTCTGGACCTCCTCGGGGAGGCTCGAGAGTGGGGTCTCCCAGACGTCTACGACCCCCACCTCCCCGAGGTCCTCGAGTACCTTGAGGGCCTTTGAGCCGAGGATCCTGCCCTCACTAGTCTCGCCCACGACGCCGACTATGACTCCCTTGTAGGCGTATACCCTGTACTCCCCGCCGGGCCCCGTGAACTTAACCCTGACCAGGCTATCAGGGGAGGACTCGCTGGCCAGGAGTGACAGGAGGTCCTCGAGGCCCTTAGCCTTGAGCCTTGTCTTCAGCTTCCCGTTTATGAGTATGGCTAGCTCCACGTCCTGGCTGGAGAGCGCCTCGCTCAGCTCGTCGATGTTCGCCGCTATCCTGGCCTTGGCCAAAAAGCTTCACCTAGCCCCCACTCGACTCCTCACCCTTACCGGCCTCACCTTTACTTCTTTCCCGCTCCCCGCTGACATCCTCTAGGGGTTTTAACTCGAGGATGGTAGTACCGAGGAGTACCTCCAGGCCGGAGTCGGGTATGGGTATGGGGCCCTTGCCCCTTATGTCCTCCCCCTTGACGTAGGTCCCGTTCCTGCTCCCTATATCCTGGATGTACCACTTGCCGTCGAAGTAGGATATCCTGGCGTGCCTCCTCGACACGAGCCTGTCCGGTAGGAGTACGTGCGCCTCCGGGCTCCTGCCGATGAGGTACGTCCCCGGCTCTAGGGTCATCTCACGCCAGGCCGGCTCGAAGAACGACCTCTTAACCCTCACGAGCAGCCTCTTCAACTCCCAGCCTACCCCCAGGCACTAGGGGCCCCGGGGTGCCTAGGGCTACTCCTCGCCCTTCGATAGCTTGTGGGCCAGGCTGGCGGCCCTCCTGGCTCCCTCCTCGACTTCGCCGCGCTCTAGCATCTCTAGGATGTCCACGGTCTTCTCCCTCAGGTTGAGGTCGCCGAGGCTAAGGGTGCCCTCCGCTATGACCCTCAGGTACTCGACCGCCTTCCTGTAGTCGCGAGTCCTTATAGCGTCCTTGAGGCCGACGCTCGCCCTCATCAGGTTGACCTTGTACCTGACGAACTCGTCGACGCGGCCGACGGTGCGTGAGACCCTCAGCTTTAGGGGGTCACTCTCAGCGCTCTCCACGGGTATGCCCCTACTCTGGTCTATATACTTGACCTTGAACCTCACCTCGATCACACTGTCCTCCCTAGCCTCCTCTGGTACCCTGAAGGCGCCGCCTACGTCTATCACCTCGCCGCTGCTCAGGTAGCCTATGTCTATTATGGTCTGGTCCCGTATGGTCCTGTGCTTCCTACCGTAGACCTCCACCTTGAGCCAGTGGGGGTGCCTAAGCGTTAGCTGGACATTCTTCGCCACGACCTGGGCCGCCTTCATGGCCTCCTGGGCTATGAACTTGTCGAGCTCGAGTAGGTCGCTTATGTGCTCGAGGCTCCCATTGGTTGACTCCGCGATCTCGAGTAGGAGTGCCTCATTGTACTCCCTGCCGATGCCTATGGCAACTATGGGTATCTCCTCCTCGCCGAGGGCCCTGTAGAGCCTCTCGATTATCTTCTCGGGCTTCTTCTCGCCCACCGTGGGCTGGCCGTCGGTCAGGAATATGACGCGGGCCACACCGCCCTTCTGGACCATCTCCTTCGCTACGGCGACGCTCTTCTCGAGAGCATCCGCTATGTTCGTGCCAGGGCACAGCTTGAGCCTCGCGACCACCCTCTTAGCCTCCATTATGTCGTCCCCGCTCTCTATGGTCTTGGGCCCGTAGACCACTGTAGCCCTCCTGCAGAACGCTATGACAGCGATCGTGTCCCCGGGCTCCAGCTTGTCGAGGAGGTTTATGAGGGCGTACTTCGCGAAGAATATCCTCTCCCCGTCCATCGAGGGGCTAACGTCTATAGCAACCGCTAGAGCCAGCCTCTGCCTCACGGTTGCGAGGCTGACTATCCTAGCCAGGAACTCCGTCGAGCCCCCGGGGGGCACGCTGTCGGCGGCGGTGGACAGCTCCACCCTAACCTGCTGGAGGGGGTCGGTCAGCGAGACTGAAGGCACCCCTGGAGTCACCTCCCAAAGCCTTGCCTCGGCAGTCGAGGGGGGGCGCCCAGCTTAATTACGTTACAAAAACCATAGCCCCTGCCAGGGCTGGTGCGCCCGTGGCGGGTGGCGTGAAATACATCTTCGTCACCGGCGGCGTCCTGTCGAGCCTCGGCAAGGGGATAGTGACTGCTAGCCTGGGCCTGCTATTCAAGGTTAGGGGCTACAGGGTGGGAGCCGCCAAGATAGACCCGTACCTCAACGTTGACGCTGGCACTATGAACCCCTTCATGCACGGGGAGGTCTACGTCACCGAGGACGGGGGCGAGACCGACCTAGACCTGGGCCACTACGAGAGGTTCCTCCACACCACCCTCTCGAGAAGGCACAACATAACCACGGGCCAGGTCTACAGGACTGTTATCGAGAGGGAGAGGAGGGGGGACTACCTGGGGCAGACAGTCCAGATTATACCACACATAACCGACGAGATAAAGTCGAGGATCAGGAGCCTCGCCAGGGACACGGGCGTCGACATACTCCTAGTCGAGATCGGGGGGACCGTGGGGGACATAGAGGGCCTCCCATTCCTCGAGGCGGCAAGACAGATGAGGCTCGAGGAGGGGGCGGAGAACACCTTCTTCGTCCACGTAGCCCTCGCCCCCGTGCTCTCCACGACGGGCGAGCAGAAGACGAAGCCGGTCCAGCACAGCGTCAACGAGCTGAGGAGGATAGGCATACAGCCCGACGCCATAGTCGTGAGGACCACCAGGCCCCTGGAGGAGGAGGCTAGGAGGAAGATAGCCCTCTTCGCCACCCTCCCCGAGGAGGCTGTGGTGAGCGACCACGACGTGGAGACCATATACCTGGTCCCACTCCTCCTCGAGGAGCAGGGCCTGGCTAGGTACATCGAGAGGAGGCTCGGCCTGCCGGAGAAGAGGCCAGACCTGGGCCCCTGGAGGGAGTTCGTTGAGAGGCTCCTATCCGCCTCTAAGCCGGTGGAGATAGCCATGGTTGGGAAGTACACCAAGCTCAGGGACAGCTACCTGAGCATAATAGAGGCCCTCAACCACGCGGGCGCCGCCCTAGGCGTTAAGCCCAGGCTGAGGTGGGTCGAGGCGACCGACATAGAGGAGGGCAGGATCCCCGTGGAGGAAGCCCTCGAGGGCGTCGACGGGGCCATAGTGCTCCCAGGCTTCGGCGAGAGAGGAGTGGAGGGCAAGATAGAGGCGATCCGCTACCTCAGGGAGGAGGGCATACCGACCCTGGGCATATGCTTCGGCATGCAGCTAGCCGTCGTGGAGTTCGCGAGGAACGTAGCCGGCCTCGAGGGTGCCCACACAACGGAGGTCAACCCCAACACCCCCCACCCCGTCATAGACCTGCTACCCGAGCAGAGGAGGATCCGGGAGCTAGGGGGCACCATGAGGCTCGGGGCCAGCCCCGTGAGGATAGTCGAGGGCACCCTGGCCCACAGGCTCTACGGCACCACCCTGGTCAGGGAGAGGCACAGGCACCGCTACGAGGTAAACGAGAAATACATAAGCAAGCTCGAGGAGGCCGGCCTCGTCTTCTCGGGGTGGAGCCCCGAGGGGCTAGTCGAGATAGTGGAGCTCCCGGAGAGGATCCACCCCTTCTTCCTCGCTACCCAGTTCCACCCCGAATACAAGAGCAGACCCCTAGAGCCCAGGCCCCCGTTCATCGGGCTACTCAGAGCCGCAAGCGGCTCTTAGCCCCTCGGGGCTCAACGCTATCACTGCAGCCTTGAAGCTGCTCTTCACCCTCTTCTTTATGCCCCTCCTACCGGCCTCGTAGAAGCCGTACACCAGGCCAACGTCCTCGAGCCTCTTGATCTGGTTGCTTATGTTAGCCTTGCTCTGCCCGAGCCTCTCGCTTATCTCGTCCAGGCTCCCGACGCCCTCCTCGAGCAGCTCGAGTATCCTTATCCTAGTCTCGCTCGCGAGCGCCTGGGTGAACGTGTAGATGTACCTCGGCCCCACGACGCAGTAGACGCCGTTCCTCTCGAATATCCCCTCCTTATCAATGTCGCTGCAGGGGCATTTACCGGTCAACACCTACACCCGCCGGGTAATATGGGTGATTACAGTTTAAATGTATAGCTATAGCGAGAATGTTTGTGTCGGGGAGCGAACACTCTAAATGTTCCCCCTAAAGCTCCACGCCTGTAGGCCCCCTATAAGAGGGCCGGGTGCCCCATCCAGTAAACCCCGGGGGAGCAGCGGCGGGTGCCCGGCAGGCTCGCTAGGATCCTCGAGGCCCTGAAGGACGATGACTATAGGGTGCTGAGGGCCATAGAGAGGAACCTCGGCCGCTACGAGTACGTCCCAGCCGAGGTCGTGGAGAGGCAGTCGAGGCTGCCGCCCTCGAGGCTCCTGAGGAGCCTCAGGAGGCTCTCGGACCTCAAGCTCGTGAGGAGGACCCTTGGGAGCGTGATAGGCTACACCCTCACGTTCCCGGGCCTCGACGCGCTGGCCATCAGGGCCCTCACCGCTAAGGGCGTGATAGAGGAGCTGGGCGACGTCATAGGCGCCGGTAAGGAGAGCGACGTCTACATAGCCCTGACCCCCACGGGCCGCAGGGTCGTTGTGAAGCTCCACAGGGAGGGGAAGGCCCCCTTCCACAGGATAAGGAGGACCAGGAGCTTCGCCGCCGACTTGAATAGGAGGAGCCTCATACTATGGGCCAAGCTCCTCGGGGAGAGGGAGTTCAAGGCCCTCCTAGAGCTCCACGCCCGGGGGGCCCGGGTGCCGGAGCCCATAGCGTGGAACAGGCACGCCGTTGTCCAGGGCCTCGTGGAGGGGGCCGTGGAGCTCTACCGGGTCCCCCCTCTCACCGTGGGGGAGGCGCGGGAGGCCCTGGCCCAGGTGCTCGAGACGGTGAGGATAGCCTATAGGGAGGCCGGCATAGTGCACGGCGACTTGAGCGAGTACAACGTACTGGTGGCCGAGGAGGACGGGGGCGTCGGGGCCTACGTCATAGACTGGCCCCAGTACGTCTACGCCGCCGAGCCCCACGCAAGCGAGCTCCTGGAGAGGGACGTGCGCTACATCACGAGGTTCTTCCGCTCCAAGTACGGCGTCGAGGCCAGCCTCGAGGAGGCCCTCGCCTACGTTAGGGGTGAGAGGGGTGAGCCGCCGGTCTGAGGGGCCCGTCTACATGGGCGTCGACCTGGAGTCCGGAGAGCCGGGATCCCCCGGGGCGAGGTACTCCATAGCCCTCGTGGACGGGGACGGCAGGCTGCTCGAGAAGGTGGAGGGGGCCAGCCTAGCCAGGATCCTCAGGCTGGCCTGGGAGTGGAGGCCCGAGGCTATAGGCACCGACAACCCCTACGAGCTCGCCAGGACAGGCAGGGACCTGGCGAGGATCCTGGAGCTTCTCCCCCCCAAGACGAGGCTCGTCCAGGTCAACGTCGTCGACGGGAGGCCCGTTAGCCTGAGGGAGGCCGCCTCGAGGGCCGGCCTCGAGGCGGGGCAGGGCAAGCTCAGCCCGGGGAGGACCGCATACCTCGCAGCCGTGCTGGCGGCCAGGGGGCTGGGGGCGCCACTGGAGCTTGTGGGTGAGAAGACCATCATAACCGTCTCGAGGGGGCGCTGGAGCAGGAGCGGTGGCATGAGCGAGGCTAGGTACCAGAGGAGGATCAGGGCCAGCGTGAAGAGGGCGGCCGATAAGGTCAGGGAGGCCCTAGAGAGGGCTGGCCTCGACTTCGACGTCACCTACAGGGAGGCCGAGGGAGGCCTCGACTCAGCGGTCTTCACGGTCTACGCCCCGAGGGAGAGGCTCGTGGGCGTTGTGAGGCCCCACAGGGGCGTGGACTACACGATAAGCGTCAGGGTAGCCCATAGGGGCGAGGTCCGCCTGGCCGGCGCGGGGCCCGAGAGGCCTGATAGGCCCCTCATAGTAGGCCTCGACCCAGGCCAGACCACCGGCCTCGCCGTGCTAGACCTCCATGGGAGGGTCCTCCTGACGACGGCTGGGAGGGGCCTGGATAGGGGGGCCATAATAGAGATACTCGAGTCCCTCGGGAAGCCCGTTATTGTAGCGGTCGACGTTGACGAGGTGCCCGAGGCGGTTAGGAAGCTGGCGGCCCAGTTCAACGCAGAGCTATACCACCCCGACAGGCCCATGAGCGTCGCCGAGAAGTCCGCCCTCGCAGCCAAGGCCCTAGGAGGCAGGCTCCCCGGGACCACCCACGAGAGGGACGCCCTAGCGGCTGCCTATAGGGCCTACCTGAACCTCCAGGCCAAGCTGCGCCACCTCGAGAGCTACCTCTCCAAGTTCGACGTCGACATAGACCCGCGGAGGGTCAAGGAGGCAGTGATAAGGGGCATAACCGTGGCCGAGGCGGTTGAGAGGGAGCTCGAGAGGATCCTCTCACCAGCCCTCCAGGCCCCGGGGGAGCCCCCCAAGCCCCAGGCCCGCGGGGAGCCCAGGTGCCCCCAGGGCGAGTCGGAGAGAATCCACCTCCTCGAGGCCGAGGTTAAGAGGCTCCAGGCCGAGGCCGAGAGGGAGAGGAGGAGGGCTGAGAGGCTCGAGGTGGAGCTCGGGGAGTGCAGGGCCAGGCTGCGCTCGGCCCCCCAGAGGGGCCCCGAGGCCCTCGAGGCCGAGGCTAGGAGGCACGCTGAGAGGGCCTCCAAGCTGGAGGCCGAGGTGGAGGCCCTCAAGGGCGCCCTGGAGAGGCTGACAAGCCTAGCGGTGAGGGCCGGGAGGGGGGAGGTACTCGCCGCCAGGATCCTCCCAGCCCTGACCAGGCCCCGCTTGAGGGAGACAATCGAGAGGGAGGGCCCCCTGAGGGAGGGGGAGGTTGTTGTAGTGGAGAACCCGGGCCACTTCGACCGGGAGGCCCTGGACGCCCTCGCCGAGGCGGGCGTGGCCGCCGTCCTCCTGCCCGGGTGGAGCGGGGGGCCCCTGAGGCTGGCCCGGGAGTTGAAGAGGAGGATGATACCCCTCCTGAGGCTGGAGGACTACCTCGTCGAGATAGCCGGGGGCTACGCCTTCGTGGACTCTAGGGTGCACCTGGACGCCGAGGAGTGGGTTAGGAGGGTCCGGGAGGAGAGGGAGAGGCAGCTCGACCTGGAGAGGATTGTGAGGGAGTACAGGGAGATGAGGGCTAGAAGAGGGTCACCTCGCCGCGGAGTATGAGGTCGGTCAGCTCCGTTATCCTCGATAGGGTCTCGTCCACTATCCCCGTTATCTCGGCCCTCATGTCCCCGGTGAGCCTAGCCCCCTCCTCTAGGTTCACCTTCACATCAGCCACTAGGGGGTCGTCTATGGGCCTGCCTATCTGGCTAAGGAGCTTCACGTAGACCTCCCTGACCCCCTTCACCTGCTCGTAGATCTTCCTGGCTATTATGTTGGCGGCAACGTTGTAGATCTTGCCTACGTGGCTCACAGGGTTCTTGCCGGCGGTTGCCTCGAGGCTCATGGGCCTGAGCGGGGTTATGAGCCCGTTGGCCCTGTTGCCCCTGCCCGTGGCGCCGTCGTCGCCGTGCTCGGCGCTGGTGCCCGTGACTGTCAGGTAGTACACGCCCTTCTCGGGTATGTCCCCCGTGTTAACGTGTACGTGGACCTCGTAGTCGGGGGCTAGCCTGGAGGCGAGGTCGAGAACAGCCTCCCTGACGGCCTCCTTGGCGGCCTGGTACTCCCCCGAGTCCCTTATGAGCCTGCTTATCATAGCAGCGGCTATCGTAAGGTCTATCCTCCTACCCCTCCTCAGCCCCATGACCTTTATGTCCTCGCCAACCTCGGGGTGCCTCTGCTTGAAGTCCCCGCTGTTGAGGAGCCTCTCCGTGCTCAGCACCAGGTTCTCGAGTGTTGAGAGGGGGTAGAAGCCGCTGCCAAAGCTCGTGTCGTTGGAGCGCGGCACGCTCCTAGCGTTCTCGAATAACCCCACGAGGTCGACGCTCCCCTTCCCGATCTTGTAGTCAACTATGACGTGGGACTCGGGGTCTAGGAAGCGGAAGTTCTCCCTTATCCACCTCTTAACAGAGCCCACGACTAGGCTGCCGACGGGCACGTGCTCCACTCCATCCTCAGTCTTGACCTCCGTCGTGGCCCTCCCACTCACGATTATGTATATCGGGTGGAGTAACTCGCCCCCGCCGAAGCGGGGGGAGGCCTGGCCCCCGACTAGGAGGACCTTATCAAGGTTGTGGTGGAGGATCCTCCCGAACCTCTTGAGGTAGTACTCGCTGAGGGCCCGGGAGGCCGCCTCCGCGGCCGCGTCGCTAATGTAATCCGGGTGGCCCAGGCCCTTCCTCTCAACAAGCTCGACCTCGAGCTCCTCAACGGAGGGGTAGGGGAAGGGCTCGACCACTATATTCCTGGCCATCTCAACATCACACCCCCAGACCCTTAATAGACCCCGGCGTCTAGGGACACCCCCGACCCCCGGCGAAATTAAATCCTATACTCTAGCAGGCCCGGAGCCTCATGGCAGGACCAGGTTGTAGACGCTAACCCAGAGCCCCAGGAAGAGGGCGGTATACGCCACGGCCCCCTCCACCGCCACCGAGGCTCCATGCCTAGCGGAGGCGGCCAGCGTGGCCGCGAGGCCTGCCAGGTAGAGGATTATGGGGGCCCAGAGCGACCCGAGGGGCCCGGGGAGGGAGCCGCTCGCCAGGCCGGCGGCCGAGCCCGCTAGGAGGCCCGCGAGCGTGGAGGCCGCAAGCATCCTACGCCTCCTCGGCGAGAGGGCCCAGAGGCTCACAGCGGGGCGCACCAGCGCGGCGGGGGTCAGGTTGGAGAGCCAGCCCAGAGCCAAGGCTGCCCCCAGAGCGGCGCACCGGCGGGGTGTGGGGCCTTCCTGCAGGATGCGCACCATCCCCCAGAGAGCCAGCGCGCCGAAGAGGGCAGCCCCGTTGTCGTCGTTGACGGCGCCGGAGATGAAGAGGAACTCGGGGATGAAGGCCGCGAGCCCGGCTGCCCCGACGGCCATCTCGGGCCGATCCGGGAAGACCTCCTGGCCGATTCGGTAGATCACCCAGACCGTGACCGCGCCCATCAGCACGGAGACGAGTCGGACCACCCGCAGGCCCAGCCAGGTGTCGCTT
>JALWPV010000085.1 GCA_027080775.1 Acidilobaceae archaeon
CCCCACCAGCGCCTCCCCCAGCCCCCAGTGACGGCCCGTGGAGGCGGAGGCCTTAACACTCCCCCGAAGACCCCCTGGGGCCTGGTAGTAGGCCGTGAAGCAGCGTGGGCTCGCCCTGCTGGCGCTCCTGGTGGCTCTGACCGCCGCGGTGGCTCAGCCCGTGGAGGCCCTCCGCGTGGAGTCTATCGCGGTCCACGTCTACCAGGACGGCTCGGTTCAGGCGTCGCTCCGCTACTCGGGCCTCCCATCCTATGGTGGGTACGTTGTCGTAACGCCCTGCAGGCTCTATGCAAGCCTCGAGGTTAGGGGCCTGCCCGGCCTGAGGCCCGGCGTGAGCCTCTCCGTGCGCGGCCACGAGTTTAACTACACGCTGGTCAACGCATCGGCGGGCTACAGCGTCAGGCTTACTGGGGGGTTCACCCTCGAGCCTACAGGGATCCTGGTTGAGGCCAGCGGTAACGTATCAGCCCTGAGGCCTAACGCCACCCTACCACGGCCCCCCGAGGCCATACACGCGGCCATGGGCGGCCTCAACTACACCCTGGAGGACTACCACGCCCAGGAGGCCGGAAGCGGCTACAGCGTGAGCTTCACGGCCCTCCTTCACGTGGGCAGCGAAGCCCTCGAGGCGCTCCGCAGCATAGACATAAAGTTATTCGAGTATGACACGCAGAGAATAGGGGCAACAGTCTCGGCGGCCACAACGGCAGACATACGCTACAACACCAGCCCCAACAGGATCCTCCCAGGCCTGGCCTCCCTGGTACTCCCCAGAGGAGGGAGCCTAGGCCTCAGGATCCTGCCACCAACAGGCCTGCAAGCACTCCCAGGCAGCAGGGGAGAGGGCCTACTCAAGCTCCCCCGGGTAGCGGGGGCCAACGCCACTGAGACCCTCAAGCTCCTCTACGAGGCACTCACACGCTACCTGGGAGCGGCGAAGTCGACCCCCGTGAAGGTGGTAGCCGACAAGCCCATCAAGCTCACAGGCAACCCCAGGAGCCTCGCGGACCTGGCCTCGACCCTAATACTCAACCCTGACGAGGCAAGGCTGGCGAGGGAAGCCTCCGCTACATGCAACGCTACCAAGACAGCCGCGACCACTAGAACCGCCCCAGCGGCCAGCCAGAGCCCCCCACCTGCCACCACGGCCACCCACGCGGGCACCCCGAGGCTCCAGCGGGGGAGGGGGAGGATCCTGCTAGCGGCCGGGGCCGCGGCTGGGGTGGTCGCCGTGCTAGCCGGGTTCTACCTGGCGCTCCGGGGGAGCCGCTAGGCCGCCCCCACGCCCGCTAGGGGCCCAGGGCTTTAGGGCGTACCTGACCCCGAGCGCCTCGGCAACGTGGGGGTCTAGGGCTGCAACATCCTCCGGGGAGAGGTCGCTGAGGCTGTACTTGCCTAGGGCCGAGGCCAGCATCTGGGCCTCGACGGCTATGGACTCGAGGTACCTCTCCACCCCCCGGGCCCCAGCGGCGGCCGCGGCTATGACCAGGGGCCTCCCGAGGTAGACCCCGCTGGCGCCTAGGGCCATCGAGGCTACCAGGTGGAAGCCAGTGTAGAGCCTCCCGGCGAGTAGGAGGTCCACAGTGTAGCCCCTCCGCCTCGCCTCGGCTATCACAGCCAGCATTGAGAGGGTCGGCAGGCCCAGGTGGTCGAGGGCCCCCTTCGGGGCCATGCCCGTGCCCCCCTCGAGGCCGTCGAGGACGACGGCGTGTGCCCCCTCCTCGCTCGCAACCCTTATGACGTCGAGGGCGTCCCTCATGCCGCCAACCTTAACCCATATCCTCACCCTCGGGTAGGCCGTCTTCATGTTCCTGATCATGCCCCGGAGTATATCCTCGGTGAACGTGGCTGGCACGCTGTACCTGGTGGCGTAGGCAGAGCCGGGCTCTAGGTCTAGGTGGTACTTCCTCCTCATCCTCTCCGCCTGCTCCCTCGGTATCCTTATCACGCCCCCGAGCCCCGGCTTGGCCCCCTGGCCCACCTTGATCTCGAAAGCGAGGAGCCCCTCCTCTATGTAGGGGTCGAGGCGGGGGTCGCTGTACACCCTATTCCACAGCTCGTCATAGGCGTCCTCAACGCTCTGCTGGACCACCAGGCCCCCATAGGGGCCCTCCAGGGCCTCCAGGTAGGCCAGGGCCCTCTCGATGAAGGATGGGTGCCCCCGGGTGAGCCTCCTATCGTAGCCCCTCACGGTGGCGACGTTCTCCCCTATGGCAAAGGTTATCCCGGCCCTAGCAGCCCCACGCGCTATAGCGAGCGAGTACCTGCTCGCCACCGCGGTGCTGCCCATGCTCGCCGTCGCAACCGGCAGCCTAACCCTGAAGCCCCCAATGCTCGACTCCAGGCTCACATCACTATAGATGGGCTCCCTGAAGAGCTCCGCCATCCTCTCGAGGCGCCCCGGCGTGAATGCTGGGGGAGCCAGCACGAGGTAGTAGTCCATCACCGGGATCCTCGGCGGGCACCCGCCCCCAACCCTGGCGCCGTAGACCCTCGAGCCATAGCCCCTGGGGTAGAGGGCGCCCCGGCCCCTGAGGGCCCTCTCAACGATCTCCCCCAGGGGGTAATCCTCGTCCCAGCCGCTCCCAGCGCCCCTCCTAGCCCTGCGGAGTGCGAGGGCCAGCCTAGCCCTGGCCAGCAGCCCCTCGAGGGTCACGCCCCGCCACCCCCCGGCCGCTATGGCGTGGGGGCTATCCCGGGGATCTTCGGGTACGGCCTGGCCTCCCAGACGCCGCGTAGCCCGCAGAGGTAGCGGGTCAGCCTCTCTACCCCGATGCCGAAGCCCGCGGTGCGGAGCGGGTAGAGCTCCCTGAGCATCTCCAGGTACCACCTATACTTCGCGGGATCCTCCCCGCTCTCCCTCATCCTAGCGACTATCCTGGCCGGCTCGTACTCCCTCTCAGCCCCGCTCGCAGCCTCGCCGAAGCCCTCCGGGTAGATGAGGTCGAAGTCCAGGAGCACCCCGGGCCTGCTGGGATCCTCGCGGTCGTAGAAGCCCCGCGCCCCACGCGGGTACTCGACGATGAAGAACGGCTCTCGCATATAGGCTGAGAGGAGCTTCTCGCACTCCCACCTAATCTCGGCCCCCATCGGCTGCCTGCAGCCCAGCTCCCTCGCCAGCCTAACGGCCTCCTCGTAGCGAAGCCTCCGGTAGGGGGGCCTCCTGGGCTCGAGGCTCCTCCCCAGTGTATCCTCGAGCTCCCGGCCATACTCCTCGGCCACCCTCTTAACAACGTGGTAGAGCAGCTCCTCCGCCACCCTCATAGCGTCCTCGTAGCTGGCATCCCTGATCTCCAGGTCGAGCTGGTAGAACTCCGCCAGGTGCCTCCCTGTGAACGCGGAGTCCAGCGGCTCCAGCCTAATGTTGGGCGCCAGGAAGTACATCCTCCCAAGGCTCGCGGCCATGTACTGCTTGTAGAGTATCGCGCTACTCATAACCTTGTACTCGTATCCGTAGAAGTCTATCGTGGCCTGCTTGGCACCCCTAATCCCCGGGTCAGTCACGGGCCCAACGATGGGCGCCAGCACCTCGGTGAAGCCGTGGCTATCCAGGTACTCCCTCATGGCGCGGAGGGCGGCCGCTTCAACCCTAAAAACGAGGCGGTACCGCTCCTCCCCAGCCCACCTCCAGGAGTACCGGGCCCACTCTCGGAGGAAGGACAGGAAACCCTCGCGGTCCCCCGCCATCCTCTCCAACTCGAGGACAGCCGGGTGCAGCCTAACCTCGGTTTTCCCGCATACCCCAACCCCCACCCACAGGGGGTCACCCACAACTCCCAGGAAACCCCCTAAAAAACTCGCATTTCAACAGGGTGCGATAGTGCTAGCTACCTAGAGCACGTAGGCTGGCCAAGGATTACTTTAGGCTCAGGATATGCAAAGGGCCTAATTATTATATTTTTATAAAGATGTGTCGATTTGTTTTCGATGCCTCCCTCAAGGCCAACATAGTAGTTAAGAGCGTTAGGACTAAAAGGAATAGGCAGATTAGTAATATTAAGTACTTTAATATATATTATTGAATAGTTTAAATATGATAAATTAATTATTATTTTATTTGTATAATAATCAATGCATACTGAAAGTCTATACCAAGAGGCTGGACTAATAATGTTTGGTGAAATGTCTTCCACAAATACTGGAATTTTAAGAATGTAGCCCTTGAGCCCGCTGAAGCTTAATTCGCCTATTTGGTAGAAGCCTAACTCAGCCTGTCCGATTGAAGTATTCCAAACTATATAGACTTCGCTGTAGTTTGCAACGTTATTTATAAAATAAATATAATAATAGTAGTTATAATAGTAATAGACGAGGTAAGAAGCGCTGTAGTTGCCGTCTACGATTGCTATACCAGCTGAATTGTTAAGTATATCTACTCCATTTAGATTAATATATGTAGATATACATGAAGCGTTTTTAAATAAAGAATATTTACTCATATTAATTAAAGCAAGCATATCAATAAAAGTATTGTTATCACTCACATAATTTTGAATGCAGCCATAGCTATTATTGATTTTCCATGCGGAAGGAGTCTCATTAACATACCACCATCCAAGAATAGTTATTTTGGGTCTTCGTGAGAGTAGGGGGCTGAATCTTCTTTTATAATATTCAAAATAGGGATATTTATCGAAATTTATTATATTTCCTGAGTTATAATAAAGGAAGACTTTACTGGGATTATTATAGGATACATAGGTATTATTTGTATAATTATAATAAATATATATTTTTATAGAAGAATTTGGTGGGATATATGTTGTATTTATCCATATTATAGCTATTTTTTCTGTTTTATTAAAATATTCTATGTAGTAGTAGAGGGGCGTACCATTTTGTAGTGTTATAAATATTTTAGTTGGGTCTAATTGATTCCATATAGTTTGATTTATATTTGTTGAGTTTAGGATTATTCTGACTGCATAGTCTATAAGAGGCCGGTTTACCCTGTTAATTATCGTTATTGGTATGTAGCATTTCAATGCTGGCGTTGTAGTGGTTGCAGGTGGGGCTCTCCCGCCTCCCCCCGTTATGGCTTGTTGTGGGCTTGTGTAGGTTGTGGTTGCTTGGAGGACTATTGGGACTAGTGCTTGTGTTGAGCCGCTTGTGAGGGGGGCTTTGAAGCCTAGGTGGGTATGCAGGGCTTCGAGGGGCTGGGTGGCTGTTATGTTTATCTCTAGGAGGTAGGTTTGGGGTATGACTAGGCCCTTGGCTATGGCTTGCTGTAGGTCTGGGTAGGAGGCCACGAGCACTAGGCCTGTGGGGCCCTGCCTGTAGAGGTAGGCCCTGGCCTCTGCCACGAATGCTGGGGTGTGGGTTGAGTTGATCACGTCTACTTGGCCTGTGGTTGTTACTAGGGTGAGGGCGGCGAGGCTTAGGGGGAACCCGGCGCCGTTGTAGACGAGTATGGATATGTTCTCCCCTGTGGCGTTGCCTAGGGCCCCCACGTGGACTAGCATGGAGGCCTGGGCTTGGAGGGCGAGCCTCTCCTGGCGGAGGGCGCTTAGCTGGTCTAGCTTGCGCCTGTAGCCCTCCTCCCAGTAGTAGAGGCCCACGGCTAGGAGTAGTAGGAGTACTATGATTATCGCCGCTATCACCCCGCCGGTCCCCCTCCTACCCTTATGGCCTGGCATGGCCCGCCGCCCCCTAGGGTAGCAGGTCTACGGGGGCTGTGACCCTCCCGGCGCTTGTTGCCAGCGTGAGTGTTAGCTGGCCCTCCCGTAGGGGTGTGGTGGCGTTGAAGGGGCCCAGCTTCACGGTGGAGTCTGGGGGTAGGGTCTGGGGTAGGGGGAAGCCCTCCGGCTCGAGGGGGGCCCCGCCCATGTAGGCCCCGTATACCTCGACCTTGAGGGGCCCCGTCATGACTATGACCCATAGCTCGCCCGTGGAGTTGTAGGCGTAGGCGTGGAGTACCACCGGCTGGCCGAGGACCTCGGCCCTCTCCTCGCCGAGCCTCGTTAGGAGGTCCTGCTCCGTGGAGAGCACGTGGGAGACTGCCGCGAGGTATATCCCGGTCCCTATGACCGCTACTATGGTTATCAGTAGTATGGCGCTGAATATCTCGCTCACGGAGCGGCGCCCAGCCCTCCCACGCCTTGCTTGCAGCGGCTCCAAGCGAGGCCCCACCCTAGCCTATTAGCGTGGACCCTAATACAACCAACGGGAAGCCCCCTGGGGGTGGCTGTGGTTGGAGGTGGTGGTTCTCCACGTGAGCGATGCGCACTGCGCTACCGAGAGGCTCGGGGCCATACTGGAGCGGGCGCCCCAGCACGACTTGGTGGTGGCGACGGGGGACTTCCAGTGCCTGGACACCGCTGAGGCCCTCCTATCAAGGGCCAGGGCGCCTGTTGTGGCGGTTACGGGTAACATGGATGATACGAGCATCGCGAGGAGGCTCGAGGAGGCCGGGGCTCTACTCGACGGTAGGTACAGGGCCGTGGCTGGCCTGGTGCTCGCTGGCGTGGGGGGCCGCGACCCGGCCTCCAGCCTGGAGGCCCTCAGGGGTAGGGAGAGGCCCAGCGGCGGGCCCCTGGTGCTCGTTACGCACCACCCCCCGAAGGGCCTCGTTGACAGAAGCTTCATAGGCATCCACGCGGGCCTCAGGGAGCTCAGGGAGCTCCTCGAGGAGCTGAGGCCTGTAGCGCACCTCTGCGGTCACATACACGAGGCCCGCGGCACGGCGAGGCTGGGCCACACGCTCGTGGTCAACGCTGGCCCGGCGAAGAAGGGCTACTACGCCGTAGTGACGATCCGCGGTGACGCAACCGAGGCCAGGCTGGAGAGGCTCAGGTAGGCCTCCACAATTTAAACCCCAGCCACAATCGATGCCCGGGGGGTGGCGTGTGGTGTCGGTTGAGAAGGCCCTCAGGGATATTGCAGAGGTTGCGAGGACTAGGGGTCTCCAGGTCGAGACTAGGGACTCCGGGATCCTCGTGCGCCACACCAGCCTGCCGCTCGAGGTAGTCGTAGAGGGCTCCGGGGACCAGTTCAGGGTAGAGCTACGCGTGGGGGAGGGGCTGGGCGAGGCGATAGACGAGGCCCTCTCCCAGGGCGAGGACCCTAGGGAGGAGGTGGAGGAGGCCCTCGATGACCTGGTGAGCATAGTGGACTACGCCGTCCAGAGGCTGGCCAGGGAGGGCCTCAAGGTTAGGAGGGAGACGAGGCAGGGTATTATGGACGCCTATGAGGCCCTCGAGGAGAGGCTAGAGGAGGAGTGAGTCCCCTAAAACACTCAACCCCCCAAAGCAGTGGCCACGGACGCTCCCTTTGGCCTTCCCTCCTCCGGGTAGGCGGCTCGGCCAGCCGCCACGGGCTCATGGGCCCCGCGGCGGGGGCCTTGCTGGTCGTAGGTGCTCCTCACAGCCGCCCGGGGAGGTGGGGTTTGTTGTGGGTTTTAGTGTGGGGCTAGCCCTTGGTTACGCCTAGCGGGCGTAGCCTTACTACGAGGCGTGCTATCCCGACCTCGTGGGCCACCTTCGCTACCCTGTCCACGTCCTTGTACGCCTCTGGCATCTCCTCGACGACTGTCGCCTTGTTGCTCGCCCGTATGTATATCCCCTTCACCTCGAGCTCCCTGACGACCTCCGTGTAGGTCTTGGTCCTCTTCGCCTTGGCCCTGCTCATCCACCTGCCAGCGCCGTGGGGGGCCGTGTACCAGCTCTTCTCGCCCTCGGGGACGCCTGCTAGTATGTAGCTCGCAGTGCCCATACTGCCGGGTATGAGCACGGGCTGGCCCACGTCCTGGTAGTCCTTGGGTATCTCGGGGTGCCCGGGTGGGAAGGCCCTCGTGGCCCCCTTCCTGTGGATTATAAGCTTCTTCCTCCTACCGTCGACCGTGTACTCCTCTAGCTTGGCTATGTTGTGGGCAACGTCGTATACCAGCCTCATGCCCAGCTGGTCGGGGTCCCTATGGAAGACCTTCTTGAAGCTCTCCCTGGTCCAGTAGGTTATGAGCTGCCTGTTGGTCCAGGCGAAGTTGGCTGCGGCAGCCATGGCCTTGATGTAGTCCTGGGCCTCCCTGGTGCTGTAGGGCACGCTCGCTAGCTCCCTGTCGGGCGGCCTGATACCATACTTCCTCATGGCCCTCTCCATTATGGCTAGGTAGTCGCTGGCTACCTGGTGGCCGAGGCCTCTGCTGCCCGTGTGTATCATGACAACGATCTGGCCCTCCTCCTCTATGCCGAAGGCCTTGGCTATCCTTTCATCGAATATCTTGTCAACCATCTGGACCTCGAGGAAGTGGTTCCCGCTCCCCAGCGTGCCGAGCTGCGGCGCCCCCCTCTGCTTGGCCCTCTGGCTCACCTTGCTCGGGTCCGCGAGGCTCCAGCTGCCACGCTCCTCGATGTGCTCGGGGTCATCGGCCCAAGCATAGCCCCTCTGAACCGCCCACTGGACCCCCTCGGCCAGCACCCTCTCCAACTCGCCGATCGAGACCCTAACCTTACCTGTGCTCCCCAGGCCACTCGGCACGTTGTAGTAGAGCGTGTCCACCAGCTCCTTAATCCTCGGCCTCACCTCCTTCACAGTCAAGTCGGTCCTGATAACCCTGACGCCGCAGTTGATATCATAGCCCACACCTCCAGGGCTTATGACTCCGTCCTCGTCTATCGCCATGGCGGCGACGCCGCCTATGGGGAACCCGTAGCCCTGGTGGCCGTCCGGCATGACTAGGCTGTACTTCTGTATTCCCTTGAGGCAGGCCACGTTCATGGCCTGCTTGAGTGTGAGGTCCTCCCTCATCTTCTGTAGGAGGAAGTCGTCCGCGTATATGATGGAGGGCACGGTCATGCAGGGCTGGCTGCCAGCGGGTATCATCCAGACGTACCTGTCTATTCTCCTAAGCGGCACGTTTAGCACCATAGCCTCCGCACCCCCCACGCGGGGGGCCCGGGGGGCTTAAATATCGGTGTAGAGAGGCGCGAAGCCTTACTCGAACGCCACCTCCACCTCAAGCCCCTCAAGCCACTTGAGCGCCCTCCACGCTCCCAGCCTGTCCAGGACCTCGAGGGCCTCCTCGTCCGGCCTCGAGACCCTATCGATGAAGAGGACAGGGGCGCCCCAGGGGGCTAGGTGGAACGTGGGGAAGAGCCCCCTCGACACACCCTCAGCCATGGCCTCCCTCAGGCCCTCATAGCGGGCTAGGGCCAGCTGGCCCTCCAGCACATAGACGCCCCGGAGGCTCAGGGTCCCACTGGAGTCGATGGCCACATGTGGCTCAACCCTCCACTTGCCCTCCTCGATATACACGTAGTGGAGCGCCACATGCACGCCCCCGCCCAGGGGCCTCACGGGGCCCACTACAGCCTTCCACCTCTTCACAATCCTGGGCTTCCTAGCGACTACGATCCTAACGGCGCCAGCCACCGGGATCCCCCCGGGTAGGCGAGGGCGTGAGGCGGCATGCTATGGTAATAACCTCGGATGCACCCGGAGGCCCCTCTGGGGGTCCCGGTTGGGTTGAGGCTCGGCAGGGCCCTTGCTATAGTCACGGCCTCCTACGTGGTTGGCATCCTAGCGGGCATAGTCCACCCCTGGATGAGGCTGATCTCCCTGCTGACCTCGGGTGTGGGTGACATATGGAGTATGGGCCCCCTCGCGGTGGCCCTCTTCATATTCATCCATAACACACTCGCGGCCATAGTGATATACGCCGCCTCCATGGTCTACATCGGCCTCCTGGGCATAGCCTTCAACGGCTACGTCCTGGCCGTGGCGGCCCGCTACGCCCTCCACGTGAGGCACTTCACGGTGCCCCAGCTACTCGCCGCGCTCCTCCCCCACGGGGTCGTGGAGGTGCCGGCCCTCCTCCTGGCCTCCGCTGCTGGGCTGGTGACGTTCTGGGACGTTAGGAGGAGGGCCGGCAC